>JABBAP010000041.1:0-53774 GCA_018607905.1 Paracoccaceae bacterium | reverse complement strand
GATCAGGAACAACACATCAGAGGTGTATTTATTGGGGCCATCGTCGATGCCTTCGACCCAGAATTCCACGGCAAAGTCGATGCCATTGTCGCCAAAGCCGCGCAATTCACAATCGGGTAGGAAAGGGGTATCGAGCACGTCTTTGTGTTTGGCGACAGCCTTTTCCACGATGTCAGGAATGAGGTTGATGTCCGTATCGTAAGATACTGAAAAATCTGCCTCATACCGATTGGCGGAGCCGCTGTCGGAATAGTTTACGACGCGCGTGATGATGAAATCTTCGTTCGGGACCACGATCCAACGCCCGTCATAGGTTTCTAGGATTGTGGCGCGGGCGGTCATCTTGATGATCGTGCCTGCTTCGCCGCCATCAAGGGCAACATAATCGCCGACGGTGGCTTGGCCTTCGAGTAACAAAATGATGCCCGAGATGAAATTTGAGGCAATCTTTTGCAGGCCAAAACCTAGGCCAACGCCCACTGCACCACCAAGGATTGCGAGGGACGATAGGTTGATGCCCATGATGTTCATCAGCAGTAAAAATGCTGCGCCAAAAATGACCAATTCAACCGCTTTGGCGGCGAGTTCACGGGTGGCGGGGCGCATCTCTTCTTGGGTTTTGATGTAGCTGGCGGATTGGGTGTTTGACCAACTGCCCAGCCAGAACAGAACGGAGCCAAACACGACGCCGCGAATGATCGCCATGATCGAGAATTTGATGTTTCCGACGCCGATCACGAACTCGGACAGGTACAGAACGACAGGATCGAGAATGCCGAGCGCGTAAAGCAGGGCGAAGGGGAGGAGGACGTATTTGCCGAGCAGTTTAAGGAACGGATCGTAGATGATTTTATCAACAAAGATGCGTGCTGCCATCAGGATAAACAGGCGTTTGCCAAATGCGATCACTGCGCCAGACCCGAACACGGATCGGGTGATCTGTTCGCCGATACCCGTGAAAGCATAGGCGAGCAACGGCAGCAGGAGGGGCAAGAAAATCAGCACGAAACGGCGCGATGTAGCGATGAGGTTTTCTTGTTCTGCGGGCGGTGTTAACAGCCGCAAAAACACCGGATCAAGCCGTTTGGCCACGTATTTTGCGGTGAAATACGCAAGGATCAGCAGGCCGAATTGCGACCATGCGGCAGGGCTGGTTAACCAGCCAAGTGCGAGGTCACGGCCCAAGATCCAGTATTCTAGTGCAGTTTGTATCATCGGATTGTCAAAATTCATCGGTCCCACCAGACTTGACGCGCGCCCCATTTGCGCATTGTGATCTTCTAAACAGAAAGTGGTGCAAAAGACTATGGGTGTGATGATTGATGGGCAGTATTTCGAAGAAGACCCTGCCCCAGACAGCGAAACGAGCGGCGAATTTAAGCGCAAGGCGTCAAGTATTCGAAATTGGATCGGGCAGAGCGGTTTTGCCGCTGAGGCAGGGCGATATCATTTGTTTGTGGCGTGGAATTGCCCGTGGGCGCACCGCGCGCTGTTAACGCGGGCGCTGTTGGGGCTGGAAGACGCGATTTCGGTGAGTTACGCCAAGCCGCGGCGCACAGCGCAGGGCTGGGTGTTTGATGCGGATGGCGCGTTTGACGATCCGCTGTTGGGTGTGATGGCGGTGCACGAGGTCTATGGGCGGCATCGACCCGCGTACACGGGGCGCATCACAGTGCCCGTTTTGTGGGATAAGCAAACGGGCGTGATCGTGAACAATGAAAGCGCGGATATCGTGCGGATGTTGAACGCTGCGTTTGGCGGGGATTTGTATCCTGATGATTTGGCCCCGCAGATAGATGAATGGAATGAGCTGATTTATTCGACGTTTAACAACGGTGTGTACCGCGCGGGGTTTGCGCGGACACAAGAGGCATACGATAAGGGCGTGGCGGATGTGTTTGCGACGATGAACAAGGTCGAGGCGCATTTGGCTGGGTCGCGATATCTGTGTGGGGATCGGTTTAGCGAGGCTGATTTGCGGATGTTTCCGACCTTGGCGCGGTTTGACGTGGCCTATCATTACGCGTTCAAATGCAATCTGCATCGTTTGATGGATTATCCAAATCTGTGGGGCTATGCGCGGGAAATTTACCAGATGCGCGGCGTGGCGCAGACTGTGAATTTCGATATTTACAAACAGGGATATTTTTCGCCGTCCGAGCTGCGCAATCCGCTGGGGATCGTGCCTGCTGGGCCGGTGATTGATTGGGATGCGCCCCACGGACGAGGATGAACGAACGGGGCTTGTTTTGGGATGGTGTCCTGCGCTATTCGATTGGATATGAAACTTGATCCCATAAATATCCGCATTCTTGAAATCTTGCAAAAAGACGCTGACCAACCGCTTGATGCGTTAAGCGAGCAGGTGAACTTGTCGCGTAATGCCTGTTGGCGGCGGATAAAGTTGATGGAGGAAGAGGGCTGGATCAAGGGCCGCGTGGTTTTGCTCGATCCGATGAAACTGGGGTTAAAGCTGTCGGTTTTTGTGCAGGTGCGCACGGACAGCCACGATGCGGATTGGATGGATCAATTCGCCAGTGCGGTGCGGATGATGCCGCAAATCACGGGGGCCTATCGGATGACGGGCGATCTGGATTATTTGCTGCACATTCAGGTGGCGGACATGGCGGATTACGATGCGTTTTACAAACGCTTCATCGCCAAGGTGAAGGTGTCTGATATGTCGGCCAGTTTCGTGATGGAGCAGGTGAAGGAAACCACCGCGCTGCCGCTTAACGCCGTGTGATTTTCGCGATCGCTGCTGGGTCGTCGAAATAGGCGGCCTCGTAACACTCATTCAGCGCTTCCTCGGACAGATCATCAAACAGCCGTTTGATCGCGGCGATGCTTTGGGGTTTTGCCGCTGCTGCGTCTGTTGTCATGCTGGCGAGGGTGTCATTGAAATTTGCTAATTCCACGATGCGGTCGATCAGGCCGATGCGAAGGGCGTCATCCGCGACCAGTTTTTGACCTGCCATCAGGATCATTTTTGCCTGCGCCGTGCCACACAGGGCCGCCATGCGTTTCACGTCATTGGGTTGTGGAAGGAAGCCGCGTTTTAGGACGGGGTAAAAGAATTTTGCCTGTGGTGTGGCGATGCGCATATCGCAGGCGAGCGCGAGGGCAAAGCCGCCCCCTGCAAGCGTTCCGTTTAGGGCGGCGATTGTTAGGCAGGGCAGATCGGCAATGTTTTGAGAGGCATCTATCCAGACTTGATCGCGGGTGAATTCAAACATGTCTTCGCCGCCAGAAACATCTGCGCCTGCGCAAAACACACGATCCCCTGCGCCCGTGATGACAAAGCTGCGCAGTTCGCGATCAGCGTGGGCAGCGGCGGCGGCATCGGCAACGGCGCGCAGCATTTCGGGAGACAACGCGTTGGCTTTGTCGGGGCGGTTTAGCGTGACGCGCCATTGGCCGTTGGCATTGCTGACGTCGATCATTTTTGGCCCAAACGTGCAAGGATTTCTGGGTCGCTTTGGCGCACAACATCGCCAAGGAAATCGTCCGCGTCAGGCGTGCACATCCAAACGAGGGTGTCGGCGATTACGGAGGGGTGTCGGTGGTCCTCCCACTCCAGATTACTGACGGGGTTCACGCCAGATTTCTTGATGATACGCTGCATTTGCGTTGCAACTGTTCCAGGTGACAGAACCAAAGCGCGGATGCCGTTTTCGCCTTCTTCGCCGTGCAAACACGCACTGAGGTGGTGAACGGCGGCTTTGGATGTGTTGTAATGCGACCATCCTTCAAGCGCGGAGGTAGCGGCACCCGATCCGATGGTGATGATCGTGCCACCGCCTGCGGTTTTCATGATCGGGAGGGCGGCGCGGATGCCGTAGAAAACGCCTTTGACGTTTACGTCGATGATGGTGTCCCACGCATCAACGGTGGCGTGTTCTAAGCGTTCAACAGGTTCGAGCATGCCTGCGTTGTTGATCAGGATATCGACGCTGCCAAATTCGGATTTTGCGAACTCGATGGCGGCTTGGACTTGGTCGTAATCTGCCACATCTGTTGCCAGCGCGCGTGCGGTTCCCCCCGCGGCGTTTATTTCGGCGGCGATTGTTTCGATTGCAGCTGAGGAGCGCGCGCATAACAGGACTTTGGCACCGAGTTGCGCGAATTTACGTGCGGCGGCCTCGCCTATGCCACGGCTGGCGCCTGTGATGATGACGGATTTATTTTTCATGGTTTTAACCTTTTACGAAAGTGTAGCCACTGCCAGCACGTTTCAAAGTGCCGATGTTTGGTTGCAGCATGTGGCCGCCTGACATTTTCATACCATCGGTAGCGATCATGTCGAGCGTGCGTTTGCGTGTGGCGCGGGCCGTGTCCATGTCGATATCAAAAGCGATGCCGATTTCGGGGTTGGTGAACTGCAAAGTTTGGGCGTGGGCGATATCGCCGACGTGCACAAAGCTGTCTGACCCATCGTCGGCGCGGAACCCCATGTGGCCCGGTGTGTGGCCTGGCAAGTTCAGTGCGGTGATGCCTTTGATCAGCGTGTCACCGTCTTTGATTTGCTCGGTGCGGCCCGCGTAAGCGGCGATGCTGGCTTTCGCGAGGCCCTGCCATTGGATCAAGGTTTCGTCGGTGAAAACCTCGGATGACCAGAATTTGTGATCGGCTTCGGATACGATCATCTGGGCCTTTTCAAAAACCGCTTGGCCGTCTTTTGTTAAGGCGCCCGCGATGTGATCGGGGTGAAGGTGAGTGAAATACAGGTGCGTGATGTCGTCGTTTGCGATGCCTGCTTCGGCTAACGCGTCACCGAGGAATCCGCAGGTTTCGCCGAACAGATCGCGCGGGCCTGCATCCACCAGCATTGTATCGCCGCCAGATTTCACGATGAAGGCGTTAAAGTTGGTGTCGATGTTTTCAATGCCAGCGTTTTTCAGGATTGAATTGATTTCGGCTTCTTGCGTGCCAACATGCTGGACGAATTGTCAAAACCCTATGTCGATACGGCGCGGGCCAAAGGTGTTGGGCCGATAAAACGGACGTTTAAATATCCGTTCCGCATGGCGTTGAACCCGTTTGTGGCGGATATCGGCAACCTGTTGCCTGCGTTGATTTCGGGGTCGGTTCTGGTTTCGGTTGTGCTTGGTTTGCAAACGATTGGGCCTGCGTTGTTGACCGCGTTGAAATCGCAGGACCAGTTTTTGGCTGGGTTTATCCTGTTGTTTGTGGCGGGGCTGACGTTGATTGGGACGATGGTTTCGGATGTGCTGTTGATGCTGCTTGATCCGCGAATTCGGATGGGGGGGGCGCAAATGAGCGATCTTTCAAACCAGCATTATGTGGACCAAGACCCCTATGATCCGAATGAGGATATCAAGGCGCTGGATCGCCCTGATTTGGATGCCCCAAACTGGCTGCTGATTTGGCGGAAATTCAAACGCCATAAGCTGGGGCTTTGGTCGGGTGTGTTCCTGTTGCTGGCCTATCTTAGCCTGCCATTTGCGGGATTTATTACGCCGTATACGCCGAATGAACGCAACGCAGATCATCTGTATGCGCAGCCACAAAGCCTGAACCTGTGGCACGAAGGATCGTTCATCGGGCCGTATGTTTATCCGATCACGGCCAAACCTGATTTGGTGAATTTTCAGTGGAATTACGTGAAGGACACGGCGAACCCCGCCAAGTTGGAGTTCTTTTGTGAGGGTCGCGAATACCGATTGATGGGCTTTATCAAGTCGGACACGCATTTGTTCTGTGCGCCCGAAGGGGCAACCGTATTTTTGTGGGGCGCGGATCGGCTCGGGCGCGATATTTTTAGCCGCATACTGTACGGCGCGCAGTTGTCGCTGACGGTTGGTTTGATCGGGATTACGGTGTCGTTTATTCTGGGCATCACCATCGGCGGGATTGCTGGGTATTTCGGCGGGCGTACGGATTGGACCGTGAACCGCATTATCGAGGTGTTGCGATCCATTCCTGAGTTGCCGTTGTGGTTGGCGTTGTCGGCCGCCGTGCCGAGCCATTGGGGGCCTGTGGCGGTGTTCTTTATCATCTCGATCATCCTTGGGCTGTTGGATTGGCCAGGGCTGGCGCGTGCCGTGAGATCAAAGTTTTTGGCGCTGCGCGAGGAAGAATTTGTGCGTGCCGCTGAAATGATGGGTGCGAAGCCTGAGCGGGTTATTCGCAAGCATTTGTTGCCCAATTTTGCGAGCCATTTGATTGCCAGCGCGATGCTGTCGATCCCTGCGATGATCCTTGGGGAAACGGCGCTGTCGTTCCTTGGGCTGGGGTTGCGGGCCCCTGCCGTGAGTTGGGGTGTGATGCTGAACGACGCGCAGAACCTGGCGTCGATCGAGATTTATCCGTGGACCGCGATCCCGATGCTGCCCGTGATTTTTGTCGTGCTGGCGTTCAACTTTTTGGGCGATGGTTTGCGCGATTCACTGGACCCGTATTCGGATCACTAAGCAGAATTTACCCGATGAAACCTGTGCGTTCTAACAGCCAGTAGGTTGCGATAATCGCGATGGCGAGCGAGGCTGGGATCACGATGACGCGGTGATACCAATCCTTGTCGCGGAACCAGTAGCCGACCGCAAAGAAGCAGACGGCGATGACGCTCAGCTGGCCAATTTCTACACCCACGTTGAAGGCGATTAGGGCGGGGATGAACTGTGCGGCGGGCAGGCCGAAATCGCCGAGCACGGAGGCAAAGCCGAGGCCGTGCAGCAGGCCAAACCCAAAGATGAGGAAGGGCCGCCACGGGGAGAGTTTTTCGGTGAACAGGTTTTCGACCGCGACAAAAATGATCGAGGCCGCGATGAGGGGTTCAACGATGCTGCCCGAGATTTTGACGTAGCCGAGCGCGCCCAGCGCAAGGGTGATCGTGTGGGCGAGCGTGAACATGGTGACTTGTGTCAGCAATGGGCGCAGGTAGGCGGAGAGCAGGAACAGGCCGATCACAAACAGGATGTGGTCGAGGCCTTTGGGGATGATGTGGTCGAACCCTGCGACGATGTAATCCAAGATCACCGTGCCAAGGGATTGCGGCGCGATATTGGCGAGGTCGACGCTGGCGGATGTGTCGCGTGGGACGAAATCTGCGAGTGTTGGTTCCGGGAATTCTTCACTGTTTGGGACGAACAAACGCAGGATGCTGTCGCCGTATTCGGCTGGATAGGTCCATCTTAGTTCGCCCGTTGTGGCGGGCAGCGTTGCGGTGAAGCTGAGCGTGGAAATGCGGGCGACTGCGACATCACCTGTTTCTGGAATTTCTGGTGTGTCGGCGCTGAGCGGGACAGCTGCGCCGTCAACCGAGAGCATGAGGCCGTCGCGGTAGGTGTTGGCGAAGGATTTATAGGCGGTCGACAGATCGGCAGCGGACAGGTCGCGTAGGCGGAGGTATTCCTCTGCGCCCTCTTCGGTTTCGCCGCTGAATGCTTCGTCTGCGGTGCCAGAAATCAGCGATTCCACGTTTACGTCTATGGTGATGACAAGGTTCGCGCCGTCCACGCTCATGTCGATGATTGCAGGCGCGTTTTCGTGCGATTGCGCGGGGACCGCCATCGTCAAAATACTGAAAAGGATGGCAAAGACGCGGATCGCGCTATATCGGTGGTAAGGCATCATTTGGAAGGGGTCTGTTATGGTTAAGTTGGGTGGTTTTGCACTGTCTATGGCATTTCTAATGGCAGGTCCATTGGTGGCGCATGAGTTCTGGATGGAAGCCAAAGACTATACGCTTGAGAGCGGGCAACCAGTTGCGGTTGAGCTGCGCGTCGGGCAAGATTTTGGCGGCTCGGAATACCCGTTTGTGAAACAGCGGTTCAAATCGTTCACCGTGACGGCGGGTGGAAAAACGCAAAACTATGACGGGCGGGCGGGGGATCGACCTGCGTATCAAGACAAGGAACCAGCGGCGGGATTGCAGGTTTTGGCGTATCATTCACAACCCGATACGTTGAAATTTACCAAGGCGCGGCCCGATCTGCTGGCGACCTATCTAAAGGCCGAGGGGTTGGATTTCGTTCTGGATCAGCATCGCGCGGATGGATTGCCCGAGATCGGAATTTCCGAGAAATACACCCGCAACGCAAAGGCGTTGGTGCAGGTCGGTCCGTTTAAAGGCCGCATTGATCGCGCCGTTGGTTTGCCGTTTGAAGTGGTCGTGCAAGGGTCGCCTTACGACGGGACGACATCTGTGAAGGTGCAATTGTTGTGGCGGGGCAAAGCGATGCCGAATTACCCGATCAACGTGTTCACCAAGGCAGACGGCGTGGTGCAAACGCGAGTTCAGACCGATGACAGAGGCATGGCGACTGTACCGTTTGCGGCTGGGTCGCGGGTTATGCTGAACTCGGTGAAAATTGAGCGGATGGCCGAGGGCAGTGAACATTTCTACGAGAGCTGGTGGGCGTCTACGACGTTTGGGCGGTAGATTTAATGAGTGGCGGCTTTGCGGACAAAGTGAATGCGCTACAAGTAGATCAACCTCCGCTTCCGAATGCCCTGCAAACAAAAGCTTCCCAAAGTTGCGGAATTTTTGAAACAATCAGGCTTTCATGGTTGTATCGATTGCATCAAGAATTGTTTCTGCGACCACATCACATTCATCAAGGCTAAGCCGGGTTGGAAGGCGCACGTCACAAGCGCGGTTTAGCATCGCACGCGTTTTGGGTTGGTCAGGATTGCTGCGTAAGAAATTCCAATTCCAAAATGCTCTAGCGTTATCGGTTGAGCGGCCAAAAACTTGTACTTTCAAGCCCAACGTAGCGGCTTGTTCGACAAAGCCATCAACCTGCGCGTCGGTCATATTGAGCAAATTAAACTGAATTGAATCGGGCGCTCTTTTTTCAGGCTGCAATGCGGATGGCACCGCAATCCAGGCGCAATTGGCAAGGTGCGCAGCAACATGGTCATGGTTCCGACGCCCCAGCTTTACACGGTCAGGCATGGCGTCAAGTTGCGGTCGAATCAAGGCTGCAGAGAGCGTATTTAGGCGCAAGTTGTACAGTGGTAGCTGATTTTGCCACTTTGCAAATGCCGAATGAAGAACTGGATGTTTTTGCCAGTTATGCTCATAGGCTCCGGACATGATAATGGCCTGAGCTATTAGATCTTCGTCATCAGTGATCATGATGCCGCCTTCGCCTGCGTTTAGCAATTTATATGACTGAAAGCTGAAGCACCCGATCTTCCCAATTGTACCAATGTTTCGCCCGGTCCAAGTCGTGCCAAGACTGTGCGCGGCATCTTCGATTACTGGAATGCCAGCATTGTCACATAACTCCATGATCGCATCCATATTGGAAGTATGTCCGCGCATGTGACTGATGATGACTGCAGAACACTCAGGAATCTTTTTTTCAAAGTCAGCCAGATCGATCCGATAATCGCTACCGCATTCACACAGAATTGGGATGCAATCTGCATGTATCACCGCAGAAGGGACGGCTGCGAAAGTAAATGCAGGAATCAAAACTTTTGCATCGCGGGGAAGCTGTAGCGCCTTTAGCGAAAGAAATAGCGCTGCCGAACAAGATGAAACTGCCAACGCGAACTTACTTCCAAGTGCTTGGGCAAATTCAGCTTCTAACAGTGTGACAGGTGACTGATCAGAGCTGTATCTAAATAGATCGCCTGTTTGTAGAATTCGCTCGACCTCAGCCATGGCGGCATCTGGTATGGCTTCAGCAGCGGTTAAATTTGGAAGCTTTTGCATATTACCATCTTACATTTAGTTCGATTGAATTGTTAAGCACGACCAAAAGTAGGTGCGTTTTTTCACCTTGATACCAAGAGGTACTAAGAAACACCATGAATGTCATAGCGTCAAAAGCTGACATTTAGTGGATCGCGGAAAACCAACAATCCGGTCTCCAAGCCACCTCAGTTATCGGTTCAACACAGATCCCTCGACCGTTACTCTGTGCATGTAGCGGCGGTGGCCAGCGTAGTCGTTGATTGCTTTATGCCAGAGGGCGCGGTTGTCCCACATGGTTATGTCGTCTTGTTGCCAGCGGACGCGGCATTGGTAATCGGGGTTTTGGCAGTGGGTGTACAGGAACGACAGCAGGGCGGTGGATTCGGCTTTGGCCAATCCTTCGATGTGTGTGGTGAAATCTGGGTTCACGTAAAGGGCTTTGCGCCCTGACAGCGGGTGGGTGATGACAACGGGGTGCAGCGCGTCTTGGGTGGCGTTTTCTTGGTTGTTAAGCCGTCCGCCCTTGGCCTGTTCGTGGTCCAGCGTCGCAGCACCGAAGGCATGGCGGGAGGAGTGCCACGCGCTTAGCCCGCCAAGGAAAGTTTTCATCGGGTCTGACAGCGCGTTGTAGGCTGCGTATTGCGAGGAAAAGCAGGTGTCGCCGCCATAGGCCGGCAATTCAATCGCGTGCAGAATCGAGCACATGGCAGGGGCCGTGTCGTAGGAATGATCGGTGTGCCACATCTCGCCAATCGCGGTTGTTTGATCTGCTTCTTTCAAAACAACGGCGACGTTTGGATGGGTGTCGAGCGCCTTGAAAAAGCGGTTCACGTTGATGTCGCCCCAGCGCCGTGCAAACGCAAGGTGATCGTCTGGCGTGATGTCTTGGGCGCGGATGGTGATAACGGAATGATCGACGAAGGCTTGGCGGATGATCGGCCAATGGGCGTCGTTGCGCACATCTGCGCCGGTGATTTCTGCGCCGACGGTTCCTGTCATCGGGGTGACGATGGGGGCCATGTGTTAGGTGCCTTTGCGCACCAAACGAAGCAGAAACAGCAAGATCACAGCGCCGATTGTGGCGTTGATGATGTTGCCGATCAACCCGCCGCCAATAGCAAGGCCGATTTTAGGCAGGATAAACGAGGCGACAAATGCGCCGACGATGCCGACCACGATATTGCCCACAAGGCCAAAGCCGAAGCCCTTGACGATTTGGCCTGCCAGCCAACCTGCGACGGCGCCGACAATTAGTAGAACGATAATGCTGGTGATACCCATTTTGAAGTCTCCTGTTTTTCAGGCAACTTTGGTTTGTTTTCATTTGATGTGCAAGGTTCTTGCCGATTTTGCGCAGCCCAACCAAAACCGATGGACGTGATTTTTCCACTGGATTAAGATTGGCGTACGAATTGAGTTCAGGAATTTATCATGTGTTGGAGCGCTGAAGCGTCCGCTGTTTTTGCGGTCGCTGGAATTGGGATCACGGGGTTTGCTGCGTTTCGCGGGCAACCAAAAGCGCTGTGGCTGACGCTGGGATTTTTTAGCGGGATGGAGGTTTTGCAGGCTGTGTCCTACGGCTCGATTGATCAATGCGGGCAGTCCGAAAATCTGTGGGTCAGCCGGTTGAGTTTTGCGCATCTGATGTTTCACCCGTTCTTTTTCAATGCGTTGGCGCTGCATTTCGTGTCGGATGATGTGCGCCAACGGGTGCAGGGCTGGGTTTATGGTGCCTGCGCGGTGGCGGCGATTTTGATGTTTTTGCAATTGCGCCCTGTGACGGGGGGCGAGGTTTGCGCGGGGCATCGCGCGATGTGTGGGCTAGATTTTTGCACGTTTTCGGGCAATTGGCATTTGGCGTGGCAGTTTCCGTTCAACGGGTGGGGCAATGGGTTTGCGGATCACTGGAACCCGATTGTGCGCTGGTTCCCGAATGCGCTGGTGCCCTATTCGATCATGGTTTTCATCGCGCCGTTGGTTTACGGCGCGTGGAAAATTACCGCTGTGCAGTATTTGGTCGGCCCTGTTTTGGCGGCGCTGCTGACGGATAATATCCACGAACAGCCCGCCGTTTGGTGTTTGCTGAGCTTCTGGATCGCGTTCGTCGTGGTGTTCAGCCCCCTGCGGCGTTGGTTGCGCCAAGACGGTTGGGTGATCGGGCGGAGTGTGCCTGTTTAGGTTACTTTGGTGACGTCGATCGGGTCGTAGGATTCCCACTGGTAGCTGGCCGTGACACGCCGCGCGGCATAAAGCGATTTGCTGTCTGAGCGCACGTTGATGATGCCTGAAAGTTTCTTTTTGAACCGCGCGTGTGCTTGCGAATTGAGCGCCGAGGACGAGTACATCAGATCGGGATCAGCGTCGGCATCTGGGGCTGGTTCATCGACGGGTGCATCGCCCGTTTCCGAAAAGGTTGCAGCGATTTCTGTGGAAAATAGCAGGTGATCGCCTGCGATGCGGCCCGCTGCACCGATTGCCCCGAGGAAGCTGGCGCGCGGGTGGCCGTGATCGGGGCTATCGCCCGAGGATACGACGGAAATGAGCGGGCGCACGGCCTGCAGGAACGGAAAGTGGTATTCGTGGCTGCCGTGGTGGGGTGTTTTGAAGACGTGAGAGTCGAGTTTTAACGCGGCACCTGGATGTTCCAAATGGTGTTCGCCGCCTTCGACATTGCTGTCGCCTGAAAACAGGAACCGCGCATGGCCGTGGTGCAGGCGCAGCATCAAGGAGTGGCCGTTGATGGTGTGGGATTTTCCCTTGAGCCATTTGAAACTGCCGTTCGGTTCTTTCAATGGGCCGATGATTTCCATGCGGATCGCTGGATCGCCGACATCGACATCACCCATCGATTGATCGAGCGCGTGATAGCTGGCGCCTTGCGTCGTGATGGCGTCTATCCATTTGGTGAAAGTGTGGGTTAGGTCCTCGCCCGCTAGATTGGCAACGGTGTCGTGCGTAGTGATCAGGTGGCCGTTTGTGACTGTGCCCAGCGCCTCGTTATGGCCGCTATCGTACAGGCCGATGCCGTTGTGCCAAACGTGTTCAACGGTGATTTTGGGGTGGTTTAAGATCGGGATCAGCCCGGCCACGTGATCCGCATCGGCGTGGGACAAAAATAGGTGGTTGATGGTGAGCGTGTTGTCTTCGTCGAGGCGGTATTTCCAGATCAGAAATTCAGCGGTAGAGCGAGACAGGCCGCCGTCGATCAGGATTTTGGTGTTGTTGGGGGTGACAACAAATGCGGCGTCGCCTTGGCCTACATCGAGGAAATAGGTTTCTAGGGCGCGGGTTTTGCTGAGGGCCGCTTGTTGGGTACCGTCGATTTTATAGTTCTTTAGCGCACCTTTTCGGCCCCGATAGGTGACGGGTGTGTGACCCGCGCCCATGTGGTTAGAGCCGCTCGAGGTGTCCACCTCGTCGCCGTAAATAAGAACGTAAGATCGGTCTTTGTTTTGGTCAGCATCATGAAAATAGAATCGCTGGGTTTTGCGGTCTGAAAAACGGATTGCCATTAGGTTGCCCCCTGAAATGAGTTCGAAAAAATTTGTATTCAATGGGGGCTGAATATCACAACCTGAGGTTTCAGGGAAGGATTTTGGAAATTATAGGGCTTTTAGGGCCTCTACAGTTTCAGCATCGGCAGGGAAAAACAGCTCGATTTTTAGGTCACCAAGCGTGAGGTCTTCGGCTGTTCCAAATTGTGCGATGGTCGAAAATAACGACAGCCGCAGCGGGCCAGCACGGTAGATTGTTGGGATTACAAGGCTGAAACGCGGGTGTGATCAGCAAGGATGGCATGGATTTCTTTACGCCATTTCTGACGAATACTTTTGCGGTAGCCGGTGGGCATCAACAAAGTTTGGTTGGTAGAATTACTCTACTTTAACTTGAAAAATATCGATTTTCGTGTCAAACTTTTATCATTAATAGAATTTATTGAGGTTTTGATATGGCAAGTGGTATTGATGTTATCCAAGTGATTGAAAACGATGGTGCACTGAGGGGTATAAGCGACTGCGCGCAGTGTTACGGAGCGCTTTCAGCGCGAATGTACGGTAGTGCGCAGACGGACTTGGGCGCAGGAACGCTCATTGCAGCGCCCGCCGATATTCCAGCAGCGCTGTCGATATCGAACACACAATCACAAGTCGCTTTGTGGCATTTTCAAATGGAAAACCCCCTACACCATTTTTCGGTGATACCGTGGTACGATTTAAGCACTGCGGGTGCGCGAAGGTACTGCGTTTTGATGTCATATAGCGCCGCAGGCGGTGTAAATTATACGCTGGGAAACTATCTCGACCGAGTTGCGCCTGCCGCTACGGCCGCGCCTGGGCGGTACAAGAACAACAGAAACTCAGACGAATTCACGACCATGCTAACGGCATTGGTGGGGGCTGGAGACACAGTTGCTGCATATCAAGCCAATTGGGCCGCCTACTTTGGTTTGGGTACGCCCGCAGCAGCAAGCCCAATTCGGTATTGGAAATACGCTGTCATTTCAGCAGAGACTGCATTGGCCAATATGTAAGTTTTAAGTCGAGGCCTTACCTAAAACCCATGGGTAAAAGGTGCGCAATGAATGCGCACCCTACAAATTACATATTTGGGAAGTAATCTTCGCAGTCGCCTTCGCGGTATACATCGGCGGTGCAGCAGTGCAGGCCGCCGCCAAAGGCGTAGGCGTCGCGGAGTTCTACTGGGATGACTTCGAGGCCGAGTTTATCGAATTGGTCTTGTTGATAGACTTCGGATGCTTCGACGCAGACGGTTTTTGGATCGAGCGCGAGGACGTTCATCGACAGCCATGTTGAGGAATAACACAGTGGCGGCGGGGCGTTGTGCGCGGGTTGTGCCGCATCAACAATTTCCCAGCCGTTGTCGTTGAACATCTTACGTTGTTCCTCGGGCAGGCGGCGCTGTGGGTTGTTCAAGATCAGGCCCGGGCGCAGCGGTGTAAAGGTCGCGTCGATGTGGATCGGGTACGGATCACCCGGAAAATTCACAGTGTGAACGCGGTGATCGGGGAAGTGGCGACGCAGCCATTCGATGCCTTTGAGGTTTGTCGTAAAGCCGTGCTGCACGACAAGGTCTTTGCCAAAACGCAAAACATCTGCGGCATCGAAAAGCGGTTCTTCTTCTGTGGTGACGAAGAATTTCTTGGCGGCCCATTCAAGGCGTTTCGTGTCGCCGATTTTTTCAGACAGGTAATCGGGGTGATAATCCGCATCGGTTAGGCGCGGTTTTGGCGCGGCTTCGTGGCGGAAGTTGGTGTCTTCTTCCCAATACTGCTGCATCAGCGGGCGGTAACACAGATATTCAAACCAGCGGCAACGATAGGACATCGTTGCTTCTAGAATTTCATGGCCAACCGTAAGCAGCACATCGCGGGGTGGCATGCAGCCGAACTGGCTTTCGGTGTGGAAATCGGGTGTTGTCGCGGGAAGTGCGAAATCTGTGGGGGTTGGGCGATCCACGCGGATGCCGCGCTTTTCCAGTAGGCCTGCGAAATTGTCCAACAGCTCATTTGCTTTGTCGATGGTTTCTTGCGGGCGACGGCCCCATTGACCGCGCATGTCGGAATCTTCGGGGACTTTGGCATCGAGCGCAGGTTCTGCGGGTGGGATGTGGCAATCATCGGCGCGGCCCACGATCACGTGGCGCAAAGGATCCCATTCGTTCCAGCTTTTGACTTCGGTTTTATCTGCAGACCATGCCATTTTTCATGTTTCCCCTAGTGAAATTCGTCACTGCCAGAAATAGGAAGATGCGTTAAATTGCAACGGGATTCTTTTTGTGAAATGCTATCGGGTATTGCACCTTGGCGGGTGTCGTGGTTTTCACGCTACTTATCTTTCTATTGGAGGCGTTATGTCATTTTATAAAAATCAGTTTTCTTTGGTCGTTTTGCTGGCCAGTTCATTTGCATCGCCCGTGTTTGCACAGGCCTTGGCAGAGGAGGTGGTGCAGGAATATGTGAGCGAAATGGCAGCTTCGGGTGTGGTCGTTGCATTGGGGGCGAAAACGGTTTCTGGTGGCACGGTTGAGTGGAAAGACGTGACGATGACCACGCCACAAAATGAGGGGGAGTATAAAATCGCCTTTATTCGTGCAGAGGAAATTGGCGGCGATAAGGTTTCCATGACCTACCCAAAATCAGTGAGTTTTAAGATTGATCCCAAAGGCGAGCAGCCAGCGATGGACATGATTATGACCCTTGGGGAGATGACGCATATCATTTCGGGCACAAAAGATGCGCGCAATCATGATTTTTCCGCAGCTGCCCTGAACATGCTGGCCACCACAGCCGCGCCTAGCCTGACGATGAATTTTGCGTTTTCGGATGTTGTGGCACAGTACCAAAACACAGGCGGGGATGTTCGAAATTCCAAGGGGATTGCAAAGGCGGCAGGGCTAAACTTGACGTATTCGCTGAATGACAAAGATATGCAGATGTCGATGGTATCGGCGTACAACAATCTTGCGTCAGAGTTTGATATTGATCTGGTTTCACAAGAGAACATGGAGCAAATGTTTAACGGCACGCGCAATATGTTGATGACCTATTCGATGGGGAGCACCAGTTCGACGATCGACATGGATTCCCCAGATGCGCGGGTCTTTGTAGAAGGCACGACGGGCAGTGGTGCGGGGTCATTCAGTATTCAAGGCGGCGAGCTGGCGATGCAGGGCACAGGCAATGATTTTGATTACAGTGTTAAGATGAAAGACCTGCCGTTGCCGCCGTTTCAGATTGGCGTGGATCAGTCAACGATGGCGCTGAAAATGCCGTTGGCACAAGCAGATACACCCGCAGATGCGCGGATTCAGCTTGGGTTTTTCGGGCTTAAGGCCTCCGATACAATTTGGGGCATGGTTGATCCGACAGGATCGCTGCCACGGGAAAAAGCGACCCTCAATCTTGATTTAACAACGAAGGTTAAGTGGCTGGTCGACCTGATGAAAATAGACGAAGCACGTGGTATGCCTGCCGAAATTTCAGAAGTGACAATCAACGATATTACGCTGAAAATCGCAGGGGCGTCTTTCAATGGAACGGGCGCTGCGACGCTGGATAATTCCAAGTTTCCGCCAGAGCCAGTTGGTGAAGTGAACCTTGATCTGAAAGGCGGCGTTGGGCTGTTGAACAAGTTGGTTGCACTGGGTTTGGTGCCACAGCAACAAGGGCAAATGGTTAAGATGATGTCTGGCATGTTCACTGTGCCAGGGGGTGACGGAACCGATCACCTGACGTCCAAGATCGAGATGAAAAAGGGCGGTGCGATCCTCGCGAATGGGCAGCGCGTAAAGTAACCGTTTTTAGTTCGTTAAAACATGCGCGGCAGGGTTTTGTAGCCCTGCCGTTTGTCGTATTGGTGGCGGGATCAGAAGGATAAAAGCATGACGAAGCTGGCAGAATTGGCAGAACAGGTTTTAGATGCGGCGAAACGTGCGGGTGCGGATGCCGCCGACACGTTGATCGCAAAAGGCACATCCGTTTCGATAGAAGTGCGCGAAGGTGCGCTGGAACATGCTGAGCGATCAGAGGGGATTGATCTGGGACTGCGTGTTTTGATGGGCGCACGCCAAGCCTGTGTTTCGATTTCAGATGATTGCGCCGTGAGCATCGCAACGATGGCCGAACGGGCCGTTGCAATGGCCAAAGAAGCGCCAGAAGACCCGACCTGTGGATTGGCTGAACCGAGCCAATTGGCGACGGATTGGGATGTCGACGCTCTGGAGCTGTTTGATGGTGGCGATGCGCCCGCAGCCGAAGACTTGCAGCGCATGGCGATTGAGGCCGAAGCGGCTGCTTTGGCGGTTGAAGGTGTTTCAAAGGCACAAGGCGCTGGTTCAGGTTTCAGCGATACATCGTTGTTTTTAGCGGGAAGTAACGGGTTTCGCGGCGGGTATCGTCGCGGCTCCTATTCCACATCTTGCGTGGCCATTTCGGGCGAAGGCCTGACGATGGAACGGGATTATTCTGGCGAGGCACGGAGCCATTTCGCAGATCTGCCAGATGCTGCGAGTATCGGGCAATTGGCAGGGGAACGCGCGGTTGCACGCGCTGGCGCGACGCGACCACCGACGGGTGCGTATCCCGTTTTGTTTGATGAGCGGATTGCCGCGAGCCTGATCGGGCATTTGGTTGGGGCGGTGAACGGTTCGGCGATTGTGCGTGGGTCTAGCTTTCTGAAAGACGCGCTGGGCGAGCAGGTTTTGCCAAGCGGGATGTCACTTGTTGAAAATCCCCACCGTGCGCGGGTTGCTGGCAGCCGTCCGTTTGACGGCGAAGGCCTGCCCGTGGCACAGCGAATGATCGTGAAGGATGGGGTGTTGCAGGGTTGGACGCTCGATCTGGGGACAGCGCGAAAATTGGGGATGGAAAGCACCGGCAATGCCAGCCGTGGGGTTTCATCACCGCCATCACCGTCTTCGGGAAACCTGTCGTTGACGCAGGGCGAATATAGCCGCGATGAGTTGATCGCGCAGATGGGAACGGGGCTGATAATCACGTCGATGATCGGGTCCACCATTAATCCGAACACGGGTGATTATTCGCGCGGGGCATCTGGGTTTTGGGTGGAAAACGGCGCGGTAACTGGCCCAGTAAATGAATGCACTGTGGCGGGTAACCTGCGCGATATGTTGAAAAATATGATTGCTGCGAATGATGCACGAAGCCATTTGAGCCGTGTTGTCCCGAGCCTGCTGGTGGAAGGATTAACCATTGCCGGTGCATGATCTGGAACTGCTTTTGGATGTTGCTGGCGCGGCAGGTGACATCGCGCTGAAGTATTTCAAGAACGATCCTGAAACCTGGGAAAAGGACGGGGATCAAGGCCCTGTGACCGTCGCCGACATGGAAGTAAACGCGATGTTGGAAACGCGTCTAAAGGCGGCGCGGCCCGATTATGGCTGGCTGTCAGAGGAAACCGACGATGATCTGGCGCGGTTGGACTGTGATCGGGTGTTTATTCTGGATCCGATTGATGGAACGCGGTCTTTTATTATGGGGCACGAAAATTTCGCGCATTCGTTTGCAGTGGCAGAAAAAGGTGTTGTTACGGCGGCGGTGGTGCATTTGCCCGCCAAGAAAATGACCTTTGCTGCGACGCGCGGGGGCGGGGCGACATTGAATGGCGAGCCGATCGCGCCAAGTAACGTGGATGATTTGGCCAAGGCCGAGGTTTTGGCGGCAAAACCGATGTTGAACGCCGAACATTGGGCGGGTGGCGTGCCCCCTGTGAAACGCAATTTCCGTTCATCACTGGCGTATCGGTTGGCGCTGATTGCGAATGGACGGTTTGATGCAATGTTGACGTTTCGCCCTGCGTGGGAGTGGGATGTGGCGGCTGGCGATTTGATTTGCACCGAGGCTGGGGCGGCAGTGTTTGATGCCAAGGGAGACGTTCCCGTTTACAATTCGACGGGCGCGAAAATACCTGGAATGATTGCCTGTGCGCCAGCGTTGCGCGCGCCGTTTTTGAAACACTTGGCGGTTTAGCCGTCGCGTGGCATAAATCAGCATCCTATGGAGCCTGCTCATGCCTTCTAAAAGCCTTGGCGAAACCCTTTTGCGCGGTGCGGCGCGGATCACTGCGCCACTGGCCCAGCATGATTTGGCGCGACGTGTGGCGCGTGGTGACGAAGACGCGAGCCGCGTGGATGAACGGCGTGGGAAACCGGGTTTGCCCCGCCCAGTCGGCACGCTTATTTGGTTTCATGTGAAGGATTTAAAGGGCGCGCTTAACCTTGTGGGGATCATCGGGCAATGCCGCAGTGAGATGCCCGAAATCTCGTATTTGGTGACGACGCAGGATCAAATTCAGGATTTTGTTTTTGCGTTGCGGATGCCCGAGGGTGTGCTGCATCAATACGCGCCATTTGACAAACCCGCTGCTGTGGAACGATTTCTGGATCATTGGATGCCTGATATTTGTGTTTGGGTCGATGATGTTTTGATGCCTGTTATGAACAGCGAAGTGTCCACGCGCAACATTCCTGCGATATTAGCGAATGTTGCGGATGTTGATCAGGCCAATCCGCAATTTCGATGGCTGCCAAGCATCGGGAAACCTGTGTTGCGCAGTTTTAATCAGGTGCTGGTCAGCGATGAAGTGGCGTTGAAACAGGTCAAACATTTTGGCGCAGACGCAACGGTGATGGGGATATTGTGCGAAGAAGCACTGGCGTTGCCTCATGATGAAAAGCGACGATCTCGGCTGGCAAAGCAGTTGGATGGGCGGCCCGTTTGGTTGGCGGCCAAGATAAGTTCGGAAGAAATTGATTTAATTTTGGAGGCGCATCGCACCGCATTGCGCCACACACATCGTTTGATGTTGATCATCGTTCCTGCTGATCCAGAGGAAACGGATCGCATTGCTGAGGGCTGTAAAACGATTGGGCTGCATTTCAAACATAGTAGCGATTTGGATGACTTACCGCCCAGAACGGATGTGATTATCGCAAAAGGGTTTGATGGGCTGGGCCTTTGGTACCAAATGGCTGCCGTGTGCTTTTTGGGTGGGTCGTTGGTTGAACGTGGCGGGCATCCGCCGTTAGAGGCGGCGAATTTGGGGTCTGCGATTATGCACGGGCCGCATGTTGATAATTATGCCGATATTTATCTGCGATTACGCGATGCGGGCGCTGCGATTGAGGTCGCGTCGGTGTCGTCCTTGGTCGAGGCCGTGACGGAATTGGTGATCCCTGATCGTGCGGCGGAAATGGCGCATGCGGGGTGGATGGTCAGTTCTGAGGGCGCGGATGCGACCGATGCGTTGGTCGAGGCGATCTGGGATCATCTACCGATGGGAGCCCCGTTGTGAGAGCGCCTGCGTTTTGGGTTAACCCGCCATCCAAGGCCGGTTTTTGGGCCAATGTTTTGCATCCGCTTTCGATCCTGTGGCGTGTTCTGAGCGATCGACGCCAGCGGAAAGGCAAACATTTACGGGTGTCTGTGCCTGTTATTTGTGTGGGCAATATCAATGTTGGCGGCACTGGAAAGACACCTACGGTTATCAAACTGTTGAATGTGTTCAATGAATTGGGCGTTGCGGCGCATGTCATTTCTAAGGGGTATGGCGGGTCTGAAGTTGGGCCGCTTCGGGTTGATGAGGTGGATCATACGGCCAGCGATGTCGGGGATGAACCGTTGCTGCTGGCCGCATTTGGTGCGTGTTGGGTTGCGAAGGATCGCGCCGCTGGGGCAGTGGCGGCGATTGCGGCTGGGGCCGAAGTGTTGATCCTTGATGATGGGATGCAGAACCCCGATTTGATCAAAGATTTCACGATTATGGTGGTGGATGCAGGCGTTGGGTTCGGCAATGAACGGCTGTTGCCTGCTGGCCCGCTGCGGCAAGGCGTGTGCGATGGCATGCTGGTGGCCGATTTGGTGTTAAGCATCGGGCCGCAGCAAGCGCAGCGTGAGTTTGCTGGACGAATGAAGGATTTCGCCGACATTCCGCATATCAAAGGAGCGCTCGAGCCGCTGCAAACTGGGATGCTGTGGCATGATCTGCGCGCGTTTGCCTTTGCAGGGATTGGACGGCCCGAGAAGTTTTTTGAAACCCTTCGTGCGACGGGTGCAAATGTTGTTGGAACGCGGTCATTTGGGGATCACGAGACCCTGTCGGAAACGCTGCTGCGTCGAATGGAATCCGAGGCTGCGCAAATGGGCGCACAGATGGTGACAACGGAAAAAGATGCCGTTCGGTTGCCCAAAGGCTGGCGGCATAAAGTGATAACTTTGCCTGTGCGGCTGGAGCTGTCAGATGACACAACGCTGATCGAGGCGATGGCGGCGGTTGTTAATCCTCAAGATACATAAATGTTGCGGTTGCCAGTGCGGCGGGTTTTTGACTGGAATGTGATTGGATCGTTAGGCGGCAGGTGGCGAGCTTGCGACCGTTGCTTTCGATATCCACCGTGATTTTGGTGTCGCCCATCGGAAGCGGGCGCAGGTAGTTTACGGATAAATCAACCGTGGTGCAGTTTCGAAACCGTCCGTTCGCCCCTGCAAGCGCGATAACTGTTGCGGTATCGGCGGCGGCCGCGATGGCTTGACCACAGATTAAACCAGCGCCGGGGCCACCGCGCAAAGCGAGGTCTTCGTTGGCTGGAAGGGTGAAAGTTGCTTGGGCTTTGCCAAGGGTTTCTGGCGTTAAGTTTTGCGCAAGCACCCAAGGTGCAAAAGCGTTTTGCAGCAATGCTTTGCCGTCTTCGATTGAAAAGCTGGTTTGCGACATATTTCCCCCGTGGTAGTCCCACACATTGACGTTATAAAGAGAGCATGACGCAGGGGACCCTTCAGAGCAAGCAAGCCATTCGCCAGTTGGTCGAATTGAGCCGCATTCGTGTGTGGTCCGTCGTGATCACCATTTTTGGCGATGCAGTTGTGCAACGCGGTGGCGTCGTTGCATCGAGCACGCTGGCGATTTTGACCGCCGAAATGGGCGTAAAGCCAGAGGCCTTTCGCGTGGCAATGTCGCGATTAACCAAAGACGGGTTGATTGAGCGGACCAAAAAGGGACGGCTGAGTTTCTATCAATTGACGCAAAAGAGCGCGTCGGATTTTGAGCCTGCGACAAAACGGATTTATGCAAAAAGTGCTGGCTCGTCGGATGGTTGGCAGGTGATCGTGATGCAAAATGCAATCGAAGATGTGTCTAGCGATGCCATTAGTTTGGGTGGTCGTACCTATCTAACAAAGGCCCAACAGGCTGTGCCGGACGGATTTGTGATGTCGGGGCAGTTTGAAAATATTCCTGATTGGGTAAAGGCCCGAATTGGCGCGCAAGATGTTTTGCAAGGGTACCGCGATCTGTTTGGGGTGCTACAAGATATTTCACCACGTAATCTTTCGCCGCTGGACGCTGCTGTTTTACGGCTGTTGATTGTGCATCAATGGCGTCGATTGGTGCTTCGACACGCAGATTTACCGCTCGGCTTTTTCCCTAAGGGATGGCAAGGCGAAGACTGCCGGACGGTTGTACATCAATTGTTGGCGGATTTAGCGCCCGCTGCAGATGATTGGTTTGATACCGAGATACGTTAACAGGTCGCGGTTTGGGCACACTAAACGGCGGCAGAATGATTTTTAGATAGGAGACAGCGCATGAACTCGAATGTTGACCCAGATGGTTTGATGGAATTTTCAGTGGTCTTTACCGACCGATCGCTGAACCACATGAGCAAGGCGTTTCAGTGCGTGATGCTGGATATCAATGCCATGCTGAAAGAGGTGTATAACGCCGATGGTGTTGCGATTGTGCCCGGTGGCGGAACCTATGGCATGGAAGCGGTTGCACGCCAGTTTGCGGCGGGCAAAAACGCGATGGTTATCCGCAACGGGTGGTTTTCATACCGTTGGACGCAGATTTTTGATGCGAGCGGGATTGCGGAATCCGAAACGGTGATGAAAGCACGCCGCGTGGCGAATGCCCATCAATCTCCGTTTGCCCCTGCACCGATTGATGAAGTCGTGGCCAAGATTGGTGAGGAAAAACCAGATATCGTTTTTGCGCCCCACGTTGAAACATCAAGCGGGATGATCCTGCCTGATGACTACATCAAGGCGGTGACGGATGCTGTGCATTCTTATGGCGGAATGTTCGTGCTCGATTGTATTGCGTCGGGGTGTGCGTGGGTCGATATGAAAGCTGTTGGTGTGGATGTGCTGATATCTGCGCCACAAAAGGGTTGGTCTGCATCGCCATCTGCGGGTTTGGTGATGATGTCTGATCATGCGCTTAGCAAAATTGGCGATACGCAAAGCAGCTCGTTCGCGGTGGATTTGGGCAAGTGGTATTCGATCATGCAAGCCTATGAAAATGGTGGTCACGCCTATCACGCGACAATGCCAACGGATGCGTTGCGCAGCTTTCGCGACACAATGGTTGAAACCAAGGAATACGGGTTCGATAAAGTGCGTGATGAGCAGTTGGAATTGGGCGCGAAGGTGCGTGCGATGTTGGCTGAAAAAGGTATCGTTTCGGTTGCCGCCGAAGGGTTTGGTGCACCGGGTGTGGTGGTTTCTTATACCGAAGATCCAGGCATCCAGAATGGCAGCAAATTTGCCGCTGAAGGCATGCAGATTGCGGCAGGTGTTCCGTTGATGTGTGACGAGCCAGAGGATTACAAATCATTCCGTTTGGGTTTGTTCGGGTTGGACAAGTTGCATGATGTCGACGGGGCCGTTACCAAGTTGCGCAACGCGTTGGACGCAGTTTTGTAAGGAATATCCAAAATGAATGCAGTGACAATTGAGATTGAAAATGAAGTCGCGATTGTCACGGTAGATAATCCGCCTGTTAACGCGCTGAGCCACGCAGTTCGGTTGGGGTTGGCGGATGCCGTTTCCCAAACGGACGGTGATGATGCGGTACAAGCTGTTGTGTTGATCGCGGCGGGGCGCACGTTTATGGCGGGCGCGGATATTTCCGAATTTGGCAAACCGATGGCGGCACCTGGTTTGCCTGATGTGGTTTTGCAGGTTGAGCGTGCGAAAAAGCCTTGGGTTGCGGCGATACACGGAACGGCGCTGGGCGGTGGTTTGGAAGTGGCGTTGGGCTGTCACTACCGTGTGGCCGATCCAAAGGCGAAAATGGGTGTGCCCGAGGTGCATCTTGGCTTGATCCCCGGGGCAGGTGGCACGGTGCGTTTGCCGCGTTTGGTTCCTGTTGCGAAAGCTGCGGAAATGGTTGCAACGGGCAAACCGATTGGCGCGGCGGATGCTGCGGCTTGTGGGTTGGTTGATCAGGTTGCGACGGGTGATTTGCGCGGTGATGCGGTGGCGTTTGCCAAGGGTATTTCTGGCAACGGTCTGCCTGTTGCACTGGTGGATCGCGGCCCTGTGGATGCGTTGGATGCCGATGCTTGGGGAGCGATTGCTGGGAAATTGGTCGCTAAGGCGCGCGGGCAAAACTCGGTTATTTGCGCGGTTGATGCGGTAGCAGATGCGGTTCGGTTGAGCGGTGTTGCAGCGTTAGACAATGAGCGCGAAATTTTCATGGAGTTGATGGCCGATCCGCAATCTGCGGCGTTGCGACACGTGTTTTTCGCCGAACGATCCGTTGGCAAAGTTGCCGCAGTCAAAGGGGTTGCGCCGCGTGCGTTGCGCTATGTTGGTGTGATTGGCGGCGGTACGATGGGGGCTGGTATTTGTGTGGCGCTGCTGTTGTCGGGACTGTCGGTGACGATGATTGAGCGGGATGCGGTGGCGTTGAAGGCTGGGCAGGATCGTGTGGCGGATACGTTAACCGCAAGCATGAAACGGGGGCTGATTTCTGCAGATAAACGCATGGCTTTGCTGGGCATGTTCAGCGGTGATTTCGTTTACGATGCGTTAGCGGATGTTGATTTGGTGATCGAGGCCGTGTTCGAGGACATGGACGTGAAAAAGCAGGTATTTGCTGAACTGGAGCGCGTGACGCGGCCCGATGCGGTGCTGGCGACGAACACGTCGTATCTGGATGTGAACGAAATTGCAGCGAGTGTGGCGGACCCAAGCCGCGTGATTGGGCTACACTTCTTTTCCCCAGCGCATGTGATGAAGTTGTTGGAAATTGTGCGCCCTGACGGGTTGGCGGCTGATGTGCTGGCAACAGGGTTTGCGCTGGGCAAAATGTTGCGCAAAATTAGCGTGCCTGCGGGCGTTTGTGACGGGTTTATCGGCAACCGCATTCTGTCTGCGTATCGGCGTGAATGTGATTACATGGTTGAGGACGGTGCGGCACCGCAAGATGTGGATGCAGCGATGAAGGCCTATGGTTTCCCGATGGGTATTTTCGCGATGCAGGATATGGCGGGGCTGGATATCGGCTGGGCGGCGCGCAAACGGCGTGCGCCAACGCGCGACCCAAAGGAGAGGTACGTGAGGATTGCCGATCGGATTTGTGAGCTGGGACGGTTCGGGCAAAAGACCGGAAGCGGCTGGTTTTCATATGCTGAGGGATCGCGGCGCGGTGAGCCTGATCCGATTGTCGAGGCGATTATTTTAGAAGAATCCGCCGCCAGCGGTGTGACGCGACGCAGTTTTGATGCGGATGAGATCATGGCCCGTATTTTAGCTGCGATGGCATCAGAGGGTCAGGCGATCTTGGCTGAAGGCATCGCGCAAAGCGCGGAAGCGATAGATGTTGTCATGATCAACGGCTATGGGTTTCCGCGCCACAAAGGTGGGCCAATGTTTGCCGCCAAACAGGGTAAAAATTAATGCCAGATAAAGTTCATTCGACCTATCAAATCGTGCGGTTCCAACACTGTGATCCTGCTGGGATCGTGTTTTATCCACGGTATTACGAAATGCTGAACCTGACCGTGGAGCAATTCTTTGAGGAAAAGGTTGGGATTTCATTCAACCAGATGCAACAGGATCTGCATGTGACGGTTCCCTCTGTTCGTATCGAAACGGATTTCTTTGAGGCGAGTTACTTGGAAGATCGGCTTGATTTTCAGCTGCGGTTGGACAAGTTGGGTCGCTCCAGCCTTGCCTTTAACATCTCGTGTCGATGTGGGGACGAAGAGCGTTTGAAAGCCTTGATTACGTTGGTCTGTATTGATTTCAGCAAAAAGAAGGCTGTTGCATGGCCCGCGAGCGTGCGGTCGCGCATTGAAAGCTTGATGGTGATTTAGACCAGTTTTCTGGCCAAAAAACCTGCCAAAAGAATAATCGTTGCATATGAGACGATTATTGAATAGATTGTGATATGTCTGATTGTAGTTCTTGCTTGCAAAGCTGATAAAACGTTACAAATGTAACGAATTGAACGACACTGTGTAACACGTGTCGATTACTGACTGGGAGGTCATATGTCTAAGTTTACAAAATTCCTAGCAACCACCGCGGTTGCGTTGACTGCATCTGTAGGCGCGTATGCGCAAGATGTGACGCTGAATATTTCTAGCTGGGCGCCGCCGAGCCATTCGATGAATGCGATCATGTGGCCAAAGCTGATCGAAATGATGGAAGCGGCAACTGACGGTAAGGTAACAGCCGAGATCAAATACGGTTTGGCCCCACCACCTGCACAAATGGATTTGGTTTTGGACGGCGCGGCCGACATGACTTGGACTTTTTCAGGCTATAACCCAGGTCGTTTCGTTGCGACAAAGCTGATCGAATTGCCAGGGTATGAAGGCAGTGCAGAGGCAGCGTCTGTTGCGTACTGGCGTGTTTACGAGGCCCATTTGAAAGCGTTGGACGAGCATAAAGGCGTGAAGGTTATCGGTTTGATGACCCACGGCCCTGGACAGTTCCACTCTAACAAGCCAATCAACACCATGGCCGACATGAGCGGCATGAAAACCCGCATTGGCGGTGGTGTTGCTGGTGATGTTGGCGCTGAATTGGGTCTTGTTGGTATTCGTGTACCAGCACCCAAGGTTTACGAAACGCTCGATTCTGGTGCAGCCGATGCTGTGACAATGCCAGCTGAAGGTCGCAAAAGCTTTAAGCTGACCGAAGTTGCTGAAAACTATTACACGATGCCAGGTGGTTTTTACCGTGGTGCGTTCTCTTTGTTGATGAGCCAAGAAAAGTTCGACGCTCTGCCAGCCGATACACAGGCTGCGCTCGAAAGCGAAGTTTTCGGTGAAGCACTGAGCCGTATGGCGGGTGCTGCATGGGACGCGGCAGATGCTGCTGGCGTAAAGGCAACGATGGAATCTGATAACGTGGTTGTTGAGGCATCCGCAGATGACATCGCAGCGTTCAAAGTGATTGCAGACAAAGTGATCGCAAGCGTGAAAGCCGAGCTGGCTGCCAAAGGCGTAGACGCCGAAGCAGCCTATGCAATGGTTCAAGCCGAGATGGCGAAGTAAGACAATTTCTGGCGCGGGTTAGCCCCGCGCCAGTCGTCATTTGAGAGTAATTATGGACCGTTTGGCCTCCCTTATTCGTATGGCAGCTCAGCTGCCTATTTTTGTATCCTGCATCGCGTTGTTCTTTTTGATGGCGATGACGTTTTGCGATGTGGTTTTGCGATCCACGATAAACGCCCCGATTGAGGCCGCAACAGAACTGACCCGCATGTCGATGGCTGTGATTGTGTTTTCTGTGATGCCGTCCATGTCTTTTAAGGGCGGGCATATCAGTGTGGATTTGCTGGACGGGCTGTTTGAAAAGATAAATATGATCCGTTGGAGAGACGCAGCGATGTCGCTGATTTGTGGTGTGATGCTGTATTGGCCTGCGAGCCGCGTGGTGGTTTTGGCGAAGCGTGCGCAATCCTACGGTGACACGACTGAATATCTGAACTGGCCGGTGTTTTACCTAAGCTGGTTCATTGCGATTATGACATTTGCAACGATGGTGGCCCTGATCCTGCGCGGTTTGGCCCTGATGTTTGCCCCAAATTATGTGGAGGCTGCGCGATGACCGAGTCCCTTATAGGATTTGCAGCCGTTCTGTTTTTGGTGCTGCTGCGTATGCCGATTGCCTTTGCAATGGGGCTGGTTGGTATGGTTGGGTTCATGTTTGAAACCAGCTTTCGCGGTTCCATTTCGATGGTGGCACGACTGATGATTGATGCCTCGCAGGATTACGGCCTGTCCGTGGTGCCGTTGTTTGTGCTGATGGGGTTGTTCGTGAACAAAGGCGGTATTAGCCGCGAATTGTATCAGGTTTCAAACGCATTTCTGGGGCATTTCCGTGGTGGCTTGGCGATGGCAACGATTGTGGCTTGTGGTGGGTTCGCCGCGATTTCTGGATCATCATTGGCGACGGCTGCGACCATGTCAAAGGTGGCGATGCCAGAGATGCGCAAATACGGGTATGCCGATAGTTTGAGCACCGCGTCGATTGCCGCGGGTGGTACCTTGGGCATTCTGATTCCGCCCTCTGTTATCCTCGTGATCTATGGATTGCTGACGGAAACCTCTATCGGGAAGCTGTTTATTGCAGGCATTATCCCGGGATTTATCGGTATTCTGTTTTACCTGATCGCAGTGAAGTATTCGGTGATGCGCAATCCTGAAGCTGGCCCTGCTGGCCCCCGTTCAACGGGTGCGCAACGGATTTCGGCGCTCAAGGGTGTTTGGGCTGTTTTGCTGCTGTTCTTCCTTGTAATTGGCGGGCTTTATGGTGCGCTGGATTTCTGGCCAATTCATCTGGCATTTTCCCCAACCGAGGCCGCTGGCATGGGTGCGGCGGGTGCGTTTTTGATCGCGCTGCTGCGCGGTGGGCTGACGTTTTCTGGCACGTTCGAAGTGTTGCGTGAAACGTCGATCACGACGGCATCGCTGTTCAGTGTTTTGATCGGTGCGTGGATCTTTTCCAACTTTGTAAATGTCGCGGGCCTGCCCGAAGCATTGCGCGGTGCGGTTACGGCGTATGATGTTGCGCCGTGGGTTGTGATGACGTTTATCATCGCGATTTACATCGTGCTGGGCTGTATCTTTGAGAGCTTGTCGATGTTGCTGCTGACTGTGCCAATCTTTTTCCCGCTGGTGGCGGGTGAAGGCGGGCTTGGGTTTGATCCTGTTTGGTTCGGTATCATCGTAGTTGTTGTGACCGAGATCAGTTTGATCACGCCGCCTGTTGGGTTGAACGTGTTTGTTCTGAAAGGTGTGGTTGGCGATGTGTCTACTGCCACTGTTTTCAAAGGTGTGACGCCGTTTTGGATCATGGACATTCTGCGTTTGGCGTTGTTGCTGGCGATCCCAGCACTGGCGTTGTTTTTACCGTCGCAGATGGGTTAATCGTCTTGGGGCGCTGCCCCAAACCCCGAGATATTTTTGGCCAGAAGAAGTTAGCCGCGTTTGAGGATTTCGTCTGTGTGCGCGCCGAGTTTTGGGGCGGCAGTTTTTGTGGCGAGTTCTGAATCTGAAAAACGCATCGGGGAGCGGATGGCGGGCAGGCCTTCGAGTTCCATTTGCATGCCGCGCGATTGGATGTGGGGATCGGCGAACAGCTCGTTCATGTCGTTGATCGGGCCAGCGGGCACGGTGTTAGCTTCGCAGGCTTCCAAGATATGCGCTTTGGTGTGTTTGACGGTTTCATCCTGCAAAATCGGCACAAGGATTTCGCGATTGGTGACGCGGTTTGGGTTCGTGTCAAAGCGGGGATCGGCGATGAGGTCGGTGCGACCCAAGACTTTGCAAAAACGGCTGTATTGCCCATCATTTCCGCAGGTGACAATGACATGGCCGTCCGATGTTGGGAATACTTGGTAGGGCACGATGTTGACGTGGGCGTTGCCTGTGAGGCCCGGAGCTTTGCCTGTGGCGAGCGTGTTGAAGCCTTGGTTGGCCGTGACCGCAGTTGCGACATCCAAAAGCGCCATGTCGATGTGTTGGCCGCGCCCTGTTTTTTCACGGTGTGAAAGGGCGGCTTGGATCGCGATAACGGAATAGAGCCCCGTGAAAACATCTGTGACAGCGACGCCGTATTTTTGCGGTTCGCCGCCGATTTCACCTGTGACGGACATCAGGCCAGACATGCCTTGCATCAGAAAATCGTAGCCAGCGCGTGGGGCGTAGGGGCCTGTTTGGCCAAATCCTGTGATGGAACAATAGATTAGACGCGGGTTGGCAGATTTTAGGGATTCGTAATCAAGGCCGTATTTCGCGAGGCCGCCGACTTTGAAGTTTTCGATCACCACGTCCGCTTCTGCGATAAGGCCGAGGAGATCTGCTTTGCCCTCTGGTGTGCGAAAATCAACGACGACTGATTTTTTACCCCGATTGCAGGCATGAAAATAACCAGCGGCAACGTCATCACCGCGATCAATGAAGGGAGGCCCCCATTTGCGGGTATCGTCGCCTTCGGGGGCTTCGATTTTCACCACTTCGGCGCCAAGATCGGCGAGGGTTTGACCTGCCCAAGGGCCAGCCAAAATGCGAGCAAGTTCAACGACGCGAAGGCCGTTTAAAGGGGAGTTGGACATTTGGGGAGGCCTCCGACAGGAACGATGTTTTGGGAAGCCTACCCCTAATGTTAAGAACCCTCCACCACAATTTATGGAGGGTTCGTTTGCTTAGTTGCCGAGTTCAGTTTCGATGATTGCAGCAAGTTCGGTATAGGCCATGTTGGAATATTTGGTCCCGTTCACAAACAGCGTCGGCGTAGAGGTCACCTCATCTGCGGTTGATGTTTCTTGGAACCGCGCGACCAATGCTTCGGCCATTTTCTGATTGTTCAGGCAATCGTCCATCTGTTGGTTCGTAAGGCCAGCCAAAAGGCCGATTTTGCGCATGGCTGCAACAACTTCGGCTGGATCGCCAGCACGGGACCATTCGGCCTGACGTTTGTACAACATATCAGCAACGCCGAAGAATTTCGTGTCATCACACCGAGCGATCATAGATGCCCACAGGCCGAAGCGATCAAAATAGACATCGCGGTAGACGAATTTGATTTTGTTGGTGTCGATGTAGTTGGCTTTCAGTTGCGGGTAGGTGTTGGCGTGAAAGCTGGCGCAATGCGGACAGGTGAATGACGCGTATTCCATCACTGTGACAGCGCTGTCAGGGTTACCTGAAATCATCTCTTTAACTTCTACGGCGTCATCCTGTGCCAATGAAATTGACGCGGGCAGGGTCGTTGCGGCCAGTGTGGCCAGTGCTGTGCGGCGGGTGATCATTTTGAGATCCTCTCTGTATTCAGGTACGGGGTTTGGTTAGGATGTTTTCGCCCAAAGTGGCCAATGCGGCACGCAGGCCCTCATCTGTCACATTCGAGACGGTTGTTTGAACTTCTGCTTTTTCTTGTGGCGCAAGCGCGCGTTTCTTTGGTTTGTCATGCTCAAAGGATGCCTGCCCTTCGGAAAAACCTGTGGGAGCGGTTTGGGTCACGTGAATGCGGCTGATAGCGGCGTATCCATAGGTTGCGTTTACGCGTTCTTGGATTTGCGGCAATTGCATTTGCACCATCGGTGCGTTTGCCCCGGTCGTTAACAAAGTGAGCGTCGCGCCCATGCCTTGGCGCGTGTAACCGACCTTGACTGGCCGTGCGATTTTCGCGACCGCGCTGCCTGCGATTTCGGACCAATGGGTTAAAAGTCGTGTTTCTGAAAAGCCGCGTGTTTCGGATGCTTTGCGGATTTGCGAGCTGAGAATACCGCCTGTTTGCGCAAAACCACGGCTCAGGCGTTTGGGGCGCTTGGGCTTAGAAGTTGATTTTTGCGTTTTTGGGGCAGGCATGCTGTCTTATCCGATGATTCACGTTACTTTATGCTGACGTAGGCTCTATGTCACAGAATACACGGGTTTGGGTGATAAAAATTGCGTTATAAAATGACACAACAGGCAGATGTCTTGCTGGATTGGTACGATATTCACGCCCGCGAAATGCCTTGGCGCGTATCGCCTTTGGACCGAAAAGCAGGGGTTTTGCCTGATCCTTATCACATTTGGATGTCCGAAGTGATGTTGCAGCAAACCACTGTGGCAGCCGTGAAAGACTATTTTCGCAAATTTGTGGCGCGGTGGCCGACGGTAACTGATTTGGCCGATGCGCAGGACGGCGATGTGATGGCGGCATGGGCGGGCCTCGGATATTACGCGCGTGCCCGCAATTTGTTGAAATGCGCGCGGGTTGTTGCCTCGGACCTGGATGGCGTATTTCCAGATAGTTACGAGGCATTGCTAAAGTTACCGGGAATTGGCCCGTACACGGCAGCAGCGGTTGCATCGATTGCGTTTGATCGCCGTGCTGTGGTGTTGGATGGAAATGTCGAACGGGTGATGGCGCGGTATTACCGTGTTGAGGAGCCGTTGCCTGCATCAAAGGAAGTTTTGCGCGGCTTGGCGGATGGGCTAACGCCGAATGAACGCTGTGGGGATTATGCGCAGGCGGTGATGGATTTAGGCGCAACGATTTGCACACCACGATCGCCAGCTTGTGGGATTTGCCCTTGGCTGGAAAATTGCGAAGGGCGCAAGGCTGGGGACGGGGCGACGTTTCCCCGCAAAACGCCGAAAAAGCCGAAACCCGTGCGCCAAGGTGTGGCGTTTGTGGCGATCCGTGTTGATGGGGCGGTTTTGATTGAACGGCGGCCTGATAAGGGATTGCTGGGTGGGATGCTGGGGTGGCCCGGAAGTGAATGGCGCGAAGAGCCAGTGCAAGGGGAGCCGCCGATGGATGGGGATTGGCGCGAGGTTGGCGAAGTGCGCCACACGTTCACGCATTTCCATCTGGAGCTGGCGGTGTTTGTGGCCGAAGGCGTTGCGGGCGATCCCTTGGTCGGGTCGTTCTTGTCGCGGGATCAGTTTTCACCGACGGATTTGCCGACGGTGATGCGTAAAGTGTGGGATGTGGTCGTGAAACGCTAAAGCAGGATTTGTGGAACTTCGCGATTTACCGTGTTCCCCGCCAATGGATCACCCAGCAACTGCCGCGCGATGCGATGCCCGGAATGAACAGCTGCTTGGATCGTCCCGGGGACCAGCGCATCGCCGCACAGCGTTACGTTTTCTTCTCCGAGCAGGTCACGGGTTTCGCCAAACAAGCTATCATTCGGGGCGCGATGACCGACATGTAAAACGGTACCAGATTGCAGAGTCGAAAACGGTGTATTCACGTGCATCGGCACATTAAGAGCATTGAGCCGAGCAATAATGCGATCTTGTTCTAGGGTGAAATCAGTCCAACCAGCAACGACAGGTTGCGCGGTTGTGTAGGACACATCTAACCCAGCTAGGGCAATATGCTCGGCCAGAACACTTGCCATGTAAAAATGATCATCGTCATAAATTTGAACAGAATTAGTGGGTAGTAAGCCATCCATAATGTCATCTGGCGTCAGCATTGGCGTCTCAGCCACCCAAGAAGAGCCGGTGGCAATAATGACATGATCAGCATCAAACTCGGCGATATCTGACGCAGAAAGCGCGCTCGATAGATACAGGGTAGCGTTGCTTGATTGGCCCAATTGATAGGTGCGATAGTCACGTACCCGTGCCCATGATGACAGGCCGGGCAACGCACTTTCACGGGTGATGCGGCCACCAGCGACATCGCGTGCTTCAGCGATTGTGACGGTGTTACCAGCCCGCAATAAGGTCCATGCGCATTCCAATCCTGCAGGGCCAGCACCCACAATAAGATAGGATTTCAGCGTTTTTGATGTGGGAATATTTTCGGGATGCCAATTGCGGCGCCATTCTTCTGCGATTGTCGGGTTTTGGGTGCAGCGCAACGGCACACCGTACGCGTCCATTGATACGCAAACATTACAACCGATGCATTCGCGAATTGCCTCAATTTTGCCGTCACGAATTTTGTTTGGCAGAAATGGGTCGGCAATTGAAGGGCGCGCACCGCCAATCAGATCGAGCCGCCCTTTGCGGATGTTTGACACCATTGCATCTGGCGATGTGTACCGACCGACCCCGACGACGGGTTTGGTTGTGACAGATTTGACGAAGTCCATGAACGGAAGTTGATATCCTTCATCTGCGAAGCGTGCGGTTTGACTGTCAGAAGGCCAGCCTGCGATGTTGATATCCCATAAATCAGGCAACTCGGCGAGCGCTTCGATGACATCGCGCCCTTCACCAGTGTGGCGAATGCCATTGGCTTTGTCAGGTTCATCGACACTAAATCGCACGGCGACTGCGCAGTCAGTTGCGGCAATTTCTAAGGTATCTTCAAGGGTTTCGCGCAACAGACGAATACGGTTTTCAAAGCTGCCGCCATATTCATCTGTGCGATGATTGTTGTTTGGCGACAGGAAGTGGCTGAGCAAAGACAGATCATGTGCAGCGTAAACATAAAGGATATCATATCCGGCCTGTTTGGCGCGCCGCGCCGCTGCTTTGTGGTTCTCACGAAATTCAGCAATGTCCGATTTGTCCATCTTGCGGGTGAACATGGGAATTTCTGGCCGTAATATATGCCCACCGGACGGGCCTTTGACAGGGAGGCCAGAATGATAGTTCCGTGCACGCATTCCGCCGTGGGCCAGTTCTATCCCGACCAATGCGCCATGAGATTTGATCGCCTGAACATTCGCCACATGGCGTGGAATGTCTGCATCATCCCAAAGTCTATCTAATGGATGATTGCCCATGTCTGCGTCGGCAGATATTTCGGTCATTGGGTTAATAATTGTACCCCAGCCGCCTTCGGCCTTGGTTGCCCGCAAAGCGATTGAACCGTTTGGCTCATGCCATCCATGGCCTGTCGCATGAGGTACGGCGTAAAACCTATTGGGTGCAGTGACAGGCCCAATTTTTACGGGTTCAAACAGAATATCGTAGGGAGACGTCACTTTACTACGGTGCCATCGGCGCACCAAGCATCGAATATTTCAAGCGCGGTATCGGCGAAGGCTTGATCGTTGATATGCGCGTCGATTTCTGTGTAAGCGATTGACCCTTTCATGACTTTGCGCACTTCGTCTGTGAATGCAGAAAGCCCTTCTGGATCATAAGCCACATCGCCTTCTTTGTCCCATTCCTCAATACCTTGTAGAGGCATAATAAAGTGATTTGGCGCGGAAGATTGAGACATTCGTTCAGCCACGGCTTGAGCTGTTTCGCGACGTTCGTCGTTGTTGAGCGCGGAAGACTTAATAAGGCGGTTGTGTTCGTGGAAGGGTCTATCTTGGTAGCGTTCGGGAATGTCTTGCCAACCCGCAAAATCAATAAGATCAAGGCAGCCAGGTGCAACAATTTGCGGCGTGCCAGCGCGGCCTGCGTTTAGCATACGATCCGTGCCACCATTGATGACTGAGCCAGCCAAAAGGTTGCCAAGTTCGGGTAAAGCGAAATCCATAACGCAGCAGAATTTGCCTTGTGCGGCGAGGGATTCAAATGCCATGCCGCCCATGCCTGTGGCGTGGAAAATGGCGACCTCAAAACCGCGATCTTCTAGGGCGGGTTTTAGAAATTTCATATATCTTAGGCAGGATGATCCTAGCGATGTCATCCCGACAATTGGCTTGTCCATTGCAGGAGGCTCCACGGCGCGTGCCGCCCCTAATACTGCGCCTGCGGCTTGGGAAAGGGCGGCTTTGCAGATGGAATTAAGGCCGTAGAGACCCCCTGCCCAAAGGATCATTTGGATGTCCGCAGATAGGCGTTCTGCGGGGATGATCGGAGAGAAAGACACGGTGGATACGACGTATTTTGGCACGCCCATCGGGAGGGCTTGGCACACATCAAGCGCCACGTCTGTTCCCATCGTTCCGCCGAGGATTACGACGCCGTCAAATTTCCCGCCCGATTGAAGTTGCGCGGCGATTGTGGATGCGCCGCGTGCCATGATTTGCATCGCTGTGTTTTCATCGCCTGAATCGATGGCGGCTTGGATGGAGCTGTTGGCTGCTGCTGCCACATCATGTTTGGAAATATCACAGGCTTGGGTTGGATCACCAAGCACGCTGATATCCATCGTCATCACGCCACCGCCCATGGTAATGATGCGCTCGGCCATGTACAACAGTTCGTCGTCTTTGGTGTCGTATGTACCGATTATGAGGATGGTTTTGTCAGACATGTGAAAGCTCCGTTTCTAACCATTTTGCAACGGCTTGCGTGGCGTTTTGGATGTGTTCGATATTGCGTTTTTCGGCATTTGGCAGTTCCATGCGCGTGACGATCCACCCGACATAGGTGCAGGCGCGCAAGGCCATGAACAGTGGTAAATGGGTGATGTTGATGGGGCGAATGGATTGGTATCCGTCGATCAGCGCAGTGGTTAATTCAACCGAGTTTGGTTCGTCTTTGACGCGGAATAATGTGGTCGCCAGCTCGAACAAACGAAAGCCGTGACCGCCATCGTCAAAATCGATAATGCGCAGGATCTCGCCGTCGACAAGTACGTTTTCACGCAACATATCGGCGTGGATAAGGCCGAAATCATGGTCGCCTTCTTTTAACGCGGCGCAGGCTTTCGCGCGAAAGGATTCGAGCAGTTCTCTCTGGCCATGTGCGAGCGTTGGGTTATCCCAAAATCTGCCCCACAGCGGGGTTTCACCAATTAAGCCGTCTGCGTTCCATGCGGGGCGGGTGAAATCTGTGGGCGGTGTCCATGCGTCGGAGGCGTTGTGTAATTTCGCCATGGATTGGCCAAGCGTGCGGAAGGTTTGTTCTGGATTTTCGAGGTCGAGAGGCGTGCCGTGTGCGCCAAGCTGGCGACCTGGCAACCATGTGAGGATGTCGAATTGAACACTGTCGATGACCGTTAGGAATGTGCCGTCTTTGGCAGCAATCGGCTGTGGAACATCTAGGCCCGAAGCCTTTACTGCGGCCATCCAGATTAGTTCAGACGCCAGCTCTGCGTCTGTGCGATATCCTGCGCGATGTTGGCGTAGGGCGTAATCGCCGTTTGGGGTTGTGACACGGTAGACCTTGTTTTCACGCTCTGCCGCAAGGTTCACATCTGTGGGCTGAATATCCCAATTTTCCAGCGCTTGATGGGCCCGTTTCATGGTTGAATATCTGTCAGGACCGCATCGAGCGTTTCAATCAGCTGATCCGTGTTTTCGCGGTTGAATTGCAGATTTGGCCGGATTTTTAGTGTGTTGTAATGAACGCCAATCTTGTTCAGCAGAATACCCCGATTTCGCAGTTCTTCGATGACACGCAAGATGTAATCCGTGGCGGGGGTTTTGGTGGCGCGATCGGTGACAAGTTCTGCGCCAAAGAACATGCCTTTGCCGCGAACGTCGCCGATGATTTCATGTTTGTTTGCAAGAGATTGCATCGCGTCTTTGGCGTAGGCTCCGACATCTGCGGCGCGGGTCATCAGACCCTCGGACTCGATCACATCCATAACGGCCATTGCGGCGGCGCAAGACACTGGATTGCCGCCAAATGTATTGAAATACCGAAATGCGGTGCGGAATTCATGCATGATGTCGGCGCTGGTCACGACGCCAGCAACGGGGTGGCCGTTGCCCATAGGTTTGCCGAGGGTCACGACATCGGGTGTGATGCCCTGAAACTGGTGGCCCCAAAAGTGGGAGCCGAGGCGGCCAAAACCGGGTTGAACTTCGTCTGCGATCAAGATGCCGCCCGCGGCATGCACCGCTTTGAGTGTCGCATCGAGGAACCCTGCGGGCAGATCAGGGAAGCCTTCGTTGCCGAAAAATGGACAGAGGATGAGCGCGGCGAAACCGTGCTCAGATGCCTGTAATTCAGCGATTTTGGCGCTGACTTGATCGGCAAAGAATTGCGCGGGATCGTTTGAGGCTGGGCGATAGCTGTCGGGGGTTGGCACAAAACGGATGTGGTTGCTTTGGCCGAGTTTTGGCGTGTTGGTGGTGGAAAGCTGCGACACGGTGGAGGTGTTGCCGTGGTAGGTGTGATCGGTGGCGATGATGCCTGTTTTGCCTGTCACGGCCTCGGCCATGCGCAGGGCAACGTCGTTTGCTTCGGATCCTGTGCAGCACAAAAGCGCGGTGTTTAGCGGGTCGTCGAACGTGGCGGTTAGGCGTTCGGTGTAATCGAGAATGCCTTCGTGCAGGTAGCGTGTGTGGGTGTTTAATGTGGCGGCTTGTTTGGCGATTGCGTCAACAACGTGCGGGTGGCAGTGGCCGACGTGCGGGACGTTGTTATAGCAATCCAGGTATTTTTTGCCGTCCGCATCCCAAAGCCAAACGCCGGCACCTTTTACCAGATGAACAGGGTCTTCGTAAAACGTGGACATGTTTGGGCCAAGCACGGCATCGCGACGATCAAGAAGGGATTTTGTGGTTGGGGTCACAGCTGAATCCATGCGGTTTTAAGGTTGGTGTATTTCGACAGCGCGTGGAGCGATTTATCTGATCCATTGCCCGATTGTTTGTGTCCGCCAAGCGGTACGGTGTTGTCCGCGCCGCCGTAGGTGTTCACGTGCACGACCCCTGCTTGAACAGCGCGGATCATGCGGTGCGCGCGGGATAAATCGGCTGTCCAAACCCCTGCGGCAAGGCCGAGATCGCTGTCGTTTGCCAGTGCGATTGCCTCTGCTTCAGTATCAAACGGGGTGACGGCGAGGACGGGGCCGAAGACTTCGTTTTTGAAAACGGTGTTGGTGCGCAGGACGTTTTTCAGGATCGTTGGTGCCATGTAGGTGCCGCCTGTTTGGCCAAGGATGCGTTCGCCCCCGGTGATGCATTCTGCACCTTCGGATACGGCGGCGGCGGTAAGGGAGAGGTTGCCTTCGAGTTGGCGTTCGGAGTTGATTGCGCCGATTTGGGTTTGCAGATCGAGCGGATCGCCGACTTTGAAGGCTTCGGCGTGGATTTTCATTGCGGCGACAAAATCATCGTGGATGGAGCGTTCGACCAAAAGGCGCGAGCCTGCGACGCAGACTTGGCCTGAATTGCGAAAGATGCCAGCGGCAGAGACTTTGGCGGCTTGGTCGAGGTCTGGCGCGTCTGCAAAAACGATGTTCGGGGATTTTCCACCGAGCTCCAAATAGACACGTTTTAGGTTTGATTGGGCGGAGGCCTCTAACAGTTTGCGGCCTGTGAAGCCTGAACCTGTGAAGGCGAGCACATCGACATCCATGCTGCGTGCAAGGGCGTCGCCTGCGATGCGGCCATCGCCAGTGACGACGTTGAGCACACCGTCTGGCAGGCCAGCAGCCGATGCGATTTCGGCGAGGCGGAGCAGGGAGAGCGAGGCGGTTTCGGATGGTTTTAACACAACCGAGTTACCAGCGGCGAGGGCGGGTGCGAGTTTCCATGCGCCGATCATCAGCGGGAAGTTCCACGGGATGATTGCGCCGACAACGCCCACGGGTTCGTGGTGAACAAGGCCGAGGGTATTTGGCGCGGTTGGGGCGATTTCGCCCGATACTTTGTCGATGGCCTCGGCGTAGTAGCGGAAGGTTCCTGCGGCGGAGCCAGCCTCGGCCTTATAGGCCATGTTGAATTCTGTGCCGTTGTCGCGCACGCCGAGGATAGACAGTGCGAGTGCATCTGCTTCGATCCCGTCGGCGATGGCAAACAGGACTTTTTTGCGGGCAGCAGGGGGCAGATTAGACCAGCGCCCATCGTTGAATGCAGCGCGTGCGGAGGCGACGGCGGTGTCTACTTCGGATGCGGTTGCGTTGGCGATTGTGGTGAGGTTTGATCCGTCGATGGGGGATGTGACGCCCATTGGATCAGCGGTTCCTGCAACGTGTTTGCCGCCGATGAACAGCTGTTGTGGGGCAATTATTTGCGCACGGATCGTATCAATTTGGGCTTGTGTGGTCATTGTGATTTCGCAGCTTTTTGTTCCATCCAGATACGGCGAAAGTGGCCGAACAGGACGATGAGGATAAGGCAGAACAGGATGAACGCGATGGGGCGGTCGATCATGTCGAACGGGTTTTTCACGCGCAGCATAGAGGTGCGCAATTTGTTTTGCATAATCTCGCCCAGAACCATGCCAAGGATAATCGGGACGATGGGCAAATTCAGGCGTTTCATGATGAAGCCGAGCACGCCGATGCAGGCGGCCATGATGCAATCCGTGACTGAATTTCGCAGGGAATAAACGCCGACGAAGGACAGGGTGAGGACGACGACGCCCAAGAACCGTGTTGGGATTTGGATGATTTTTAGCAGCAAGTTTGTTGAAAAGAGGAGGAAGACGAGGACCAGCACATTGAGGATGAGAAGCGCGATGTAGAGGGCGACGACGAAATCCAGTTGACCGCTAAACAGTTGCGGCCCGGGCACGACGTTGTGGACGTAAAAGACCGAGAGCATCATGGCAGTGAGAGCCTCGCCTGGGATGCCGAGCGCGAGGAGTGGGATCATTGCGGCAGGGGGAACGGCATTATTGGCGGCTTCGGATGCGATGAGGCCTTCTGGAGAGCCGTTGCCGAACTGTTCGGGTGTTTTGGAGAGGCGGCGTGCCGTGGTGTAGGACATGAATTGCGCAGTGAATTCGCCGACGCCCGGGATCATGCCCATGACCACGCCAAAGGACGAGCTGATGGTGACAACGCGTTTGTGCTGCATCAATTCTTTGAAGCCTTGGAAGATACTGCCTGACATCGGTTCGGCCTTGGGGGAGTTGTCTTTGTCAATTAACAAAACGAAGGCTTGGGAGATGGCGAACAGGCCGAGGACCACGACGATAAGGTTCACGCCAGAGGAGAGCCAGCTTTGCCCGAAAGTGTAGGTTTTAGAGTAATCAAGCGCGAGGCCGATGGTTTGCAGCCAGATACCGAAACACGCAAAAGCGGCGGCGATGAGGGTTTGGCCACGGTGTGCCACGATCACAAGAACAATGCCGAGGAGGGCGGCGAGGAAGATTTCACGACTGCCGAAGTTTTTTGCAAAACTGGCGAGCAGGGGCGAGAGCAGGATTAGACAAAGGATCGCGAAAACGCCGCCGAAAAAGCTGGCGGAATAGGCGAGGGCGAGAGCGCGGCGGCCTTCGCCACGTTGTGTCATTGGGTAGCCGTCGTAGGTGGTGAGGGCGTTAACGGCTGTGCCCGGTGTGTTGATCAGGATTGCGGGAATTGCGCCGCCGTACATGGATGATCCGTAAATGCCGAGCAGGGCAGTGAGCCCGACGATTGGATCGAAAATGAAGGTGGCGGGGAGCAGGATTGCGATGGCAACTGCTGCGCCGACACCGGGAATTGCGCCGATGATGACACCACCGACAGAGCCGATGATCAGGGCCGCGACCACGTCCCACCGTGCGAGGATGCCAAAGCTGGAGAGGAGGACTTCCATGTCAGAAATTCACAATCATAAAGTTGCGCAGGGCATCGGGCAGATATTCGTAAATCGCGCCGCCTGGGATTTTAACACCGAGCAGTGTTTTGAAAATGAAGACGATCATTAGGCCAGCGAACGTGGCCCAAAGCAACGTGGAGGTTTTGCGATACCCCATGCGAAAACCCAACGCGGTGGTAAAGAGGAGCGTGCAGGGAAGGTAGCCGAATTTGGGAACGGCATAGACATAGACCATGAACCACGCGACGAATTCGAGGGCGCGCAACCACGTTGTGAATTCTGCGCCTGTGCCGCCGACGCGGTGTTTGTAACGGGTTAGCAGATGCAGGCCGCCAAACAGGGTCATGCCGAATACGCTGATGCCGGGCCAAACTGCGGGCTGGGCAAAGAACTTGCCTTTGGGTTTGAACGTCGCTTGTTCACCAAGTTGGGAGAGCAGAAATGCCGAGAACAGGAAGAAGGCCGCAATGAACAGGATTTCGCCCGGTTTGGTTTTGATGGTTTGCGTGTTCATGCCTGCCCCGAGTCTAAATAGAAAAAGCCGACCCGTATAAAGGGGCCGGCTTTGACTCTGTTTTGTTTATTCCAACATGCCGTTGATTTCAGCAAGCTTGGCAATATCTGATGCCACTTGTTCTGCGGATGACGCTGCATCCTGCCAGTAAACTTGTGCGCCAGTTGTTTTGGCCACTTCTTGCGCACGATCAGACATCATTGTTTTCTTGGCAACAGCGATGATTTTTTCGCGCACGTCTTGTGGTGTGTCTTTGTTCACGAACAAGCCGTTCCACAGTGTCATCGCCAAAGCGGGGTTCACTTCGGTGATTGTTGGTGTGTCTGGAGTCAGTGAAATCCGATCAGAGGTGAACGAGGTCAGGACTGTGACGGAGTCCAAGCAAGGCAAGATCAATTGTAGCGTGGTGTTGATCACGTCTGCATCGCCAGAGGCCAAAGTGTTACAATCAAGCGCATCAAATGCGGCTTCTGAACCCCATTCAAAACCCGCTGCCTTTGCATAGGCGAGCGTAACTTTGGTTGGGATCAGTGGCGCACCAAAATGGCCGAGAGCCAATTCGTTGGATTTCGCATGTTCCGCCATTTCGCTGATTGTTTTGAACGGCGCATCAGCTGCGGCTGCCAGAACAAATGGGTAGGTTACAAAAATGCCCAGCGGATCAAATTTTTCCGGGCTGAGTTCTGGGATACCGATTTGGTGGCCGACCAAAGGCACGCCCATCACGAAGGACCCAATTGTGTAACCATCGGATGGTGCTGTTGCCACCTCGATTGCACCTGGGAATGGGCCGCCACCGCCGCCCGGTTTGTTCACAACGGCTGCCGCAACGCCGTACTCTGCTTGGAAGTCTTCGGCGATCATGCGTGTCAGCACGTCTTCGAGGTCACCCGGAGGCCAAGGCACGATAAAGTTGACGGGTTTTTCGGGGTATTCAGCAACGGCTGGCGCAGCAAAGCTGGCGGCCGTCAAAGCAGCAGTGGCTGCTACGGTCAGAAACTTGTTCATTGGGGACTCCCTAGTTGTCCTTTGATTTTTGCACCGTGGATCATTATTCAATCCAGCGGTTGAAATAATGATTGCGCAAACGTATCGTTAATGTCAAACAAAAACCGTATCATTTGCAACGAAGGGCGAAATTGTGAGCACCGTCGACAAGGCACTGGGGGTATTGGAGTTGTTCTCGGAGACGCGAACATCCGTTGGCCTGTCGGAAGCGGCGCGGTTGCTGGATCGGGACAAAGCCACGGTGCAACGATATTTGGCAGCATTGGAATCACAGGGTTTTCTGGAACAAGATCCATTGACACGAGGGTATCATTTAGGGCCTGCCGTTACACGGTTAGCCATGGTGCGAGAATTGACGTATCCCGTTGAAGCTGCAGTAAAAAACATCCTTACGCAATTGGTTAAAGATACTGGCGAAACGGCGCACCTCACGCATGTTCAAGGCACCGCGTTGAGCGAAGTTCAAATTGTAGAGACCACAGTAAAAGGAACGCGGGTTTATATAGACCCTGCGTCACTGCTTCCGCTTCACGCGACAGCTTCTGGCATCGCCCTGCTGAGCCAAGTTGAGCCAAAAAAGATAAACGCCATGCTAGGGCGTTCGTTTGAACAATTCACGGATGAAACGCCATTAACGCGCGAATCAGTTTTGGATGCCGTGGCATGCGCGCGGCGCAATGGATATGCCCGTGCGCTTGGTACCTTTGAAACAGATGTTGTCGGCACGGCTGCACCGGTTTTCAATATGAACAACGCTGTTTGCGGCGCGATTGCGGTGGCTGCACCAACGTCGCGTTTCAACGTATCGGTGGGCGATCACATCGCCATGCATGTGGTGGCAGCGGCCGCATCAATTTCCAGAATTTACGGCGCACAGGATGCGCAGGCTCAGCACGCGGCGGAATGACCGCTTTTGAAAGGATAAGACTATGAAAGACGACAACTTCCTGCGCGAAAATAACGCCCGCCACATGTGGCATCCGATGAGCCATCAAGGCCAACAACAAGCAAACCCACCTGCGATTATCACGGGCGCGTCTGGTGTGCGGATTACTGACATTGATGGGCATGAAATGGTCGATGCGGTTGGCGGTTTGTGGAACGTGAACCTTGGCTATTCTTGTGATCCGATCAAAGAAGCGATCACAAAACAGATGGACCAGTTGCCGTATTATTCGTCGTTTTCTGGCACGTCGAATGACGCCGCGATTGAGCTGTCTTGGATGCTGCGCGAGTTCTTTGAGCCAGAGGGTATGGGCCGTGCGTTTTTTACGTCTGGTGGATCGGATTCCGTGGAAACGGCGTTGCGGTTGGCGCGTCAGTATCACAAGGTTCGCGGTGATCAGACCCGCACGAAATTCCTGAGCCTGAAAAAGGGCTATCACGGCACGCATTTCGGCGGTGCATCGGTGAACGGCAACAATAAATTCCGCACAGCGTATGAGCCGTTGTTGCCAGGATGTCGCCATTTGCCAGCGCCCTACACCTATCGCAATCCATTCAATGAAGCCGATCCTGCAAAGCTGGCGCAGTTGATCCTGCAAGCGGCCGAAGACGAGATCCTGTTTGAAGGCCCGAACACCATTGCGGCGTTCATCATGGAACCAATTTTGGGTGCGGGTGGCATCATGGTACCACACGAAACCTTCATGCCGGGGATGCGCGATTTGTGTACCAAGCACGGCATTCTAATGATCGCGGATGAGGTGATTACAGGGTTTGGCCGTACCGGTGATTGGTCGGGTTCGCGCCATTGGGGTGTGCAGCCAGATTTCATGTGTACCGCAAAGGCGATTACAAACGGGTACTATCCGTTTGGGGCCTGTATGATTGCAAATCACGTGGCCGAAGCGTTTGAAAAAGCGGGCGCTGAGGGGTTTGTTGGGCACGGTTACACCTATACCGCGCACCCCGTTGGGGCGGCGGCGGCGATTGCGTGTTTGAAAGAAACAGAACGTTTGGATGTGCGCACGAATGCAACTGCGCGCGGAACGCAGATGTTTGAAGGCGCAAAACGCTTGATGGCAAAACACAACGCGATTGGCGATGTGCGTGGCGCGCATGGTTTGATGACGGCTTTGGAGTTTGTGAAAGATCGCGACACCAAAGAGCCGATGGATCCGAGTTTTGGTCAGGCCGTTCAAAAGGTTGCTTATGAGAAAGGTGCAATGCTGCGGGTTTCTGGCCCGAATGTTCTGTTGTCGCCGCCGCTGGTGATTTCAGAGGCAGATGTGGATGTGATCTTGAACGCAATTGATGCGGGCCTAACTGCGGTAAGCTGATAACAGTTTGCGGCTAAGGTAAGCACTGCTTGCAATTTGAATTGTTTGCTCCAGTTTTTCGTGGCAAGTTGCCCGAAAAACTGGAGCAGGCATCATGGCCCAACCCATTCGAACCGATCTTGTCGCGGCACTCCCTTTTTGGATTTGCCTGACCTATGTGCCGATCTTGGCTGTCGCGGGATGGTATGGGGGCGCTTGGCTGTGGCTGACGCCGATCTATGGCTGGTGGGCCACGTCGTTGATCGATTTCGTCGCTGGATTGCGCACGGATAATCCCGATGTGGATGCTAGTGACGATGATCTGAAATGGTACACTGCGATCACGCTGATTTGGCCTTTTGTGCAATTTATTCTAGTTTTCGGCGGGCTTTATTATGCCTGCACAACAGATCGTTTGACGGCTGCACAGTCGTGGATTTTCATGGGGACCATCGGGATTGCGAGCGGATCGATTGGCATTAATTACGCCCATGAATTGATGCACCAGAAATCCCGTTTTGAACGGTTTTTGGGTGATTTCTTGATGACGATGGTTCTGTACGGGCATTTTCGCAGCGAACATTTGCTGGTGCATCATTCGTATGTTGGGACGCCGCGCGACCCTGTGACTGCGCGTTATAACGAAGGGTTTCACCGCTTTTTCCCCCGTGTTCTGGTTGCGTGTTTCAAATCCGCACTGGGCGCAGAAGCGGCGATGTTGGCACGCAAAAAACTGCCAGCAAGCCACCGCAGTAATCCGTTCTGGAAGTATGCAGCCTTTCAGTTTGGGTTCCTAATTCTTGCGTTTTTGATCGGCGGCTGGACGGGTGTCGGGATGTTCTGTCTGCAAGCGTTCGTCGCTATTTGGCAGTTGGAATTGGTGAATTATATCGAACACTACGGCCTGACCCGTCGTCATTTGGGTGGCGGAAAATATGAGCATGTTTTGCCGCGCCATTCTTGGAACGCAGCGCATCGGTATTCCAATTTGGTATTGATAAATTTGCAGCGTCATTCGGATCACCATTACAAACCCAATCGGCGGTATCCGTTACTGCAAACTTACGACGATGACGAGGCCCCGCAACTGCCCTATAGCTATCCGATCATGACGATCATGGCGTCGTTTCCACCAGTTTGGAAACGGTTCATGAACCCGCGTGTGCGCGATTGGCGGCGCAAGTATTACGAGGATGTGGAGGATTGGCATCCCTACAACAAGGCGCTGAACCCGCAGCCGCGTTAAGAGGTATTTTAGGAACATTGAAGCAAAGGGCGCATTGTTTAGAATGCGCCCTTTGGTGTTTTATGCGACGTCGAATTCCAGCGGTTTGATTTGTTGGAACATGCCCGTGGTTTTGAGCTTTTCTAGAACCTCGGCAGGGGGTTGCGCATCTAGGTACAACAACGCGATTGCATCTTTGCCTGCGTCTTTGCGGCCCAGTGTAAAGTTCGCGATGTTGACACCGCTTTCGCCCATCGTTTGGCCCAATGTCCCGATAATGCCCGGCACATCTTCGTTGGTGGTGTAGAGCATGTGGCGGCCGACTTCGGCGTCGATGTTGATGCCTTTGATTTGGATAAACCGTGGTTTGCCGTCGGAAAATACCGTGCCCGCGATGGTGCGTTCAGACGTTGGGGTCTTCACCGTCAGCTTGATAAAACTGTCAAAGACGCCCGATTTTTCCTGTGTAGTGGTTGAACATTTGATGCCCCGTTCGATGGCGAGCACGGGTGCGGAGACCATGTTGACTTCGGGGTTTTGCGCTTTCATCACGCCCGCGATTGCGGCGGAATTCAGCGCCTTGGTGTTCATCTCGGATACTTTGCCATCGTAAAGGATGTTGATGCTTTCGATTGCTTCTTCGGTCATTTGGCCGACAAACGCGCCAAGGTGGGAGGCGAGTTTCACGAAAGGCGAGAGGATCGGCGCCTCTTCTGCGGTGATCGACGGCATGTTGATCGCGTTGGTGACCGCGCCGTTGTTGAGGTAATCGCTGATTTGTTCTGCGACCTGCAACGCGACGTTTTCTTGGGCTTCGGTAGTGGCCGCGCCAAGGTGTGGTGTGGCAACGACGTTTGGCAGATTGAATAAGGGGCTGTCTGTGGCGGGTTCAACGGCGAACACATCGAAGGCTGCCCCTGCTACGTGACCAGATTTCAGGGCTGCTGCCAGCTCGTCTTCGTCCACAAGGCCACCACGGGCACAGTTTATGATGCGCACACCTGGCTTCATTTTGGCGATAGCCTCTGCGTTGATCATCCCTGCAGTTTTGTCGGTTTTGGGAACGTGCAAGGTGATGAAATCCGCGAGTTTGAGCAGATCATCCAGCTCGACCTTTTTCACGCCAAGATCTGCAGCGCGTTCTTCGGACAAGAAAGGATCGTAGGCGACGACCTTCATCTTTAGCCCCAATGCGCGGGATGCGACGATGGATCCGATGTTACCCGAGCCGATGAGACCGAGCGTTTTGCCAGTAAGTTCAACGCCCATAAATTTAGACTTTTCCCACTTGCCTGCGTGGGTTGATGCCGAGGCTTCGGGGATTTGGCGCGCGACTGCAAACATCATGGCGATGGCGTGTTCGGCGGTGGTGATGGAGTTGCCGAAAGGTGTGTTCATGACGATCACGCCCTTGCGAGACGCGGCGTTCAGATCGACGTTGTCGACACCAATACCTGCGCGACCAATGACCTTAAGGTTGGTGGCATTCGCGAGGATTTTTTCGGTGACTTTGGTGGCGGAACGGATGGCGAGCCCATCATATTCGCCGATACGTTTAAGGAGTTCGAGCTTGTCCTTCCCGAGGTCTGGTTCGAAATCCACTTCGATACCATTGTCGCGGAAAATTTGAACAGCTGTTGGGCTAAGTTTGTCTGATACGAGTACTTTAGGGGCCATTTTGGGCGTTCCTTTGATTTATGTTTTGGGTGGCGGGGTGTTTACCCCACCGTTGTTTTTAAGAGCTAATTTCGGCGTTGAAGGCCCAGTCGATCCACGGCATCAGGGCCGCGACATCGCTGGTTTCAACTGTGCCGCCACACCAGATGCGCAGGCCAGCTGGGGCATCGCGGTAGGCGCCAATATCATAAGCAACGCCTGCATCATCGAGCCGTTTGGCGACGGCTTTTGCAAAGGCCGCGCCGTCCTTGATCCGTTCATCTGTGAACTTTAGGCAGACGGATGTGTTGGATCGTGTCGCGGCGTCTTGAGCAAGAAATTCCAGCCAAGGCGTTAAGTCCGCGAAGTCCTCAATAGCTGCAAGGTTTGCGTCGGCGCGGGCTTGAAGGCCCGCTTGCCCGCCAACGGATTTGGCCCAGTTGAGGGCGAAAAGATAGTCCTCGACGCAGAGCATCGATGGGGTGTTGATCGTTGCACCAGTGAAGATACCGTCGATTAATTTACCACCTTTTGTAAGGCGGAATATTTTTGGTAGGGGCCAAGCAGGTGTGTAGGATTCGAGCCGTTCGACGGCGCGCGGGGATAGGACCAGAACACCGTGAGCAGCTTCGCCGCCAAGCACTTTTTGCCAAGAGAATGTTGTGACATCGAGTTTGTCCCACGCGAGGTCTTGGGCGAAGGCGGCGCTGGTGGCATCGCAAATGGTTAGGCCAGCGCGATCCGATGGAATAAAGTCGCCGTTCGGGACGCGAACGCCTGACGTTGTGCCGTTCCATGTGAAGACGACATCATCGTCAAAATTGACCTCAGACAGGTCGGGAAGCTGGCCATAATCGGCGTGGTGGTGGGTCACGTCGAGTTTGAGTTGTTTGGTCACATCGGTGACCCAACCTGCGCCAAAACTCTCCCACGACAGCATTGTCACGCCGCGTGCACCGAGCATGGACCACATGGCCATTTCGACCGCGCCCGTGTCGGATGCAGGTACGATGCCGATCTTGTATTCTGCTGGAATACCAAGCACTTCGCGGGTGGATTCAATGGCAGTTTTGAGTTTATCTTTGCCGATTGCGGCCCTGTGAGAACGGCCCAAAGGAGCATCGTTCAACGCATCAAGAGACCACATAGGTGGTTTCGCGCAGGGGCCAGAGGAAAAACGGGGGTTTTGCGGACGGGTGTCCGGCTTTGGATATGTCATCAGTGGTAACCTTACAGTCATGTGCCCTTCGTTGGGGAAGGGTGTCCCACTGCTGCGTTTAGGGGGGTTTTTTGGGGGCTGCAACAAGAAATGCTGGTGTTTGTGCCGTTTTTTGGAAATAAAGCGGCGTAAATGACACCTGATTTGGACCTTTGAATGTACGTTGCGACCCTTATTTGTAAGCCTGATGAACCCCGTTTGAACGGCGAAATAATCGCATCTGTCGGAAGCAAATTGGACCACAAAAAAATCGATTGGTTGGCTGAAAATGAGGCTTGTGATCTGTATTTTGATGATCCCGTGCAAGGATTCGAGGTGCTGTGGCGCGGGTTGCAGCGGATGCGAATCGACTTTTGTGTGCAGCCTGTTTTGGGGCGTCGCAAACAGGTGCTTTTGGCGGATATGGACAGCACGATGATCCAGCAAGAGTGCATTGACGAGCTGGCGGCAGAGGCGGGCGTGGGGGAACGTGTTTCTGGGATTACGGCGCGGGCGATGAACGGTGAATTGGACTTTGAGGCGGCGCTGAAAGAACGGGTTAGCCTGTTGAAAGGGCTGCCTATTTCGGTGATTGACGATGTGCTAAACACTCGGATTACGTTGATGTCTGGTGGGGCGGAATTGGTGGCGACGATGCGCAAAAACGGAGCCTACGCGGCGTTGGTTTCGGGGGGATTTACGGACTTTACCCAAGCGATTTCGGCGCAGTTGGGATTTGACGAAAACCGCGCGAATACGTTGCTGCAAAAAGACGGAAAACTGACGGGGGAACACGGTATACCTGTGCTTGGGAAGCAGGCAAAGGTGGATGCGCTGAACGAGATTGTTGCGGCGCACGGACTGACGCCAGAAGACGTGATTGCAGTGGGTGATGGGGCCAATGATTTGGGCATGTTGCACCTTGCGGGATCGGGTGTGGCGCTGCATGCGAAACCCGTTGTGGCAGCCGAGGTTGCGCTGCGGCTCAACCACGTGGATTTGACGGGTTTGTTGTATCTTCAGGGCTATAAAGAGACGGAATTCGTTAACGGATAAGGCGGGTTCGTTAAGGCCGCTGGGTTAATCTGGGGCTGAAAAAGCCGTTTTTTGGGCCTAAAAAATGTCCGCAAAGTGTATGCAAAACGTATGCAAAGCGTATGGCATGTGTATGGCACTTTTGGCGTTAACTTTTGTTGCATTGGCTAACCGCAACAGGAATTCCCTTCTTGGATCGGTGGACAGGGCACAGTGGCGTAAGAGCAAAATACGCAGCAGTCGCCTTGCAATGGCTTTAAGATAGTCTGGCAAGATGTGCATTCATAGAACCACTGGCAGGCATCGGTTGGCATCGTTTCGGTTTTTGCATGTCCACAAGATGGGCATGTAAGATTGGATTGCAAAACTACTTTGATTTCTTGATTTGCCATAGCGCATATCCCGTCAGAAAAATGAAGAGTGCCAATATTGGTAGAAGAATGGCATCAGAATAAATGACGCTAAGCACACCAGTCAGGCCCAAAGCGGTAAGGACGATTGGTAAAATCGGAGTGAAGCAGCATAACAATGCCAGCACTGTACCACCAACACCCAAAGTTAAGAGTTTGTTCTTCATTTATTGGTCTCCATAAGGCCCAATTTGGTCGTTGCGCTTGTGGTCACGATGTTTTTTACTTCCTGTAGCCACTACAGGAGCAAGTTAAATGTTTGCGATTGGAAAAGCCTCGGAGTTGAGCGGCGTAAATATCGAAACTATTCGCTATTACGAGCGCGAAGGAATTGTTGCCAAGCCTGATCGTTCGGCGGCGGGCAGGCGGCTTTATACCCGTGATGGAATTGCAAAGCTGCGATTTGTGAAAAGGTGCCGGGATCTGGGTTTCCCGATTGCGATCATACAGGTTTTTCAAACGCTGACGGGGGAGCAGAGCCGATCCTGCACTGAAGTAAAGTCTTTGGCAGAAGACCATCTCATTGAGATAGACACTAAAATTAAGAACCTCGTTATTTTGCGCAGGGCCTTGCAGAGCTTGTCGCGAAACTGTGACGAGGGCGCTGCAAACTGCCCGATGTTGGATGCGCTGATGAGCGATGGCCCGTCTGAGGATATGGGCTAAAGCATCGAGACCTTTTATTTGGGTTGTTGAATGAGTGGTGGTGGCATCATTCGCTTCCTATGCCAAACGTAAGGAAAGTAGCGGGAAGCAAAAACAATTTATGTGAAATACGAAAAATCATCAAAAAATAATACCCAAAGTCTCAATAAACCTTTCAATCTCCCAAAACTCACCCTCTGGAATCATCTGATGCGGCAACTGGCCCTACAGACTTGGCGCTGGATATTGCCTTTAAGGAACAAATCCATGGGGCGGGGGATTCTTGCGCCCTTTTTTGGTATCTGGCCGCGCGATGTGCGCTTTAACTATAGGACGCTCTACCCATGAAAATGACAACCGAAGAAGCTTTTGTAAAAACGCTGCAAATGCATGGTATCGACAATGCTTTCGGGATCATCGGCTCTGCCATGATGCCTATTTCTGATATCTTTCCTGACGCGGGCATCACGTTCTGGGATTGTGCGCACGAAACATCTGGCGGCATGATGGCTGACGGGTACACGCGCGCCACTGGCAAGATGTCTATGATGATTGCGCAAAATGGCCCAGGTATCACGAACTTTGTAACGCCAGTTAAGACTGCTTATTGGAACCACACACCGTTGTTGTTGGTCACGCCACAAGCGGCGAACAAAACAATCGGGCAGGGCGGTTTCCAAGAGATGGAGCAGATGAACCTGTTCGCGGATTGCGTTGCCTACCAAGAAGAAGTGCGTGACCCATCGCGGATCGCAGAAACGCTGAACCGTGTGATCATGCAAGCCAAGCGTGCGTCTGCACCTGCGCAAATCAACATCCCACGGGATTTCTGGACACAAGTGATCGACATCGAGTTGCCAGTTGTTGTTGATTTTGAATTGCCACAGGGCGGTTCTGATGCGGTTCAATCCGCGGCTGATTTGTTGTCGAGTGCGAAATTCCCAGTGATCCTGAACGGCGCTGGTGCGATTTTGTCTAAAGGTGGCATCGAGGCGTCTCGCGTTTTGGCAGAAACTTTGGACGCGCCAGTATGTGTTGGTTACCAGCACAATGATGCGTTCCCAGGCAACCACCCGTTGTTCGCGGGCCCGCTTGGGTACAACGGCTCCAAAGCCGGCATGGAATTGATTTCCAAAGCTGACGTTGTGTTGTGTTTGGGTACACGTTTGAACCCGTTTTCGACGCTGCCTGGTTACGGCATTGATTACTGGCCGACAGACGCGAAAATCATCCAAGTTGATTTGAACCCAGATCGCATTGGTCTGACGAAAAAGGTAACTGTAGGTATCGTTGGTGATGCGGCGAAAGTTGCAAACGCGATTTCTGGCAAGCTGGCCGATGGCGCTGGTGATGCGGGTCGTGCGGAACGTAAGAACACAATCGCGACGACGAAATCTGCATGGGCGCAAGAGCTGACATCTATGACAGACGAGGCAGACGATCCGGGTACGGATTGGAACGTGCGTGCGCGTGCGGCCAAACCTGAGTGGATGGCTCCGCGTATGGCGTGGCGTGCAATTCAGGCAGCGTTGCCAGTTGAGGCGATCATTTCATCTGATATCGGCAACAACTGTGCGATCGGTAATGCGTATCCGTCGTTCAACGACAGCCGCAAGTATCTGGCACCGGGCCTGTTTGGTCCGTGTGGCTATGGTTTGCCATCCATTGTTGGTGCGAAAATCGGTCAGCCGACTGTACCGGTTGTTGGTTTTGCGGGTGACGGCGCGTTCGGTATTTCCGTGAACGAGTTGACAGCGATTGGTCGTGGCGATTGGCCTGCGATCACACAGATCGTGTTCCGCAACTACCAGTGGGGTGCTGAAAAGCGGAACTCTACATTGTGGTTCGATGATAACTTTGTTGGCACTGAGTTGGACGAAGATGTGTCCTACGCGGGTATCGCAACGGCATGTGGTCTGAAGGGCGTGGTTGCACGCACACAGGACGAGCTGACAGCGGCGCTGGCACAGGCGATCAAGGATCAAATGGAAAACGGCATCACGACGTTGATCGAAGCAATGATCAACCAAGAGCTGGGTGACCCGTTCCGCCGCGATGCGATGAAGAACCCAGTGAAAGTTGCTGGCATCGACAAAGCCGACATGCAGAAGCAAGCTGTTTAAGCTGACCTGATTGGTTAAGATTTCAAAGGGCTCCGTTCGCGGGGCCCTTTTTTGTTGCTTTGAGTGGTTTTTACGCTTGTTTTGGGAGGTTCTTCCCAATAGACCCGTCGGCGGAGACGTGGCCGAGTGGTCGAAGGCGCTCCCCTGCTAAGGGAGTAACGTGCAAGCGTTCGAGGGTTCGAATCCCTTCGTCTCCGCCACCACCCCTGTATGGCCATATTTACTATATAGATAAGGGGTTTGGTGGTGTGGGTTAAATACCCAATAGTACCACGCGGCAGTACCACGTTTGAGGTTGGATCATCTTTCGATTTGACCGTCTGAAAGTCTTGTATCCCGTCAGCGCCTTTGAGACAGCGCGCCTGTATTTGCACATGAAGCGCCAATTCGGGTGGTTGTGCTTGGCGAAG
>JABBAP010000058.1 GCA_018607905.1 Paracoccaceae bacterium | reverse complement strand
TAAAATTCCTGATCTTACGTATGCGAAAGATGAACCGCGCTTCTAGGACCAGTTTGGTCACAAGTCAACGGGTCAAACTGCGATTATTTACCCCTAAATTTCGGAGCCCGTTTTTCGATAAACGCTGACATGCCCTCAGATTGGTCTTCTGTGGCGAAAAGCGCGTGGAATAAGCGCCTTTCGAACAAAATGCCTTCACTAAGCGTTGTTTCATAGGACCGATCGACGGCCTCTTTCACGGCCATTGTGGTCAGCGTGGATTTCTCGGCAATCTTGGCTGCCGTCGCCATCACGTCTTCCATCAGCTTTTTCGCAGGAACAATCCGACTCACCAAACCTGATCGTTCTGCTTCTTCGGCATCCATAAATCGGCCCGTCAGATGCATTTCCATCGACTTTGATTTGCCCACAAACCGCGTCAGACGTTGCGATCCGCCAATTCCAGCCATCACGCCAAGGTTAATCTCGGGTTGGCCAAATTTGGCAGTATCCGAACAGATAATGAAATCACACATCATCGCCAATTCGCAGCCACCGCCCAACGCATAGCCAGAAACCGCAGCAATAATAGGCTTACGACACTTTAGAATCGCTTCTGTTTGTTCGGTAAAATAATCAGACGAGAACATATCCACAAAGGATTGCGGTGCCATTTCCGTAATGTCCGCACCCGCCGCAAATGCTTTTTCGCTACCGGTCAGAACGATACAACGTACTTTGTCGTTCTTGCCCATGCCATCCAGCGCAGTGGCCAGTTCGTTCAGCAATTGTTGGTTCAGCGCATTTAGCGCGTCAGGTCGGTTTAACGTGATCAACCCAACATGATCTTGGACGTCCACATTTATGGTTTCATAACCCATAGAAGCACTCATTCGCTGTTTCTCGAATGCAAATGCTTACCACGGACGGGTGTGGATTCAACCTAAGACTGACAAACATCGCAGTAAAACGAGGACCGACCCGATTGTACCGCGCGTTTTACAACACCTTTACAACCGTTTGTCTTGCACGGCTCGCCTTCGCGCCCGTAAACCGCAAAAGAATGCTGGAAATAGCCCAATTCCCCATCCGCTTGGCGATAATCCTTAAGCGACGAGCCACCCGATTCGATAGCTTCGCCTAAAACTTGGCGAATCGCAGGCACCAAACTAGCCACGCGCGTTCCGCTTAATTCCCCCGCCTTGCGCAACGGCGATATCCCCGTGCGCCACAGCGCCTCGCAGACGTAAATATTGCCTAAGCCAGAAACGATTCTCTGATCCAGCAGCGCAGATTTGATCGGTGAATTTTTCCCCTTCAACGCCGCCTTGAAATAGGCCTCGTCAAATTCATTCCCCAGCGGCTCTGGCCCCAGCACCGCCAACAGCTTGTGCGTCTCCCCAGAATCCGTCGCAAACAGGTCCATCGACCCAAAACGCCGCGCATCATTAAACGTAATCCGCGTGCCGTCCTCCATATCCAGCACCACATGATCATGTTTCGCAGGCGCGGGATGCAAATGGTGGAACTCCCCCAGCACATCCGTCGGTTCTCCCGATGGCGCGGCAATTGTCATCCGCCCCGACATGCCGAGGTGAATAAGCAAGGTCTCCCCTGTATCCAAATCCCCCAGAATATACTTTGAGCGCCGACGCAACCGCACCACAACCGCGCCAGTCAGCCGCTCCGCCATCCCGTCTGGAAACGGCCAGCGCAGATCAGGCCGCCGCACATCAGCCAAGGCAATCCGCTTACCAACCATCGCAGGCTCCAGCCCACGCCGCACAGTTTCAACTTCGGGTAATTCAGGCATCACTTACGTCCTCAGCGCGTTCCCACCCTGAAAACCACGCGCGTCAGGCTTTTGCAACATTATGCGCGATACGCTCTTTCATGTCGGCGCAAAAATCTGGCCCCTGCGTGATGAATTTCAACACCTCGACCTTGCGCCCATCCGCAAACCACAACCGCCACGTGCCGTTGCTCTGCTCAGACATGCTGTCCAGTTCGCGCAAATCATATTCTTTTTTCCGAAAGGTCCAATCGCGCACCCAAAGCCTGTCATGGTCGTAACGCACAGAAAAGCTCCAACTGAACACAACGTAATAACCGATCGCGGCCATCATCACGAAATCCATGTAAGAAAGCGTCAATTGCCCATTGGTTACACCGTCAAAATACCACCAACACGCAAACCCCAGCACCGCAATAGACGCGCCCCGCAGCCCAACAGTCACATGCATTTCTTTTTCACTGTCGATTCGGCGCACGCCACCATTTTGGCCCAGCGCAAAAATCCTGTTCATAATGATTTGATCAGGATGCAAAAACCCGCCACCCGCATTTTGCGGCCACAGCTTTTTGAACACCCCGATCAGCATGGAAATCCCGAAAATCCCCAAAGGGATCAGCAAAGCCATCCAAAACACCCCACCAAGGATTTGATCCAAAACTTTATCTACATCGCTCATTTGACGGCCCCGAATTTTCCCCCTTTTTGCAGGGCGAAATTGTCAATAATTGGGCGGCCCCTGTGGCCCAGCCACAACACGGCCCCGATGCCGCATTCCCACGGCGCAAAACACACACTATATCAGTTCCAACGCACGCTCGGAGGCAATCATGACCGAATCGCAAAACACCACTCACTTCGGCTTTAAAACCGTTGATGAAACTGAAAAAGCAGGCATGGTCGAAGGCCTGTTTTCCTCCGTTGCCTCTAAATACGATGTGATGAACGACGCGATGTCCATGGGCATCCACCGCCTCTGGAAAGACGCGATGATGGATTGGCTCGCCCCCCGCGGCACGCTCAAATTGCTCGATGTGGCTGGCGGCACAGGCGACGTTGCCTTCCGATTTTTAAAACGCGCCCCACAATCCCACGCAACCGTTTTTGATATGACCCAAGGCATGCTAGACGCTGGGCGCACCCGCGCCGAGGCAGACGACATGGCCGACAGCCTCGATTGGGTTTGCGGCGATGCAATGGCCCTGCCCTTCGCCGACAACAGCTTTGATGTTTACACCATCTCCTTTGGCATCCGAAACGTCACCCGCCCCCAAGTCGCTTTGGAAGAAGCCTACCGCGTTCTAAAACCGGGTGGCCGCCTGATGGTTCTGGAATTTTCGCAAATCCCGAACCCCGCCATGCAATGGGCCTACGATCAGTATTCCTTCAACGTGATCCCCAAAATGGGCCAAGTCATCGCCAACGATGCCGACAGCTATCGCTACCTTGTGGAATCGATCCGCAAATTCCCCGACCAAGACACCTTCTTGCAAATGATCCGCGACGCTGGCTTTGAAAACGCCAAATACCGCAACTACACCATGGGCATCGCCGCCCTGCATTCTGGTTGGAAAATATAACGTGAGAGGCCCACACAATATCTGGCGTCTGATCCGCACAGGCGCCACGTTTGAACGCACCGGCGCGATGAAACTCGCGCTCGAAGCCGTCGATGCCCCAGCACCCGTGCGCATCGCGGCGCGCGTTCTGGGTTGGCCATTCAAATGGCTCGGCCTTAAGGGCGACCCCACCCAACCACCTGTCTTGCGCGCCATCACGGCACTCGGCCCCGCCTACATCAAGTTCGGCCAGCTGATGTCCACCCGCCCCGATGTGGTTGGCACGCAAATGGCCAACGAACTGCGCGTCTTGCAAGATGCCGTTCCGCCCTTTTCTATGGCAGAGGCCCGCGCCGAAATCGAACACGCCCTTGGTGCACCCGTTGATGAAATCTTCTCCGATTTCTCCGAACCTGTCGCGGCGGCCTCCATCGCCCAAGTCCACCGCGCCCATTTGCGCGACACAGGCCAAGACGTCGCCGTGAAAATCCTGCGCCCGGGCATTGAACGCGCCTTTTCGCGCGACACAGACGCATTCCACTTTGCCGCAAAGATCATCGAACTGCTGTCATCCTCCGCACGTCGTTTGCGCCCGTCCGACATCATCCAACACTTTGCTGACACCGTAAAAGGCGAACTTGATCTGCGCATGGAAGCCTCCGCCGCAGACCAGTTTTACACCAATACAAAAGACGACGACGGCTTTTCCGTGCCCCGCGTTGTCTGGCAGCATTCAGCCCGTTCCGTCATGACGCTTGAATGGGCCAACGGCACCAACATGGGCGATGTTCCCGCCCTTGTCGCAGCGGGCCACGACCTGCCAGAAACAGGTGCACGGATCGTGCAATTCTTCCTTGGCCACGCCCTACGCGACGGATTCTTTCACGCCGACATGCACCAAGGCAACCTCAAGGTTGCGCCAAACGGCGACCTCATCGCGCTTGATTTTGGCATCATGGGCCAGATCGACGAATACACCCGCCGCGTCTACGCCGAAATCCTGATCGGCTTTATCCGCAAAGATTACCGCCGCGTCGCCGAGGTCCACTTCGAGGCAGGATACGTCCCCGCCAACCAAGACGTCGAAGCCTTCGCGCTTGCGCTACGTTCCGTTGGCGAACCCATTTTCGGCCAAGACGCCACCAACATCTCAATGGCCCGCCTTCTCGCACACCTATTCGACGTAACCGAGCGTTTTGGCATGGAAACCCGCACCGAACTGATCCTGCTGCAACGCACAATGGTCGTGGTTGAAGGCGTCGGTCGCTCCCTTGATCCAACCCTCAACATCTGGGAAGTCGCGCAACCCGTCGTTGAGAAATACATCACCGACAACCTCGGCCCTAAGGCTGTGTTCCGCGACCTCAGGCGCACGGTGCAAACCCTGTCCCGCTTTGGCCCGCAACTGCCACAACTGGTCGAAAACGCGCTTTTGCGCACCGCCGCCCCCCTAGAAGAACCTAAAAAACCGTCCAAATGGATCGGCCTCGCGTGGTTCGTTTTGGGTGGCGGGGTCGTTGCCACAGTGATGACCTATCTCGGATGATCCGCAAGGCGATCAGCGGTTTCTTCTTCCTCTGCGCCGCATTTTTCGCACTCGCCTATTATGATCGCTACCACAAATGGCGCGATTGTTTTAACGACCAAGGCCGTTGCTACGATTCCGAAACCGCGACTGTTTATTTGGAGCAAGCGGGCATTGTGTGGGCGCTATTTTTCATCGCAACACTCATCCCCGCGCTCATCCTGTGGTTCAAAAAGCCAGCGTCTCGGGGCTAATCCGGTGATCCTCGCAAAACGCGATCAGTCGCGTTAAATCCGCCCGCCGCCAGTCGCGTTTATGCGCACTCGAATTGTCCAACTGCGTCGTCGCCATCGCCGTGATAAACAACCGCCAAAGCGCGCCAAAAACGTAATCGCGCTTACACTCTGCCAGCGAATATCCCGCCACATTTAACGCCGCGTGATACCGCGAAATCATCGCGCTTTCACAGGCACGGCGCACCTGCGGCGTGGTCGAACTGATCAGGAAAAACGCCAGATCATGCACGCCCTTGCCCTTGCCCATGAATTGCCAATCGAGCAGCACCGCGCCCGTGTCGCCAAACAAAACATTGTCCACCTGCGCATCCCGGTGCACCACGGTTTGCGGCCCATCCATCATTCGGCTGAAAATACCCTTGGGATCGCGCGCCACCCAATCGCCCAAAGCGATAAACCAACTGGGCAAATCCACACCGATTTGCAACGCCGCAACGCGTTTGGGATAGTCCGCCCACATCTGCGCAAAATCAAACTCATCCAGCAACGCCAAGGCAGGTAAATCCGCGATCTCTCCGCTGTCCCAAAACGCCCCGTGAACCTGCGCCAAAGCATTGACAACAAGCGCAACATCGCCCACACCACAGCCATCCAAAAACGGAACTGAGCGCAGCGCACCCATGTCCTCGATCAACAGCGCACTCGCACCTGTCGCATCATCAAACGCACCAAAATAGCATTCAGGAACGGGCAACCCTCGCCCGCCGCTCATCTGATAAAACTGAACTTCTCGCGCATTCGCCGCTGCAAAAGATGCCCGCAAAACAGCGCCTTCAGGCGACAGTTTCGCAACCATCGTTTCCCCGTCCAAAGAAACGCGAAACAGCCCGCCCCCCGTGAACCCCTCGTCAACGCCAATCCGTTCAACACCACGCACACAAACCGCGCGGCCCAGCACTCGGCTTAACCACGCAGATGTAATCTCTTGCGCATTTTTTGGTAGGTTTTCCATCACAACGACTTTGCCGCCTCACCCGTGTTTAAACTGGGGCTTAACTCCCGCGGTACGTCGAATAGCCAAAGGGCGACAACAACAGCGGCACGTGGTAATGCGCCTCTGGGTCATTCATGCCAAAACGGATCGGCACTACGTCCAGAAACAACGGTTCGGCTTGCGCGCCAGCAGTGCGTCGCAAATATTCGCCCGCCTGAAACACCAATTCGTATTCACCAGTCGCAAAATCTGCCGCAGCCAAGATCGGCGCATCCGTGCGCCCATCATCGTTTGTGACCATCGTCACGACATGCGCATGCGCATCCCCTTCCAACCGCCACAGCGCGATTTCCAGCCCCGCCGCAGGCACGCCCAGTGCCGTATCCAAAACATGTGTCGAAAGCCAACCAGCCATGTGAAAATCCTTTTTGTTGATCGCGCCAGTCTATCCCATGCGCTGCCGTTTCGAAACAGACACAGCATGCAATCAACACTTTCAAGCATTTTTTGATAATAACTTCGAACAATATCGTATATTCAGTAAATAACCCGCCGCGAGAATCTAAAATGAACCGTTATCCACGAAATATGCAGGGCTATGGCCCTAATCCGCCTGTCGCAAATTGGCCAAATGGCGCCAAAATCGCTGTGCAATTCGTGGTGAACTACGAAGAGGGCGGCGAAAACTGCATCCTTCACGGTGATTCCGCCTCCGAGGCATTCCTGTCCGAAGTCGTCGGCGCACAGCCGTGGGTCGGTCAGCGCCACTGGAACATGGAAAGCATGTACGAGTACGGCGCGCGCGCTGGCTTTTGGCGTTTGCACCGATTGTTCACCGAACACGACGTGCCCGTAACCGTCTACGGCGTGGCGACCGCGCTCGAACGTTCCCCACATCAAGTGGCCGCAATGCAATCCGCCGATTGGGAAATCGCCAGCCACGGCCTCAAATGGATCGAATACAAAGACTTCGCCAAAGAAGATGAACGCGATCATCTGGTTGAGGCGATCCGCATCCACACAGAAGTCACCGGGGAACGCCCGCGCGGTTGGTATACAGGGCGCTGTTCCGCAAATACCGTTGATATCGTGTCCGAGGAAGGCGGCTTTGCCTACTGCTCCGATACCTACGACGACGATCTGCCCTACTGGCGCAACCACGACGGCGCAGATCAGCTGATCATCCCCTACACGCTCGATGCAAACGACATGCGTTTCGCCTCCGCCCAAGGATTCAACTCGGGCGATCAATTCTTCACCTACCTCAAAGACAGCTTTGATGCGCTGTATGCCGAAGGCGAGGCAGGCACACCAAAGATGATGACCATCGGCCTGCACTGCCGCCTGATCGGCAAACCTGGCCGCGTGCAATCCCTGCGCCGCTTTATCGAATACGCCAAAGCAAAAACCGACGTCTGGTTTGCCCGCCGCATCGACATCGCAAATCACTGGCACACAAACCACCCACCCGTGGTTCAAGACGTGACACCAACCGACCTCGACCTTGAAACATTCGTCGCCAACTACGGCGGCATCTTTGAGCACTCGCCGTGGATTGCAACGGGCGCACACGCGCTTGAACTTGGCCCAGCGCATAACACCGCCATCGGCCTGCATTCTGCGCTGTGCCGCATCTTCCGCGCCGCCGACGAAGAACAGCGCCTCGGCGTGCTCAAGGCACATCCAGACCTTGCAGGAAAACTCGCCGCCGCCAAACAACTCACAGCCGAAAGCACGCATGAGCAAGCCTCGGCAGGGCTCGACGCGCTAACGGATGTGGAGCGCGAAACCTTTCAGGCGCTAAACACCGAATACACCTCAAAATTCGGCTTCCCCTTCATCATCGCGGTCAAAGGATTGAGCAAAGACGACATCCTCACCGCCTTCAAAACCCGCATCCACAACAGCCGCGACGCCGAACTTGCGACCGCGTGTAAACAAGTCGAACGCATCGCGCTTCTTCGCCTGACGGAAATCCTGCCATGACCAATTATTACGCCCCCAAAGGCGGCCTTCCGCCCCAAACCCAGATCATGACCGACCGCGCCGTGTTCACGGACAGCTACGCCGTGATCCCCAAAGGCACGATGATGGATATCACGTCCAGCCAACTGCCCCATTGGGATAAAACCCGCGCGTGGATCATCGCGCGACCGCTCACTGGATTTGCCGAAACCTTCAGCCACTACATCGTAGAGGTCAGCGAAAACGGCGGCTCCACCCGCCCCGACACAGACCCAACCGCGCAAACCGTGCTGTTCGTGGTCGCTGGCGAAATCAAAGTCACGCTCAGCGGTGAAACCCACGTGCTGCCTGAAGGCGGCTATGCTTACCTGCCAGCGGGGTCGAAATGGACCCTCGCCAACGCCAAGCCCGAAAATGCGACATTCCACTGGATCCGCAAACGCTATGTGGCGGTGGATGGCATCAATGCGCCAACACCGTTCTTCACCAACGAACAGGACACTGCGCCAAACGTCATGGCCAACACCGACGATTGGTCTACTACACGCTTTGTTGAGCCAGACGATCTGCGCCACGACATGCACGTCAACATCGTGAACTTTAAACCGGGCGGCAACATTCCGTTTGCCGAAACCCACGTCATGGAACACGGCCTCTACGTGCTAGAAGGCAAAGCCGTCTATCGCCTCAACACCGATTGGGTCGAGGTCGAGGCAGGCGATTACATGTGGCTGCGTGCGTTCTGCCCACAAGCCTGTGTTGCCTCTGGTCCCGGCCCATTCCGTTACCTGCTCTACAAAGATGTGAACCGTCACGCGGGCTTTCTATGACCATCGCCACCGAACCCCTAACAGCCGCTGCCTTCGCCCCTTACGGCGATGTGCTTGCTGCGGATTCCGCTGATCCGAAAACCATCAACCAAGGCAAGTGCAAACGTCACCACGACCTTGCCATCCTTGACGTCACCGATGGGCGCGCAGGGGTCTCGATCTTTAACGCCGAACCACGGGCACTGCCTTACATGCTCGATCTGGTTGAACGTCACCCAGATGGCACACAGACCTTTATCCCGATGACGCAGCATCCGTTCCTAATCATCGTTGCATCCGACGACAATGGAACACCCGCAAACATCCGCGCCTTCATCAGCAATGGCGCGCAGGGCATCAACTTTCACAAGAACACGTGGCACGGGGTTTTAACTCCGCTTCACGCACCCGGACTTTTCGCAGTTGTGGATCGCATAGGAAGCGGCTCCAACCTCGAAGAGCATTGGTTCGAAAATCCTTTGAGAATTGAGGGATCGAGCCTATACACCTAGTACAGTTGCGCAAAAGAGACGCAACATATTGTGGGGAACCACACACCAACAAGGGGACTATCAAATGTCAGACTCATCAATAGGGACACCGGAACAACTCCGCGATCCCAACTACACACCACCGCTCGCCAAAGCGATCCCGCTTGGCATCCAGCACGTTCTCGCCATGTTCGTTTCCAACGTCACACCAGCGATCATCATCGCAGGCGTCGCTGGTTTCGGATTTGGCGCACCGGGCATGGATATCGGCGCGATCATCTACCTCATTCAAATGGCGATGCTGTTTGCGGGGGTTGCAACACTGATCCAAACAGTCGGTATTGGCCCGATTGGCGCGAAACTGCCAATCGTTCAAGGCACGTCATTCGCGTTCTTGCCCGTTATGATCCCTGCCATGATCGGCGCAGGTACGGCTGGCTTGGCTGGCTTAATGACAGGTGTTGTCATCGGCGGCTTGTTCCACGCATTCCTCGGCTTGTTCGTGGGCCGCATCCGCTTTGCACTGCCAACACTGGTGACTGGCCTGATCGTTCTGATGATCGGCTTGCTGTTGATCAAAGTTGGCATCCAATACGCAGCTGGCGGCGCGGGCGACTTTAACATGTCCAAACCAACATGGGGCGGCGCAAGCAACTGGTTCCAAGCGGGCGTTGTTATCCTCGTCACTTTGGGGCTCAAGTTCTTTGCACGCGGATTGCTTTCCGTGTCCGCAGTTCTGGTCGGCCTGATCGCGGGTTACATTCTCGCCTACATCATGGGCGACGTATCCCTTGCAGGCGTTGGCCGTGCAGGTTGGTTCGCGCTTCCTAGCCCGTTCAAGTTTGGTTTTGAAATCAACTGGGCAATCATCATCGGCATGTGCTTGATGGCGTTTATCTCGGCGATTGAAACCGTGGGCGACGTATCTGGTATCACCAAAGGTGGCGCTGGTCGCGAAGCAACGGACGCAGAAGTCACAGGCGCAACTTTCGCTGATGGTCTGGGTTCCGCAATCGCGGGCGTGTTCGGCTCCTTGCCAAACACATCCTTCAGCCAAAACGTCGGCCTGATCGCAATGACAGGCGTTATGTCACGCCACGTTGTGACGATCGGCGCGATCTTCCTGATCATCTGTGGCTTGATCCCAAAAGTGGGCGCAGTCATCAACTCTGTGCCAATCCAAGTACTGGGTGGCGGCGTGATCGTAATGTTCGGCATGGTTGCCGCAGCTGGTGCATCCATGTTGGCAGACGTGAACTGGAACAGCCGTAACATGGTGATCTTCGCTGTGTCCCTGTCCGTAGGCCTTGGCCTGCAACAGGTTCCAGACGCGATGGCCTTCTTGGGCAACACCGCAAAAATCTTGCTGACATCTGGCCTCCTGCCAGCAGCGTTCTTGGCAATCGTCCTGAACCTGATCCTGCCAGAAGAAATCGGCTAACCACTCCGATCCTAAATTCGAAAAGCCCCGTCAGAAATGGCGGGGCTTTTTGTTATGTGACCCGATTACCTGCCTTTGACAGCCCACGCCTTCGCGGGCAGCGAAACCGCGCCATCCGCCCCCAACTTCGCCTCAAGATGCGCCTTTAACTCCGTTTGATGGTCCGCTGAAAGCGTTTTTACGTAACCAGGTGCAGGGCCAACCCCCAGCGTGAACGGATGCCAAAGCGCCTCAAAATTTGGGAACTCGGTTTCAACCTCGATGGCCTCGATTTTGACATCACGAACCCCTGCCTCATCGCACATTTTCGCCAGCCCAACCTGTTGGCAAAACGGGAAGCGCGGGGCTTCGTCCAATTCTGCCGCACTTGCATCAACCTCGGCC
>JABBAP010000047.1 GCA_018607905.1 Paracoccaceae bacterium | reverse complement strand
CCAAACAAACGGGCCGCGATAAAGTTTTTTCGTTTGCGTCACGCCGCAATTTGCGATGCTATCGCAACGCAATTAAAGTGATCCCTATCTTGAAATTCTCAGTCACAGTATAGTTGAAAGATCGAATCTACTAAGCTGGGGATTATGTAAATGAGCTTTGAAACTGCTTTGATAACAGGCGGCAATGGCAACCTTGGGCGACTCGTCGCTACCCGTTTGGAGGCTCAGAATATTAAGGTGATCAGCTTTGATTTACCTGGAACAGAAGGCCCAGAAACCGAAGCACGTTACGACGTTGACTTGGGGGACATACGTGATCACAATCTGTTGCGGAAAGTATTCGAAGACCACAAGCCGCAGGCCGTTTTTCACCTCGCGTCAATGCTTTCAGGAAGCAGTGAAGCAAACCCAGAGGCCGCTTGGGAGGTCAACGCCACCGCCTCAATAAAGTTAATGCGCCTTGCCTTAGAGTTTGACGTCGGACCATTTTTCTTTGCCTCTACAGTAGCGACCTATGGGCCAGATTTACCCGACCCTTTACCTGAAGACGCAGATCAATGGCCTGAAAATATCTATGGGGCGACTAAAGTAGCGGTCGAAAGGATGGGCGTTTATTTGAAACGCAAGCAAGGGTTAGATTTTCGGTGTTTGCGATTCCCATTTGTACTTTCCCCTTATGCGCCAGATGCCGCGCTAACCGCTTTTGCCTCGAACGCATTTAAGGCTGCTGCGGCAGGTACACCATTTGCCTTCCCCATTGAACCAGACACTGGAATGGCGGCATTATTTTTAGATGACGTCACCCGCAGCATTGTAGAAATTGCGCAAACTGATCCGGCCAATTTACGGCAACCTGTCTATAATTTGCATGGTTATACCGTCCGCGCCAGTGATATCGCTGAGAAACTTCGCCAACGATATCAAACATTTGAATGCAGTTTTGAGCCAGAGGAAAGGCTAGTCAACCTTATCGGAAGTTGGCCAACTGCGCTGATTTGTGAAGGTGCTGAACGGGATTGGGATTGGGCAGTAGAGTTTGATTTTGACAAGACAGCAGACGCAATGTTCAAGCTATTTGAAGCCAATTAAAAATCAATTTTTGTGGCGTCATACTTGTAAATGTCATTAAACGGAAACATTGCTAACTTTGACGGTAAACATCGCGCCACGTTTAATTTAGCTTTGGAAAGCAACCCACCAAATGAACCGCGAGAATGAAACAAATCTGCATTTTTTCGTGCTTTGCTTTGGAGCATTTTCGTGCGAGGTTTCCGCAATATCTCATAAGTTCGAAGCGCTTCATTTAACGTGGATTTAACAGCAACGCATTGAGCAAGAATATACGCATCTTCAATTGCCATTGCAGCGCCTTGCGCCATAAAAGGTAACGTCGGGTGGCCAGCATCCCCAAGCAATGCGACCGAACCGTCAACCCATTTTTTCAACTCGGGTTTATCGTATAACGCCCAGATATTTACTTGTGTGCTAGCAGCCAGCAACATTGTAATCGTAGAGTGCCACCCATCAAAAACGTTCTGCAGATCGGATAAATCGCCCTGTGATGTCCAACTCGTGTCGGCCCAATTTGATTTCTCTTCAACGGCAACGAAATTCACTAAATCGCCACCGCGCACATAATAGGTGACAATGTGTTTACCTGAACCTGACCAAACTGTGGCATCTGGCGGTACTAAACCTGTTGGCAAATGTGCCGTTGGAACTGCGCCGCGCCATGCAATTTGCCCGGTAAATTGTACAGGTTGATCAGGGTTCATTTGAGCAGAAAGCACAGAGCCGACACCATCCGCGCCGACCGATAAATCAGCACGTTCAACACAGGAAAACCCAGCTTCATCGTAGCTTTCAACACGTGCATTTAACGCAATCTCAACGCCTGCTTCCAAAGCTTTATTCTGTAAAACCGCCTGTAAATCAGCGCGATGAATATGATAATATGGCGCGCCAAAAACCCGTGAAGCAATGCCTTTTAACGGCACCGAAACGTAGGCTTTTCCTGAATGCCCGTTTTTGATAACAGCAGAATTTGGTTCAAATGCGACCTCATGCAGAGCCTCTCCAAGTCCGAGCGCGATCAATACTTTCATAGCATTTGGGCTAAGCTGTATCCCAGCGCCAACTTCCAACAATTCAGGTGCTTGCTCAAACACACGCACATGGACGCCACGCTGGGCCAACGCAATGGCTGCGGTCAGCCCACCAATTCCTGCACCAACGATATTTGCTGTCCTAATCATCATTTTCGTTAACAATTATCTGACACAAAGCCAACCGTCGTCGTTTAACAAACATGGGGTTCGGTTTTAAGCTATCCCATGCCGCCAAAACAAGTAAACTACAGAAAAGTAAGGGAGTTTTCATATGTCAGACACCCCAGCACGCACTAGGTCAGGTGGCCGCAGCGCCCGCCGCGCGTTGCGCACGGCACCTAATTTTCAGATGCTGAAAGGATTGAAAAACACCCTGCCCTTATGTGAAGTAATGGATGGTGCACAGGTCGAGCAAATCGACGCTGCGTCGATGGATATTCTAGAAAACATCGGCGTCGTTTTTCGCGATGACATTGCACTTGCAGATTGGCGCAAAGTGGGCGCCAAAGTTGTCGATGACACAGTTTATCTCGATCGTGCACTTGTTCGCGATCTAATTTCAACGATACCAGAAACATTTACGTATAACGCGCGTGATCCCGAAAAAAATGTCGATCTTGGTGGCCGTAATTCCATTTTCGTACCTATGACCGGTGCGCCGTACATGCGTGATCTGGAAGACGTTCGCCGCAACCCCATGATGGAAGATCTTTCGATGTTTCACAAACTGAGCCACATGATGCCAGCGATGCATTCTTCGGCCCATCACATAGTTGAACCGTATGATCATCCGATCAGTCAACGCCATTTGCGGATAACGTATTCATCTATGAAGCATTCCGACAAAACGTTCATGGGCATGACAACCAGCCCGAAAAATGCTGAAGACGTGATCGACATGTGCGCGATCTTGTTTGGCGACGATTTTATCGACACTCACCCCGTGGTTACCGGAAATTGCAACGGAAACTCCCCACTTGTCTGGGATGAAACAATGCTTGGTGCGATGCGGGCGTTTTGCAAACGCAATCAGCCCGTGCTTTGCTCGCCGTTCGTATTGGGTGGTGCAAATACACCCGCGTCCGTACCCGCCTCTGTTGCGCAACTAAACGCCGAGGCGTTGTCCGCATTGGCCTATACACAAGTCATCCGGCGCGGTGCGCCTGCGATTTATGGTCATTACCTTTCCACCGTTTCAATGAAGTCAGGCGCGCCGATGGCGGGCACTCCAGAAATTTCACTGATGAATTTTATGATCGGACAAATGGCGCGGTATTATGGCGTGCCGTGGCGTACTTCGAACACGCTAGGGGGGGCAAAAACCTTTGATGCGCAAGCCGGTTATGAAAGTGCAACAACCCTTTCGGCTGTGATGCACGCAGGCGCAAACTATATTTGGCACTCAGCTGGCTGGAACGAAGCAGGAATGCATTGTTCTGTGGCAAAATTCATCGTAGATTCTGAGCAATGCGCGATGGCGTACCGCATGGCCGAAGGGCCAAAATGGCATGACTTTGATACTGCCCTTGCAGCTGTTTCTGATATCGGACCAGGGGGTCACTATCTGGGACATCAACACACCCAGGACAATTTTCAAGAAGCGTTCTTCATGCCAAATATGCTTGATAATAATTCAATCGAACAATGGGCCGCAGAAGGCAGCGTTGAAATCACACAACGCGCGTTAAATCAGGCCAAAAAATTGCTGAAGGAATATGAAGAGCCAAAATTAGATGAAGGTAAGAACGAGGAATTGTTAGCCTATATTGCAAAGCGCGAGAAGGAAATCCCGCCAGCAGATGCCCTAAATCAGGATCTATAATCCAAACTATTCCGCACCAGCCTTATACTCTTTCCATCGAAGATAAGCGTTGGCTCCGATTTGCGCGAAAGGTTGCGGTGGTAACTTTTTCGGCGCTTCCTCTGCGCTAAAAAAAACAGTGATATCAGAACTTTGGCCACACGCCATTTCTGCAGCTGCTATCCCCGTCAACGTCCCGCGCGCAGTTCCAAGTCCGTTTTGCACACAAGCCGAAATCACTCCGTCTTCAATTGGCCCCGTCACGGAAGTTCCATTTAACGAAAGGCAAAGATGCCCTGCCCATTCATATTCCATCGGCATGTCAGCGAGCTTCGGAAACCGATCAGTGAATTTCTTGCGATGCACACGTGCCGCGCGCGCAACATCTGAATGCGACGCTTCCATCGAAGTGCGAACAGTTGCGCATGTCCGCGTCACAATTCGATTGCCACCCTGCGCAGTATCAATTCGGCGCATTGTTGTCCCCATCGGATCAGATGGCGTGATGCCCCAACGCGGCTGCCCACCCAGCTTATTCAGCTGATCCAAACCGATTTCACCCGTCATCGACGCATATAAAAACAACTGCACAAGACGCCCTTTTGCGATACCAAAGCTTTCTAAATGACCATTGTTTGCAAGTATGACTTGCGGCGTCGATATCGCTGCATTTGGCGTTTTCACACGCCAATCAGATCCTACTTTTGAAAAGCTCAGAACAGGCGAGTTTTCATAAATACCGACTCCAGCCCTTCGCAAACCTTGCGCAAAACCCAAAATATACCCAGCGGGCTGCAACAACAATGTTCCAGGTGTGAACAATCCAGAAAGATAATATTCACTGCCAGTAAGATCTTTCATCCCTTGCGCATCAAGAAATTCCGACCTTTCCCCAAGCGTTCGCAAATGGGCGGCGTAGCTTTCATTATGGGCATGCCCTGCCGCGCTTGCTGCGCCATTAACCTTGCCGCACGGATCAGCAAACGCTGGGTCAATTTTGTATTCAGCGACCGCATCCAACGCAAAACCGATGGCTTGGCGATTTAGCTGCGTTAAAAGTTGATCGCTTTGCGTGCCCGGCCCTGCATAATCATCGGACGCGAGATCATGGGGTAGATCAATCATAAAACCCGAATTTCGCCCTGCAGTGCCTTCAGCAATCGCGAGCGCATCAAGAATCATAACCCGCGCAGCAGGCTGCAATTGTTTCAAACGGCGCGCAGCAGATAACCCCGCGAAACCGCCACCAACGATTACAAAATCAGCTGTGTGATCCCCTTCAATCGGGGGCACCGCTGGTGCCGGCCCTAAAAGCTCACGCCAAGCGGCGGGACTCGCAAATCGCGGGGTGCGTTTTGCGGAAAAGGTAGTCAATCCACAGCCTCATCTTCGTCATCAGCCAAATCGATCCAGATGGTTTTCAGTTGCGTATATTGATCATGCGCGTGAATAGAATTGTCACGGCCGCCAAAGCCTGATTGCTTGTATCCACCAAACGGTGTGGAAATATCGCCTTCACCAAAGCTGTTGATTGTGACAGTGCCTGCCTGCAACATACGTGCACCGCGAATAGCGCGTTTTGTGTTAGCGCTAAAAATCGACGCGCACAGACCATATTCTGTGTCATTGGCAACTTTAATCGCTTCGTCAAAACTTTCTACGGTGATGACAGATAAAACAGGTCCAAAAATCTCCTCTTTGGCGCGTTTATCTTGGGCTTCCACCTCAAAAATAGTCGGCTCAACAAATGCCCCGTCCACAGTGTTTCCACCAATAATGGCTATTGGTGCGTCTTTTAGATATCCACATACTTTGTCGAAATGGGCTTTCGAAACCAACGCGCCAGTGCGAATTTCTGGATCAAGCGGATTGCCAATATTCCAGAGTTTCGCGTGTTCTGTGATCCGCGAAAGAAGCACCTCCTTTACATCTTTATGAACAATCAAACGCGACACAGCAGAGCAGTTCTCGCCCATGTTCCAAAACGCGCCATTCACCACGTGTTGCGCCACCCGATCAAGATTTTCAGCGTCATCCAGAACCACGCATGGATTTTTGCCGCCCATTTCCAGAACGACCTCTTTGGCATTGCTTTCAGCGGAATATTTCAGAAAGCGCTTTCCTGTTTGGGTCGAACCCGTGAAAGACACCATGTCGATACCCATGTGCCGCCCAATAGGTTCACCTACCTCTTCGCCGCGACCCGGGACAATGTTCAAAACGCCCCGCGGCAACCCTGCTTCAGATGCCAACTCCGCAACACGCAAAGCGGTCAGTGTTGTTTCCATCGCAGGTTTCACAATCACGGAACAACCAGACGCCAACGCAGGCCCGATCTTCCATGCGAGCATCAGCAGCGGGAAATTCCACGGCAGCACAAGACCGACCACCCCAATTGGTTCACGCACAATCATCGCGATATGGTCGTCGCTTGCGGGCGCGACTTGATCATAAATTTTATCGATCGCCTCAGCATGCCATTTGATACAATGGATGGTTTCAGGCACATCCACCGTTTCGCAATCCAAAATGGTTTTACCGCTGTCGATGCTTTCCATCACCGCCAACTCCCGGGCATTTCGCGTCAGCAGTTTGCAAAATCGGATGAGGATATCTTTGCGCGCAGACGGGTGAAGCCGCGACCAGCGGCCATCCTCGAACGCCTCACCTGCTTTGGTTACCGCAAAATCCACATCCTCTGCGTTGCACGCGGCAACATCTGCGATTTTCACGCCTGTCGCTGGGTTCACTGTTTCAAATGTCGCCCCCGAAATTGCAGGGCGATATCCCCCATCAATGTATGCACTCGTCGCCAGATCAAGCGATGTGGCCAGTGCAGTGTATTCTTCTGTTGTCAGCAAAGTCATGGATCAACCCTCAGCTTCAATTTGTGCGATTGTGGCTTTCAGAACGCGAACAACTTGTTCCAGCGCGCGTTTATCGTCTTTGTTCAACCCCTTCAGCGGCGGCCGAATTGCGCCCGTATCAATGCCTTGCAACGTGACACCATATTTGATCGTTTGAACAAACTTCCCGCCTTGTTCCAACACGCGCATCAATGGCATCATCGCCGACATGATACGGCGACCTTTGTCAAAGTTTCCGTCAACCGCGCAGGCCTTATACATGGCAACATGTTCTTCGGGCAGGAAATTGGAACCACCACAAACCCAACTGCGAGACCCCCAGGCAAAAAACTCAAGCGCTTGATCATCCATTCCGCAAGACATCTGAATATGGGGATAATCGCGCGCCAACAAATGCACGCGGTTAATATCGCCAGAGCTTTCTTTGATGGCACAAAAGTTCCTCGAGCGTCCGACTCGATTAAGGAACTCTTCCCCCATGTGCACGCCCATCCGCCCAGGGTAGTTATACAGCATGATCGGCAAATCAGCGACTTTATCAATAGCCAGCGCATTCAACGCATTTTCGCGTTCTGTGGGAACCGAATATGGCGGCGTGGCCACAAGTAACGCATCCGCCTTCATCTCTTTCGCCGCTGTTGCCAATGCCTTGCTATCAGCTGTCATCATCGCACCGGTGCCAACAATCAGCGGAACACGACCCTTGGCTTGTGCGCCAGTAAACCGCGCGATTTCAATACGCTCTGCAACTGTTTGGGCATAGTTTTCACCCGTAGACCCACCCGAGATAAGGCCATTAACACCTTTATCAATCAGGTTTTCGACCACATCAGCCAACGCCGCAAAATTGATACTACGATCCGCGTTAAACGGGGTAACAACAGGGGTATAAATCCCTTCAAATTTGAAAATGGGGTTCATCGTTTCCTCATCCGGTTACTGCGCTCGGGGCTGTTCCCAACGGCATATCCAAGCCCGCAGGCATTACAAAAAGTTCGATTTGATCACGCGACAGGTTCCAATGATCAATTGCCAGTTTTGCAGCCACCATTTCATCCCCCCTTTTAATCGCATCAATAATTTGGTCGTGTTGTTCAGACGCTTTAGTTATATTTTCTGCCATCTGATTATCCGAGGGCCGATAAAACGTCATCGAAATCCGCGAATGGTCAATTAACAATCGGTGAAAGCTGGGCAGCAGATACACATTATCCGCCATGTCGCCTGTTACTTCGTGAAAACGATTGTTCGCAATTGCGCGATCAGCCGAGGTGCCCTTTTGCAAAGCCACTTTGAACGCATCCTGTGCACCTTGCAAATCAACGATCTGCAAGGCGGTAGCGTTCTTTGCGGCCAGACGCAAAATCGCCCCATAAATCATCGGCGCGGTTAAGAAAAAATCGCGCAGTGTGGTGTGGCTCATTTCTGAAACGCGCGCGCCACGGTTCTCGCGCAAATCTAAATAGCCCTCGCCTGCCAATTGGCGGAACACCTCGCGAAGTGGAGTGCGCGACAGTTGAAATTCATCAGACAACCGCGCTTCATCCAAATCTGCACCGGGACGCAAATCCAGCGTCAGAACGGCGGATTTCAAGGCTTCGTAAAGGTATGATTTCTTTGATTTGGCTGTGTCGTTCATCAAGGCCACTGGTGATTTAGAATCTCGGTCTTCAAAATTGTAACTGATAAAATACATATTGTATACATGGATATTTTCCTCTCTCACGACACTCATTAACGGGTTGCCCCTTTTTGCGTTTCCCCTTTAGATAAAACGGAACACAGGAGCCCTGAAATGAACATTCTCTTTATCATGTACGACCAGTTGCGGTTCGATTACCTCAGCTGCGCAGGGCATCCACATTTGCAAACACCGAACTTTGATCGGGTCGCGAACATGGGCGTGCGATTCACCAACGCTTATGTGCAATCTCCTGTCTGCGGATCCAGTCGAATGTGCTTTTATACGGGTCGGTACGCGGCCTCTCATGGTGCGCAGTGGAACAACTTTCCGATGCGCGTGGGTGAACAAACCATTGGCGATCATCTGCGTAAACTTGGCATGAACAGCTGGATCATCGGCAAGACCCATATGAAAGCAGACGCCGAGGGTATGGCGCGACTTGGGCTGGCACCTGACACGCAAATTGGCGCGCGACAGGCTGAATGCGGGTTCGACAATTGGTGCCGTGATGATGGGTTGTGGGGCTATGGTCCAGACGGATTTTATGACGAGAAAAGATCCCCTTACAATGAATACCTAAAATCAAAAGGCTACCCGAGCGAAAACCCTTGGGCTGATTTTGCGAACGCCGGTATCACCGATGAACAAATTGCCAGCGGCTGGATGTTTCGCAACGCTGACCAGCCCGCCAACATCCGCGAAGAGGACAGTGAAACGCCGTGGCTGACTTCTGAAACCATTCGCTTTGTTGATGAGGCAGTAGGCCCCTGGATGGCGCATGTGTCCTATATCAAACCACATTGGCCCTACATCGTGCCCGCCCCTTACCATAACATGTTCGGTGCAAACCATGTGCCCAGCGCAACACGCCATGACATTGAACGTGAAAATCCGCACCCCGTTTACGGCGCCTACATGGAAAACAAGATCGCCAGTGCGTTTCAACGAGACGAGGTTCGTGCCAAAGTGATACCCGCCTATATGGGGTTGATCAAACAATGTGATGATCAATTGGGGCGTCTGCTGGACCATTTAGAAACGACGGGCAAATTGGACGATACGATGATCGTTTTGACCTCAGATCACGGCGATTATCTGGGCGATCACTGGCTCGGCGAAAAAGATCTGTTTCACGAACAATCCGTAAAGGTGCCGATGATCATCTATGATCCACGTAAATCCGCAGACCCGGCCAGAGGAACCACCTGTGATGCCCTCGTCGAAAGCTTAGACCTTGCCGCCACTTTTGTTGAGGCCGCGGGGGGAAAAGTGCCAGATCACATTATCGAAGGGCGCTCCCTGATACCTTGGTTAAACGGTGAAACACCTGATTGGCGTAGCTACGCCATTTCAGAATACGACTACTCGGCAACGCCGCAGGCTGCCAAATTAGGCATAGAACCTCGCGATGCGCGCTTGTTTATGGTCTTTGATGGGCGGTACAAACTGATGCACTCCGCCGCTGGGTTCAGGCCCATGATGTTCGATCTGCAAGAAGACCCAGAAGAGTTCCACGACATAGGCGAAAGCCCCGATCACCAAGACATCCGCGACAAACTGTTTGGTCATTTGCACGAATGGGGTCTACGCATGTCACAACGTGTCACAAAGTCGGAGCACGACATAAAAAACATGGGCGGCAGGTCCATGCGCCGTGGCATCCTTCCATTCATGTACGACGGATCAGAAGTACCCGAGGAATTGACAGTAAAATACCGAGGCCCGGCCCCAGCAGATTATACCGAAGATTAAAGCCCGTTAATCGGCACCTTAAGCTGCGCATTGCCATGATCATCCTTTGGCATTTCCCCAGCGCGCATATTCACCTGAAGGGACGGAATAATCAATTTGGGCATCGCCAAGCTGGCATCACGGGTTTCGCGTATTTCCACGAACTCCTCGCGCGTTTGACCGTCCTTGAGATGAATGTTGGTGTTTTTCTCATCACCAACAGTTGTTTCCCACGCAATGGCCCGCCCATTTGGGCCGTAATCATGGCAAATAAACAGTCGCAGCGCATCTGGCAGCGAAAGTAATCGCTGAATGCTATCGTAAAGCTGCCCTGCGTCACCGCCCGGGAAATCAGCCCGCGCAGAACCACCATCAGGCATAAACAACGTGTCACCGGTAAAGGCCGCATCCCCAACAATATGCGCCATGCACGCAGGCGTGTGCCCTGGGGTGGCCAAAACAAAGGCATCCAATTCGCCAATTTTGTAGCTATCACCATCTTCAAACAAGGCATCAAACTGTGACCCATCTCGTTGAAACTCGGTGCCTTCGTTAAAGATCTTCCCGAATGTTTCCTGAACTTCCATAATCCGCGCGCCGATACCCGTTTTGCCCCCCAATCGGTCCTGAATATAGGGCGCTGCGGACAAGTGATCTGCGTGAACGTGTGTTTCGATGATCCACTCAAGGGACAAACCATTTTCCTGGATATGCGCAATCAACTTATCCGCACTTTCGCTGGTTAAACGCCCAGCCGCATAATCGATATCCATAACACTGTCGATCACCGCACATGCTTTGGTGGCGGGGTCGGTCACAATGTAAGAAATGGTGTTTGTTTGGGCCTCAAAAAACGCATCCACGATGGGCGTCTGAGCCATATTCGGTGTGATAGAAACAGTCATGGGGTGCTCCGATATTTTGCAACTTTTGAGGTTGGTCCCATACTAGTCGCGTTGTTTGGATAAACACAAACACATCTTTGAATTCTTTCAGGTGGCCCACACCGCCCGTCGGATCAAATTTAATGCCAGAACCAAAAAAACAACCAAAACGACGTGTCGGAAAATCACCTGTGACAATCGATTGCGAATTGCAGCACCGACTCCAAAACCTATCATTGCGGGAACAATCATCATCAATGATGTAAGCGCCAGCGGACCCGTCAGAAACCCCAACTGCGCATAGGCCAAACACAGTGGCAAACTGCCAATGGTGATCATAAAACCACTGGCCCGAATGAACTCATCTTTGTC
>JABBAP010000073.1 GCA_018607905.1 Paracoccaceae bacterium | reverse complement strand
CAACCCGATTCCGTTTTGATGTTCTCCGGTGGTCTGGATTCTTATGCGGGGGCACTTGAGGAGATCATTGACCGCAAGCAGAAGGTGGCGTTGATCAGTCACTTCTCAGCTACCAAAATTGCACCAATCCAACGTGATCTGCAGAAGCATATGGCAAATAAACTCGGAGCTCAGATGCTGATGCATTTCCCAATGCGGGTGCAACTCAAACAGGGGACAAATGTGGAAGGTACGCATAGAGCGCGGTCATTTTTGTTTGCCGCGTTGGGAATGGCGACAGCAATTGCCTTTGGACAAAAGCGTGTGTCTTTCTATGAGAACGGGGTGGTTAGCTTAAATCTACCACCGGTTGGCAATGTGCTTGGAACACGAGCCACGCGCACCACACATCCGCAAACGCTTGAGCGATTTCAGACCCTTTTCAGCATGATCTTTGATCAGGAATTGCGAGTCGACAATCCCTTCTTTTGGCGGACAAAGACGGACGTGGTTCAGACTATCGCGCGCCTTGGAATGGCGGATCAGATCGCGTTCACACGAAGCTGTGCGGATGTCCATAATCAGACCAAGCAATATGCGCACTGTGGTAGATGCTCCCAATGTGTTGATCGACGCTTTGCTATTCTGGCTGCAGGTCTTGAGGCACATGATCCGGAGGAAGCCTATCGTCTTGAATTGATGACGAGCCCGAGAGAACGGGTCCAGGATAAGGAAGTTGCATTATCCTATGTACGCAGTGCGTCAGCCTATGAGGCGATAAATGAGGCTGAACTTGTCTCTCGATATCCGGCTATTTTGAATGCGGTAGAGAGCTTGGGGGAGCCGCCGAGCACAGCCTTAAGACGCATCGTCGACCTGCTAAAGCGTCACGGATCATCTGTTGCGACAGTGATGCGGAATGAGATATCTATGCAGCGCGTGAAGCCGTTTGCTGCAAATAGTCTGCCTGATCTTTACGGTTCCGCCCAGCGAGAGCAATTGTTCTCTTCACAACCTGTAAAGTTAAAACCACAAGTTGAGACTAAAGAGATCTTCGAACTTGTCATTGATAAGAGGCGCAAAGTGCTTCGGATCAATGATGCTATGGAGATCAAAGGTGCTGGATTTAAGCTCCTAAATGCCCTTGTAGTTGAACACTTAAAGGGAGCTGGGAACGGCCTTGACCTGCTAGACTACCCGCTTCTAGATGCCAGCAAACTCGCAGTCCAATTGGATGTTCATTCGGAAGAAATGGTGCGCCAAAGTGTGAACCGAACTCGGAAACTACTTGGTGAGAGATTTGGGTCTGCTGGTTTTAACCCAGAGGATGGAAAAGACCTGATCGAGAACATCCCTTGGAATGGCTATCGGTTGCGCCCTGATCGTGTCCAAGTTCGCATCCTCGCCGGCAACTGAGATCATTCAATAACATCAAAATCGTCATCATAGCCATCCTGTAGTGGGCCGCGCTTGCGAAACCGCTTCATCAGGTCTACCTGCCGACCGGGTGCAACTGAGCCATAAGACCGGAAAGTGGTAAGAACATCTTCATGCCCCATATTTTGCGACCAAGCCTTGTAGTCTTCGGGTGTGCGGCAGTGGTCCTTTGCCAGTTCGGCCAGGGTATCACGGACTCGATGCGGCGAGAACGGTGGTTGGCCTGCATCTACAAACGCTTGCTTGAAGATCTTCGCCGCAGAAGACGGGGTGGACCAAGGAGACTGATCAATACCGAGGGCTGTGAAACGGCGCTCCGGACCTACTCCAATGCGGGTCCTGGGGAACAGTGGATCACTGTCTGAGAATTGATTATCTTGGCGTAACTCAGCTATCCAATCCCGCACAATCTGTTCACAAGGTGAAGGCATCGGGAAGAATCCTGTTGTGAATGTCTTTCCAAATTTTGTGTTTACCGTGCGCCCGTCGAAGTGAACGCAGGCGTAAGTGAGATCCACATGACCGAGACAGATGGTGATCGCGGCTCCTTCACGTGAACCAGTCAGGAATAGGAAGGCGACCCAAGCTTTGTCTCGACGTTGCAAGACGGTTTCGCTTGGCATGTTCGCCAATACTTTGCAGACCTGATTAGGCGATGGGTGCGGTTTCCAACAGGACGTGCGCCGCGCCGCATCAGATTTACGATCTGGCGAAAGATAGTCAATGTCTGATCGTGTGATCGTGTGATCTTCGATTCGTATCTCGGCTGATCCGCGAGCCAATTCAGAAAGGCGCTGATTTCGCGCAGTGTGCCATTGATTGAACTGGCGGACAGCTTGCTACCATTGCGCTGGTTTTGCTGAGAAGAGAGATGGCGTTTGAAACCGCGCGCACGCTCCGAATGAAAGCTGCGAAAATCCTTACCATTTAGAAAGGCTTCATACACTGAGATTGCCGCTGCAGACTTGCCGACCGACGCATCTGAGAGACCCTTCGAGTCTTTACGCCAAACAAGGTATTTGCGTTTGATGCGCAGGTTATCCGAACTGTGTTTTGTCATTGGTCTGTGGCTCCCTTGCTGAGGTATCATTTGAACGGGGTGCGGGCGGGGACACTAATCTTGGGTTAGCCTGTTGAACTGTGACCTCTATTTTTGCTCGAATGGCATCCAGATCGGCCCTGCGAACCACCTTGTTTGTTATGCTTCCGCAGGCCGGACAGAGCGCTTTGAGCATACCCGTCGTTGATGACGCTTGTGTGTATTCTGCGAATTTGCCATCCGGTTCTTGCGGTGCTTTGCACCCGAGGCAAAAAAGGTGGTGCAGTTCCAACTTGATTTTGGATTTGGCGCGGCGGTGGCCAAGGAATTGTTTTAGATCCTTGCCCTGAATAAGCCATGGGACCTTGCTGCGATCAGCAACCAGGCCTTTGTCTTTGATCCAACGAATGACTGTTTGCCGGTGCCGCCCCAGCGCCTGTGCGGCCTCCCAGACAGTATACACATAATGCGTCTTGATCCGGTTCGGTGAGGGCATGCGGGGCATCACGCACCCACCGTTGACAGCGGTCCGGATGTGTTTTGGCAAACTTGCTCTGCCTCCCAAGCGTCAACATCCACTTCGCGATACAATACCCGTGCACCGATTTTGAGGAACCTGGGTCCTTTGCCCAACCAACGCCACTGCTCAAGCGTCCGAGGCGACAAATGCCACCGCTCCGCCAATTGTTTCTGTGTGATCTTGTTCATGAGACCTCTCTACACTTCACTGCTAGACGAATTGTTTCGACTGGCTTGTACTAAGAAAGGTGTGCTTCTTTGGTGCGGAAATCTGTGGTCAAAGCTGGAAAAGGCATGACAGTTGTTACCGCTAAGGTGTTGATTTTACGATCTTCTGAAAATCGAGCTGTGTTCGAAGCGCGAAAAGGCGTTACATTACGAACTAACTAATTTCCTGCAGGACTAATTATGTTTGCTGAGGCATCCGATAGAACCCAGAAGAACCGGCATTTAAGCGGAAAAAGTGACACTTTACTTCAAGCACGAAAAAACTGACTTTTGGACTAACGCATCGACATGAAGGGCGGGAAGCGGACTTTCGCCGCAGTTGCGAAGCGGCAATGCGTCAACGGTGAAAGCTGACACTCAAACGGTCATATGTCGTGGGTTTGTGCTGTGGTATGGAAGGCCAGTTTGAGCCCAAAAAGTTTTTCGCATTCTAGCGAGTGGCTGTTTTTAAGCGTAATTTTCCTAGTTACTCAATTCCATGCACTGAAAGCTTGGCGTCGAGTTCGATGCCAAGTTTTGACTCGGTTCATACGGTTGGGGCTCCCGCTGTTGCAAAACAGTACTTTTAGGTATTGAGTGTTCGGAGTCGAAAAAATCATGCGTAAGAGAGACAGCGATTGCCCCAAAGTGCTACCGAACTTGATTGGAAAATGAACGTTGAAACCGTCGCGCAAGCCTTCTTGGCGGCAGTTCATAAATCGCCTGACGCAATCTACTGCAAAAGCGCGGAAGACGGGTTTTCCTACTCCGAGGCTGCAGGCGCGATCCAAACGCTGACAAATGAATTGCGGCCACTGGTCCAGGGCCAACCTGTGGCGCTTATTTTGCCAAACTCCAAAGCGTTCTTGATTGCTTATTTCGCAATTCTTTTTGCTGGTGGCAAACCGGCGCTGATAAATCACGGTCATCCCGAGGTGACGATCAACAAATTGCTCGCTGATCTTAACGCTGTTGTCGTAATCTCGGATCGCAATTTTGACAGCTTAACAAGCCGTCCGCTAAGCGATGCGCTGCTTGAAGACCTGCGAAACCCTGTTGATTTGGAAACATTGCGCGACACTGGATCAGCCTCGGATATCGCAGCCATTTTGTATTCGGGCGGAACAACCGGGTTGCCCAAACAAGTTCCCCATACAAACGCAGCGATCATTGAGACGATGGAGCGCGGTGATTGGGGATGGCGCACGCGGAACGATGAAACATGGCTGCCCGTTGCGCCTTTCACCCACATTTATGGTTTTTTGATGGGCCTTACAAATCCACTTATTCGCGCTGGTGCAGTGGTCATTCCTGACCGTTTCCAACCCGATCTGATTGTAGATATGTTGGTGGACGAAAAGGTGACAATATTTGGTGGCGGGCCACCAGCGATTTATCAAGCGGTTATGGCCTCCGAAAAATTCAACGACGCCAAATTCCCACTGCTGCGAATTTGCCCTGGCGGTGGCGCTCCGTTTCCGCTGGACGTGCATCGACGCTGGGAAGCGGCAACGGGCCTTAAAATCTATGAAGGTTACGGAATGACCGAAATTGCGCCGATCACTATCAATACGGAACTGGCGGGTGTGAAACTGGGTTCAGCAGGCAAAGCCGTGCCCGACACAGTGGTAGAGATTGTTGATTTGGAAACTGGAACAAATGTGTTGGTCAATGGGCAAGCGGGTGAAATCCGGGTCAAGGGACCACACATGATGACGGGATACACCTGTAGTCCAGCCGAAACTAACCTGACAATGAAACACGGTTTTGTCTACACAGGCGACATCGGGACAATAGACGGCGCGGGTTTCCTGACGATCACCGACCGTAAGAAAAACGTCATTTTTGTCAGCGGATTTAACGTTTTTCCGCGCGAGGTCGAGGAACTTTTACTGACCCATCCAGCTGTTTCAGGCGCATGTGTCGTCGGGCAAACACATGAACGATCGGGCGAAGTGCCCGTCGCTTTTGTAACGCTACGATCTGTGGCGGATGAGGATGAAATCAGCGCGTTTTGCGGCGATAATCTGATTGCTTACAAGCTGCCTGCGCGAGTGATTATCGTGGAGGAAATGCCCCTGACACCGGCGGGGAAAGTGGATCGCATCGCGTTGGAAAAAAGTTTGGCGACAGCCGCACAAAGAACGGAATAGAACGAGATATGGAACGGCGCATAGAAAAGATAAAATCACGTTTGGCCTTGCCCGCGATTGCCGCGCCGATGTTTCTGGTTTCCAATCCAGAATCTGTGATCGCGGCATGTAAATCTGGCGTGATGGGGTCATTTCCCGGCCCAAATGCCCGCACCAGCGATGATTTACGACAATGGCTGACCCAAATCACCAACGCCATTGGGCCAGATAATGCGCCGTGGGTTTTCAACATCATAACTCATTCCAGCTATGGTCGTTTCGACGAAGAAATCGCGCTTGTCGAAGAGTTCAAACCCGATCTTGTCATCACCGCGCTAGGTGGCCCACACCGTGTGACGCAGCAAGTTCACAACTACGGTGGGTTGGTCTTTGCCGATGTAACCTCGCCCAGATTTGCCCGCAAAGCACTGGACAAAGGGGCGGACGGGTTGGTTTTGGTTTGCGCTGGCGCTGGTGGCCACACAGGCGAATTTGCGATGCTGCCTTTCATTGATGAGGTTCGTAGTTTCTTTGACGGACCATTGATCGTCGGTGGGGGCATTGGATCAGGCAAAGCCATCCGCGCAGTAGAAAATCTTGGTGTAGATTTCGCCTATTTGGGCACACGTTTTTTGGCCGCAAAAGAAACCACGATATCGCAAGCCTACCGCGAAATGGTGTGGCAAAGCCGCATGGAAGATCTGGTGTCGTCGCGCGCGATCACAGGCGCCTTGGGCAACTGGATGCGGGCCAGCATCGACGCTGCGGGCATTTCATTGGATGACATGCAAGGGGCTGCAGTACTCGATTTTTCGGGCGACATGCACGCCGGATCAAAAGCATGGAAACACGTCTGGAGCGCGGGGCAAGGGGTTGGCGGGATCACCAAACCTGAAACCATCGCACAGATCGTCGCGACGCTTTTGGCGCAATATGAACAAGCAGTTTTAGAACAAAGCCAAGGCAATCGTTATATCCACGCATCAAAAATAGGTGGGTCGAAAGCGTGATGGAACCTGCCTTACAGCGCCGTTTCTTTTTGGGTCAGAAGATCCATAATATCATCAAGCATTGCATCTGCGCCGTTGGGATCCAACGTGTCGCGCAAAACGGAATCCCCCATCAACATTGCATAGGCAATATACGCACGACGTTTGGCGACTGCTGGCGCAAAACCTTGCTGCTCAAACAGCTCCTCCAGATAGTTCAGCCGGATCACGTCCACTTCCTGAACCGCGTCGCGCGCTTGCGTGTCACGGCGACCCCAATCACGGATGGATTGTTCGATGCGGGCAAATTTTGGCGAACGGGAACGGCGCGGCAAAGCAAGCAACGCGCGCAGCCGGGCGGTTGGATCAACGGTCTGCGCACCAAGGCGATCAATAACATTTGTGGTCATCCGCTTGCGCCAGTTTTGCAGCAAGATTGCCAGCAACGCCGGACGTCCCGAAAAATGCCAATAGAAACTGCCCTTGGTCACGCCCAGCTTCTTGCAAAGCGCGTCAATGCGGATACCGCGCACGTTTTCGTCGACCAGAATGCCCGTCGCGGCATCAATCCAATCGGCCTCGTTCAGCGGAGAGCCCTTCAGACGTTGGGTCGGTTCGCGTTTGCGTTTTGGCGGATTTGTTTCAGCAGTTTCCATGCCTGCGACCCTAAACCGAAAAACACGAAACGTGAACTGTTCGCGTGTAAGACGCCCTAGCCAGCCCCTTTTAGATACGGAGTTTGAAACCCATGACCATCAACACAGAAGAAACCGGCATCATCAAAGCCACTCTGCAACATTGCGAAGATGGCACAACCGACATGCTACCGGAGTTGATGCGCAATCCGGTCACCACCTACACCGATCCTGAAAACCTCAAAAACGAGGTTGATATTTTGTTCCGCAAATTCCCGATTATCATGGGACATGTCGAACAATTGGCTGAGGCAGGGTCTTATTTCACCAACGACGAGGTTGGCATTCCAATTTTGGTGACCCGCAACAATGACGGCGTGATCAAGGCCTTTCTGAACGTTTGTCGCCATCGCGGAGCGCGTTTAACAAACGAGCCTTGCGGCAAGTCCAAGACGTTTTCGTGCCCCTATCACAAATGGACCTATGACCTGAATGGCAAGCTGCGAGGGCTGCCGCAAGCCGCCGGATTTGGCGACATCGACAAAAGCACACTTGGCTTGGTCGAACTGCCCGCATTCGAACGATTTGGACTGATCTGGGTGCGCCCCTCGACCAGTGATGAGCCGCTCGATTTGGACGCATGGATTGCCCCGCTTGAAGAACAACTAAGCTCTCTGAATTTGGAAAATCACACCGTTTTCAAAGAGTGGTCGCTGGACCGTAATATGAATTGGCATCTGGCGTTGGAAGGGTTTCAAGAGTCCTATCATTTCTGCGGCGCACATGAGCATACGGCCTGTTCCGCGTATCTCGACAACCAAAGCGTTTGGCTCGATAAATTCCCGCATGTACGCCATTCCGTGCCGTTGCCAACCGTTGTTACAATGAAAGATCAACCGACCGAAGATTGGGATTATCGCCCGCATTTCATGACACAAAACTACGTGTTTCCGTGCAACTATGTTCAGGTGATGACGGACCACGTCTACATTCACACGATCATCCCAACGGGCATCGATACCTGCATTTTCAAGTGCATGATGCTGATCCCCGAGGCCCCCGAAACGGAAAAAGCGGAGCGGTATTGGCAGAAGAATTATGACGTTGTGCGCACGGTGTTTAACGAAGATTTTGAGATCGGCGAGAACATTCAAAAAGGTCTAAACACAGGCACCAACACGGATTTCCTGTTTGGCCGCTACGAGATTGGACTTCACTTGGGAACAAAAGCGATCCACGAAGCGCTTGCTGGACGCTTAGGTCTTTAGTCGGTTTGCATGAGGACTAAATCGGGCTCGAATTTCGAAAAGATGACCTTGGATGAACGGTCGTTTTGTCCAAAGACCTACATTTCAAGCCGACAAAATGCTGCGCAGTGTCTGAATGTCCGCAATGAGAACGCTGCACTGCAGCGTCCAAATGATCGACCAAGGTCGGCTCTGGGCCGTGAATGACGGTGCCATATCCGTTAAAAGCCGGGGATGCCGCAAAGCGGCTAACGGCAGCAACGAGCCCAGAGTCACCGATGCTGCGCTCTGTTCAAAGGTCCGCTATCAAGAATGCGAACCAACAAACGCCTTACCGCTTCAGGTCACGCCAATTTGAATGTCCCGACCTTCTGCTCTCCATTCGGGCAATCCTCCTTCTAGGTGATGCGCTTGAAAACCTTGTTTGCGCAGGGCTGCGACCGCCTGATGTGCGTAGATGCAGTAGGGGCCGCGGCAATAGGCGACGATGTCAACATCTGTCGCGAGAACGGGGAGTAGCTGATCCAGATCTGACAGCGTTGTGTTGACAGCGTTGGGAATATGGGCGGCAGCGTATTCGTCGGCAGGCCGCACGTCGAGCACGATGACCGACCCTTCGGCAAGTCGCTCGGCAAGTTCTGCGCGGCTGACCGGCTTTGGGGCATCTTCGCCGTTCCAAATGTCGCGCAAAATCCGGTCGACTTGCGCCAAGTTACGCTCGGCGACGACCCGCAGCAGGTCCATCAGCTCAATAGTTTTCGCATCAGTCAGCCGATAGATCATGGCTTTTCCGTCGCGGCGGCTGGTGACTAACGCTGCGCGACGTAGTTGCTGCAAATGCTGTGAGCAGTTCGCGATAGTGAGCCCTGTTTTTTCTGCAAGCGCCTCTACGCCGCTTTCTTGCTGTGCGAGTTGTTCGAGGAGCATAAGCCGCGCCGGTGCAGAAAGGGCGCGTGCGACGAGAACATATCCTTCAAGGAGGGCCATTTTTGCACTGGTTGACATCTGATCATCCGTAAATCTATTATTCAAGTGATTGATTGAATCATAGCGATTCCAGCGCGGCTGACAACACTGAAGGCGAGCAAGGCCATGATCGAGGCAATTCTGAATGCAGAACCGACCCTGCGCCTTGCTGCCTTCCTTGGCATTCTGGTCACTATGGCGCTTTGGGAAGTCGCAGCACCACGCAGACGACGTGACATCCCGAGGGTCACCCGTTGGACCAACAACATTGCCCTCGTTGTGCTCGATACCGCGATCCTGCGGTTGACCTTTCCCATTCTTGCGGTCGGTCTTGCCGTGATGGCCGAAGAACAAGGCTGGGGTCTTTTCAATATCGTTGATGTCCCAATCTGGGTGTCCATCGTCGCCTCAATGCTGCTACTCGATCTTGCGATCTACCTGCAGCACGTGATGTTCCACGCGGTGCCGGGGCTCTGGCGACTGCACCGTATGCACCACGCCGATCTCGACTTCGACGCGACGACTGGACTGCGGTTTCATCCAATCGAAATCTTGATTTCCATGGGGGTCAAACTGGCCGTGGTCGCGGCCCTTGGCCCACCCGCCGTTGCCGTCTTGTTGTTTGAGGTGCTGCTGAACGCCACAGCGCTTTTCAATCACGCGAACATTAACTTGCCGCGACGACTGGACCGCGTTCTTCGGCTGGTGGTCGTCACCCCTGACATGCACCGCGTCCATCATTCCGTCGATCCACGCGAAACCAATTCCAACTACGGGTTCAACCTGCCGTGGTGGGACCGATTGCTCGGCACATATGTCGCCCAGCCCGCGAAAGGCCATGAAGGCATGGAGATCGGAATTGAACAGTTCCGCACACGTCGTGACCTGTGGCTTGATCGAATGTTGATACAGCCACTGCGCGGCCCCGGGTCGGGCCATGCGCTTGATGTGCCGTCAGTCTCACAGGCTACGACCACATCCGATAAGGATCATTGACGCTGGGAAGCCGGAGCGATCAGTGTTCCCGATCACACAGACCATGGTCAGACAAGAACGCCAGAACGTAGCAATCTTCGGATACACCGCTGCCGTCACAGCCCTTCGATGTCCGAACCAGTTCCTTTTCCAAGACTTTCAGCTGTTTGATCTTTGCACGCACGCTCACCAACCGTGATGTCGCAATACTGTTCGCTGCCTCGCACGAGCGGTCCGGATGATCCTGCAATTCAATCAACGATAAGAGCGCGAAATTCGTTTCGCAGCATCAGTTGTCTTCACGTTGCGCCATCGCGTCGTGGACGGCTTGCATGCCACGGTCAGCCATGTCCGAGACTTCTGCAGCATGTTTATGCAACGCTGCGACCACTTCGGGATCGTTGGACGTCCGCACAACAACAATGCCCTCTTCGGTTACGTCAATTTGCGACTGCATCTCGGCCCCGTTTGTAAACAGAATATCCAGCGTTGGACTTTGAATGAATATCTTAGGATCATCGCCACGGGCGACGCGGTCCACCATGCCCACAACGTGACTGACCAGCACCGCCATAACATCTTCGTCCGAAGACCGTGTGACCGTGCGTATCCCGTTCGGCAAATTTGTGACTTCGCGGCTGATCGTGTCAAAGTTCTCAAACATGACAGCAAGCTCGTCGGATTCACTTTCCGACGCATTCGCTCCGCGAAGGCCGGGCATATTCTTCATGTCATGCCCCATGCCATCCGCGCTGTGCCGGTCGTGCATGCTGCTGTGCATGAATGCGTACATTTGTGTCTGGATTGTGCCCTTGAAGGCGAAGCCAAGGCCAATTGTCACGACCGCAACGCCGATGACGATCTTTGATTTTCTCATCGCAAACTCCATTTTGCATCCAAGCGGTGCAGGTTGATTTCAGATTTACTCTGGCGGGCAATAAAGGCGGTGCAAAACCGTAATGATTTCAGCGGCCTCGGTACCCTTCAATGAGTAATAGATTGTTTGACCATCACGCCGGGTTTCCACCAATTCAGCATCCCGTAGCTTTTTAAGGTGATGCGACATCGCCGGCTGCGAAAGGCCTGCACTATCAGCAAGGCTGAGAACGCTTTGCTCGCCGTCCAGCAAAATGCACATCAGGCGCAAGCGTACAGGTTGTGACAGCATTTCCATAAGTTTGGCTGCCTCTGCGATTTTTGGTTCGAGTGCGCTGATGTCCAACATTGGGCAAATTACCTCTTGTGTATTTACAATCACTTATATAAACGACTGCAAATGTAAAGGCAAGCGTGTCGATGTGAACGTGAGCCAAAAACTATGCAACA
>JABBAP010000063.1 GCA_018607905.1 Paracoccaceae bacterium | reverse complement strand
CCTAGATGTGCCCGCTGGGTTCGAGGTGGTGCAAAATATTGCCCATGATCAAATCCAGATAGGGGCGAGCGACATTGTCACGCTGTTAAGTGCGATCTTATCCAATGCGATCAAACACCACGACACAGAAACGGGCCGCTTTTCGATTTCGACGGAACGTGAAGCCGATGAATTGATTTTTCGCATGCAAGATGACGGACCAGGCATTCCCGCAAAGTATCGCGACCGCGTTTTTGAGGTGATGACAACATTGCGTCCGCGCGATGAGGTCGAGGGGAGTGGTATGGGTCTTGCGCTCGTGAAAAAGATCATCTCATTTTATGGTGGCCGATTGGACTGGGTGGATAACGCATCGGGCCGTGGAACCGGGTTTGTTGTTCATCTTCCTTTGGTGTCTGCGCGCGTGATTTCCTAACGCGGACAAAATTTTCTAAATCGAAAAGTCAAAACAGAAAACCGAATTTGACGGGCGATGTCGATTGTGTGCTTGACCTTTCAATTGAAAGGTTTTTGAAGCATAGTTTCCTTAATCCAATAGATGCAAACGGGACCGACTTGGAAAATATAGATAGAACGCTTTCGGTTGCGCCGATGATGGATTGGACGGATCGACATTGCCGATATCTGCACCGATTGTTATCAAAACACACGTTGTTGTACACGGAAATGGTGACGGCCCCTGCGGTGATCAACGGCGATCAAGAGCGGTTATTGGCGTTTGATCAGGCCGAACATCCCATAGCGTTGCAGCTTGGTGGATCAGACCCCGCGCAATTGGAAGCAGCGACGCGCATCGGGTGTGAGTTTGGCTATGATGAGGTCAATCTGAACGTGGGATGCCCGTCGGATCGTGTGCAATCTGGTAAGTTCGGCGCGTGTTTGATGCGCGAGCCGGAGCTGGTTGCCGATTGCGTTCAGGCCATGCGCGAGGGTTCAACTGGCGCAGAAATAACGGTGAAATGCCGCATCGGTGTGGATGATCAGGTGCCTGCGGATGTGTTGCCAGCGTTCCTCGAAACCGTATTGGCGCGCGGCGTGCAATCTTTCACAATTCATGCACGAATGGCGTGGTTGGCGGGGCTTTCACCCAAAGAAAACAGAGATATCCCACCTTTGGATTATGATCTGGTACATCAGATGAAAGCAGATTTTCCGCATCTGGAGATCGTCTTGAACGGCGGTTTGGCGACGTTAGAACAGGCGAAAGAACATATTGAGCGCGGCCTTGATGGCGCGATGATCGGGCGTGCGGCCTATCACCAGCCTGCGGATATTTTGGCATCTGCGGATCGCGTTTTGTTTGGATCAGATACTGACACTTCGGGCGAAGACGCGGTGCTGCAAATGCTGCCATACATCGAGGCGCATTTGATGAAAGGTGGCCGCTTGAACCACATTACGCGCCACATGCTGGGTCTATTTGCGGGGCGACCTGGGGCGCGACAATGGCGGCGTAGTTTGTCTGAGCGTGCGCACACCGACGGTGCGGGCCCAGAGGTTGTGTTGGCCGCGCTCGCCCATATGCAGGCCATTGCAGCAGAGTGAGCGGTAGGGTATCCAAACCCATGCAATGGGGAACGTGATATGCCAGAAATGTCCACTTTAATACCGATGATTTTCCTGCTGATGGCCATTGGTGCCTTTGCCGGAGTGATGGCTGGCTTGCTGGGCGTTGGCGGCGGTATTATCCTTGTGCCTGCGTTTTTCTATGCGTTTTCCGCGCTCGGATATGATAATGCGCAGCTGATGCAGATTTGTTTGGCGACCTCGCTTGCGACGATTGTGTTTACCTCAATTCGCTCGGTGCAATCGCACAACAAAAAGGGCGCTGTGGATTGGGATATCCTAAAGGGTTGGGCCATCGGAATTGCGATTGGGTCGGCGATTGGAGTGGTTGCAGCGACAGGTTTGCGATCCAGCCAATTGCAGATGATTTTCGGAGTTTTGGGCATTATTGTTGGCCTGTATTTGGCGTTTGGAAAACCAGAATGGCGACTGGGTGAAGCGATGCCGACGGGAATTGGGCGTGTGATAGCATCGCCTGTTCTTGGTTTTATGTCGGTGCTGATGGGCATTGGCGGCGGCAGTTTTGGTGTGCCGTTAATGAGCCTATTTGGCGTAGCGATCCACCGCGCGGTGGCAACGGCGGCTGGGTTTGGCTTGATCATCGCAGTGCCGTCAGTGATCGGGTTTTTACTCGGCAATCCTGACCCTGTAAACCTGCCGCCCTATACGGTTGGGTATGTGAATATGCCCGCGTTTTTGCTGATCATCTGCATGACGTTATTGACTGCGCCGCTCGGGGTGAAAATTGCCCATGCGATGGACCCGAAACCGTTGAAACGGGTGTTCGCGTTTTTCCTGATTTTAGTGGCCTTAAACATGCTACGCAAAGTGTTCTTCGGGTGAGTTTTCAACAAAAGGGATGGGCGAAATTTGCGCCTGATCCGGCGTTGGATGCTTGGATTGATGCAGCCAAACCTAAAGCTGTTCGCGTGGCAGGCGATCCTGCATGGCAGGCCGAATGGCTGCGGTGTGGCGGGACTTGGTTTGTGGGCGTGAATGCGCTGGAAAACGGCGCGGATGGGGCCGTTTCTGGCGTTCCCTTGTCTGGCAAAGCTGTTGATTTCATTCATGAAACGATTGAACCCGCGCCGATTTCATGGGATCGCGCGCAGGTTTCTGTGTGTTACGAAGGGTATCCGCAACCTTGGGATGGTGAGAGCGAAAGCGCGTTAAGATTTCGCCGTGATCGCGATGCGGCACACGTGGATGGATTGCATGGAGAAGGGCAGCCACGCCGTCGTTTTTTGCGCGAGTTTCATCAATTTTTGCTGGGGATCGCGTTAACGGACAGCCCTGCAAAAGCCGCGCCGTTTGTGATCTGGGAAGGATCGCATAAAATTGTGCAAACTGCGTTTTTTAAGGCGTTGATGGACCACCCAGTTGAAACATGGCCTGACGTTGATTTAACGGACGTGAATATGGCGACAAGACGCACGATTTTTGAGACCTGCAAGCGTGTGGAATTACCACTGAAAAAGGGTGAAAGCTATGTCATTCACCGTCATGCGTTGCACGGTGTTGCGCCGTGGGACATTGGCCTGAAAGGGCCAGATGAGGGGCGCATAATCGCATATTTTCGCCCAGCAGATGAGGCGCAGATGCAACGTTGGATCGCGCCGATCTAGCGGGTTTGTTTAAGGATGATTTGGCCATTGGAAACCACGGCTTCGTCCATTTGGGCCAAAAAACTGCTGCCAAGAAGGTTGGAATGATCCAAGCCTTTTGGCGTTACCGCAGCCTCTACGTTTTTGGCGATAATGCGGGGACCAACGCGAACAGTGCTCACTGTGATTGTCGCGATATTTAGAAGGCCAGATGCGGTTTTTACAGGCGTGTCGAAAACCAGTGCGTCCACATCTATGCCTGCGGCTTGCGCGGTTTCAAAGTTCAACAAAACAAGGGATGCGCCTGTGTCGATCAAGGCACTGGTTTAGGTGTCGTTGATGGTCACTTTGGTTTCGAACAATCCGTCGCGCATTGGGATGAAATGCTGTGAAACTGTTTCAACGGACGCGGCAGATAAGACGATGGTTTCGTTGTTGGCAATCAGTGTTTTTTGCCGCCATTCGACAGAATATTCCAACAAACCGAGCAAACAGGCCACAAAAACGCCCCAAAACGCGATGCGCTTTGTGTTGGGGTTTGGCGTGTGTCCAACGAAAAATTGTGCCGCAATAACGCCGCCTAAAAACAGGGCTGCTGCAAGGGACCATTTCAAATTTGCGTTTAAAATCAGATCCAACAACTGCACGTCTTTTCGCCAAAAGACGATGCCAAGAACGGCAAAAATTGCAAGATAGATCCACCGCATCGTGTGTGCCCTAGTTAAAGATAACCTGTATGTAGTCAATATTATCTTAATTTAAAGGGTTTGTCATCTGACGGTTTCGTGGACTTAGCTGCGTCTGCGGCCACGGCGTTTTCCGCGCAATTGTGGTGCACGCGCAGGGAGTTCTGCCCTGACGCGGGTGCGTTCCTCGTCCGACATTTTTGACCACTGCGCGATTTCGTCCATCGTGCGGTGGCAGCCGATGCACAGGCGGGCTTCGGGGTGGACGACGCAGATTTTTACGCAAGGGCTGTCGACTTCGTTGCGTTTCCAGATTTCGTCCATCATCCGTCCTTTTTGATGTGCGCAATGCGATCGAGCGCACCTTGCAAGATATATCCAGCCGCGACGTGGTCAATCACTTCTGCACGTTTGGCCCGCGATGTGTCTGCCTCCAGTAATGCGCGTTCTGCGGCGACCGTGGACAGGCGTTCATCCCACAACAGGACGGGGATGTCGCGCCGCTGTGCAAAGTTGCGTGCGAAAGCGCGGGTTTTTTGGCAACGCGGCCCTTCGGAACCGTCCATGTTGCGGGGCAAGCCAAGGACAAGGCCGCTGGCGAATGTTGTGTCGATGATGGCTTCTAAGGCGGTGGCGTCGATGCCGAATTTCTTGCGCTTGATGGTTTCGCGCGGGGTGGCGATGGACCAGTGCATATCCGACACCGCTATTCCGATGGTTTTATCGCCCAAATCGAGGCCGAGCAGCGGGTTTCGCGGTGCCACCACCTGCAAAAACAACGCCGCGTCTTCAAACGGTTGGGTCAATTTATCACCTCGGCTGCGCGGGCGGCTTCTTGCAGTAAAACCATGGCTTCGGCGTTGGTTTTGAAGGTTTCTTTGGCCTCTAGCCAGATTGCGTTGGCCTTGCCGCGTTCGTCCAAAACACCGTAGGCGCGGATGAGGCGGGCCCATTCTGTGGGGGTTCCACCATCTGTGGCCAACCGTTCGGCAAGGCCGCCAACCATGCCACGGATCATGGCTTGTCTGTCTTCGGGGGCCATTTGCGTGGCGTTTTCAACGTCCTCGGCCGAGGGGCCAGGAAGGCTTTGAGCCGAAAGCGAAATACCTGCCGCGCGCGCGACTTGGCCGATTTGCGATTGTATCAGGGGTATCCAAGGCGCGTCTTCTGGGCCTTCTTCGAGCAACCCTGCCCACATGCGGTAGGCGACATCAGAGCGGCCTGTCTGAGCAAGGGCAAGGCCAGAATAATACCGCGCGCGTGGGTCGCGTGGATCGCGGTTTAGGGCCTGAACCAGTGCAGATTCGGCTTGCGGGGACACGTAGCCGCCAGCAGCCAAGATCATGATTTCGCCAGTGTCTGTGAAATCGGATGCAAGGGCATCTTCGCCCAAAATACCCATCAAATGTTGTTGGGCTGCGCGGGCGGCGGTGAGGTTTCCAAGGCGGGCCTCGTTATCAACCAACAGGCGCAGGCCTGTTGCATCCTCGGGATTTTTTGCAACGGCATCGCGCAATTGGGCAACAAGATCTTCGTGCTGTGGGTCTGCTTTTAAATCAAGTTTTGGCGCGGCGGCTTCACCCGCTGTTTGATCTGGTCTTGAATCGCGGGTTTTCTTTTCGGTCGCGAGTCGATCTTGCAAAGGTAGATCGCGCATTCCCGGCACACCGATTTCGATATAAAGCCAAACCGCGCCGATCAGTGCGAAAGCGACAAGTCCGACGGCGATGATGTTTGCGGTTGGCGCGGCGGAAGTTGCCGCGACTTCAGCCGTGGCGCGTTTATCTGCGGCCAGCAGGCGGCGGGCGACCTCTGTTCGGGCGGCTTTAGCCTCGTCTTCATTAAATACGCCGCGTGCAAGGTCGCGGTCTACCTCGGACATTTGGTCTTTGTAGATGCCCATGTCTTGCTCGGCGGCTTTGGGGGTGTTTTGGTCACGTCTGAGCAGCGCGCCAGCCATTGGCACGCCGACGATTGCGATCAAACCTAGGGCCACCAACCAGAACATACGCGTAACCTTTGCACCAAAGAATTCACCAAACACATAATGCGCAGGCTAGCAGAGCGCAAACCCCATTCGCGTGATCGTGCCGCGACCAATTGAAACTGGCGAAATGTCGGGAATTAGGTGTAGCGCGTCGCATAGATTGATACCTAGCGGCGCGAAAAAGGCGAAACGGTGGTCAGCTGCCTATACCCATATTTTTTTCGTCGCAAGACACCTGTTTACGGAGCCTGCCACATGAGACGTTATTCCGCCTTTGCCATTGCCCGCGAAGCCACCCGATATCACACGGGTTGGGAGCGTGCGTGGCGTGCGCCAGAGCCGAAAAAAGAATACGATGTGATTATCGTTGGTGGCGGTGGGCACGGACTGGCGACGGCGTTTTATCTGGGTAAGAATTTCGGCATCACCAATGTGGCGATCATCGAAAAAGGCTGGCTTGGCGGTGGCAACACGGGGCGTAATACGACGATTATCCGCTCGAATTATCTGCAAGACCCGTCTGCGGCGATTTATGAAAAAGCGCGTTCATTGTATGAGACGATGTCGCAAGATTTGAACTATAACGTGATGTTTTCACCGCGCGGCGTGATCATGCTGGCGCAAACGGAACATGAAATTCGTGGGTACAAACGCACGGCACACGCGAATGCGTTGCAGGGTGTGACGACGGAATGGATTGAGCCTGCAAAGGTTAAGGAACTGTGCCCGATTATTGAGCTGAAAGGCCCGCGCTTCCCTGTTTTGGGCGGTTTGTGGCAGGCTCGTGGGGGTACCGCGCGCCATGATGCGGTGGCTTGGGGCTATGCGCGTGCCTGTTCTGATATGGGTATGGATATCATCCAGAAATGCGAAGTGACAGGGGTTGAACAATCAAACGGCCAAGTCACGGGTGTTGAAACGACCAAAGGGCGCATCGGCTGTAAAAAGCTGGGGATGGTTGTTGCGGGACATTCATCTGCGCTGGCTGAAATGGCGGGGTTCCGTCTGCCGATGGAATCTGTGGCGTTGCAGGCGTTGGTGTCCGAACCGATCAAACCTGTGATGGATGTGGTGATCATGGCGAACACCGTGCATGGCTATCTGTCGCAATCTGACAAAGGCGAGATGGTGATTGGCGGCGGTACGGATGCGTATAATAACTATACCCAGCGGGGCAGTTTCCACCACGTAGAGGAAACGGTTCGCGCGTTAAACGAGACCTTCCCGATGCTGTCGCGCCTCAAAATGCTGCGCCAATGGGGCGGGATTGTGGATGTGACGGGGGATCGTTCACCCATCATCGGCAAAACGCCACTGGGCGGGTGTTTCGTGAACTGTGGTTGGGGAACTGGCGGATTTAAAGCCATCCCAGGGTCAGGCTGGGCGTTTGCAGAAACACTGGCGAAGGGTGAGCCGGGAGAACTGGCAGGGGCGTTCGGGATGGAGCGGTTTATTGAAGGCCGCTTTATTGATGAAAGCGTTGCTGCTGGGGTGGCGCACTGATGTTAGAGACCAATCTATCAGCCGTTTCCGAAATCAGCGCCACCACCAAATGCACCCGGGCCGATGGTTCCGCCGTTTTGAAGCCGTTTTCCTTCTTCGCTCATTCCGACGCCGCTGTGTGGTCGATGGGTTTGCAGGCTTTCTCTCAACATTTGTTTTCTTCGAGAGCTACGAAGCCGCAAATAAGAAATCAGCACAAAAAGTGCGAACACACTGAAAAAGAAGATTATCAAAAGTTCCATACCATTCAACATATGGTTGTGATCGCGAAATTTCAAGGAGCCGCGCCATGCTACTCTTAACCTGTCCGAACTGCGGGATTGCCGCGGAAGAAACTGAACTTGGTGCGGGCGGCGAGGCGCATATCACGCGGTATGGGGCTGGCTCGGCTGATGATGATTTTGAGACGTATTTGTTCATGCGCAAAAATGCGCGGGGCGTTCATTTTGAACGCTGGCGCCATTCAAATGGCTGCGGCAAGTGGTTTCATGCGGCGCGCTGCACGATGACGCTGGAGGTGTTTGGCACCTATTCGGCGCAAACGTTTGAACCGCCTAAGGACTTGATTAAAAAGATCAAAAAGAAACGCCCTGACTGGGAAGGGTTTGTGAAATGAGCACACGTCTGCAAAATGGCGGCCGTCTGATCGACCGCGCTGAACAAGTAGAATTTAACTGGAACGGCAAACGATTGCTGGGCTTTAAGGGCGACACGTTGGCGTCTGCGCTGTTGGCGAATGATCAAGTTTTGGTTGGGCGTTCGTTCAAGTATCACCGTCCGCGTGGCATCGTTGCGGCAGGCCCAGAAGAGCCGAATGCGCTGGTCGCGCTGGGCGAGGGTGGCAATTACGAGCCGAACGCACGGGCGACAACAACCGAGCTGTTTGACGGGTTGAGCGCGAAATCGCAGAACCATTGGCCGACGTTGGAGTTTGACGTGGGCGCGGTGAACAAGATGATGTCGCCGTTTTTTCCTGCTGGGTTTTATTACAAAACATTCATCGCGCCGCGTTTCGCGTGGAAGCATGTGTTTGAGCCGATTATTCGCAAGGCGGCGGGGCTTGGCCCTGCACCGCATGCGGAAGATCGTGATGAGGATACGTATGAATATTACTATGCCCATTGTGATGTGCTGGTTGTTGGCGGCGGTATCGCTGGGCTGGCGGCGGCGCTGGCCGCAGGGCAGGCGGGGGCAAAGGTTTTGCTGCTGGAACAATACGCCGATCTGGGCGGGCGCGCGCCTGTGGATGGTGTGGAAATTGATGGCAAGCCTGCGCAAAAATGGATTGATACCACGGTTAAGGTATTGAAAAAGCTGCCAAATGTTCGTGTTCGCACGCGCACGATGGGTGCGGGTGTTTACGATCACGGATATGCGCTGGGCTATGAGCGCCTAACGGATCATGCACCAAAAGTAGCGGGGCCACGGCACCGTTTGTGGCGCATTCGTGCCAAGCGGATTGTGACGACGACAGGTGCGATTGAACGGCCCTTGTCGTTTGCGGGCAACGATATTCCGGGTGTCATGCTGGCGGGTTCCGTGCGCGATTACACGGTGAATTTTGGCACGTCTGTTGGCGACCGTGTGGTTGTTGCGACGAACAATGATGATGCGTATCGCACGGCGATTGCGTTGAAAGAAGCGGGCCTTGATGTGCCTGCGGTGATTGATGCGCGGGTTGTGGCGGATGGTGAATTGCCAAACAAAGCCCGCGCGATGGGTATCCGGGTTGAAACGGGTCGGGCGATTTCAACGGTTTATGGCGGCAAGCGTGTGACCTCTGTTGGGATTTGTTCGCAGGCTGGTGAAGGCACAAAAACGGACGAGATTGCCTGCGACGCGGTTGCCATGTCTGGCGGCTGGTCCCCAGTGGTGCATTTGTGGTCCCATTGCGGTGGCAAGCTGAACTGGGATTTCGACATGGCGATGTTCCGCCCTGATCCTGCGCGCCCACCTTTGGGTGACGATGGCGACGGGTTTGTTTTGGCGGCGGGTACGGCGAACGGGCATTTGGATGCGGGTGCCGCGCTGGCCGATGCATTTGAATGTGGCGCGCGCGCGGCGAGCGAGGCAGGGTTCAAAGGCAAGGTTGCGGGGGCTGCGATTGCGGCGTCTGAATCTGAGGCACCGATCCTTGCGGTTTGGTCGATGCCACAAGGCCAAAGCAAGAAATTGCAGATGAAAACATGGCTCGATTATCAGAACGATGTGAAGGTTTCTGATGTGCGTTTGGCCGCGCAGGAAGGTTATGAAAGCGTTGAGCATACCAAACGGTATACGACGTTGGGCATGGCAACGGATCAAGGTAAGTTGAGCAACATCAACGGCTTGGCTGTATTGGCCGACAGTTTGAACGCGGATATTCCGCAAGTGGGCACAACCACATTCCGCCCGCCGTATCACCCGATTTCGATGGGTGCGATTGGCGGCGAAGCATCGCGCCATCTGTTCAAACCGATGCGTCGTAGCCCGATCCACGAATGGACGGATGCGAACGGCGGGTTCTGGGAACCTGTTGGCGATTGGCGTCGCCCGTATTGCTATCAAAAAGACGGCGAAAGCGTTACGGAGGCGGTGCACCGCGAGATTAACCAGACGCGGGACAGTGTTTCGATTTTGGATGCGTCCACGCTGGGCAAGATCATCGTGAAGGGGCCAGACGCGGGCAAATTCCTCGATATGTTGTACACAAATATGATGAGCAGCCTGAAGGTTGGGCGTTGTCGGTACGGGTTGATGTGCTCGGAAAACGGGTTTCTGTCGGACGACGGTGTTGTCGCGCGGATCGACGAGGAAACATTCCTGTGTCACACAACATCTGGCGGGTCTGATCGCATTCATGCCTGGATGGAAGAGTGGTTGCAGACGGAGTGGTGGGACTGGAAAGTCTATACTGCCAACGTGACCGAGCAATATGCACAGATTGGTCTGGTTGGGCCAAACGCGCGTAAAGTGCTGGAAAAGATGGGCACGAATTTGGATCTAAGCGCGGAGGCGTTGCCTTTCATGGCGTTTGTTGACGGCGAGATTGCTGGCATCAAAGCGCGGCCCTATCGGATTTCGTTTTCGGGCGAGTTGTCCTACGAGGTTGCGGTTCCTGCGGCCCAAGGACAAGCATTTTGGGATGCGGCGATGGAGGCTGGCAAGGAATTCGGGATCAGTCCTTACGGCACAGAAGCGTTGCACGTGATGCGGGCTGAAAAGGGGTTCATCATGATTGGCGATGAAACCGATGGCACCGTGATCCCGCAAGATTTGAACCTACACTGGGCGATTTCCAAGAAGAAAGAAGATTTCTTGGGCAAACGCGCACAAACGCGGATTGATATGGTGCGCGAAGATCGCTGGCGCTTGGTTGGGTTGGAAACGGAAGAACCGGATGTGGTTATTCCCGACGGGGCCTATGCCATTGACGGAACGACACGGCCAAATGGCGTGAAAAACATGATAGGCAGGATCACATCCACCTATTATTCTCCGACTTTGAAACGATCCATCGCGATGGCGCTGGTGGAACACGGGCCTGAACGGATGGGCGAGATGATTATGTTTGCGCGCACGGATGGCACGACGATCAATGCAAAAATCGTTGACCCAGTGTTCTTGGATAAAGAGGGTGCACGTCAAAATGTCTAATGTTATCAGTGCAGCACATGGTGCAAGTTTCGATGGTGCCGTCCGCGTCCAGGATGCTGGCGTCAAAGGAATGATCACGGTTCGCGGCGATTTATCGTCTGCCAAAATGGCCAAAGCGGTGAAAGCTGCTGTCGGTATGGGCATGCCAGATGTGCGCGGCGTAAAGACTGGCGCAAAGGGGGGCGTCGCGTGGATGTCACCCGATGAATTGATGCTGTTTTGCGACTATTCTGATGCAGACGGCGTTGTGGCCAAGTTAGAAAAGGCGCTGAAAGGCGAGCATTCTTTGGCGGTGAATGTGTCTGATGCGCGCGCGATTTTCACGCTGACGGGGAAAGGTGTTCGTGAAGTGATTGCGAAGGGTTCGCCAGCGGATATGTCCGTTGATGGATTGCCGCTGGGCGAAATGCGCCGTTCACGCCTTGGTCAAATTGCGGTGGCGTTTTGGTTGACGAAAGAGGGCGAGCTGGAATTGGTTTGCTTCCGATCTGTTGGGCAATTTGTGTATGAATGGCTTTGCAATGGGGCGGCCAAAGACACGCTGCCCGGGCATTTGTAACCGCAAAATCTGCGATTCTTGCGAGTCGCAGATTTTCCGATTTGTTGCGTCTTTGGAAACAGAGCGCGGAGTTTATCGGCAATTGTGGCATTTTTGAAACCCTCAATTTTTTTCTTTAGCTATTGATTTTAAATAAATTTATTCAATTTTTGTCCAAATTTCCAAATAAATTTT
>JABBAP010000052.1 GCA_018607905.1 Paracoccaceae bacterium | reverse complement strand
GAAACCCCGATCCATCTTTATCAGACACCCAAATGCGTTCCTTGCAAAAGAAACTGGCAGCGCGTGGTTACGATGTTGGGAAAATCGACGGAATTTTAGGGGCGAAAACCCGCGCAGCTGTTCAATCAGAACAAACCCGCCTCGGAATACCAGCCGATGCATGGCCTACGAAAACGCTTCTCGTAAAACTCTAAGTCGTTAGCCAACCATCCGCTCAGCCTGTCGTAAATCAACACTCACTAGCTGACTTACACCCAACTCGGCCATCGTCACGCCAAACAGGCGGTCCATTCGGCTCATGGTTACGGCATGGTGCGTGATGATCAGAAACCGCGTGTTGGTGCGGCGTGTCATCTCATCCAGCAAATCACAGAACCGCGTAACGTTTGCATCATCCAACGGCGCGTCCACCTCATCCAGCACACAGATCGGCGATGGGTTCGCCAAGAAAACAGCAAAGATTAACGACAGCGCTGTCAGTGTTTGCTCCCCACCCGATAGCAAGCTCAGGGTAGACAGTTTTTTCCCAGGCGGCTGGCACATAATCTCCAGACCAGCTTCCAACGGATCATCGCTTTCCACCAAAACCAGATTCGCATCTCCACCACCAAACAGGTGTTTAAACAGCAACGAAAAATTGGCGTTCACTTCATCAAACGCCGCCAACAACCGCTCACGGCCTTCTTTGTTCAGGCTTGCGATCCCTGTGCGCAGCGCTTTGATCGCCTCTTCCAAATCCGATTTCTCAGTGACCAAAGCATCACGTTCTTCGGTCACTTCTTTAGAATCTTCTTCCGCACGCAAGTTCACGGCACCTAACGCATCACGCTGACGGCGCAACCGTGCCACATCATTTTCAATCACTTGAACAGGTGGCATATCTTCGGAATCAGCTTGCAAACTCTCCAACAACTTCTCGGGCGAACATTCCAGCTCCTCGCGAATACGATCACCGGCAGCCTCCATTTGCACCCTTGCAGAATCAGCGATTGCATCCGCGCGCGCGCGTGCTTCGCGGGCTTCCGATGCCGCCCGTTCCGCGTCCCGTTCCCCCTGCTCGGCTTGGCGCAAGTTCGTCTCGGCCACTGCCAACCCATCCGAGGCAGCCTTTAACCGCCCCTCAGCTTTCTCGATTTCACGGCCCAGTTCTTCACGCTTTGCAGCAATCTCTTCTGGTGCGGCTGTCGCATCCTTCAACTCAGCTTCAGACGTTTCCTTACGTGCCGCCAATTCTGCAATCCGCGCTTCGGCTGTTTCCAAACGGTGCCGCCACCCAGACACTTCTTTGGTGATTTCTTGGCGCCGCTTTGTGCGTGCTTCGCCGTCACGGCGCTGCTCGTCGTACAGGCTGCGTTTTGTCAACATCGTCATCCGCGCGGCTTCAACTGCAACTTTCAACGCCTCAGCCGTTTCGCGTGCCGCATTCAAATCACCAAGATCACGTACCGCCATTTCCGCTTCTTTAACTGTCGCAGACGCCGCCAAAGTTTCCTCACGAAGCCGCGTTTCGGCCAATGTTTGCGTTTCAACCTTACCCGACAACATATCACGGTCCGCTTCCGCGCGGCTCATCGCCCGCGTTGCAGTTGTCGCCGTTTCATCCGCAACTTTGCGCGCGCGCCGTGCCTCTTGGTCTGCTGCAATCGTCGCTTGCAATGCCGCATGAACGGTTTCGAAGGTGGCCCGCGCCGCGCCTGCGGCATCTGCCGCCACGCCGTGCGCTTCGCGCAATTCTTCCAAACGGTTCACTTGCTGCAATCGCAAAGCGGCGGCCGATGGCGCATCATCGCCGCCCGCCCGGAACCCATCCCAGCGCCACAAATCACCCTCAAGCGAAACCAGCCGTTGCCCTGGTTGCAAATCGGCCTGCAAACCTGCGCCGTCAGCGCGCGCAACAACACCAATTTGCCCCAGCCGACGTGCCAAAACATCAGGTGCAGTAACATGCACACCCAGCGCATCAACACCACTCGGCAACGCCGCAACCCCCGAATAACTCGGCATTTGCGCCCAACCCGAGATTCCATCCGCGGCCACAACCGGCGCTTTCAGATCGTCCGCCAATGCAGCGCCCAGCGCGGCTTCATACCCTTTGGCGGCACGAACCTCGTCGATCACTTGCGCGCCGCCGGATTGATCCCGCGCAATCACCCGTTCCAATGCACCCACTTCAGCGTTAAGCGCATTCGCCTCGCCGTCCGCTTCGGATAACGCGGCGCGCGCCTCTGAGTCCTTGGATTGCTCCTCAGAGCGGCGCACTTCGACATCAGCCAACGTGTTTTCTGCGCGCAAGGCCGCTTCTTGTGCCACACCAAATGTAGTGCTGGCCTCGGCCAATCGTTGCTCCGCCTCGTTCAGCCCAGCCTTTGCAGCAGTCACAGAAGCCGCCGCCGCTTCGGATTGTTCGGATCGTTTTCCCATTACCTGTTTTGCGTCGCCCAACATGCGATGCGCCGATTGATGCCGCGCAGACAACCGCGCCACGTCTTCATTGTGACGATCCAGATCCGCTTCTTTTTCCTGCATCACAGAGGCCGCATCATGGGCTTGCGTTCCCGCTGCCTCGATCCGTCCGTCTTGTCCATCTGATGCCTTTACGATCGCCTCAAACTCCCAATCGAGCCGCTTGATCGTTTCTTCCGCATCCCGATTAAGCCCAGACTCGCGATCAATATCTTTGCCCAGCTGATCAATTCGACCCCGCAACGTCTCTATCGTTGCCCGTGCGCGATTTTCCTGATCGCCTAGCGCATCACGCTCGACACGCAAGCGCTGCACAATTGCCCCTGCAATCGCCTCTTCTTCACGCAACGGAGGAACTTTACCCTCTAACTCCATCCGCAGTTTTGCCGCTTGCGTCGCACCGCCCTGCCCACTTGCCGCCAACTTGGTCGCCGCAGTCAACTGATCAATTGCCGCCGCCAGCGCCAAATCCGCCTCGCGCCAACGCCGGTACAACAACAATCCTTCGGATTGGCGCAATTCATCCAGTATCGAGCGATACCGCGCCGCTTGGCGAGCTTGGCGCGCCAACGTGTTCAGCTGCGCATCCAGTTGTTCGACCACATCATCAACACGCGCTAGATTCGTCTCGGCCCCATTCAGCTTTAACTCCGCTTCGTGACGGCGCTGGTACAATCCACTGATCCCAGCCGCTTCCTCCAAAACCCGACGTCGGCTTTTGGGCTTGGCATTGATCAGTTCTGAAATTTGCCCTTGGCGCACCAACGCAGGTGAATGTGCGCCGGTGGAGGCATCGGCAAACAACATCTGCACATCGCGCGCACGGGCCTCTTTGCCATTGGTTTTATACGCAGACCCAGCATCGCGAGTAATTCGCCGCACAACCTCTAGATTGTCTGAATCATTGAATGCAGCAGGTGCCAAACGATCAGAATTATCCAACGTCAGCAAAACTTCAGCGTAATTCCTCGCAGGTCGCGATGCAGCCCCTGCGAAGATGACGTCTTCCATGCCGCCACCACGCATCGCGGTTGGGCGGTTTTCGCCCATCACCCAACGCAACGCTTCTAGCAGGTTGGACTTACCACAGCCGTTTGGCCCCACAACACCCGTTAACCCGTCCGAGATCACCAGCTCAGTCGGGTCTACAAAGCTTTTAAAGCCTGTCAGACGGATTTTGGAAAACTGCAAAGGTGTACTGCCCACTTGATTCTTAGTTACCGACTAAATTCTTGGCCCAGCGCCTTTGAGTCAACCAAAAACCCCTGCATTTAGGCCTTTGAACAGAGTTATCCACAAGATATTGCATATTCCCCTCAAAACATTCCGATTCAATACGCCGTAAAAAACCAATTGAATGTCGGAATCCTTCTTGAACCCTTTCGCAATTAGATGCACACATGACCTGTAAGGTTCCCCATTCAAACGCCAAGCGTTGGGGATTAATTGGGAATGTGGTGAAGGCAGACCGTTATCTGGGGCCTAAATCCACAACCGCCCCCGCGACTGTAAGCGGCGAGCGATGTCTGAAACAGCCACTGTGGAAACACGGGAAGGCCAGATCATCGCAGCGACCCGCAAGTCAGGAGACCAGCCTGCGAAGAACTGTAACCCATGCTGTCGGGAGTGGCGGCGAAGGAGACCAATATGAATACGCAAGCTAAAGTAGCTGTTCAAACACAGACCAAAACATCCACAAACATGATGGTAATCGCATTTGCCGCATTTGTGGGCCTGGGCATGATCACCATTGCAGGTCATCTGCAAGCAGCTGCATTGCACGATGCAGCGCATGATGTGCGTCACGCAACCGGCTTCCCCTGCCACTAAGCGTTCGGCGCTGCTGAAACGCAGCGCTCCTATCACAATTTCGCTCGTTGCAGCCGGACCGCGTTTTGCGTTCTGGCCAACTGCGTATGCTAGGTTTCGATCATGTTAACCCGAGTCATTACAACCGCCCTGTTTGCTGGTTTCATCACAGGTATCATCGCCGCTATTTTACAGTTCGCGTTGATCCAACCGCTTTTGCTTCATGCTGAGCTGTTTGAAAACGGCACGCTCACTCATTTCGGCGATGCAGGCGCAGGCACAACAGGCCACATGGTTTGGCTTGGCCTTGATCCACAGCGCGATCTCCTCAGCATTCTGTTCTCGGCCATCATCTACACAGGCTATAGCTTCCTTCTTGTTGCTGGTATTTCTTTGGCTGCTGAACAAGGCCATCACATCTCACCGCGCTCTGGCCTAATCTGGGGTTTTGCTGGGTTCATCGCGTTACATCTTGCCCCGGCAATGGGCCTGCCACCAGAACTTCCTGGCGCTGGGGCCGCGGATGTTGCCGCACGCCAAGTCTGGTGGTTTGGAACTGTCGCTGCCACCGCGCTCGGTCTTTGGCTCATTGCCTTTGGCAAATCACCGATCACTTGGGCCATTGCCGTGCTTGCCCTCGCAATCCCTCACATAATCGGCGCACCACATCCCGATCTGTTCACCGGTCCGGTTCCACCAGAACTTGCCGCCCACTTTTCAGCACGCGCAATCGGCGTTGGCTTGGTCTGTTGGTCAATACTCGGTCTACTCGCTGGATATTTCTGGTCCAAAGAGGCTGATTCATGAGGAACCCGATCCCATTTTTGCTGATCGGTCTTTTCTTTGGCACAGGCATCGGCTTCATCTGGGCAGGTTCGCAGGGCGTAACATTTGATGGGCACGACCACGTTGAACACAGCGCAACGGGCACCACAGATCACGCCAGCATGGATCACTCGCCCTTCGACGCCCCTAAAGGCCCTGCCGCCCCAACACTCGCGATTACCCTGCATCCAGACACTATGTCTGGCCTGAACCTGCAAATTCAGACCACAAATTTTACGTTTTCCCCCGAATCCGTGAACCAAGCGAACACCCCGAACACTGGCCACGCCCACGTCTATGTTGATGGCAAAAAGCTATCCCGCATCTACGGCAACTGGTTCCACATCACAGGCCTTGCGTCTGGGGAACATCTTATCAAAGTAGAATTGAACGCAAATTCGCACGGCGTGATAACCGTCGATGGGGCCCCAGTCGCAGTTGAACAAACGGTCACGATCCCATGAGCTACGCTGGTATCCGTCCGATTAGACAAAACCTTAACCTGCCCGCGGGCCGCGCATCCTCGACCCAGCCATCAGGGGCATCCGCATACAGTCTCGCAAACGCTGCAACATCTGCGCCATCTGCATCGCCGTCCACACCTGCAAACAAATATGCCGCTTTACCCTCGGAACGAAACGCCAGCGCTGTCGGCTTGTCACACGCATTGAGACAGTCCTGCGCCCGCACCTCAAAATCCCCGAACCCAGCCAGTCGTGCAGTCACATCCGCAATCAACGCCGCCCCTTTCGGATCGCCGCCAATTTCCGCGCAAGTCGTACAAATGAATATCGTGTGGGCCATGTGCTCCCCTAAACCAAACAAATCACTCGTGCAATCGCTGCACTAACGGAGGCCACCATGCCCGCAAAAATTCCAGCCACAGTCGTCACAGGTTTCCTAGGCGCTGGCAAAACCACCCTCATCCGCCACATGCTGCAAAACGCCAACGGCAAACGCATCGCGCTAATCATCAACGAATTTGGCGATCTTGGCGTAGACGGCGACATCCTCAAAGGCTGCGGCGATGAAACCTGCACCGAAGACGACATCATGGAGCTTTCCAACGGCTGCATTTGTTGCACCGTCGCCGATGATTTCATCCCAACAATGGAAAAACTCCTCGCTCGCGAAAACGCACCAGATCACATCGTCATCGAAACCTCTGGCCTCGCTTTGCCACAGCCTCTGATCCGCGCATTCAACTGGCCAGAAATTTCCACCAAAGTCACCGTCGATGGTGTCGTCACGGTCGTAGATGGCAAAGCCGTGTCTGAGGGCCAATTTGCCCATAACGTCGCCGCCGTTGATGCACAGCGCAAACTGGACGAAAACCTCGATCACGAAACACCACTGTCCGAATTGTTTGAAGACCAAATCGCCTGCGCCGACATGATCGTGGTCAACAAATCCGACCTGTTGTCTGCGGATGAATCCACGGCCCTCGTCACAAAACTCAAATCCGAATCTCGCAAAGGCGTGCAAGTCGTCAAAGCGTCTATGGGCGCCCTTCCCGTTGACGTCCTCCTTGGCCAAGGCATCGGAGCAGAAGACGATCTTGATGCCCGCCACGAAGTCCACCATCACCACCATGATGACGACGACGACCATCATGAAGACGAAGATCATCACCATGATCATGAACACACCCACGGACACGATGAGTTTGAATCCTTCGTTGTTGAACGCGCTGAAATCACCGATCCAATCGCCTTCGCGCAACAGGTTGCAGACGTCATTCGCGCCAACGACATCTTGCGCCTCAAAGGCTTTGCTGCTGTAACAGGAAAACCGATGCGCCTCACACTCCAAGCCGTCGGGCCACGGGTCGACACCTATTTCGATCGCCCTTTCACAGCGAACGAACCCCGTATGACACGTCTTGTGGTGATCGGCCAAGCAGGCCTAGACCAAGCAGCGATCACGGCCGCCCTGCAATGACCCTCACCGTTCAGCAGGGCGATCCCCACGATCCGGCAGTGATGAAACTGTTGCAGGCCTCGCACGCCCTGATGAACGAACTCTTCCCGGCAGATGGCTGCCATTACCTTGAAATCGATGATCTCTGCGCCCCTGAAATCACCTTCCTCACGGTGACCGACGCCGACAAAATCATTGGCTGCGGCGCACTTTCGAACAAGGTCAGCTACGGCGAACTGAAATCCATGTTTGTGGACCCCGCCGCCCGTGGAAAAGGTGCCGCCGACGCCCTCATCAGCCACATAACAACGCTCGCCCGTGACGCAGGCCTACCGAAATTGAGGCTGGAAACAGGCGAAGCTCTCACCGCCGCCATCAAACTCTACGAAAAACACGGCTTCGCGCGCCGTCGCCCATTCGGAGACTACACAGATCACCCCGACAGCACCTTTATGGAACGCCAAATCTAACACCGCCCCAATCGTTTCAATGTTCCTAAAATAGCTTACTTCACCCGCGCCCAGCACAAAGCCAAAACACCATGCACCTCCTGAACGCCCAGCCCGGCACCATCGACAACAACGAACCCGTAGACTTGGGTCAAACACCCGCCGACATCGTGTTCATTTCCGCCGCCGATACCGAGCTTGCGGGCCTGTCCGAAGCACGATCCGAACATGCATCTCCCCCGACCCTGCGCCTCGCCAATCTTATGCACCTGCAGCACCCAATGTCCGTCGATCTGCACATCGAACAGTGCGCCACAAAATCCAAACTCGTCATCGCCCGTTGCCTTGGCGGAACTGGGTATTGGAAATACGGCATTGAGCAATACGCCATCCACTTAGGCCAAGCAGACATCCCTTTTGTTGCCCTCCCAGGTGATGATAAACCCGACGAAGACCTCTGGCGTCTCTCCACCGTTTCTCGTGAAGACTGGGAAAACCTTTGGGCCTACATGGTCGAAGGCGGCCCCGAAAATAACACCAACTTCCTCAACTACGCCGCCAGCATGGCCAACAGTGGCGATAAACCTGCCCCCGCGAAACCTTTGCTGCGGGCAGGCGTTTATTGGCCAGGCGCAGGCATCGCTGACCTCTCCGCTGCCCAAGAAAACTGGACCGACGGCGCACCCGTAGTCCCCGTCATTTTCTACCGCGCCCTCGTCCAAGGTGCTGGCCTCCACCCCATCAACCGCCTCACAAAATCTCTGCTCCGCACAGGTCTAAACCCGCTCCCGATCTTCGTCGCCAGCGTCAAAGATCCCGTCTCTGTCGCCACGCTCGAAACCCTCTTCAACGACGCACCGCCCAGCGTCATCCTCAACTGCACATCCTTCGCCGTCGGCTCTCCGCATGCGGGCGATACATCCGCGCAGAACCCGCTCGCCGCGCCTTTCGCAAACGCATCACCCATCTTCCAAGTTGTCCTCTCAGGCGCATCCGAAGCCTCATGGGAAGAAGGCCTCCACGGCCTCTCTGCCCGCGACATCGCCATGAACGTGGCTCTGCCAGAAGTCGACGGCCGCATCCTATCCCGCGCCATTTCTTTCAAAGGTGAAGCTTACTTTGACCAAGAAACCGAATGCCCCATCGCCGCCTACCGCGCACGCGGCGACCGCATCGAATTTGTCGCTCTGCTTGCCAAGAACTGGGCAACTCTGCGCCACACCGCGCCAGAAAACCGCAAAACCGCACTCATCCTCGCCAACTACCCAAACAAAGACGGACGCCTCGCTAACGGAGTCGGCCTAGACACGCCTGCCGCCACGGTTCACACCCTCAACACACTCCAGAAAAACGGCTACACAGTCGAAAACATCCCCGCCGACAGTGACGCCCTCATGACCCAAATCATGGCAGGCCCCACAAACTGGCTCACCGATCGTGCAGACCGTACGGGCGGCGCACAACTCCCTGTCGCTGACTACTTGCATCACTATCAAAAACTCCCACTCGACGTGCGTGATAAAATCGAAACCCGCTGGGGCAAACCCGAAGCTGACCCGTTCTTCGCAAACGGCCACTTCGCTCTCTCAATCTTCGATTTCGGCAACGCTCTTGTCGGCGTCCAACCCGCTCGTGGTTACAATATTGACCCAAAAGACACCTATCACTCCCCCGATCTCGTTCCACCGCACAACTACCTCGCCTTCTACTTCTACCTGCGCCACGCATTTGGCGCACACGCGCTCATCCACATGGGCAAACACGGCAATCTCGAATGGCTCCCGGGTAAGGCGCTTGCCCTATCCGAAACCTGCCTCCCAGAGGCAATTCTCGGCCCAACGCCCCACATTTATCCGTTCATCGTGAATGATCCTGGTGAAGGCACACAAGCCAAACGTCGCGCTCAAGCGGTGATCATTGATCACCTCACACCACCGCTCACACGCGCCGAAACCTACGGCCCCTTGCGCGATCTCGAAGCCCTCGTTGACGAATATTACGAGGCAGCAGGCGTCGATCCCCGCCGCCTGACGCATCTGCGCAAAGACATCCTCGCGCTCACCTCTGCCACGGGCATCGACACAGATGCAGGCATGGCAGGCACCGACGAAGACAATGACCTCGCCAAACTTGACGAATATCTCTGCGAGTTGAAAGAGGCCCAGATCCGCGACGGCCTGCATATCTTCGGCACCTCTCCCAAAGACCGCCTAGAAACCGATTTAATCGCCGCCCTCGCCCGTGTACCACGCGGCAACGACACTCCCGAAAACGCGTCCCTACAACGTAGCGTTGCAAACGACTTTGACCTCAATTTCGATCCACTCGATTGTAAAATGTCCGACCCGTGGACAGGGCCAAAACCAAAAACCCTCGCCGACCTCGACACCAGCACATGGCGCACAACAGGCGACACCGTTGAACGAGTTGAACTGCTCTGCACCCAACTTATCGACGGCAAGGAATGCACCAACTTGCCCCAAACCACAGCCGTCCTTGACCACATTAAAACCCACATCCGCCCAACAGTCCGTACTTGCGGTCCATCCGAATCCCACGGCCTCCTCACTGCCCTCAGCGGTCAATTCGTCCCGCCCGCCCCTTCAGGTGCGCCAACCCGTGGCCGCATGGACGTGCTGCCAACAGGCCGCAACTTCTTCTCCGTCGACAGCCGCGCCGTGCCAACCCCCACCGCATGGAAACTTGGCTGGAAATCCGCCAATTTGTTGATTGAACGCCACCTCCAAGATCACGGTGATTGGCCCCGATCACTCCTCATCACAGCATGGGGCACCGCCAACATGCGCACAGGTGGTGACGATATTGCACAAGCCCTCGCGCTTATGGGCGTCAAACCCCAGTGGGACAGCGCCAATCGCCGCGTCACGGGTTTCGAAATCCTCCCACTTTCTGTCCTCGCCCGCCCCCGCGTCGATGTCACCTTGCGCGTTTCCGGCTTCTTCCGTGACGCCTTCCCCCAACAAATGGCACTCGTCGATTCCGCCGCCCGCGCCGTCATGGACCTCGACGAACCAGCCGATCAAAACCCCGCCGCTGCGTGCTTGCGTGAAGAAGGCACAGAAGAAGCCGCCTTCCGCGTGTTCGGCTCTAAACCCGGTGCATACGGCGCGGGCCTTCAAGCCATGATCGACGAACGTCTTTGGGCCAACAAAGCAGACCTTGGCGAAGCTTACCTTGAATGGGGCAGCTACGCATACGGTGCAAAAACCGAAGGGACACGCGCCAAAGAGGCCCTTAAAACCCGCCTCTCCCAAACCGAAGCCATCGTGCAAAACCAAGACAACCGCGAACACGATTTGCTCGATTCAGACGATTACTACCAATTTGAAGGCGGCGCAGCTGCGGCCATCTCAACCCTCCAAGGCCGCGATCGCCCTATCTACCACAACGATCATTCCCGCCCCGAACGCCCCGTTATCCGCACATTGGACGAAGAAATTTCCCGCGTCGTCCGTTCGCGCGTTGTGAACCCCAAATGGATCGATGGGGTGAAACGCCATGGCTACAAAGGCGCGTTCGAAATTGCCGCAACTGTGGATTACATGTTCGCCTTTTCCGCCACCACGGGGGCTGTCAAAAACCACCACTTCGATCTCGTCCACGCCGCCTTTATCGAAGACGACGACACCCGCGACTTCATCAACGACCACAACGCCCCAGCCCTCCGCGAAATTGCGGACCGCCTGCTAGAGGCCATAGACCGCGGTCTTTGGGCCCCAAAATCCAACTCAGCTAAAGCAACGTTGGAAGAGCTGTCAAATTGAGGATCACAAAAGACAACATCATTCGCGCAAAAATCGATCAAGACTGGCACGCCATTCTCGCCGTGCTCCACAGCTGCTTTGCTTACATGGATGCCCGCATCAATCCACCATCATCACTGCACGAACTCACACCCAAAGATATCCAACGCCATGCGAAAGATGAAATTCTTCTCCTCGTCTTTGATGCTGCTCAATCCCCAATCGCCTGCACCTTTCTAACCGATAAACCCGATTGCCTTTATCTCGGCAAATTGGCAGTCCATCCCAAGCATCGCGGCAAGGGCATCGCCCAAGCACTCATCGACAAATCAACCGAACATGCGAAATCTCTTGGCCATTCCAAACTCCGCCTTCAAACCCGTATCGAACTCACCGAAAATCATGCCATCTTCGCCCATTTTGGCTTCATCAAAACCGCCACTGGCATTCATGCTGGTTTCTCCCAGCCCACCGAAATCACTATGGAAAAACAAATCTAAACCTTCTTTCCTATTTTTTCTTGATCTAACATCCAAAATCCCCACTTGCTCCCATGCACCAATCCCATAGGCTCAAGCAAACCGCAGGAGCCGCCAAATGTCCCCCGATCTATTGTTTTATGCAATTCACCTACCCATCTTCCCCGCATGGGCGCTTCTTGCCGTTGCTCCTCGTTGGCGCGGCACACGATTCTTCGTTCATTCGGCCCTGATCCCCCTCATACTTGGCGCGCTCTACTCCACCTTGCTTGCACGCGGCATCATGGGTGAAAGCACACCAGGGGCAGGTTTCAACTCCCTCCCAGCCGTCATGGCCCTTTTCGCCCATCCTATCGGTGCGCTAAATTCATGGACCCATTTCCTGATCTTTGACCTGTTCATTGGGGCATGGATCAGCCGCGATGCGATCCGCCATAACATCGGCCAAATCGCAACTCTTCCCTTCCTTTTCTTCGCACTCATGTTCGCCCCACTTGGCCTCGCGCTTTGGCTTTTGTTCAAAGGAATCACAGGGCGCGGTTGGTCTCTTCAAGAAACATCACAATGACCAAAACCACAGGGCATTGCTTTTGCGGCGCGGTTACATTCGTCTACACAGGCCCACAAACATGGGCCTGTTACTGCCACTGTTCAGATTGCCGGCGAAACTGCGCAGCACCCGTTGTCGCTTTTCTCGGAACCCCACTCGAGGGCTTTGAGTGGACAGGCCAAACCCCAAAACAATTCAATTCATCAAAGGGTGTCACCCGCCACTTTTGCGATACCTGCGGCACACCAATGGCGTTCCAAGCAGATCACTACGTCGGTGAAATTCATCTCTATGCTGCGACTTTAACAAACCCTTCAGAATTCAAACCAAAGTCCCACGTCTACTACGATAGCCGTCTCCCATGGCTTCACATGAAAGACGATCACCGCAAATATTCAGGCTCTGCCGATTAGTCGTAGCTTACCACTTCGTATTCGATTCCATCGTGATCTTCGAAATAGAATCGCGTACCAGGTTCATAGTCTTGATGCGAATTTGGCACGTATCCCGCGGCAATGACCTTTGCTTCAATGTCATCCAGATCATCAACAACAACCGCCAAGTGGTTCAACCCACCCACCGTCGTGTAACTGTCTTCTTTGGTCGAACCACTCCGCGCTTCTTTATAAAGCGCAAGATAGCTGTCCGCGCCGCCGACATGGATACTGCGCCCAGCGTCTTTGGATGCGCCTTCCCACCGAATGCCCCACCCGAACACATCAAACAGCATCTTTGCGCTTCGGTCCAAATCGCTCACCGTCACATTTACATGCTCTAATCTAACTTCGCTCATAACAATCTCCTTCTTGTTTTACATTGCTGTTACGATTACGCTACAACCTCAACCTAACTTTAGGTCAAGGACTATTTTCACAAATGCAAAAAATTGAAAAAACCGTATCAATCGGCTATTTGTCAGATCGAACTGGCGTCGCTGTTTCGGCCCTGCGTTACTATGAAACTCAAAATCTGCTGCACCCCGAACGCAATGCTGGTGGCCAGCGGCGATTCTTGCGCGCAGACATTCGCCGCGTGTCCTTCATCCTAATTGCGCAGCAATTCGGCTTCACCATCGAGCAGATAAAAACCGAATTGGCCCGCCTCCCCGAAGGCCGCACGCCCACCAAAAAGGACTGGTCCAAGATCGGCACACACTTTGGCAAGATTTTGGATGCGAAAATCACCACGCTGCAAAACATGCGCGACAATCTGGATGGATGTATCGGTTGTGGTTGTTTGTCGTTGAAATCCTGCGCGCTCTACAATCCAGCCGACAAAGCATCAAAACGCGGCACCGGCCCACGTTACCTCATGGGCGACCAAGCAGGTGACATCTAACGCTCGATTTCAATGTTCTAGAAATACCTAAATTTACGCAGGTTTCAGATCATACGTCTTTTGCTTCAAAAACTTCATCAACCCGGGCCCGTCTTTTTCATAGGATTGCAAAACTTCTGGCTCAATCAAATCACCAACAACAACAGCCTGATCTTTGTGCATTGCGGCTTTGATTTCGTGCAACAACAACGACTGGCGCAAAGTTACAGATAACTTATCCGCAATTTGATACGCACGCGTGTTTGCGCCAGGGAAAAATACAGGTAAAACCTGCGCGCCAGATTGACGGATCATTTTGGCAGTAAACGGCATCCAATCAGGATCAACCACTGGCCCAAACCACGTGTCACTTGTTGCAACCGTTCCTGCTGGAAACAACGCAATACATCCATCATCTTTCAAATGTGCAATTGCTTCTTTGCGCATCCGAATATTTGTTTGGATGGCATCTGGCTCGTGTGCAAACGCAACGGGCAGCAAATATTTGTCAATCCGTGGAACGTGACGCAGAAAGGCACGTGCCAAGATTTTATAATCATCCCGTGCATGGCTCATCAAATGCGCCATCACAATGCCGTCCACCAACCCGTGTGGATGGTTTGAAACAACAATCAGCGGGCCCGTCTTAGGAATCGCGTCTAACTGATCTTGCGGCGTTGTCAGTTTGATATCCAAACGGTCCAGAACGGACTTCCAAAAATCAGCGCCGCGATTCTCGTCTTTTTCCCATTGCCGCACCAACCAAAGCAACCGCAATCGGCCTGTCAGGTTTTCAATCACGCGGATCAGGCCGCGTTTCCACGGCGATGTGAAAGAGCCAGCATACGTCAATTCGGATGCCCTGTAAGGTTCCGTACCACCCGTCGCTTCTAGGATCAATTGTTCCTTGGTTTTCATCACTTACCTTCGCCGAAATAATCACCCACCAACGCTTTAATGGCGTCGCCAAGCTCAAGAGCCTGATTTCCGCTGGTCTCTACAGTAATTTCGCATCCTTTGGAAGCCGCAAGCATCATAAGCCCCATAATGCTATCGCCACCAACGTCGATTCCGTCTTTTGTCACAGTCGCATCCGCATCAAATGCCTCAACTGTTTCAACAAACTTGGCAGAAGCCCGTGCATGCAGGCCTTTTTCGTTGATAATCGTCAGATCCATTCGCATGGCCCGGTCTCCCTGCGCTTATGGAATTTGCAAACCATTGCTGGCGTTAATGTACTTCTTGCCCGCGGTTATCGAAAGCTCGACCGCTTTATCCAACGGCAATTTGCGAGATTTCGCCAACTTTACCAACATCGGTAAATTTGCGCCGTACATGATGCGTCGCCCTGACCCAGAACAGGCCTTCATCGCCAAATTACTTGGCGATGATCCAAACATATCCACGACCACAACAACCCCGTCACCCTGATCAACACGATCAGCAGCGATACAAATCTCATTTTGCTTGGCATCACGATCAACCTCGGCCGCCGTTGCGATGGCCTCGATGTTGTTCAGTTTGCCCAGAACATGCTCCGCCGCGGCCAAGTATTCCTTAGCCAACCCACCATGCGCTACGATTACGATCCCGATCAAGCTCGGTCTCTCCTATCCAACTCAGACGCCCCCGCGCCGTTCCATTTCCCGATGTCGTTTAGACACCTGCCAGCCTTCTGCCTCAAGGGCGTTGGCTAATTCTTCTGCAACAGCAACAGAGCGATGCTGCCCCCCAGTACATCCCAAACCGATGCTGAAATGCGCCTTACCTTCATCTCTGTACGCTGGCAACAGCAGGCGCACCATATCAGTTAATTGCTCAAAGAACGCTTGGTACTTTGAATCTGCCGCAACATACGCCAGAACATCTTTGTCTTCGCCCGTTTTCCCGCGTAAACTTTTGTCCCAATACGGATTCCTAAGAAAGCGACAATCCATCACCATGTCAATTCCACGCGGAATACCACGTTTATAAGAAAACGATTGAACCGAGATCGCCAGCCCTGCAACACCCGGGGCGCTGAATAGATTGCCAATTTCTGCTTTGAGATCATGAGGCGTCAGCGTTGTCGTATCAATCAAAACATCCGCGCGACTGCGCAGCGTTTTTAATAGCTCGTTTTCCAGCTCAATCCCGCGCAAAGGCGTTTCTTCAGGCGCCAAAGGATGACGGCGCCGTGTCTCAGAATATCGCCGCAACAAAGCTTCGGTTTGACAGTCCATGAACAACAACGACGGCTCCATCAATTCATCTTGTTTAAAGGCATCATAGGCATCCAAAACACCCCTGACCGAAAAGTCTCGTGTCCGCACATCAATGCCCAGCGCCATCGGTCGCCCGCCGGTCGGCCCAGCAATTAGGCGCGGCAACAATGCCAACGGTATATTATCAATGGTCTCATAGCCCAAATCCTCGAAGGCATTGATCGCAGTACTGCGCCCAGCACCCGACGGGCCAGTGACCAAGACCACAGTCGTATTCACGTCCGTTGATGGCATCGCGTTCGATTTCAAATGGGTCACAATGCAGTTTTCTGCTTTCAGCTATGGCGCGCTCCACGCCCTAAGATCATCAGGATAGAAGCTAAATTTGGAACATTTCGTCCATTTATCAAGTCAATTCGAACGCCAAGCACTTCACTATGTTGTAACTGTGGCATACGAGCCTCCGGTTCTTTGTCCATATCGATGACATGACGCAAAACAGCGGAACGCGACGCATCGGTTTTCAGAACACCGATGAACCGCGCCTCAATCAAGTTGCCCAACGGTGCAGGAGCAGTCATTTCAACATCAACCCCGACACGCTCCAACAGAACTTGATCATCCGAAATCAACTCCGCATCCAGTGCGATCATCTGCAACGCAAGCCCAGATTTTCCAGCCCCGGAAGAACCGACAATCAAAAAACCCCGCCCACCGACTGCGATCGCAGTACCGTGGACGGGGCTATTTTCAAATGCCAGCATCGGCCCTATTTACACAGGCAGGCCAACCACAAAACGCGCACCAAGCGGCGCATCGCCGTCTTCATTGTCACGTGCGTGGATGTTTTCAGCCCAAATCACGCCTTTATGCGCTTCGACGATCTGCTTGGAAATCGACAAGCCAAGGCCCGAATTGTTGCCATAATCGTGCTCAGGACGTTCAGAATAGAACCGTGTAAATACTTTGGTCAGTGCTTCCTCAGGGATACCTGGTCCTGTGTCTTCGACAACGATCAACACACGGTTGCCTTTCTCACGTGCCCAAACACGAACAGCATCGCCGTCGCCACAAAACGAAATCGCATTTGAAATCAAGTTTACAAAAACCTGCGCCAAACGAGCTTCCATACCATCATACATTATTGGCGTTTTTGGCTCATCCCAAATCACCTCAACATTTTTATCAAGCGCTTCATGGGTATGGAACTCCGCGATACGGCTCAACATTAGTGTCAGATCAAAAATTTCTTCTTCTTCTTTGACCAACTCAGAATCCAGCCGCGATGCGTTAGAAATGTCAGATACCAAACGATCGAGACGACGAACATCGTGCTCAATCACGTCCATCAACCGTGTACGCCCATCCCCTTCAGGTGCGATGCGCAGCGTTTCAACAGCAGATCGCAATGATGCCAATGGGTTCTTGATTTCATGTGCAACGTCTGCTGCAAATTCTTCGTTTGTATCAATCCGGTCATACAAGGCCGATGTCATGTCGCGCATGGCACGACTTAAACGGCCAATTTCATCTGGTCGACCTGACAAATCGGGGATGCGAATGCGGCTTGCATCATCTTGGCGACCCTCTTTGGTTGTGCCAGCCTCTGCTGCGCGGGCCAAATCATGAATTGGGTTCGCAATCGTATTCGCCAAGGCAATGGACAACACCACCGAAACGATCACAGCCAGTAAAAACAAACGTAACACCGCTTGCTGTTCCGCAGCCAACAAACCATCCAGATATCCAGGTTGGGATGTCAAAACCATCGCAGCCACGACAGAACCGTCCACCACAATCGGACGTGCAACCGAAACAATTGTTTCGCCAGCCTGCGTAGTCGAGCGGCGTATCAATTCTTTACCTTCAAGCGCAGATTTCGCCATCTCCGTTGCGAAAAACTGCTCTGACATTGGTGCCGTATTACCACTGACCGATCGCAGGTTAGGTAAAACGTCCAATGCGCCACCGAGCCATGCAACAAAACCACTGCCGCTCGGCAGATCTATTTCAGCACCGTTAAGCTGCGCCGCCAAGGATTCATCACTCAAATAAACGCGCGCGATCAAGCCTTCAGAAACCGGCAATCCCTTTATCAATTCACCATTCGTGGTGCGCTCATCAAACAAACGTGCTTCGACGACGTTGGTATAAAGTTCGGATTCAATCACCATGCTCGATTGTTTTTCGACAAGCAAACCGCCTTTGAATTGGTTCAGATACAACATCCCAACCAGCAAAATGCAAAGCGCGATCAGATTGAATGTAATGATCCGCCACGCCAACGCGGACGTGCGTATCCGAGTTATCTGCTCCAGACCAAAGGAACGCAAAATTCCGCGCCCTCCGCTAAGTCCAATTGTATTTGCAAAATTAGCGAACAAATTACCCCGGCCCCCGCGCGGTTCGTCTGTCAAATGCTCATCTGCCGAAATGGCCATTATTCAGTGTACCGATAACCGATACCGTACAGTGTTTCGATGGCTGAAAACTCATCGTCAACACTGCGCATTTTTTTACGTAACCGTTTGATATGGCTGTCGATTGTACGATCGTCCACATAAACTTGGTCGTCATAGGCGACGTCCATCAGCTGAACGCGGCTTTTTACAAAACCAGGGCGGCTTGCAAGTGCTTGCAACAACAGAAACTCGGTTACGGTCAAGCTGACTGGCTTGCCCTTCCAAGTCACTGCATGACGCAACGGATCCATCGTCAACTCGCCACGTTCGATTAAATTTTCATTTGGCGCGTCGTCGGGCTTACCTGCATCCGACAACTTCACCTCTTGGCGACGTAGAATCGCGCGAATGCGCTCCACCAACAAACGCTGAGAAAACGGTTTGCGTACATAATCGTCTGCGCCCATGCGCAAACCTAGCACTTCGTCGATCTCATCGTCTTTGGATGTAAGAAAGATAACTGGCATGTCGGTGCGCTGGCGCAAACGGCTCAGCAAATCCATACCATCCATCCGTGGCATCTTAATATCTAAGACCGCCATATCAGGGAGTTCATCTGTAAACGCGTTCAGCGCTTGCAGCCCATCATTATAAGTAGAAACGTCGTAACCTTCGGCTTCTAGTGTCATAGACACAGAAGTTAGGATATTGCGGTCGTCATCAACCAACGCAATTCTTGCCATTGTTTTGCCCTCGAAACTGCCTGCATTTTTATTTTTATAGCCCCACTTAGGTACAGCTTTATTAACGGCGCAAATGTTTTCTTCTCTAAGCGGCCTATTTTTAGCCACAATTTTTCCCAATTTTGTCCTTTGAGTCACACTCTGCTCAAATGCCCTTATAAAAAACGGTCAAGTTAACGATAACTCGACAACATTACTCGTGGCGGTGGCCTTCCATTACCTGCTTAGGATGGTATATAGCCCGCGTTACTGCCGCAGCGAACTGGCCACGAACAGGCCATAAATACGAAAATCAGGCGTCGAATGTTTACCATTCCTTCGCTTTGAGGAGCATCATCATGGAAGCAGGCCGCTTCAATCCTTCCCAATCGCTGGAAAAAACTGGCATCACTGGGATCGCAAAAGCCCACTATAACCTGCTTGAACCTGCGCTTATCGAAACTGCGCTCAAAAGAAGCGAAGGTAAATTGGGCCAAGGTGGAACGATGCTTGTCTCCACTGGCAAATTCACCGGGCGCTCTCCTAAAGACAAATTTGTTGTGGATGAGCCATCGGTAAAAGACACTATCTGGTGGGAAAACAACCCACCGATGGCGCAAGAGGCCTTTGCTCAATTGCACGCAGACATGCTCGCCCACATGAAGGATGGCGAATATTTCGTCCAAGACCTGTTTGGTGGTGCAGACCCAGATTACCGCGTCAACGTGCGCATGGTAACAGAACTGGCCTGGCATTCCCTGTTCATTCGCACCATGCTGCGTCGTCCAGAAGCAAACGAACTCGACACATTCATCCCAGAATACACTGTCATCAACTGCCCGTCTTTCAACGCAGACCCAGCGAAGCACGGCTGTCGCAGCGAAACAGTGATCGCAATTTCGATTGAAAAGAAATTGATCCTGATCGGTGGCACTGAATACGCTGGCGAAAACAAGAAATCCGTTTTCTCCCTTCTAAACTACCTTCTTCCAGATCAAGGCGTCATGCCGATGCACTGTTCTGCCAACCACGCAACTGGCGATGAAAACGATGTTGCAGTGTTCTTTGGTCTGTCAGGCACGGGCAAAACGACCCTGTCGGCGGACCCTAACCGCATTTTGATTGGCGATGATGAACATGGCTGGTCCGACAACGGCACCTTCAACTTTGAAGGGGGCTGTTACGCCAAAACGATCAACCTCTCACCCGAGGCAGAGCCAGAGATTTTCGCGACAACGCAAAAATTCGGCACCGTGATCGAAAACATGGTCTACGATCCACAAACAAAAGAGCTGGATTTTGAAGACGATAGCCTCACCGCAAACATGCGCTGCGCCTATCCGCTGCACTATATTTCAAACGCATCTAACACGGGCATGGGCGGCACTCCGCGCAACATTATCATGCTGACCTGCGATGCCTTTGGCGTGCTACCGCCGATTTCGCGCCTGTCCCCTGCAGAGGCGATGTACCACTTTCTGTCCGGCTTCACCGCCAAGATCGCTGGCACTGAACGCGGCATTACCGAACCGCAACCAACATTCTCAACCTGTTTTGGCGCGCCATTCATGCCGCGCCGCCCCGAAGCCTACGGCGCGTTGCTGCGCGATCGTATCGCTGCCTCTGGCGCGACCTGCTGGTTGGTAAACACGGGTTGGACAGGCGGCGCGTACGGCACAGGCTCGCGTATGCCGATCCGTGCAACCCGCGCCTTGCTGACAGCGGCTCTTGATGGATCGCTAAACGCCAGTGATTACCGCAAGGACGAAAACTTCGGCTTCGAAGTGCCAACATCTTGCGCTGGCGTCGCCGACGTTCTGCTCGATCCGCGCCGCACGTGGGACGACCCTGACAGCTATGACCGTAACGCGGCTAAACTGGTACAAATGTTCTCTGACAACTTCAAACAATACGAAGAATACGTTAGCGCAGACGTTTTGGCCGAAGCCGTAAAACCACGCTAAATCGGCTGCACAAAAAATCAAAGGCCGGGGCAATGCTCCGGCTTTTTTCGTAAGGGATTACTCATGTTGTTGATACTGTATTTTCTAGCGATCAACGCGTTGGCAGCGGCGCTTTTCTTTTACGATAAACGCCAATCCCGATCTGGTGGCTGGCGCATCCCCGAAAATACGCTCCTCGGCATTGCAATTCTTGGCGGCTCCATCGGTGCAAAAATCGCCCAGCAAAAATTTCGCCATAAAACCCACAAACAACCCTTCGCCAACATCTTGAATGGGATCATTGCGTTGCAGGTATTCATGGCGATTGCACTCGCGCTCCCACAAACCCGCGCGCTGTTACTCGCCCCGCAATAACTCGCTCAATCGCACAGTTGCGTCTTGCCTCTGGTAGAAATCAGTCAATATACTTTGCTTATGAAACATATCCTGACGGCATTGGCCTTTTCAATCCTGCCTGCCCCTGCGCTGGCCCACCCGCATGTCTTTATCGACGCTGGCATCGCATTCATCTTTAACGATGCGGGCCAATTGTCAGCGATACAGGTGCAATGGGCCTATGATGATTTCTACACAATGGTCCAACTCGATGACATGGGCCTTGATGGTGATGGGGATGGCATCATCACGGTTAAAGAGCAGGAAAAGCTAGTTGGCTTTGACACGCAATGGCTCGATGGGTTCGAAGGCGACCTCGCCGTAATCTTTGCCGATGAAAAACTCACGCTTGGCCCACCAACCTCTGCCACCGCAGAACTGTCAGATGGCCGCCTGCTCACCTCCCACATCCGCCACCTCGAAACACCACTCGATATGGCCAACGGGAGCATCGCATTACGCGCCTTTGATCCCACTTATTATTCCGCATACACGCTCGATCTCGGCGCCGAAGTGTTGAACCGCGACAGCTGCATGATGGAACAAATCCCTGCAGACCTTGGCAAAGCCTATGACCTTGTCGAAAATCTGCTCTATGGCTCCAATTCCAACGCCGAAAATGATTACCCCGCCGTAGGCGAACATTTCGCCGATACACTTACGTTATCATGCGAACCGTCTTCTTAATCATCGCCGGAGTGGCGGCAACTTCGTTGGGTTTGTTGTGGATCACAGGCGGCTTTGATCAATTGGCGGCATGGGCCACAACTGGCCAGCGCAGCTTTCAGAACGAAATGGCCCGCGGCCTGCGGGCCCTACGAACGGGCGATACCAGCGCCTTTATCACTCTGATGTCCGTGTGTTTTGCCTATGGCTTCTTTCACGCCGTTGGCCCGGGACACGGCAAAATCCTCATCGGTGGCTACGGGCTTGGCTCGCGCGTGGCCATGCTTCGTCTTTCAGGCATCGCGCTTCTGTCCAGCCTTGCGCAAGGGCTCACCGCCATCATCGTGGTGTACGCAGGCATTACGCTCCTGGGCCTATCGCTTCGACAAATGGTCAGCAGCGCCGAACGGCTTTTCGCACCCATGAGCTACGGCGCAATCGCGCTTGTGGGCCTGTGGCTTTTTGTGCGTGGTTTGCGCAAAATCTGGCGGCCTAAATCCGCACATCCAGATACACATGGCCATAAACACAGCGGCGATGCGGCCCATTGCGATAGTTGTGGCCACCGCCACCGCCCGTCCATGGAAGAATCTGAAAATATCTCCTCCATGCGTGATCTTGTACTTTTGGTCGGCGCAATCGCGATTCGCCCCTGCACGGGGGCAATCTTCCTTTTGATCCTAACGTGGCGTTACGATTTGGTAACCGCAGGTATCGTCGGCACCTTCGCGATGGCCCTTGGCACCGCCAGCGTCACGATTGCTGTTGCCATTGCATCAACTCTTTTACGCAACACCACGCTGCGTGGTGTGTCAGGTGGCGCAGTGCGACACGTCGTTCCTGCTCTCGAAATTATCGCTGGCCTCATCGTGGCGCTTACCGCAACACAGCTGTTAATCACTGCGCTCTGAACAAACGCGCAGCGCAACAATCTTACACAATTCGCCGCACACCGGTGTTTTTATTGCAGCGCAGCATTGACGCACCCAGACCCGCGCCATACTTCTTGCCCAACTTCAAAGACCGCACGAACTGGATTCTAAAATGTTGTTGCCAAACCTTCTGAACACATGTGCCGCCGCTATTCCCGCCGTAGAAAACGTCGTTGATCGCGCCCGTGTAAAAATTTCAGACATCGTCAGCCAAGACGGTCGCGTAAACGGCAAAGCATTTGAGGAACACCAATTCGCAGCCCACGGCCTCGCTTGGTTTGCCACCTATCTTTTGTCGCTTCAACAAATGCACAAATGGGCAACGAACCTAGAAGCCGAAGGAAAATTCGGCGAGCTGGAGCAACTGATCCTCCAGATCAGCTTTGGTGAATATCTTTGGCAAATCTGGGGCGGCATCCCGATGTCCCAAGGCGAAACTGTTCGCCTCCAAGACCTAGGCCTGTCCCAACAGGATCAAATGGCCCTTGCCGTTGAAAGCGTGCAAACCCTAACCCAAGGCGGCAATTCTCAAGCCGCACGTTCGCGTCTTGTTGATCTGATGCGTGAACGGGATGGCGCATCCACCGTGGGCGCGACGGGCCTTGATGACGAACTGGAAATGATCCGCGATCAATTCCGCCGCTTTGCCGACGAACGCGTCATGCCCAATGCTCACGATTGGCACCTCAAAGACGATCTCATCCCGATGGAAATCATCAACGAACTGGCCGAAATGGGCGTGTTCGGCCTTACCATTCCAGAAGAATACGGCGGTCTTGGCATGTCCAAAGCGTCGATGGTTGTGGTCTCCGAAGAACTGTCTCGCGGTTACATTGGCGTTGGTTCTCTTGGTACGCGCTCTGAAATCGCGGCCGAGCTCATTATCTGTGGCGGCACCGAAGAACAAAAACAAAAATGGCTCCCGCAGCTGGCGTCGGGTGAAACGCTGCCAACTGCTGTGTTCACTGAACCGAATACAGGTTCAGATCTTGGCTCGCTGCGCACCCGCGCCGTTAAAGACGGTGATGATTGGTCGGTCACTGGCAACAAAACCTGGATCACCCACGCCGCGCGTACCAACGTCATGACCCTACTCGCCCGCACGGACCCAGACACAACCAATTACTCTGGCCTGTCGATGTTCCTCGCTGAAAAAACCGCAGGCACAGACGAAGCACCTTTCCCAACCGAAGGCATGACCGGGGGCGAAATCGAAGTCCTCGGCTATCGCGGCATGAAAGAATACGAGCTCGCGTTTGACGGGTTCAAAGTCAAAGGCGAAAACCTGCTTGGCGGCGTCGAGGGCCAGGGCTTCAAACAACTGATGCAAACCTTCGAATCTGCACGTATTCAAACCGCAGCACGCGCAATCGGCGTGGCGCAAAACGCCATGGAAATCGCGACCAAATACGCACAGGACCGCAAACAGTTCGGCAAAGAGCTGCTCGCCTTCCCGCGCATCCGTTCAAAAATCGCGATGATGGCTGTGGAAATTATGATCGCCCGCCAGCTGACCTATCATTCTGCCGCAGAAAAAGACAACGACCGCCGCTGCGATTTGGAAGCGGGCATGGCCAAGCTACTTGGTGCCCGCGTGGCGTGGGCAGCAGCCGACAACGGCTTACAAATCCACGGTGGCAACGGCTTCGCGCTCGAGTATCCGATCAGTCGTGTTTTGTGTGATGCGCGAATCCTAAACATCTTTGAAGGCGCTGCTGAAATTCAAGCAACAGTCATCGCGCGTCGTTTGTTGGAAAAAGGCCGCAACTAAACCCACGACGAGCCTAACAGCCAAACTTGGGATATGTGCCTTTTTGCCCAGCATAGGCAGCGTTCGTGCGCGCCAAAGTGGACGCTCCGCGCAGCCCTTGTTGATGTGAAACGCGCAATGATACCGAACCGCCCTTGCGCAGCTTGATTTTTTTGCGCGATCTTCCGACCATGGTGTCCGCGTATGCCCTTGGTGACTTGCACGCATTCAATTGCACATACACCGTGATCGCTTCGCTGCAAATATTTCGCACTGTAACGCTTGTATCAACCACGCCATGCGCAAAATCCAATGACGACGCATTGCCTGCCGACAACTTTACACATGAGTTCGCAGCTGACTTTGCGGGCTTAACAACTTTGGGCTTGCTGGCCACGGCTTTTTTAGGCGCAGCCTTTTTCTTCTTTGTCACCTTTTTCTTAGGTGTAGATTTTTTCACAGGCTTCTTCGCCGGTGCTTTTTTCTTATCGAGGCAAACCCCACCTACAAAATTCTCACAAGCCGCCTGTGCTGCCTGCCCACTTGCCAAAGTGAACGAGGCTGCAATCAAAATCATCCATAAAATGCGCATATTAAACCTATAACTCTTCCAACTGTTTCAACCAATTTTTCGCATCTGAAAATCCGCGTTTTGCTGCGCGTTGCAGCATTTCGCGGCCCTCATCTACGTCTTTGCCAAATCCAATACCTTGCGCGTGGAACAATCCAAGCAGCGCCAAACTCGGCGGTGAATCCTCTGCCACTTGCTGTAACAAAACCAACAGCTCTATCGGGCCCAACTCTTTTTCTGTCCCCGAGCTGCCGACGTCATCACGCCAAGCCTTTACAGCACGCGCTGTGCCTGGCCCCTCAAGTCCGTCAATTCGACCATTGTAATACCCTGCAGATTTCAGCGCCTCTTGCACTTTTTCGAGCGGTAGGAAAAACGCCCCCAACGTACCCAGATCAATACCCGCCGACAGCGTTTCAAACGCCGACGCATTTGGCGCAACCGGTTCGTCTTCTTTCTGTACTGGCTTCAGCGCGGCCGTGTCCAATTCGGGCGTCGGCGCGACGGCAATCGCATCATTTGTGCGGCACGGCCAGCCAAAGCGCTGCAATTCCATACAGGAATTGAACAGAATTGCGCGGCGGATCAATTCGCGAATTTCTTCACGGCGCGGGTGCCCGCTCATGCGATTGTACATTGGTTTCAATTTATCCAATTCCAGCAAGGTTTGCTGGGCATCAATCGAACGATGAATTTCCAATGCCGCAATCACTTCGGGCAATCGTGCGTTCCCCGTCGCTTTCGGCATGACTTGTTGCAATGCGTTGAAATCACTCGATGCCAAAGCCGAGGCAATTTCTGCGTCTACACCGCTTGCACGACGATCGGACGCGCATTCGCCGATACCTTCGATGCAGCCGGGTCCTTCAACATTGTCATCATACCTTGGACGTTGTGGATTGGCGGCCAGCGCGCCTGTGTTTTTGATCACTTCGCGCTCCACGATATTGGCAACCGTAACCAGTGGAACATTGGGCTGAAAGGACTTCAAAAACGCGCTCGTGAACGGTGAATTATTGTCACCATCCGATAGCCGATCAATCGCGACTTCACCTTCGGAGGCCGAGAAAAAGATGAACTCGCCGCGGTCCGCTGGAACGGCACCCATCCCTGCGACCAGCGCAAGGCCACGGGTCGCGCTTCCTGCGTTCAGGGGGTTGTCACGGCAGTTGTCCAAAACATAAACTGAAAGACGCACATTTCGGCTGCGAATAGCGCGGCGCAGATCATTAAACTGCGTGGAATATTGGCGCAGCGTGTATTCTTCGCTACCTTGGGGAATATCGTTACTGTTCAAATCAGTGGGCAGCAAAAACACCGTGCTCGGATCGGCTGGGTTTAACTGCACGCCGTGTCCGGAAAATACCACCATTGCCGTATCGCCCGCTTCAAGTTGGGATAAAAACCCCAGAACCGCGCGGTCCATCTCGGATTTGGTCACGTTGAAATGGCACGCAACAGTATCAAATTTGCGAACATCCTTAAGGTGATCACAGTGCGATTGCGCATCCGCGACAGCCACGCTCAATTTTGGCAAATGGGCGTAATCATTGTTGCCGACCACCAGCGCCGCTGTCTTGGCCGATACCCCGCCAGAAACCGCTAAAAAGACCGAGGCAAACAGATAAAACGCAATTGAAGATAAACGCATCGCAACTATAATTCCCTAAATGATCGGCGATAAAACTCGGACTCTCTGATGTCCAAGCCTATCAGAGCGGTTGTCTTCAAATTGCCCTGCACCCGATTCGAAGGGTGCACCATGATAAGTTGGCTCCACTTAACGCTCTAAATCGTATTTAAACAATGTCAGATGTCACACTTTTGGCTGTGTAAATGCGCCAAGACCTAGCGATCCTGCCAACCATACCACTTAAACGCCAACGGAAGGGCCCAGCGGCGCGCTTGCGCAATTGGATACCGCTCTGGCGTGGCCTTCATCCCGTCAGACAACGGCTCATCATACTTTTTATCTGCCACCATCCCCGCCAATATCTTACCCGAATAACTGCCCATCGAAACTCCGTTTCCATGAAACGCCAGCGCAGTGAATGCACCGTTCCATTCCCCGATCGGCCCCACATAGGGCACCAAATTACGCGCCACACAAATCAGCCCTGACCAATGATAGGCCGTGCGAACACCTGCCCAAGCGGGGAACATCGCATCAAAATCGCCACGCACTGCATTGGGCATTCGCGCTTTGTCTTGCGGGCCAAGGTTCGGCGTTCCTCGCATCCCAAACAGCATCCGCCCATCAGGCAACAGGCGGAAATAATGCAGCATTTTGCGCGTGTCACAACTCATCTGGTTCACGCGCCAGCCCTGATCCGCCAGCACGTTATCCCCCATCCGCTCCGTCACCATGATATGGCTGACCACAGGCGTATAGCGCCCGCCCATCCAATCAGGCAGGTTCTCTGAATTGTATCCATTGCCCGCCAAAATCAGCCGATCCGCCACCACACGCCCTTTGCCGGTGCGCACGCCAAACCGTCCATCAGGCAATCGCTCGATATGCTCAACCAAACTGTTCCCAAATATGCGCCCGCCTGCTTTTCGAACAGCATCTGCCAGCCCAAAAACATACTTGCGCGGGTTCAAGCAAAACCCAACATCCGAAAACATCGCGCCATGTGCGCCCGCACCATTCACATCGCTCTCGCGCAACGCCTCCGAGCCGATAACCTCGGATTTCACGCCAGCAACTCGGTTTAGAAACGCAGCATCCTCTGCAAATCCATCAAAATCTTTGCGTCGGTGCGCCAACAGCCACTCACCCTTTGGCTGACGATCTACATCAATCTCGTTGTCTTGCAGCAGCTCATCCACTACCTCAGTCGCACGCACTTGTGCGGCGTAATACGTCGATAAATCTACTTCGCCCCACCGCTTTAAGTAGGCCGCATTCGACAACTTACCCCCGCCCATGCAGTTGAAACCAGCATTGCGCCCCGATGCCCCCCAACCCACATGCCCTGCATCCAAAACAATTGGTGCAAAACCATGATCCTTGGCCAAATGCAACGCGCTCGACAAACCCGTAAACCCCGCTCCGATCACAACAACATCTGTCTGAAAATCACCTTCCAACACAGGATCAACCAAAGGCGATGGTGTTACCGCTTCCCAATAACTGCCAACGGGGGTGTCCGTGTCATAGGCATCCGCGTGGTAAATCCGTTTTAATGGCGACATTTCGCGACCCTCCTGCACATAGGGTTGCCACGCCGCGCACAATTTGTCACCAACACAGCCATGAAATACATCGCCCTCATTATCGCAATCGCGTTGACTGCCTGTCAAAAGGACGAAACCATCTCTGGCCAATCCACACCCACCGACACATGGCAACTTAGCCAAATGAACGGCAAAGCAATTGCCGCAGATATCACCCTAACCTTTCCGGAAAAGGGCCGCATTGCGGGCCGCGCCCCTTGCAACACCTATTTTGCATCCCAAACGGCCCCACTGCCATGGTTCGAAGTCACCGCGATTGCATCCACAAAACGCGCCTGTCCAGAGCTCGAACTTGAGGAAGTTTACTTCCAAGCCCTCGAATCCATGACCCTGATTGAGCGCACAGGGCCCACGTTGCTCCTGTCAAACGACAGCAACCAATCCCTCGAATACAGGCTAAAGTAATCTCAGTCAGGCACCGACATCGCCAAAATACGGCTCATCCGCGTGTAGCTTTCTCCGCTTTCTGCGTGCCAAGCATTAAACGCATCCTGCACCTTACGCCGATCCCCTTTACTGCTCGCCTTGCCGTCAATCACGCCCGCTTGCGTCAACGCAGTCACAACCGCCCTGCTTAGAATAAAGCAATCTTTACCCAAAAACCGCAGCGCATATTGCCCGGTATTGCCACCCAGCCGCGCGCCTCGCTTTTTCATCACATCCCACAACCCAACCAGATCACTGGATGGCCAGTCATGAAAGAACTTTGCAGCAGACCCGTGTTCTTGGCGCAAATCACCTAGAAAAATCGCATTATCCCGCACCGATAAAATCTTGGTCGCATGGCGTACAATTCCAGTATCTTTCAAATGAGCATCGAAATCCTCATCCGACATAAACGCATTGCGCCCAATATCAAATCCGTGAAATCCTGCTTCAAACCCATCCCACTTCTTTTCGATCACGGACCAATTGAACCCCGCCTGAAACACCCGCTTCGAAAACTCCGCCAAAATGCGATCATCGCTCAGCGCACTGATATCGCGTGCGCGACCGGCACCACCAAGCGCCTCAACTAACGCGGCCTCCCCGCCTTTGCGCTCAATCGCAGCATCTCTAAAATCTTCAAACACCTTCACGCTTCACCTCCCTCTGCAACACATGAATCAGCCGTGCCCGCGCGTCTGGCAAAGGTCGATTTCCCAATGCAGGTGCCAACCATCGTTCCAAAAAATACCCCGTGGTTTTTAACGCGCCCAACACTTCAATTGCAGCAGGATCAACACCCTCCATCTGCAAGAACTCCGGCAACGGCAGCATTCGATCCGCGTATTGCGCGCCCGCGCTGCGGCACACCGCACGCCCGCTTTTGGGTGACACATAAATCAATTCCTGCGTTCCCCCCGTCGCCGCACAACTGCTCAGATCCAGCCCATACCCCAGCTCTTCCAAAATCATCAATTCCCAAACCGCGTAATCCGCGCTCCACGGTTCATCGGAATTCAGTTTTTCGATCAACGCCAAGGTTTGATCATAAATCTGCGTCAATTCCATCCGCTCGGGCATCGCAAACGTCATCAACGCACAGATCGAACTGAGCGCGGCCAACCGTCCCCGATCCGCCATGATCCCGCTGCGTGATTTCAACAATTCCGCACGGTACGCCCCAAGATGGTCCTCCAAGCGTGCGCGCCATTCGACCTCGATTTGATTACCAGGTTGCAAAACAGGCGCTTGTTTACGCGACGCACCCCCGCGCACCACGCCCGCATGACGGCCATGTGTTTTCGTCAAAACATCCAAGATAACAGAGGTCTCTCCGTGCCGACGCGCGGCCAAGATGACCCCTTCGTCACGCCATTCCATGCAGCGATTCTAGGGCTAAATGCCCCCAGCCTCAAGCAGAGGTATCAAGCGAATACCCAAACCCACGCACCGTGCGCACAAACCCAACATCAGATGCTTTGCTCAGCGCCTTTCGCAACCGCGCGATATGCACGTCCACGGTGCGCGTATCCACGTTCAGGTTATCGCCCCAAACTCGGTCCAACAATTGATCACGCGACCAAACCCGCCCCGGCGTTTCCATGAAAACGCGCAACAATTTGAACTCCAGCGGACCCAAGGAAACCGCGCTTTCGGCAACACTCACCGTGTGCTTAACCAAATTCATGCTAAGCGATTGAAACTCCAAAACCTCAGCTCCCGACTGCTCAGAGCGATTGCGCAGTCCTGCCCGCACCCGAGCCATCAACTCTTTGATCAAATACGGCTTCACGACATAATCATCTGCGCCAATATCAAGCCCGCGAATTTTATCGTCTTCCTCGCCCCGCGCTGTCAGCATTATCACGGGAATATTCTTGGTGGCCTTCTTTCGCTTCACTTGGCGGCACACTTCCAACCCAGACATTTGGGGCAACATCCAATCCAGCAAAATCAAATCAATCGACTGCTCCTTCAGGATCAACAACCCTTCTTCGCCAGTCTCGGCTTTAAACACGCCGTATCCCTCGACCCCAAGGTTATACGCCAGCAGTTCCAACTGCGATGCTTCGTCTTCAATGACGAGGATTTTTGCGCCAACATTCATTCTTTCAACCTAGCCCGTCCCTTTAACAATGTCGCTACCAAGACTATCAAATTGCGACGTTCTGCCCACCATCTTTCACCGCTTCCATCGAAACATGCGTCGAACTGTTTGCGACATGGGGTAGGTTCGAAATCACCTCGCCCAAAACCGCACGATACGCTTTTATATCCACCGTGCGCACCTTCAAAAGATAATCAAACGCACCCGCAATCATGTGGCATTCTTCAATCTCGCTTACATCCGAAACGGCTGCGTTAAACGCCCGCAACGCCGCCTCTCGTGTATCTGAAAGGCGAACCTCCACAAACGCGATGTGATCTAATCCCAGTTTTCCCAGATCCAGAACCGCTTGAAACCCACGAATATATCCCTCGCCGCGCAATCGCTTCACCCGCAACTGACATGGCGTTTTGGACAACCCAACTGTGCCCGCCAATTCCGTCATCGACATACGTCCATCACGGTGCAGCGCTGTCAAAATCTTTCGATCAATCGCATCTAATTGGCTATCAGGCATTTGAATTTCACTTACTTCGTCTAATTTACCCACAAAAATAAGTCATTTCAGCCTTCTATTCAATAAAAATTGGATAAACTGACCGATAAATCAGTGATACGAAAGATCAAACAACCTTTTGCATCGAGGCACTCTCATGACTGATCTTCAAACTCTTCGCACAGAAATCCGCACCGCGCACCTTGCGGATGAACAGGTTTTGCTGGCCGATCTGCAACACAAATCGGGCATCACAGACGCTCTGAAATCTGCCTCCACCGCCCGCGCGACAGATCTCGTCACCAAAATTCGCGCCGAAGGCAATTCCGGCATCATGGAGGTTTTCATGGCCGAATACGGCCTCTCCACTGACGAAGGCATCGCGCTGATGTGCCTCGCCGAAGCCCTGCTGCGCGTTCCGGATTCCGAAACCGTCGATGCCTTGATCGAAGACAAGATCGCCCCCTCCGATTGGGGCAGCCACCTAGGCAAATCCTCCTCCTCACTCGTCAACGCCTCCACTTGGGCACTAATGCTTACGGGCAAGGTTTTGCACGACGAAGAGCCAGGCATCGCCGCCACCCTAAAATCCGCTGTGCGCCGTTTGGGTGAACCCGTCATCCGCACCGCCGTGTCCCGCGCTATGAAAGAACTTGGTGCGCAATTTGTGCTAGGCCAAACCATCCGTGAGGCCGTCTCTCGTGGCAAATCCAAAGCCCGCGAAGGATTCACCTATTCCTACGACATGCTCGGCGAAGCCGCCCTCACAGCCAATGACGCCGAAAAATTCTACGACAGTTACGCCGACGCGATCAAATCCCTTGCAAAGCAATGCAAATCCGATGATATCCGCGAAAACCCCGGCATCTCGATCAAGCTTTCTGCCCTACACCCACGCTACGAGCTTGGCCAATCCAACCGTGTGACGCGCGAACTTGTCCTGTCCACAAAACGCCTCGCGCGGATGGCCCGCAAAGCAAACATGGGCCTCAACATCGACGCCGAAGAGGCAGACCGCCTCGACCTGTCACTCGACGTGATCGAAGCCGTCTTGCGCGACCCCGATCTGGCAGGGTGGGATGGGTTCGGCGTGGTCGTCCAAGCCTTTGGCAAACGCTGCAACGGCGTCATCGATTGGCTCCACGCGCTCGCCACCTCACTTGATCGAAAAATTATGGTCCGCCTCGTGAAAGGCGCCTATTGGGACACCGAAATCAAACGCGCACAGGTAGAGGGCACTGAAAATTTCCCCGTTTTCACCCGCAAGGCCGCCACCGATGTGGCCTACATCTGCAACGCACAAAAACTGCTCACCCTGACGGATCGCATCTACCCGCAATTCGCCACGCACAACGCCCACACCGTCGCCGCAATCCTGGAACTAGCAACCGACAAAACTACGTTTGAATTCCAGCGCCTGCACGGCATGGGCGAAGCATTGCACGACATCGTCCTGCGCGACAGCCAAACTCGTTGCCGCATCTACGCCCCCGTTGGCGCACACCGCGATCTGCTTGCCTACCTCGTGCGTCGCCTGTTGGAAAACGGCGCGAACTCCAGTTTCGTCAATCAAATCATCGACGAAACCGTCCCTCCATCCGACGTCGCCGCCGATCCGTTTGAAACCCTTGCAGGCGCAACCAACACCGCCGTTGCGCTGCCAAAAGACATTTTCGCGCCACGCAAAAACTCGCTCGGCTGGGATTTACACCGCCACGCCGACATCGACGAAATCGAAACCGCACGCGCACACTTTGCACAAACGAATTGGACCGCAGGTCCGCTAACCGTGGCAAAACCAACGGGCGCAGAAACCCTAACCATCGCAAATCCGGCACGCCCAGATGATACAGTGGGCACAGTCCTGCAAGCCACCGAGGTAGACGCACAAGCCGCCATCAAAAACGCCGCCGTCTGGAAAGCTCCCGCCAACATCCGCGCCACTGTCCTGCGCAAAGCCGCCGATCTTTATGAGCAAAATTTCGGCGAGCTTTTCGCCGTCCTCGCCCGCGAAGCAGGCAAAACCCCGATGGACGCCATTGCCGAATTGCGCGAAGCCGTCGATTTCCTACGCTTTTATGCAGACGAGGCAGAACGCCAAACCGATTACACGCCGCGCGGTATTTTTACCTGCATCTCGCCGTGGAATTTCCCGCTCGCCATCTTTTCAGGACAAATTTCCGCCGCCCTCGCTGCGGGCAACGCCGTCCTTGCAAAACCCGCCGAACCCACGTCGATCACCGCCTACATCGCCGTGAAACTCCTCCACCAAGCAGGCGTCCCGAAATCAGCGCTCCAGCTCCTTCCTGGTGCAGGGCGCATCATCGGCACCGCGCTCACAAGCAGCGATAAAATCAATGGCACCTGCTTCACTGGCTCCACGGCCACCGCGCAAACCATCAATCGCGCCTTGGCGCAGCACGCCGCCCCCGACTCGCCCGTTATCGCAGAAACAGGCGGCTTGAACGCCATGATCGTCGACAGCACTGCCCTGCCAGAACAAGCCGTGCGCGATATTATCGCGTCAGGATTTCAATCTGCGGGTCAACGCTGCTCCGCGCTGCGTGTGCTCTACATCCAAGAAGACGTCGCCGACACCTTCACAGAAATGCTGTTTGGCGCGATGGACGAACTTATCCTTGGCGATCCGTGGGGTTTTACCACCGACGTCGGCCCCGTGATCAACGAAGCCGCCGCCAACGGCATCCGCGCCCACATCCAAACCGCTCGAACGCAGGGCCGCTTGATGAAAGAACTGCCAACTCCCAATACGGGCACCTTCGTTGCACCAACCGTGTTGCGCATCAACGGCATCGCCGATCTGGAAACCGAAATTTTCGGCCCCGTCATCCACATCGCCACTTTCAAATCCGAACAGCTGGATCAAATCGTGGACGACATCAACGCCAGCGGTTTCGGCCTCACCTTTGGCATGCACTCGCGCATTGATGACCGCGTCGACAGCGTCACCGCCCGCCTAAACGTGGGCAACATGTACATCAACCGCAACCAAATCGGCGCAATCGTTGGCAGCCAACCCTTTGGCGGCGAAGGACTATCAGGCACAGGCCCCAAAGCAGGCGGCCCAAATTACGTGAAACGCTTCACCGCAACCACGACACAATCCAACGACACACCAAACGGCGCAATCGCAGATATCGCCGCTGTCCAAGACGCGCTAAACACGATGTCCGCCATCCGCCGCCCGCGCCTCTCCTCCGAGCTGTTGCCTGGCCCAACAGGCGAGAGCAATCAACTCTCCACCTTCGGGCGCGGCACGGTTCTTTGCCTTGGCCCAACCGACAAGGCCGCCGCTGAACAAGCCCGCATCGCCCGCCAAAACGGCTGCGCTGCACTGCAAGTCGCACCCGATGTGGCAAACGGTATCGACGGCACGCTTGATCGTGCAGCCCTCGCGACTTTGGCGAATTTCGATGTGGTCGCGCTCTGGTCCAACCCAGCGGATCAAACCACAGCCCGCCAAGCCCTCGCCCAGCGCACAGGCGCACTCATCCCGCTTGTTTGTGGCGATGATCTGGCAGAACGCTGCACAATGGAGCGACACATCTGCGTGGACACAACGGCCGCAGGGGGCAACGCCCAACTGCTCGCCTCCGTCGAGGTTTAAGGCAATTTTGGTTCGCGCCCCAACAGTTCATCCAACTGCCGCGCGAACCAACCCTTCGGGATAAAATGCCCACTTGGATGCACATCCAAAACAACCCGTCGCCCGCCTGCGCAGTCATCCCAAACCGTGCGCTTGTATTTTATAGGCGGCACGTTCCCCCACCATTGCGCCGCACGCGCATCCCCACACCCAAACTGTCGTCGCCACAACGCAACGGGATAAGTTTCATCCCCATCCTGCCCCATCGGAAAATCCATCACGGTATCTGTCAGCCCATGCACATGGCGCACTTCGCGCGGTGCGCCCGAACATTCCGTAGTTTGGCGCAGTGTTCCAGACACCGCCAAAACCGCGCGCACATCCAAATCCGTTTCGCAGGCAAACCGCCACGCCATCGCGGACCCGTAAGAATATCCCGACACAAACACATTGCTGCGATCTATCGGATAGCGCTTGGCTGCATCTGCCAAAACCCGCTCACCAAAGGCGACGTCATCGGTATCGCTGCGCCAGAAATCCCAGGTCTTCCCCGCGCCATTTGGTGCCAACAACAAAACCCCACGCCGTCGCGTCGCACCTGAAATCCGCATGTGTTTTACAATCAACGTGCCTTGCCGCCCCCAACCATGAAAGTGCAGCATCACGGGCAACGGCGTCACACCGTCCCAGCCATCGGGCGCTTTCACGTGATAAGTTCGCCCATCGACCAGCACACAAGGCACATCGGCGTGGCATTCACCTTGCGCCACTGCCACACTTGCCCAAACCACCATCAAAACTGAAATAAAAACCCGCATTCAGGCACCCTAAACAAAAAAACGAGGCTGTCACCTAACAGCCCCGTTATCTTCAATGTTCCTGAAATACCTGCGCCGCAGGCACCCTTAACCAGCGCGTTGAACCATGCCAAACAGATCGCGCGGATCATCAGGGTCCGCCAACATATCCAAATCCTGATAAAACCCGGTCCCCTTCAGCCGATCGCGCACATACCGCAGCGCGCTGAAATCCTCGATGGCAAAACCGACCCCATCAAACAACGTAATCTGGCTTTCACTTGTGCGCCCTTTCGCTTTGCCAGTGATTACCTCCCACATCTCGGTCACGGCGAAATCCTTAGGCATCTGCTGGATTTCCCCCTCAATCCGCGTTTGCGGCGGGTATTCCACAAACACATCGGATCGCGCCAGAATATCTGCGTGTAATTCCGTCTTTCCAGGGCAATCCCCACCAATCGCGTTAATGTGGACACCACTGCCAACCATGTTGTCCGTCAGAATCGTTGCGCTCTGTTTATCCGCGGTACAGGTCGTGATGATCTGCGCACCCTCAATGGCCTCCTCGGGCGATTTACACGCCACCAACTCCATCCCGAACCCTTCCAGATTACGCATCGCTTTGGCGGTTGCCGCAGGATCAATGTCATACATCCGCAGCGTATCCACACCTACAATCGCCTTCATTGCAAAGGCCTGAAATTCCGATTGCGCGCCATTGCCGATCATCGCAATCGTTTTTGCCCCTTTGGGCGCGAGGTGTTTGGCCACCATCGCACTGGTCGCCGCCGTGCGCAGCGCCGTTAAGATCGTCATCTCTGACAACAGGATCGGATACCCGTTCCCGACATCCGCCAACAACCCAAACGCGGTGACTGTCTGCAAACCCTCTTTCATGTTTTTGGGATGCCCGTTCACGTATTTAAACCCGTAAACCTCACCGTCTGACGTTGGCATCAACTCAATCACACCCTCCGCCGAATGGCTCGCCACGCGCGGCGTTTTATCGAACAATTCCCACCGACGAAAATCCTCTTCGATATAATCCGCAATTTCTTTCAACATGGTTTCCAACCCGATAAAATGGATCAACTTCATCATGTTATCGACACTTACAAACGGCACCATAGCCAGTTTTGATGGATTCAAATTCATTGTATTTCTCCTCAATGTACCGCTGGGCCAGTTTCGCGCCCGCTAAAACTCTCAGTCGCGCGATCAAACACGCGGCGCCCCATGAGGCTCGCGACCAGATCAACCATCAGGCTCGCGGTTTTACCCCGTTCATCCAGAATCGGGTTTAACTCCACCAGATCAAGCGAGCTGACCAATCCGCTGTCACACAGCATTTCCATGACCAAATGCGCCTCGCGGAAGGTCGCGCCACCCGGAACAGTCGTGCCGACGGCTGGCGCAATCGACGGATCCAGAAAATCCACGTCCAAACTAACATGCAGCAATCCATCGCGCTGGGCGACTTGTTCCAAAAATTCACGCAACAACGGCGCAATTCCGTTTTCATCAATCGCCCGCATGTCGTGCAAATTAAAATCATGGCGCATCAATTCTGCACGTTCCGCAGGATCAACAGACCGCAATCCGATCATGCACACACGTTTGGGCGGCACTGGAGCAACCAGTTCAGGAAACCCGTCAAACCCGTCGCGCCCACAGACATACCCAACCGGCGTGCCGTGCAGATTTCCCGACGCAGTGGTCAGCGGTGAATGGTAATCGCTATGGGCATCGAGCCACAAAACGTACAGTGGCCGCGCCTGGTCTTTGGCATAGGCCGCAACCCCCGAAACCGTTCCAAGCGAAAGGCTGTGATCCCCGCCCATGAAAATCGGAAACCCCTGCGCCATTGCATCCTTGGCCGCGCTAAACAGCGACTTGGTCCAGGCAATTGTTTCGCCCAGCTTGAACACACCTTTATTTGCACTTGATGCCGGCTCCACATCGCCCATCGCCACATTGCCGTGGTCTTCCACCGCAAAGCCCAACTCTTGCAACGTGTCACCCAAGCCGGCAACGCGGTACGCATCTGGGCCCATTAAACATCCTTGTCGCCGCTTTCCTGTGTCCACAGGTGCGCCGATTAACAGACAGGTTTTCTGATCCATCGTCTGATCCCTTCAATAATTTTGCGACTGCCCCGCTCATCTAACACTGGGTTAGGACTGCAGGCATTTGGTTGGTTTGGGCTCCCTCTGTTCAAAGGCAGCGTATGCGAAACAAGGCTTCAGCAACTGCAAGCAGTCCGTGTCATCTTGGTATCACATCAGTTCGAAGGCCATCCCTCGGCGGGAACCAAACGGGCGCAATTTCTGCGCCGCATTATTCCTGCCCCCTCTATATCCGTTTAAACGCATCTGTAAACTGGTTTGCATCCCCACCCCCTGTCTTTCACGTCATATTTTTCCTTGTCACAGCGCAAATTTTTGCGCACGATGCGAATATTGCATTCGTATGCAAAAAAACCGAATCGTCCTAAACCCCTGCGCAGCTTGGGTTGCAGAACATCAAATCGGTTGCTTACGATTGTTAAACGGATTCGCATTCGCAAACCCAAGGGAGAAAAACATGGGAATTATGAAAAACCTGATGGCGGCGACAGCGCTCGCAACCATCTCAGCATCGGCCGCACTGGCTTGTGATATCTCGGCCCGCGTCAACATCGTCGGCAACGAGTTTCCAGCCATTCAAACAGTGGGCGCAGGCGCACAAGAATGTTCTGGCGGCGAGGTGAAAACAAACCTCACAGCTGATCACCAGAAAATCAACCTTGCTGGCATGCAAGGCAACCCGGCAGAATACACCTCTGCTATCGTTGCCAACTCGTCCATCGTGAACCTGATGAACGAAGACGTGATCCGCCCGCTGGATGATCTGGTTGCCAAACACGGCGCTGACCTCAAGAAAAACCAGTTGATCACCATCAACGGAAAAATCATGGCTGTTGCCTTCATGGCAAACGCACAGCACCTCGTGTATCGCAAAGACGTGCTGGAAAAAATCGGCATGGACGCCCCTGCAACATACGAAGACATGTTGGCAGCTGCTGCAAAAATCCGCGAAATGGGCATCATGGAAAACCCAATCGGCGGCGCGTACAAAGCAGGCTGGAACTTGGCCCAAGAATTTAACAACATGTACATCGGTGCAGGCGGAAAATTCTTCAAGGACGGCTCCGCTGAGGCTTCCATCAACAATGCACAGGGCGTTGCTGCTCTGAACATGATGAAATCCTTGTCTGAATACATGAACCCAGACTTCCTGACCCACGATTCAAACGCAACCAACGCAGAATATCGCGCGGGTAACGTGGCTCTGATGAACATGTGGGGCTCACGCGCTGCAACTCTGACAGATGCAGACGGCGTTTCTCAAGAAGTCAAAGACGGCATGGCAATCGCTGGCCCGATGACCGTTGCCGGTGGCTCCACTCCTGCAACGACATTGTGGTGGGACGGCTGGACCGTGGCCAAAAACATCTCTGACGCAGAAGCAGAAGCGACGTTCATCGCGTTGACCCATGCGATCCGCCCAGAAATGCTGAACGACAAAACATCCACTGAGGCTGTTTGGTTGATCGACGGTTACACCCCAACACCCGCAGCAACTGGCGTTTTCGCCGCAGCGCAATCTGGCTCCGTGCCATACCCAATGCTGCCGTACCAAGGTCTGTTGCACACAGCACTTGGCGCAGAACTGTCTGACTTCATGCAAGGCAAAGAAAGCGCGGAACAAGCGTTGGCAGATGCCGAAGCAGCCTACACCGCTGCCGCCAAAGAAAGCGGCTTCTTGAAGTAAGCTAAAAAACACGCAGAGAGGGGCCTCCCCTCTCTGCACCACGTCCCTCCCCTTTGGCAGCCGAGGAAATCATGCGTCACTCAACATTCTTTTGGTTTTTCCTGCCCACTGGTCTCGCGATGCTTTTGTTCATCGCTTTCCCAATCGTTTCGGTTATTTCTCAATCCGTCTTCACCCCGCACGAAGCCGTATTTGTCGAATCCGAAAATTGCGGCCCCTTTGGCTGCACCACAGAAACAACAATCGACCAAGACGCTACCGCCGCCCTGCGCGAAGCAAAACCGCTGGGTCAGTTCGTCGGTCTGCAAATCTATCTTGATCGCGGCCACCTCGCCACATCCGAAGTTGCCGCCGCTTGGCGCAGCACTGACAGCATGGGCGCGTTCTTTAAGACGATAAACAACCTGCCGTTTTACCGCGCGATGGGCTTCACGCTTACCTACACATTCACCGTCACACCGTTGTTGATCATCCTTGGCTTTGCCATCGCCGTGGCCGTGAACTCGCTTCATCGCCACCTCAAAGGTCTGGTGATATTCTTCTCGCTCCTACCGATGATCGTCACCCCGCTCATCGGATCGCTTATCCTGTTCTGGATGGTCGACAGCCGTGGCGTGCTTGGGAATTTCCTACAATGGATGGCAGATGACCCCGACCTGTCGCTAAAGGCATCAACTGGCCTCACATGGATCATGTTAATCGTTTATGGCGTCTGGCACTCGGCACCCTTTGCCTTCGTGGTCTTTTACGCGGGCCTTCAAACTCTGCCCCAAGACACGCTTGAAAGCTCCCGCATTGATGGCGCAACCCGCTGGCAACAAATCCGCTACGTGGTTATTCCCCACATCATGCCGCTCGTGACCTTTGTGGCGCTCATTCAAATCATGGATAACTTCCGCGTTCTCGAACCGATCATCGGCTTTAACGCCGAAGCCCACGCCAGATCGCTGTCGTGGATCATTTTGAACGACCTGAACGGTGAAACACAGCTCTTGTCCTCTGCGGCAACCACATCCGTATTGACCATCCTTGGTGTGTCCATCCTTCTTTCGCCCGTGCTGGTTCGCACATGGCGCGACTTCAATTCAAAGGCGTAAATCATGGCTTCTCAATTGAACAAAAAACCACTCGCGCTCAGCCTGTTTTCCACGGGCTTCATCGTGATTTGGCTGATCCTCGCCGCCTTTCCCTTCATCTGGACTCTCTGGGGCAGCTTTAAGGTAGAACTTGATTTCTTCTCCAAGGCAGATTGGACAAACGCTCTGACGGGTGCGCGCACCACAGTTGAATATGGCTCTCCCTTTACTGGCGCAGGCTATCACGGCGCTTGGGTACAAGAGGAATTTTGGCGCTCCGTCATCAACACCGCCATTGTCTGTTTCTTCACAGTAACCATCTCCCTAACGCTTGGAACTCTCGGCGGCTACGCTCTGTCCCGTTCAGGATTCAAATACGTGTTCTGGCTTCTCATCGCTGCACTGATCTTTCGCGCCATGCCGCCCATCACGCTTGTGTCTGGCTACCTGTTGCAGTTCTTCAATTGGAACGTCTGGGGCATTCTGCCCACAACCATCATCGTACTTGTGGCCATCAACCAGCCCTTTACGCTGTGGATGCTGCACTCTTTCTTTCAGAAAATCCCCAAGGAACTTGACGAAAGCGCAATCGTCGATGGCTGCACTCGGTTCCAAGCTTTCCGTTATGTGATCATCCCTGTCATGTGGCCAGGCGTCATAACCACGGGTCTGTTTTCGTTCCTGCTGGCTTACAACGATTTTGCGGTGACAACCCTGCTGCTCGCCGAAGAAAACCGCACAATGGTTCCAGCCATCGCCGCCTTCATGGGCACCACCCAAACCGAAGGCAACGTCATGTTCGCCGTCGCCGCCGTGGTTTCTGCCACCGCACCCCTTTTCGTGCTGGTGATGTTCTTCCAACGCCAAATCGTGTCTGGCCTGACCGCAGGCGCGGTGAAAGGGTAAATCGTGCATCCAAACAAGGCCGCGCTCAAACGCTACTGCGACGCCTACGGCTACCCATCAGCCGACGGGTACGCCGATGCCGTAAACACGTTTTACGCTGAAAACGCCGACATCAATGTGGTGCACCCCTTTAACAAGGTCGCCGGCGCAGGCGCCTACATTCACCGCGTCCTCGGATCCCTGCAAGACGCTTTCGAGAACCTCTGCCGCACAGACTACATCGCCTTTGGCGGTGACTATGAAAATGCCGAATGGGTCACGAACACTGGCTATTACACAGGCACCTTCAAAAAGCCGTGGCTCGGCATCCAGCCCACAAACACACTCGCGCATCTGCGCTTTGGCGAATTTCACCGCATGGAAAACGGCCAAGCCGTCGAAAGCTACATCTTCTTTGACCTCCCCGAACTGATGATCGCCGCAGGCCAGTGGCCGGTTAAATCCAGCCCGGGCATCAAACGCGGCTACACAGGGTATTTGGCTGGCCCCGCAAAACACGACGGACACCAATGGCATGAAAATGACCCGACCCGCTCGCAAAGTTCATATGAAATGGTCACCAAAATGCTGCAAAGCCTTGCGACCAAAGACGAGGCATGGCGCCCCTATTGGCATGACAACATGTTCTGGTACGGCCCCGCCGCCTTTGGCAGCTTCATAGGCATTGAGGATTTCGCGGGCTTTCAAGTCCCGTTTGAAGGCGCGTTTTCCGAATGGATCGGCGGCACAATACCGGGCAGCAAAACCCGCCACTTCACCCGTTTTGGCGATGGTGATTACGTCTGCTCTGGCGGCTGGCCCTCGCTCAACATGATCCAGATCAAACCCTTTCTCGACCAAGCCCCTACCGACGAACGCCTCTACATGCGCGTCTGCGATTGGTGGCGACGCGATAAAACTCCGCAAGGGGACTTATTGGTCGAAAACTGGGTTTTCGTAGACATTCCCGATGTGCTCAAGCAACTTGGCAACGACCTGTTCGCAGACATCGAAACACCGTAAAAGAAACCAAATGACCGATTTCCAATCCGAAAAAGCGCTGGTGCGCGACTATTACGCTGCGCTTGATGCACAAGACGCAAACCTGACAGCCGTAATGGATCGCTACATCGAAGAAGAGTACCTCTGGCGCGGCTTCCATCCGTTCAACGAACAAACTTCAGGCTCAGATGTCGCCACAAATTTCTGGCAACCTCTTCGCAAATCCCTAACCCATCTACAACGCCGCCAAGACATCTTCATGGCAGGTGCAAATACGCTCGAAAACGGCGGAGTCTGGGTCGTCAGCATGGGCCACTTGATGGGCTTGTTCGATCACGCATGGCTCGGCATTCGCCCCACTGGAAAAATGGTTTTCCTGCGCTATTGCGAATTTAATCGCGTGCAGAACGGCAAAATCGTTGAAACAGCCATGTTCTTTGACATCCCGCACCTGATGATCCAAGCGGGCCAAAACCCGTTCTCGCCGCAAACTGGCGCGCATAACATTCAGCCAGGCCCGCAAACCCACGCTGGTCTCCTGTTCGACGCCCAAGACCCATCCGAGGGCGCCAAAACAATGGCCGCCGTCGATTTCATGGTCAACGACATCAAAACATGGACTGGTGGGCGCGAAGAACCGCTCGTCGATGAACTGCGCCGCAGCTGGAACGAAGACATGATCTGGTGGGGGCCCGCTGGCATCGGTGCGACCTACACAATTGAACGTTATGCCGAACAACACGCAGGCCCATTTCGCGCAGGCTTCAAAGATCGCATTTTCAACGGCCACATCTGCCGCATGGCTGAGGGTAACTTCGGTGGCTTCTTTGGCTGGCCCAACCTAACCCTAGAACCCACCGGCGGCTTCATGGGCATGCCCGCCACTGGCAAACCCGCCGACATGCGCGTTATCGACATTTACCGCCGTGACGGCGATAAACTCACCGAAAACTGGATATTCATCGACCTTCTACATTTCTGGAATCAACAAGGCATTGATGTTCTGGGCCGCCTGCCAACGGTACGGGGCTAATCCGATAACTGGGGCCAGCCCCAGACCCCGAGATATTTTAACTCAAAAGAAACTATTTCAAGTTTTACTCAAACACGCGGTACAGGCTGAGAAGCCGATGACCGCCGACGAAGAAGCCGCTCTGTGCATCCTTCTTGGTGAAAATTTTGCTTCGATGCCAGAGCGCACTTCATTTCTTTTGAGCAAAAATATCTGCGGTGAATTGGCCAAAGGCCAAGGGGGCGGCGAGCCCCTTGATCATTCAGATGCAACGCATTTTTACTTGCGCGAAAATTTTCGTTACAGCATTACAAACTGACTGTGACAAAGGCCCGCCCGTGATCTCAACTGCAAAATTTCCCTTGTGGCTCGCATTTGGTTCCGCACTTTTGTGGGGACTGTGGTGGATACCCGTCCGCGCTCTCGTGGGTATTGGTTTTTTCAGCACATGGGCAGGGACCGCGATGTTTTTGGGCGCCCTTCCTATTCTGCTAATTCTCTTTTTCACAGGCAAACGCGACACACCCCTTGACGCCCGTGCCTTGCTCAGTGGCGCGCTCGTTGGCAGTGCAATGATGCTGTACTCAATTGCCATTACCGAAACCACAGTCGTGCGCTCTGTCCTGCTGTTCTACCTCGCGCCAGCATGGGCCATCGCGATTGAATGCATGTTCATGGGCCGCCGTTTCCACCCGATCAACGCGCTTGCATTCTTGTTCGCAGGCATCGGCGTCGTGTTTATCTTTCGCGGCGAAGTTACGCTCTCAGACTGGAACTCAGGGGACAGCATGGCGCTTACGTCTGGCCTGTGCTGGGCAGTTGGCTCCACGCTTGTGTTCACAGGCAAAGACATCGGCGCACGCACACTCAGCCTGTTTGCCTGCACGGCTGCATTTGTGGTCGGTTTACTTCTAACGCTGTTTTACGGCCATGCTCTACCCACCCCAAGCGAGCCGATCTACGCCGCCCAACTCCTTACAGTGTCAGGCGCATTTTACATCGCACCGGTGTTGATCGCCACGCTTTGGTCCGCGCGCCGCGTCAATCCAACCACACTGGCATTTCTGCTTACAGGCGAGATTATTTCTGGCCTTGCCACCAGCGCATGGTTCCTTTCAGAACCGTTCGGCTGGCCTGAATTGATCGGCGCGACACTGGTCATGAGCGCAGCACTGGTTGAGGTTTTCGCTCCGAAAACAGCCAACAATATTAATTGACTATTTTTATCAGTTAATATTGACATCCCTTTGGAACTGTTCTCTTCTGGACATAGTCAGGTCTTGCTTCCCTTTACTTGCAAACCAAGCCATCCCCATCCAATACCTTCCAAACCGCGTGAATATTGCTTTGCTCAAAGCACTGCTAAACGCACTCAAAAGGACCTCCCATGTTTCTTCGCTCGTTAGCACTTGTCGCTCTTTTTTTCTCACCAATCCAATCACAGGCTGACACAGATCAAACCACGTTAATTGATTCTCTTAAATCGGGTGGATACGTGCTTTATGTTCGCCACGCAAAAACCGAAAAAGATTACGCTGATCAACTTACCGCTGATCCAACGAATTGCGCGACACAACGCACACTCTCGGAATCTGGCTGGGCACAAGCCAAGGCCATCGGTGCTGCAATTGCGGCCCATAACATTCCTATCGGCGATGTCACAACATCCCAATATTGCCGCGCATGGCAAACCGCCGATTTGGCGTTTGGTCATTACGAAAAGACAGCGGCATTGAACTTCGAAAAGGCAGAAACCTATTCTCCCGAACAGACCCTCAAAATGCGAAACAACACGCTACCTCTGTTGACTAAGCAGCCAACTGCGCAAACAAACACAGTTATTGTTGGGCACGACGACCCCTTCGAAGCCGCGACGGGCATCTATCCAGAACCCCAAGGTGTGATGTACATTTTGAAACCACTGGCGACCGGTGAATTTGAAATACTCGGCCACATTGACCCAGACGCATGGCCATCAATCGACTAATCGTGGCGCATATCAATCGTCCTCGAACGGATCCCATTCATCATCGAGCATTTGCGCTTCCAGCTCTTCTTCTGGATCGGCTGTAATTTCCTCGAGCGATTTGATGTCGCGAATTTCTGATCCTGGAAACCGCAGCAATGCAGCAGCCACCAGCGGGTGCTGCATTGCACGCCCTGCCAGATCGTTGCGATGGGCAACCTTTTGTTCAGAAACCGTGTCACCACCGCCCTCAGACACAACCGACACGCCCCAGCGCACACCTGTCCACAGCTGCAATCGCTGCGCCAATCGGGCTGCCAAATCTGTCGGCGCGTCGTTTGTTGGCTGAAATTCGATCCGTCCGGGTGAATATTTCGCCAACCGCAGATGTTGTTCTACTTCGACCAATAATTTCATATCGCGCCGCGCACGGATCAAATCAATCACCTGATCGAAACGTACAAACCGCGCCAAGGCTTGCGCCTCATCGACCTGTCCCAATTGCACGGCACCACCGCCCGCAATCATTGCAACTGGCCCGCCATTTGGCGCACCACCAATTGTGCCGCCATGCTCAACCGTGCCACCACCTGTAGGCATGGGCGGGCTTGCACCACCCCCTCCACTTGGTGGCATCGACGGCGGGTTGGATTGCAACTTGCGCACCAATTCTTCGGGGCTTGGCAGTTCAGCAACATGGGTCAGACGAATGATCGCCATTTCGGCTGCCATCATCGCGTTTGGTGCGATTGAAACCTCTTCCAACGCCTTCAACAACATCTGCCACATCCGCGTCATTGCCCGCATCGGCAAGGCCTCGGCCGCTGCAATCCCACGTGTGCGTTCATCTGGTCCAACCGTCGGATCATCCGCCGCGTCTTGTGAAATCTTGATCACAGAAACCCAGTGCGTCACCTCCGCCAAATCGCGTAGCACCGCCATCGGATCTGCACCCTCAGCGTATTGCCCAGACAATTCCTGCAACGCGCCGGCGGCATCGCCCTTCATCACCAGATCAAACAGATCGAGCACGCGACCCCGATCCGCCAACCCCAACATGGCGCGAACCTGATCAACCGTGGTTTCACCAACACCATGCGCAATCGCCTGATCGAGCAAAGACATCGCATCCCGAACCGACCCCTCGGCCGCGCGCGAAATCAACGCCAACGCATCACCCGCAACCGTTGCATTTTCCAGTCCAGCGATTTTTTCCAGATGCGCGATCATGACTTCTGGTTCAATACGGCGCAGATCAAACCGCTGACAACGGCTCAGCACTGTCACAGGAATTTTGCGAATTTCCGTCGTCGCAAAGATAAATTTCACATGCTCTGGCGGCTCTTCCAGCGTCTTCAACAGCGCGTTAAACGCCCCTGTCGATAGCATGTGAACCTCATCAATGATATAAATCTTAAACCGCGCCGACGCCGCACGGTAATGCACACTGTCGATAATCTCGCGGATATTTGCGACACCAGTATTGGATGCCGCATCCATCTCCATCACGTCCACATTGCGACCATCCGCAATCGACGTACACATATCGCAAACGCCGCACGGTTCTGTCGTTGGCCCACCGGTGCCATCCGCACCGATACAATTCATGCCCTTGGCCACGATCCGCGCCGTCGTCGTTTTACCCGTGCCACGAATACCCGTCAGCACAAACGCATGGGCGATCCGATCCGCCTCAAACGCGTTTTTCAGCGTGCGCACCATCGCATCTTGGCCTATCAAATCTTCAAACGTGGCTGGGCGATACTTTCGCGCCAAAACCTGATAGCCTGTTTTTGCACCCGTGGTGTCGTCGTCCGCCATTATCCGCCCTGAACTGATAAGATTCGTGTCCCTTAAAGAACCCTAAAGCATCATGTCCAACTTCGCCATATACCCTGTCCCCCTTTCACGGGGAACACTCGCAATTTCCCCAATCCCAGGGCGCGGTGGGCAATTCGACGCCGACATGACAACCCTCCTTCAATGGAACCCCGATCTCGTCCTGACCATGACAACAGCGGCGGAACTGGCAAAAGTAAACGCCACCGATCTGCCAAACCGTCTGTCTGACGCAGGAACTGATTGGCGCCACCTTCCAATTGAGGATTTCGGGGCACCCAACAACGAAACTGCAAACCTCTGGCCCGACGCCGCAAAACGCGCCCATGAAATCCTCGATCAAGGCGGCAAAGTCCTCGCCCATTGTTACGGCGGACAAGGTCGATCAGGCATGGCAATAATGCGCCTGATGGTCGAGCGCGGCATCCAACCCGATGACGCACTGGCACAAATTCGCGCCGTGCGCCCGCTTGCAGTGGAAACAGAGCCCCAACGTATCTGGGCTTCGCGCTAACCCCGTTTCAATGGTCTCAAAATACCTACCACTCTTGACTAATGCGATATCGCACCATATTTAGTACGATATCGCATTAAATGGAGATTCGCAAAATGACCCCGCAGCCAAAACCCTCAAGACGCAAATTCCTCAAAATCCTCGGGGGCGGGACAATCCTCGCCGCCGCAGGTGCTACAACCTTTGGCCTTACCCGCACCCCCACAAAGGCCCTCGCGCCTTGGGGCATGGCCACCAGCTATACCGAACCGCGCCGCCGCGCGCTTGCCCACGCCCTTCTTGCGCCAAATCCACACAACCTTCAGCCGTGGTTGATCGAACTTGATGGGGATGACACGGTCATCATTCACCGCGACGAAACCCGTGAATTGCCGATGACAGACCCGTTCCATCGCCAGATTTTCATCGGCATGGGCTGTTTTGTCGAACAAATGGTGATCGCCGCCAGCGCAGATGGGTATGCCATCGACCTCACCTTATTCCCCGACGGGGAAACTGGTCCAATTGCCCGTGCCGTTTTCACCAAAGGTGCCACACCAGACCCACTTGCGGCGCAAGTCCTGCACCGCCATTGCGACAAAGGCCTCTATTCTGGCGAACCCGTCGCCCCCGATGCCATTGCCGCGCTTGCCGATTACGCAAACGTCATAACCGACCCCGCCAAAACCAGCGAAATTCGCAAAATCGTCACGCAAGCCCTCGAAATCGAACTGCTCACGCCGCGCACGCTTAAAGAAAGCGTCGATGTCATGCGCATCGGCAAACGCGAAATCAACGCCAATCCTGACGGCCTCGAAATGCAAGGCGCCATCTTTGATTTGGGAAAAATGTCGGGCTACATCACCGACGAAATTCTGATGGATACCAGCCATCCCACCTTTCGGGGCGTGATCGAACAGAACAACGCAAACTTCGCCTCGACACCCGCTTTTGTGTACCTCACCACCGAAACAAACACGCGGCTTGATCAAATCGAAACTGGTCGGCGCTGGCTGCGCATGCACCTCAAAATCACCGAACTTGGCCTTGGCCTGCAACCTGTCAGCCAAGCCATTCAAGAATACGCAGAGATGGCCGCACTGTACAAAACCACACACCAATTGCTTGCGAGCGAGGGGCAAACCGTGCAAATGCTTGGGCGACTGGGGTATGGAACAAACGCCATCAAAACGCCTCGATGGCCTCTTGAAGCAAAGATTTTGAATGAAACCTGAAACGACCAAAGCAAAACTGACGCCCGAACAGGGCCAACATCTGTTTCAGTTTTTCACCGAAGTCGGCATTATCCACCAGTTGTCCGCAAAACTGGTGGAAGCCCACCTTCCCCACAACCTTACGAACGTGCATTTCGGTATTTTGGCCCATCTCAGCCGCCGCGTTGAGGGCGAAACGCCGCTGCAATTGGCCACCGCTTTCCAACAGCCCAAAACCACGATGACCCACATGCTCAAGGTCCTCGAAAAACATCGGCTTGTCGCCATCGGTCCAAATCCGAATGACGGTCGTTCGAAAACGGTCACGATCACCGATACTGCTCAAATCCTTCTTGGTCAAACCCGCGCGGCCCTTGCCCCCGACATGGCAAATTTCGTGTCACAAGTTGATCCAGAAACGATTGCGGAACTGGTTCCTCATCTGACCAAAATTCGTGAAATGATGGATCGCGCGCGCGATTGAACGCAACACATCTTAACGCCAATTTGTATGGCAAAGTGCCATACGTTTGCCCGACGCATTCCATACGTTTTGCAGACACCTGCCATACGTTTTCAATTTGTTGAGATACCCCAAAATTAACGCACAGCACTTAACGCTTGGGTAAGGTGAGAGGCTGGACAACGACCCAAACGGGACTCGTTACGGTTGCTTCCTTCCGGACCTGGCCGGGTTGGCGAGGCGCTCGCCCGCGCCAACCTCTCAAGGAACCATATAGTATCAAAAAACCCACTTGCCAAGGTCACGATTGCAACCCTTTGCGCTGCATGTCACAAGTTTGTCTAAGCAAAGACTGGAATAAAAATGTTAAACGCAGAAGACGTAACTTTTGGCGGCTCAGGCCTTGAACGCGCGGCACATCACCGCGAAGATCCCGCAAAACTAGATGCGCTTCGCACGTCAGGCAAAGCCATTGTTCTGTGGCGCGGAAAACCGCTTTTTGACTTTGAAACCAAAGAGATAATGCGTCTTGATCCCACCCATGCGGTGCTGTCTGAAGCCGTAAGTGAACCAATTTTCATTGGTATTGAGGAAGACGGCACAGCTATTTTCGCACATGATATTTCCCCGTGGAAAGACCCGATGATAGACGACGCAGCGCTGGCAAATTTCTTTGACCCTAGCCAAAATCGCTATCCAGGATTTCCCGAAACGCAGGTATTCACTGAATTGCGCGGAATCATGGCTAAACTCACACCGCGTGATGCTGAGCTCGCCGCTACCGCGCGCGGCATCTTTGAATGGCACCGAATCCACGGCTTTTGTGCCAAATGCGGTGAAAAATCTGCGCCCGAAATGGCAGGCTGGCAACGTGATTGCCCAAGCTGTGGCGCGCATCACTTCCCACGCACCGATCCAGTTGTTATCGTATTGGCAACAAAGGGAAATTCTGTCCTCATGGGTCGCTCTCCTGGCTGGCCAGACGGTATGTTTTCCCTTCTCGCAGGGTTTATGGAACCGGGTGAAACCATGGAAGCCGCCGCACGACGCGAGGTTTTTGAAGAAAGCGGCATTCGATTGGGAAAAGTGCGCTATCTTTCATCCCAACCTTGGCCCTTCCCTGCAAGCCTGATGATTGGCTGCGCAGCGGAGGCTGAAAACACCGAAATCACCATTGATCCCAAAGAGATAGAGGACGCGCGTTGGTTCACCAGAGAAGAGGTCTTTGCGGCAACACATGGCGAGAATCCGGCGCTCAAACCTGCACGCAAAGGCTCCATTGCGCATTTTTTAATTCACAACTGGTTATCTGACACACTAGATTAGCGCCAACCGATTCGCGAAGTCGGATAGATAGCACAGGCCTTCGATTATGCAGTTTTCCAGCGTTCAAGACGTCAATGCCCCGCTCGATTTTGTCTTCCAACAACTGTCGGATTTCGAAAGCTACGAATCCTACGCATTACGCACTGGCGCAGATGTTGATCGCGAAGATACCTTAGCCGAGAAAGCCACAGGAATGACTTGGAATGTTTCGGGTGATTTGCGTGGAAAACGGCGCAAAGTACGGATCGAACTCACCGAATACAGACCCGATAACCTACTGAAATTCTTTGTAAAATCATCTGGCATCGAAGCTTTCGCTACAATGGAATCAATGGCACTAACCCGCAAGCAATCCCGCATCAAAGTGACCACCGTTTTGAAACCAAAAACCATCTCTGCGCGGCTCATATTGCAGTCGGCAAAGCTGGCTAAAAACAGCATGAATCGCAAGTTTAACCATCGGTTTTGGACCTACGCGAATTACATCGAAAACAACTACAATAAATCCCGCTAACTGCGCGACTGATCCGCTTTGTAAACGCCCAATATTTCCAAATTATCGGTAAAATACGCCAATTCTTCTAGGGCACGCTGCACAGGCGGATCTTCGGGATGCCCAACAATATCGGCATAGAACTCCGTCGCGGTGAACGCGCCACCCATATAGCTTTCCAATTTCACCATATTCACCCCGTTCGTCGCAAACCCGCCCAGCGCCTTATAAAGGGCGGCTGGAATGTTGCGAACACGGAAAACAAACGTGGTGATAAGCTCATCACCCGATTGTTGCGCAATCTGAGAGTCAGGCGACATTACCAAGAATCGCGTCGTGTTATTTTGGTTGTCTTCAATATGATGGGCCAGCACTTCGAGGCCATAAATCTCTGCAGCCAAATCCCCAGCCAACGCACCCATTGATGGATCGCCAGCAGCAGCGACTTCTTGCGCCGACCCTGCAGTATCGACACCAACCATTGGCAACATGTTGTGTTCATTCAAAAACCTCCGACATTGCCCAAGCAATACCGTATGGCTTTTGGCAGATGTAATCCCATCTAACGTAGCCCCTGGCACACCCATCAAATTGATATGCACCCGCACAAAATGCTCGCCAATAATATGCAATCCGCTTTCGGGCAGCAGATAATGCATGTCTGCCACACGCCCATAGGTCGAGTTTTCGACAGGCAGCATCGCCAGATCAGCGTCGCCCCGTTTCACCGTTGCGATAGCACTTTCGAAGGTTTTGCAGGCCACAACTTGGGCATCCGGAAACGCCTCAACGCAGGCCTGATGAGAATACGCGCCAAGTTCTCCTTGGAAGGCAATCTTGCTCGCTTTTGTGACCATTTTCTTTGCAACCCTCAAAAACCACTATTTTTCGCCCATAAGGGCGTTTCGTCGCGGTATGTACACCTTGCAAGTTGCTAGGGGAAGGCGCTAGAAGTGCGGCGGAATAGAATGTGTGGGAAACTTGTCCCGCAGCTTAGGTAAGGCAGAACCATGGATACAATGGAATCAACCAAAATCGTCGGCGGCCTGTGCGCAGCGTTGCTCGTTTTTCTTTTGGCTGGCTGGGCCGCTGAAACGATGTACCACGTTGGCAGCAGTGGTCACGGCGACGGCGAAGAGCACGTCTCGGGCTATCCAATCGAAGTTGCAGCAGTTGAAACTGGCAGCAGTGACGAACCAGTCATGACACTGGACGAAATGATGGCCGCCGCAGATGCTGGCAAAGGCAAGAAAATCTTCTCAAAGTGTAAAGCCTGTCACAAAGTTGAAGACGGCGCGAACGGCACTGGTCCATATTTGTTTAATGTTTTGGATCGTCGCATTGGCGGTGTTGCAGGCTACGAATATTCTGGTGCGATGGCATCCTTTGAAGGCGACTGGGACTTTGAAAGCCTGAACGCGTTTCTGATCAAACCATCGGCTTACATCAACGGAACAAAGATGAGCTTTGCAGGTCTGAAAAAAGAAATGGATCGTGCAAACGTGATCAAATATCTTGAAACGCTGAAATAAACGGATCAAATCGAACATCAAAGGCCGTCCACTGGGGCGGCCTTTTGCTTATGCGGTTGGAAATTCGAAACAAAACTCACAGTATTGCGTGTTGCTGTTTACGAACGACTAGATTTACCTATTTATTAACCAAGATGTATTATTTCGCCAAACAGGGAGGGTGACTTTATGGGGCAACCAAAAGCAGAGACTGCGGCGGCATCCAAAACACCTATGCGCAGCATCTTTTTTGCAAGTTTTGTTTTTATCGCGTTGGCGCTTGGGGCAACCCTTGCAAACGCTCAGGACAAAGTTACTAAATCGCACGGCATTTCTACATTTGGCGAATTGAAATACCCGGCTGATTTCAAACATTGGGATTACGTAAATCCAGACGCCCCCCAGGGCGGAACTATTTCGTTCCTTGGCTCGGGTGCATCGGGCACCTTTGACAGCCTCAATGCGTTCATTCTGAAAGGCAATCCCGCGCAAGGCCTCGGCTTGATGTATTCCAGCCTGATGACCAGTTCAGGCGATGAACCCGACAGTATTTATGGCTATGTCGCAGAAACCATAGAATACCCCGAAAACCGCCAGTGGGCGATTTTTAACATGCGGCCCGAGGCAACCTTTTCAGACGGCCACCCCATCACCGCGCAAGACGTGGTATTTTCCTTCGACATCCTGATGGAAAAAGGCCACCCAGTTTACAAAATCATCTACAAAGATTTTGAAACAGTCGAAGCGCTTGATAGTCACCGCGTTAAATTCACCTTCAAAGACGGCGTAAATACACGCGATTTACCTGCACAAGCCGGTGGCCTCACGATCCTAGCGAAACATTATTACGAGGACAGAGATTTCGGCGAAAGCACCATCGATGTGCCAGTTACATCGGGTGGTTACACGGCGAGCGACATCAAACCGGGCCGTTCGATCAAATATTGCAAAATTGAAAATTACTGGGCCAAAGACCTGCCCCATAACAAGGGGTCAGGCAACTTTGACTGCTATCTTTACGAATATTTCACTGATCGCACCGTCGCGCTAGAGGCATTTAAAGCTGGCTCTTTCCTGTTCCACGAAGAATTCACATCGAAGAACTGGGCGAACAGTTATAATTTCTCTGCGATAGACAAGGGTTTTGTGATCAAAGAAACCATTCCAGATGACCGTCCCTCTGGCACGCAGGGTTTTTGGATCAACATGCGCAAAGACAAGTTTTCGGACCCTCGCGTTCGTCAAGCCATCGGCATGATGTTCAACTTCGAATGGTCCAATCGCACACTATTTTATGGCCTTTATGAGCGCACTGACAGCTTTTGGGAAAATTCCAATATGCAGTCCGAGGGCGTGCTGTCAGGCAGCGAACTCGCCTTATTAGAAGAATTTCGGGGTCAACTACCCGCCGAAATCTTTACCGATCCTCCGTTCACTCCGTTGGTGTCGCGCCCCAATCAGGTTGATCGAAAAGCAGTTCGCGCTGCGGGTAAGTTGCTCGATGATGCAGGCTGGAAGGTCGTGAACGGCAAACGCACCAACGCCAAGGGCGAAATCCTTGCATTGGAATTGGTGGACGACAGCCCCGCATTTGAACGGATCATCAACCCTTACGTTGAAAACCTGAAACGCTTGGGTGTTGATGCCCGCTACAGCCTGATCGACTCTGCCCAAATGCAGCAACGCCAAAAGGAATTCGACTACGATCTAATTCCTGGGCGCTTGTCTATGTCCCTATCCCCGGGCGAAGAATTAGCACAAACCTTTGGCTCAACCGGCGCCAAAACCGCAGGCAGCAGCAATTATTCTGGCATCGCTAATCCCGTTGTCGATGCCCTGATCATAAAAATCGCTCAGGCGGAAACACGCGAAGACATGCAAACTGCCGTGCGTTCGCTGGATCGCGTTATGCGTAGCATGCACATCTGGGTTCCGAACTGGTACAAAGGCAGCCACAACCTCGCCTATTGGGATGTGTTTGGCCGCCCGAAAACCAAACCGCTCTATTCGCGCGGCGTTATCGGCACGTGGTGGATCGATCAAGAAAAGCTCGACGCCCTCAAATCACAAGGCGCTCTTCGCTAAATGGGCGCTTATATTTTCAGACGGCTATGGCTAATGATCCCAACATTGATTGGCATCATGCTGATCAATTTCACGCTAATCCAGTTTGTTCCAGGTGGCCCGATCGAACGGATCATCTCGCAACTTGAAAACGACAGCTCGGCCACAGACCGCATCACTGGCGGCGGATCAGAGGTCCAATCAGGTGGCGAATCCACAATATACGAGGGCGCGCGCGGCCTTCCGCCCGAGTTGATCGCTGATTTGGAAAAGCAATTCAATCTGGACAAACCGGCCTACCAACGGTTCTTTTTGATGATGGGCGATTACTTTCGTTTTGAATTTGGCGAAAGCTATTTTCGCTCCATCAGTGTGCTTGAACTGATCAAAGAAAAGCTGCCCGTTTCGATCACACTCGGCGTTTGGTCGACCCTGCTCGCCTACCTCATTTCGATCCCGCTTGGTATCCGCAAAGCCGTGTCAGACGGCACCAGCTTTGACACATGGTCGTCTGGCATCATTATCGCGGCCTATGCAATTCCAGGCTTTCTGTTCGCGATCTTGCTCCTTGTTGTTTTCGCAGGCGGGTCTTTTTTCCAATGGTTCCCAAATCGCGGCCTTTGGTCTGATAACTTCGAAAACCTCAGCTTCTTTGGCCAAGTCAAAGATTACCTGTGGCACATCGTGCTGCCCGTCACGGCGTCCACCATCGGCGCGTTTGCAACCCTGACTTTGCTGACCAAAAATTCCTTCTTGGATGAGATCAAAAAACAGTACGTCATCACCGCCCGCGCCAAAGGCCTCAAGGAAAGCCGTGTGTTTTACGGCCACGTATTTCGCAACGCGATGCTGATCATTATCGCAGGCTTCCCCGCGGCCTTTATCGGCGTATTTTTCCAATCATCCTTAATCATCGAAATCGTTTTCTCGCTCGACGGGCTTGGCCTTCTTGGTTTCAAAGCCGCGCTAGATCGCGATTATGCGGTCTTCTTTGGCACGCTTTACATCTTTGGCTTGATGGGCCTCGTCGTCAGCCTGATCTCTGATCTTATGTATGTCTTTGTCGATCCGCGCATTGATTTTGAGAGCCGTGAAACATGATATTCAAATCATCCATCGCACGGCGCCGCCTTGCCAACTTTCGCGCTAACCGCCGCGCCGTTTGGTCTTTGTGGGTTTTCAGCATCGTTTTCGTGATCTGCCTTTTCGCCGAATTGGTCGCCAACGACAAACCGCTGTTGGTATCGTTCAAAGGCGAACTTTTCACGCCAGCGTTTCAATTCTATCCAGAAACAGCTTTTGGCGGCGACTTTGAAACCGAACCAGAATACCCCGATCCCGTCGTACAATGCCTCATCAAAACGGGCGGCGTTGAGGATTGCTTTGACGAACCCGAAGACATCCTCGAAAAAGTGGCCGCTGGCACATTTGACACCGCAACCGAAGGTTTCGACAAAGGCTGGATCCTATGGGCGCCCGTGCGATACAGTTTCAACACCATCAACTATGACGTGGCGACAGCTCCATCGCCACCAGATGCAAACCACTGGCTCGGAACCGATGATCAAACCCGCGACGTGCTGGCGCGTATCATTCACGGCTTTCGTATTTCGACTGTGTTTGCCCTTATCGTTGTAATATTTTCGTCCGCCATTGGCATCGCCGCTGGGGCTGTCATGGGGTATTTCGGCGGCTGGGTTGATCTGTTTTTCCAGCGCATTTTGGAAATTTGGTCCTCCACACCGATGCTCTATATCATCATCATCATGTCGGCCATTTTCACGATGAATTTCATATTGCTGACAGTGCTCATCATCCTGTTCAGTTGGATGGGGCTCGTTGGCCTTGTTCGCGCCGAATTTCTTCGCGCCCGAAATTTCGAATATGTGCGAGCCGCCCGCGCCCTTGGCGTGCCCGATTGGAAAATCATGTTCCGCCACCTGCTGCCCAACGCAATGGTCGCGACAATCACCTTCCTACCGTTTCAAATAACAGGCGCAATCGGGGCTTTAACCGGCCTCGATTTCCTCGGTTTCGGTCTACCGCCATCCTATCCGTCGCTGGGTGAACTGGCGCTCCAAGCACGTAACAATTTGCAATCCCCTTGGTTGGCTTTTTCCGCATTCCTCAGCATCTCGCTCATGCTTTCGCTGCTGGTCTTTATCTTCGAAGGGGTTCGCGACGCATTTGATCCAAGAAAGACGTTCAAATGACCCAAGTATTGAACGTCCAAGACCTAAGCATTGCCTTTGGCACCAACAAACCCGCGGTGGACGGCATCAGTTTCACCGTGAATGCAGGCGAAACTGTCGCTCTTGTTGGGGAAAGCGGATCAGGCAAATCTGTCACCGCGCTTTCAACTGTTAAACTGCTCCCTGACAGCGCAGATATTTCGGGCTCGGTGCAATACCGTAGCACAGAAATGGTGGGCGCAGATGATGCGACACTTCGTTCGGTGCGCGGCAACGACATCAGCTTTATTTTCCAAGAACCGATGACCTCGCTTAACCCGCTGCACAGCATCGAAAAGCAATTGACCGAAGGGTTATCACTGCACCAAACAGCCGAAGGGCAATCCGTCGCGCAGCAGCTCGTTCAAGGCTTTGTTTCCAAACGCATCAGCAAAATTGTAACCCTGCGCTCGCTTCTGCTCTTCGTTGGCGCACTGCTTGCATACGTCGTAATCACGGCTGGCATCGGCGTGTTGCGCGGCCAAGGCGCACTCACATGGATTGAACAGCCCGAAGGCGCCGTCGCAATCTTTCTCTACGCCCTCACCGGCCTATTCAGTTTGCTCTGGTCCCTCCTTTGGTTCGTCTTCGCCGCGCTGTTGTGGATCGGCGCAATCGGCCTTGTTCTTCTGCCAATCCAACTTTGCCTCGTGCACGTGCTTGGCGATTGGTTGTCCGAAAACCCCTATCGCACAGCCTGCGTGGACCTTCTTGAAAAGGTTGGCATCCGCAACGCCGCCAGCCGTCTTGATGATTACCCACACCAACTGTCGGGCGGACAACGCCAGCGCGTAATGATCGCAATGGCACTGGCCAACGGCCCCGATTTGTTGATCGCAGATGAACCCACCACCGCGCTTGATGTCACAATCCAAGCGCAAATCCTTGACCTTCTTGAAGACATTCAAAAGGCCGAGGGCATGGGAATGCTTTTTATCACCCACGACCTGACCATCGTGCGCAAAATCGCGGATCGCGTTTGTGTCATGCAGCACGGTAAAATCGTAGAAACAGGCCCGACCAAAGACATTTTTGAAAACCCACAACATCCCTACACGAAAACCCTGCTGGCCGCCGAAACCACAGGCACCCCAGACCCAGTGGCAGAAGATGCAGAAGAAATCCTCTCCACCAAAGATTTTCGCGTTTGGTTCCCGATCAAACGGGGCATCATGCGCAACACCGTGGATCACATCAAGGCCGTGAACGGCGCCAGCTTTTCAATTCGCGCTGGTGAAACGCTGGGGATTGTTGGCGAGAGCGGATCGGGCAAAACCACGCTCGCCCTCGGAATGATGCGCCTCATCTCATCGGATGGTCCCGTCGTGTTCCTTGGCAATGATGTTCAGGGCCTTAAGAACAAAGCGTTACAACCCTTGCGCCGAGACATGCAGATGGTGTTTCAAGACCCATACGGATCACTTTCTCCGCGCATGACGGTGGAACAGATCGTGTCTGAAGGGCTTGGCGTTCATGCCGAAACCAAACACACGGACACGCGCCAAGCCGTGAAAGATATCTTGATCGAGGTCGGCTTAGACCCAGACACAATCGACAGATACCCTCACGAGTTTTCGGGCGGCCAACGCCAACGTATCGCTATTGCCCGCGCGATGATCCAAAAACCGCGCCTTGTTGTGCTGGACGAACCAACATCCGCCCTGGATATGACGGTGCAGGTCCAGATCGTGAACTTGCTACGTGACCTACAAAAGAAATACGGCCTCGCGTTTTTGTTCATCAGTCACGACCTCAAAGTTGTGCGTGCGCTCAGCCACAAGGTTCTGGTTATGCGCCAAGGTGACATTGTCGAAGCCGGTACAGGCGAAGAAATCTTTGCCGCACCGCAAACCGAATACGCCAAAACTCTCATGGCCGCTGCCTTTGATGTGATCAGTCAGAAAGACGCCGCCAGTTAAAAATGCGATGCAACGCAATCTACTCCATTTTGCCCCTTGCATTCATACATGCGCGGCGATACATCCCTGCCAGACGCACCGATAGCTCAGCTGGATAGAGTACCTGACTACGAATCAGGGGGTCGGGGGTT
>JABBAP010000042.1:156145-178546 GCA_018607905.1 Paracoccaceae bacterium | reverse complement strand
GGCCAAAGCAGCGCCTGCCGCAAAAAAGGCAGTGGCAAAGAAAGCAGCAGCAAAACCAAGTAAGGCGCCTGCTAAGGCAGCTAAATTGCCAGCGGGTATGGCTGCAGCAAAAGACGGCAAACCAGCGTTGTACAAAAAGGCCCCTGCAAAAGCAGATGATCTGAAAGTGATCAAAGGCGTTGGGCCGGGCTTGGAAGGCACGCTTAACGATCTGGGCATTTACACTTATGCGCAGGTGTCTGACTGGAAAGCGAAAGACATCGCTTGGGTTGACGGAAACCTAAAGTTCAAAGGTCGCATTGTTCGCGACGAGTGGGTGAAACAGTGTAAATCGCTCGCAAAAGGTGGCGGCGTTTCCTAAACGCGCCAGATAAAAGGTAAACTGATTGGCCCCGAAACATCCAGATCCAGCGCCAGATCCCGCATCTGCGCAAATACGGATCGCATCAATCGTCATTATCGTGACAATGATTGTTTGGATTGGGGCCAGTTGGATCGGCGGTCAGGTCGGATTGCCAACGCGATTTGCGTTTCTGTTCGATCTTATTGCTTTGGCCGCGTTCTTTTGGGCGTTGGTCGTATTGTTTCAAGCATGGCGCAAGCGCCAGACAAAAAAGGATTGAGCGATGCTCGCTGATCAAGACCGCATCTTTACGAATATCTACGGCATGCACGACCGCACTTTGAAAGGTGCGCAAACGCGCGGCCACTGGGATGGCACGGCAAAGATCATCCAGAATGGTCGCGAGTGGATCATCGACGAGATGAAGAAATCCGGACTTCGTGGGCGTGGCGGGGCAGGGTTTCCGACGGGTTTAAAATGGTCTTTCATGCCAAAAGAAAGCGATGGTCGCCCATCTTACTTGGTTGTGAATGCAGATGAATCCGAACCAGGCACCTGCAAAGATCGCGAGATCATGCGCCATGATCCGCACACGTTGATCGAGGGCTGTTTGATAGCCAGTTTCGCGATGAACGCAAATGCGTGTTACATTTACATTCGCGGCGAGTTTATCCGCGAGCGCGAAGCCTTGCAGGCTGCAATTGATGAGGCATACGACGCGGGTTTGGTCGGCAAGAATGCCGCTAAATCTGGTTGGGATTTTGATATCTACCTCGCACATGGTGCGGGCGCGTATATTTGCGGCGAAGAAACGGCACTTCTCGAAAGCCTTGAGGGTAAAAAAGGCATGCCGCGTATGAAGCCGCCGTTCCCTGCGGGCGCTGGTTTGTATGGCTGTCCGACCACTGTGAACAATGTGGAATCCATTGCGGTTGTTCCAACAATTCTGCGCCGTGGTGCGGATTGGTTTACGGGTTTTGGCCGCCCAAATAATGCTGGCACTAAGCTGTTTGCGTTTTCTGGACACGTTAATCACCCTTGTGTGGTTGAAGATGCGATGTCCACGCCGCTGCGCGAATTGATTGATCGTCATTGCGGCGGTGTTCGTGGTGGTTGGGATAATCTGAAAGCAGTGATTCCGGGTGGGGCGTCTGTTCCGCTGTTGCCAAAAGATATGTGCGACGACGCGATTATGGATTTCGATTGGCTGCGCGAGCAACGCTCGGGTCTTGGGACAGCGGCGGTGATTGTTATGGATCAAAACACCGATGTGATCAAAGCAATCTGGCGTTTGTCCGCGTTTTATAAACACGAAAGCTGTGGGCAATGCACGCCGTGCCGTGAAGGTACGGGTTGGATGATGCGTGTCATGGATCGTTTGGTTAAGGGTGAGGCAGAGGTCGAGGAAATTGACATGCTGCTTGATGTGACCAAACAGGTCGAAGGTCATACAATTTGTGCTCTTGGTGATGCGGCCGCTTGGCCTATCCAAGGTTTGATCCGCCATTTCCGCGACGAGATTGAAGATCGGATCAAGCACAAACGTTCAGGTCGTGTAAGCGCGGTTGCTGCCGAATAGCAGCTAATCTCCTGATTTTTTGTAATTTGAAACTCCGGCTGGGCAACCACGCCGGAGTTTTTCTTTACCACCGCGCTTTGTTTTCAAGTTTTACGCTCTGAAACGGATTGGCGCGGAAAAGGGTCAGTTTCCAACATTTTTGGCGAATGCGCAGACATTTGAGTGCCGTGGGGTGGTGGCTCTGGCGCTTTTGAGTATATTTCGAGTTGAAATAGAGCGGTGAAACAACATGACTGCAAGGCAACCAGCGGGTCAGCATTTGGCCGAATTTAACTTTGGGACGTTAAAGCATGATTTTGACGATCCGCGCATTGCTGATTTCAAAGACAATCTCGACCTTGTGAATGGGTTGGCGCAGAATAGTCGGGGGTTTGTTTGGCGGATGTTGGATGATGACATGCAAGATGCGCAACATGATGCAGCAGGTGTATTTGACGGAAATGAACGTACTGCTTCAACCTTATCTGTCTGGGAAGATTTTGAGAGCTTGTCCAACTTTGTTTGGAAAACAATTCACCGCAAGTTTTTTGATCGGCGCGCTGAATGGTTCAACGCCGAGGGAAACAGCAATTTTGTGATGTGGTGGGTCGATATTGGCCACCAGCCAACTGTGGAAGAGGCGATGGATCGCTTCAATCACCACAAAATCAACGGCGACACTGATTTTGCCTTTGGTTGGAAGCATTTACAGGCTGGAAAAAAGTGATGTTTCAAGACTGAAACAGCCAGTGAGCGCGCCTGTTATTGCATAACAACACGCGCTAACCCATCTAATACTCAACGAGCGGCCACATTTGGTCGGTTAAATTGAGGAGATTAATATGCGTAAGGTAACAATCGCGACGACCCTATTTTTGATGGCAGGTCCTGTTCTGGCGAATCCACCGCTGCGCGAGGTGCAATCAATAAACGACGGTTTGCTGGTTGTCGGGCTTGCAGATGGAATCCGAAAAAATTGTGACAGTATTTCAGGCAATATTTTCAAAGGTATTGCGCGGCTGCGTTCGATACACAAATCTGCTTTGAAAATGGGCTATAGCAAAGAAGAAATCCAAACTTTCGTAGATGATCCTGTGGAAAAGGACCGCCTGAAAGCGCGTGGGCGGGCGTATTTGAAAGCAAATGGTGCGAGCCAGAGCAAGCCAGAAACGGTGTGCGCATTGGGTCGTAAAGAGATCGCAAAGAAGAGTGCAATTGGGACATTGTTGTACGAAAATTAACTGAGTGAAATGCTCGGAATAATCAAAATTCATGTATCTGAACCATTTCGCGGCTCACGGAGTTGCGAAATGGAAATAAGTGCGCATTTTGCACCCAAAATCGCGTTTCTTTGGTTGAGGCTCGGGCCATCCTACGGTAATTGATCCAGAGGTGGTTTGTTGACCGCCTTTCATCGAAGACAAGCCCAGAGCGAAGCCCGCTCGACTTGGGAGGCGGCATGACCGATTTGCGCAAAATCATCATTGACGATACCGAAGTGGAAGTGGATGGCGCGATGACGCTCATCCAAGCCTGCGAAGTTGCTGGCGTTGAAATCCCACGGTTCTGTTACCACGAGCGTTTGTCCATCGCGGGCAACTGTCGCATGTGTCTTGTTGAAGTTGTCGGCGGCCCACCTAAGCCAGCCGCAAGCTGCGCGATGCAGGTGCGTGATTTGCGCCCTGGCCCGGAAGGCCAACCACCAGTCGTTAAAACAAAATCACCGATGGTGAAAAAGGCCCGCGAAGGGGTCATGGAATTTCTGTTGATCAATCACCCGCTTGATTGCCCGATTTGCGATCAGGGTGGCGAATGTGATTTGCAAGATCAAGCAATGGCGTATGGCGTTGATTTTTCCCGCTTTCGCGAACCAAAACGTGCTGTTGATGATCTGGATTTAGGGCCACTTGTTGGCACCCAGATGACGCGCTGCATTTCGTGCACACGTTGCGTGCGTTTCACCAGCGAAGTCGCGGGCATCACCCAAATGGGCCAAACAGGTCGTGGTGAAGATTCTGAAATTACGACCTATCTGAACCAAACATTGGATTCAGAACTTCAGGGCAACATCATTGATTTGTGCCCTGTTGGGGCGCTGACGTCTAAGCCTTATGCCTTTACTGCGCGGCCTTGGGAATTGAAAAAGACCGAAACGATTGATGTGATGGATGCTCTTGGGGCAAACATTCGCGTGGATACTAAGGGCCGCGAAGTGATGCGGATTATGCCGCGTAATCATGACGGTGTGAACGAAGAGTGGCTGTCAGATAAATCGCGATTTGTTTGGGATGGTTTGCGTCGTCAGCGATTGGACAAGCCTTACATTCGTGAAAATGGTAAGCTGAAACCTGCGACCTGGGGCGAAGCATTCGCTGCGATCAAAGTTGCTGTTGAAGGCAAAAAAGTTGCGGGCTTGATTGGCGACTTAGTCAGCACTGAAGCCGCGTTTGCGTTAAAGCAGCTTGTTGGCTCACTTGGGGGCCAAGTCGAGTGCCGCGTTGACGGTGCGAAGCTACCTGCCGGCAATCGTTCTGGGTATGTTGGAACGGCAACAATTGAAGATATCGATGATGCAGAGCGCATTCTTTTGATCGGGACAAACCCACGCACAGAAGCACCTGTCTTGAATGCGCGTATTCGCAAAGCGTGGATCAACGGCGCGAATGTTGCGATGATAGGTGAAAACGTCGACTTGACGTATGATTACATGCATCTCGGGACTGATAAGGAAATGTTGGCGCAGTTGGCTGATATGGATCATTCCGATAAGCATGGCACCAACGGTTTGATGATTGTTGGGCAAGGCGCCATATCGGGTGCTGATGGTGCAGATGTTTTGGCCGCGGCGATGAAGGCGGCAGATGCTGCGCACTCTAAGTTACTGGTTCTGCATACGGCGTCTGGCCGTGTTGGTGCAATGGATTTGGGGTGTGTGTCTTCCGGCGACGCCGATACGCTCGTTACCGGCGCTGATGTTGTTTTCAACATGGGTTCAGACGAGGCAACAATCGCCGATGGTCCTTTTGTGATTTACCAAGGCAGCCACGGGGATCGCGGTGCGCACCGCGCAGATGTGATCCTGCCAGGAGCGGCTTACACCGAAGAATCTGGTATTTTTGTGAACACTGAAGGGCGCCCACAAATGAGCGCGCGCGCCGGTTTTGCACCGGGTGACGCACGTGAAAACTGGGCCGTGTTACGGGCTTTGTCTGCTGAACTGGGTCATACCCTTTCATTTGATAGCTTGTCCGCATTGCGCGCAGACATGTTTGCGAAAGCACCACATTTGAGTGCAATTGATCAGGTGCCTGAAAATGAATGGGCACCGATCAAAGGCAACAAATTGAAAAAAGGTGCCTTGGTCAACGCGATCACAGAACACTATCAGACAAACCCAATCGCCCGTGCCAGCCAAGTGATGGCGGAACTGGCGTCTAATGCATCCGCGCGCAAAGCGGCGAAATTGGCAGCGGAGTAATCGGTGAAAATGGCAGCCCTGATATCCACTTGCGCAGCACTTGCTGCTTGCACTCCGGTCGAACAACCCGACGTGGATCAAGGTGAGTTCATGCCGGAATACGGTGTGATCACAACTAAGCTGTTGGATGGTGATTTGGTCAGTTTTGATGTGGAAATGACAGGTGCACGGAATAACGACGACGTTTTGGCGTTCAATGATTGTGTTGCGGCACAATATGCGTTGATCCGCGGCGCAGGATTTGTGCGCCGTGTTCGCAATGATGTAAAACTCAGACGTGGCATTTGGATGGGAACAGGGATTTATACTTTGTCAGAATTCCACCCAGGCGGCCTAATTTCGATAGATGCAGAAGTCACGGCAGCTGAATGCCGTGCTAACAACATACCGACGGTTTAGAGGCGGCTCATGGACGGATTTTTTGCAACGAACCTAGGCACACTGGTGATTGTCATCGCGCAGTGCTTGCTTGTGACGGCATTTGTTATGATTAGCTTGCTGTTCCTCGTATACGGGGATCGTAAAATTTGGGGCGCGGTGCAAATGCGGCGTGGTCCCAACGTGGTTGGCCCATGGGGGTTGCTGCAAACCGTTGCTGATGCGGCCAAATACGTTTTCAAAGAAGTTTTGATCCCAGCAGGGGCCGATAAAACCGTCTTTCTGATGGCGCCCTTGGCGTCCTTTGTGCTCGCGCTTATCGCGTGGGCCGTTATTCCGTTTTCAGAAGACATGGTTCTAGCCAACCTTAACGTCGCGGTTCTGTATATTTTCGCGATTGGCTCGCTTGAAGTTTACGGCGTAATTATGGGTGGTTGGGCTTCGAACTCCAAATATCCGTTCTTGGGCTCGCTGCGCTCTGCTGCGCAAATGATCTCTTATGAGGTCTCAATTGGCTTTATCATCATCGGTATTATCATCTCGACTGGTTCACTCAGCCTCGTTGATATAGTTAAGGCGCAAGAGGGTAACTGGGGCTTATTCAATTGGTATTGGTTGCCGCATTTCCCAATGGTATTCTTGTTCTTTATCAGTGCCTTGGCTGAAACAAACCGTCCACCGTTCGATCTGCCAGAGGCTGAATCTGAACTGGTTGCTGGCTATCAAGTTGAATACTCATCCACACCGTTTCTGTTGTTTATGGCAGGCGAATACATCGCGATTTGGCTGATGTGCGCGCTGACATCCATCTTCTTCTTTGGCGGTTGGCTGTCCCCAATTCCGGGCATTCCAGACGGCGCATTGTGGATGCTGTTGAAGATGTCATTTTTCTTCTTCCTGTTCGCAATGGTGAAGGCGATTGTACCGCGCTACCGCTATGACCAATTGATGCGGATCGGTTGGAAAGTATTCCTGCCATTGTCCCTCATTTGGGTCGTGGTTGTGTCAATCCTCGCATTCACAGATGGCGACGAACGTAACCTCGGCGGCATGTGGGCACGCTGGGAAGTGGAGGCATCAAACTAATGGCTTTTGATTACGCACGCGCGACGAAATATTTCCTGCTGCAAGATTTTGCACAGGGCATGAAACTGGGTCTGAAGTATTTCTTCCGTCCCAAAGCAACGCTGAACTATCCGCATGAAAAGGGACCTTTGTCGCCGCGTTTCCGGGGTGAACACGCGCTGCGCCGGTATCCAAACGGCGAAGAACGCTGCATTGCCTGTAAGTTGTGCGAAGCGATTTGTCCTGCGCAAGCGATTACCATTGATGCGGAACCCCGTGATGATGGTTCGCGCCGCACCACGCGCTATGACATCGACATGACGAAATGTATTTACTGTGGTTTCTGCCAAGAAGCCTGCCCAGTGGATGCAATCGTTGAAGGCCCGAATTTCGAATTCGCAACTGAAACCCGCGAAGAGCTGTTTTACGACAAAGACAAGCTGCTCTCAAACGGGGATCGCTGGGAAGCAGAGATCGCACGTAACATCGAAATGGATGCACCATACAGATGAGCGATTTTTCCAAAATGTTCGAAGGCTTCATGAAGCAAGGTCAGGAAATGGCCGAGCAGATGGGCAAGGATTTTTCCAAAAATCAATCCGCTTGGCTGGAATCGGCCAAAGACATGATGCCTGATGGTATGGCAGACATGGCGCAAGGCATGGTTGGCGACGGCATTGATGGAAAAACGCGTGCGCTGGTAACTGTTGGTGGGCTTACGGCCAAAGGCGCAGAAGATACCGTTGCGATCACCACGGCGATTAACGCGGCAATGGCTGCGGGCGCGTCAAAGCGTGAAATCACGGAAACTATTTTACAAATGACAGCCATTGGTGCCGTTACTGGTGTTCCAAAGGCAATGATGGCGGCGATGGCTGCTTTCTCCACGGATGGAGGGTCCTCATGACCGTTACGGCAATGGCATTTTACCTTTTTGCGCTTACTGGCGTTGGCTCTGGCCTGCTGGTTGTGGTGGCGCGCAACCCTGTCCACTCGGTTCTGTGGCTGATCTTGTCGTTCTTTTCGGCGGCTGGCCTGTTCGTTTTGATGGGCGCGGAGTTTGTCGCCATGCTGCTCGCGATTGTTTACGTGGGCGCGGTTGCGGTGTTGTTCTTGTTCGTTGTGATGATGCTGGACGTGGATTTCGCCGAACTTAAGGGCGGGATGCAGCGGTACATGCCGCTCGGCCTGTTGATCGGGTTGATCTTGTTGATCGAGCTTGGCCTTGTTTATGGCCACTGGAATGTCGCGGATAGCGCGCAAGCTTTGCGTCAATCGCCAACACCCGCGATTGAAGATACGCATAACACGCTGGCGTTGGGGCAGTTGATCTACACCGATTACATCTACCTGTTCCAAGCATCTGGCCTGATCCTGTTGGTCGCCATGATTGGTGCGATTGTTCTAACACTGCGCCACCGCGATGATATCAAACGCCAAAATGTCATCCAACAAATGCACCGTGACCCAGCCGTCGCGATGGAGTTGAAAGACATCAAACCAGGGCAGGGGCTGTAATCATGATTTCCCTCGAACATTACCTCACTGTTGCTGCGATGCTGTTTGTGATCGGCATTTTCGGCATTTTCCTGAACCGTAAAAACGTGATCGTTATTTTGATGTCGATTGAGCTGATGCTCTTGGCGGTGAATATCAATCTTGTGGCGTTTTCTGTCCATCTAGGCGATTTGGTGGGCCAGATTTTCACGCTGTTTGTTCTGACTGTTGCCGCCGCTGAGGCTGCCATCGGGCTTGCAATACTTGTTTGTTTCTTCCGTAACCGTGGCACGATCGCGGTGGAAGATGTGAACGTGATGAAGGGGTAACTGACCTATGGAAACAATTATCCTCTTTTCCCCATTGGTGGGCGCGCTGATTTGCGGGTTCGGGTGGAAGTTCATCGGTGAAACGGCTGCTACCTATGTCTCAACTGGGTTCTTGATGCTGGCGGCCGCGCTGTCTTGGGTGATCTTCTTTACCTACGATGCGCATGACGGTGTTGATGTCATCACGCTGTTCAAATTCATCGAAAGTGGTTCGCTTTCAACGGATTGGGCCATTCGGATTGACCGTTTAACGGCAATTATGTTGGTTGTTATCAACACGGTGTCCGCGCTTGTTCACATGTATTCAATCGGTTACATGGCGCACGACGAAAACTTCAAAGAGGGCGAGAGCTATCGTCCTCGTTTCTTTGCGTATCTGTCGTTCTTTACCTTTGCGATGCTGATGCTGGTCACGTCTGACAACTTGTTGCAGATGTTCTTTGGCTGGGAAGGCGTAGGTGTCGCGTCTTACCTTTTGATCGGTTTTTACTATCGCAAACCATCAGCAAATGCGGCGAGCATCAAAGCGTTTGTTGTGAATCGTGTTGGCGATTTCGGCTTCGCTCTTGGTATCTTTGGTCTGTTTTACCTAACCGACAGCATCAATTTCGCAGAAGTCCTCGATCCTAAGAACGCGCATCACTTGGCTGAAACGAAAATGATGTTTCTGAGCTGGGAAATGAACGCGCTTGAGGTGATTACCTTCCTGCTGTTTGTCGGCGCGATGGGTAAATCTGCACAACTTTTGCTGCACACTTGGCTGCCAGACGCGATGGAAGGGCCGACACCTGTGTCTGCTCTGATCCACGCGGCGACAATGGTTACCGCTGGTGTGTTCATGGTCTGTCGTCTGTCGCCACTAATGGAATATGCGACATTTACACCGAATTTCATCGTGTTTGTTGGTGCTACAACTGCGTTTTTCGCCGCCACTGTTGGCCTTGTTCAAAACGACATCAAACGTGTGATCGCCTATTCTACCTGTTCGCAGCTTGGCTATATGTTCGTGGCCGCTGGTGTCGGCGCGTATCCCGTTGCGATGTTCCACCTGTTCACACACGCTTTCTTTAAGGCGATGCTGTTTTTGGGCGCGGGCTCGGTAATCCACGCGATGCACCACGAGCAAGACATGCGCAATTACGGTAATCTGCGTAAGAAAATTCCGTATACGTTCTGGGCCATGATGATCGGCACACTTGCCATCACGGGTGTTGGCATTCCGCTAACGCACATTGGTTTTGCGGGCTATCTGTCCAAAGATGCAATCATCGAGAGCGCCTTTGCAGGTGGCACAGGTGTTGCGACATATGCGTACATAATGCTTGTTATCGCGGCGTGTTTCACCAGCTTTTATTCTTGGCGTCTGATGTTCCTAACCTTTTTTGGCGAAGAGCGTGGCGATCACCACACACACGACCACGCAAAAGAAAGCCCGATGGTTATGATCATTCCTTTGGGTGTTCTCGCACTCGGTGCGATCTTCGCAGGTATGTATTGGTACGAGGATTTCTTTGGCCACCACGTAAAAGAATGGTTTGAATACGCAGTTTACATGAACCACGAAACAAACCACGTGATCCACGATGCGCACGGCGTGCCAAACTGGGTCAAGGTTAGCCCGTTTGTGGCCATGTTGATCGGCTTTTGTGTCAGCTGGATATTCTATATCTGGAACCCAGAACTGCCTAAAAAATTGGCTGCACAACAACGTCATCTGTACCAATTCTTGCTGAATAAATGGTACTTTGATGAGCTGTACGACATGATCTTTGTTCGCCCCGCGATGTGGCTCGGTACGTTATTATGGAAACGCGGTGACGGCACGATTATTGACGGAGCGCTAAACGGCTTGGCCATGACAGTTGTGCCTTGGTTCACACGGCTCGCGGGTCGTGCTCAATCTGGATATTTGTTCCACTACGCATTCGCGATGTTCGTGGGATTGGCTGCAATCATTACATGGTTTGCAATCGGCGGGGGCGCACACTGATGGATAACCTACTTTCTATTGTCACCTTCCTGCCGCTTCTGGCAGCCATCGTTCTTGTCGTGTTTTTACGCGGTGATGATGCCGCGGCACAGCTGAATGCAAAGCGTGTTGCCCTTGTGGCCACGTTGGCGACCTTTGTTATTTCCATTGCGATTTACACGCAGTTTGACCCAAACGACACTGGCTTTCAGCTGGTTGAGGAATACGAATGGTTTGGTGGCCTGAACTATAAACTTGGTGTGGACGGGATTTCGGTGCTGTTCGTTCTACTGACCACATTCCTTATGCCGGTTGTGATCGGTGCGTGTTGGTCCGTAAGTGAACGGGTCAAAGAATACATGATCCTGTTCTTGGTCCTAGAAACGCTGATGATTGCGGTGTTCTGTTCGCTCGATCTGATCATGTTCTACGTGGTATTCGAGGCAGGCCTTATCCCGATGTTCCTGATTGTCGGGATTTGGGGCGGACAAAACCGCATCTATGCTGCGTTCAAATTCTTCCTTTATACGCTGTTTGGCTCCGTTTTGATGCTCGTTGCAATGCTCGCGATGTGGTGGGATGCAGGCACAACAGACATTCCGACCCTGCTGGAACACACTTTCGCATCTGAAACATTCTCGGTTGCGGGTATCACCGTTGTCGGTGGGATGCAGACGCTCCTGTTCCTTGCGTTCTTTGCCAGCTTTGCCGTGAAGATGCCGATGTGGCCTGTTCACACGTGGCTGCCAGATGCACACGTTCAGGCCCCAACGGCGGGTTCTGTTGTTTTGGCTGCAATCCTGCTGAAAATGGGTGGGTATGGCTTTATTCGCTTCAGCTTGCCAATGTTCCCGGTGGCCGCTGATTTGATGGCAACTTTTGTGATGACCCTGTCTGTAATTGCGATTATCTACACCTCGCTGGTGGCGATGATGCAAGAAGATATGAAAAAGCTAATTGCCTATTCATCTGTCGCGCACATGGGTTTTGTAACGATGGGGATTTTCACGCTCAACCAACAAGGCTTGGACGGTGCGATCTTCCAAATGATCAGCCACGGCTTTATCTCTGGCGCGCTTTTCTTGGGCGTTGGTGTGATTTACGATCGAATGCACACGCGCGATATTGATGCTTACGGTGGTCTTGTGGTTCGGATGCCTGCCTTTGCGCTGGTGTTCATGTTGTTCACAATGGCGAACGTCGGCTTGCCTGGCACCTCTGGTTTTGTTGGGGAATTCCTGACGCTGACCGCGGCTTTCCAAGCCAACACTTGGATCGCCTTTGGGGCGACATCGGGTGTTATCCTATCGGCCGCCTACGCTTTGTGGCTGTATCGTCGGGTGGTCTTTGGAGATCTGATCAAAGAGAGCCTCAAAACCATTACCGACATGGATCGCCGCGAGCGGTTGATGATGGCGCCATTGGTTATCATGACCTTACTTCTGGGGATTTACCCCGCGCTGGTTCTTGATCTGATCGGCCCATCTGTCGCCAACCTTGTTGAACACGTACAAACTGCAACGCCTGAAACTGTGAAAGCCGCAGTTTCAACGGCCAGCCATTAACGGAGCAGGAAGACATGATTTCCAGCGACCTAAATATCGTCCTACCAGAGGTAATCCTCGCGGTGTTTTCAATGGCAGCTTTAATGTTCGCCGTTTACACGAAAAAGGATGACACAGCGCCTGTCGTAACTTGGGCGACAGCAGGGGTGATGATTGCCCTTGGCCTGTGGATTGCATTTTCGCCGATGGCAAACCGCACTGCGTTTAACGGCGCGTTTGTGGATGATGGTTTTGCGCGCTTTGCAAAGGTTCTGATGCTTTGGGCCAGCGCGATTATGCTGCTGCTCAGCCAAGATTACTTGCGTCGCAACGATATGTTCAAATTCGAATACCCAATCCTGATCGCACTGGCGACGGTGGGTATGATGATGATGGTGTCTGCTGGCGATTTGATGGCGCTTTATATGGGGTTGGAGCTGCAATCCCTTGCGCTTTACGTCATCGCGGCGTTCCGTCGGGATAGTCTTAAATCTACTGAAGCTGGGCTAAAGTATTTCGTTCTAGGCGCATTGTCGTCGGGCATGCTGCTGTATGGCGCGTCGTTTGTTTACGGTTACACAGGCACTACAAACTTTGAGGGCATCGCGTCGACCATTCAAGACGGCAAGATGGAACTTGGCATGATCTTTGGCCTTGTTTTCCTGTGTGTTGGTATGGCGTTCAAGATTTCTGCGGCGCCGTTCCATATGTGGACACCCGATGTTTACGAAGGGTCGCCAACACCCGTGACAGCGTTCTTTGCGACTGCGCCAAAAGTGGCCGCAGGCGGTTTGTTTGCCCGTGTGATGTTTGATGCCTTTGATGGCGCACAAGCCGACTGGACCCAAATTGTGGCCTTCCTATCGCTGGTGTCTATGTTCCTTGGCGCGGTTGCGGCGATTGGGCAGACTAACATCAAACGTCTGATGGCGTATTCATCCATTGCGCACATGGGTTTTGCCTTGATGGGCTTGGCCGCTGGTACAGAAGAGGGCGTTAAGGCACTGCTGATTTACCTCGCGATTTATGTGGTGATGAACATCGGTACATTCGCCTTTATCCTGAACATGGAAAAAGATGGACGTGCGGTGACTGATATTCGCAGTTTGGGTCAGTATTCGAAACGCGAACCGGGTAAGGCTGCAGCGCTTACTGTGCTTCTATTCTCACTTGCTGGCATTCCGCCGATGGTTGGTTTCATTGGTAAATTGTTCGTACTTCGTGCTTCGGTTGGCGCGGATATGGCATGGCTTGCGGTTGCTGGCGTGATCGCATCTGTGATCGGTGCATTTTATTACCTGCGTATCATTTATTACATCTACTTTGGCGATGATGTCGAAGGCCTCGATGGTCGTATGCCGAGCCTGCATTATGTTGCGCTTATGGGGGCTGCCGCGATCATGCTCTTTGGGATCATCAACCCGTTCGGGCTCGAAGGATATGCAGCAATCGCCGCTGAATCCCTGCTGAAATAATGCAAGATTGGCCCGAGGGCACACAGCGATTTGTATTTGACACAATCGACAGCACAATGGCTGAGGCCCGCCGACAGGCCCCTGCAATCGCGGGGGCTGCTTGGTTTTTATCGCATGAGCAAACGGCAGGTACAGGAAGACGGGGCAGGGCATGGGACAGCCAGAATGGTAACTTCGCTGCTTCCCTACTGATCCGCCCAGACACGACACCAGACCAGCTTGCATTACGCAGTTTCGTGGCCGCCCTTGCGCTCTATGACACGCTGGTATCTTTTACGGGGCGCCCAGAGTTGTTTGCGTTGAAGTGGCCGAATGATGTGCTTTTGCGCGGTGGGAAATTGGCAGGAATCTTGCTGGAAACCTTGAACGAGGGCCGAGGAAATCCCGCACTTGTCATTGGAATAGGTGTGAACCTTTTAACGCTGCCAGCTTCTGCGAAATTAGAAGCGACGTCGACGACACCAAAATCTTTGGCGCAAGAAACGGGTATGAAAATATCACCTGAAATGTTCTTAAACGCTCTCGCTCCGCGGTTTCACCAATGGGAAACCCAACTGGCGACATTTGGTTTTGAACCTATTCGCACTGCGTGGCTGGCGCAGGCTGCGAATATTGGCAACACAATCACCGCCCGCATGGCGGGAAACAGCGTCATAGGGGTGTTCAATGCGGTGGACGAAACGGGCGCTCTCATACTACAAGCGCCAGATGGCACGCATGTTATCACTGCGGCTGAGATTTCTTTTTAAGGACGACCCAAGTAATGCTGCTTGCTATCGACGTCGGAAATACCAACACCGTCTTTGCTGTTCATGACGGGGATGCCTTCTTGGCCGACTGGCGCTGCGCAACAGAGCATGCACGGACGGCAGACCAATATTATGTTTGGTTGCGCAATTTGATGCAGTTGAACGACATTCCGACCAGCATCGAGCGTGTTGTGATTTCGTCTGTCGTGCCCCAAGTCGTGTTTAATCTGCGTGTTCTTTGCGACAAATATTTTGATTGCCGCCCTGTTGTGGTTGGCAAACCCGATACCGAACTTGGCGTCCCTGTGCGTGTTGATGAAGGCACGCTTGTTGGCGCGGATCGGTTGGTAAACACCGTTGGTGCGTATAACAGATACGGTGGCGATTTGATCGTTGTGGATTTTGGCACAGCGACCACTTTTGACGTGGTTGATCAAGACGGCGCATACATCGGCGGGGTCATTTCGCCCGGTGTAAACCTGTCAATAAAGGCCCTTCACCAAGCAGCCGCTGCGCTTCCACATATTGATGTGTCGATGCCTGACAATGTTATCGGCACAAACACGCTTGTTTGTATGCAATCCGGTGTGTTTTGGGGCTACATCGGCCTGATCGAAGGCGTTTGCAAAAAGATACGAGAAGAACATCCAAGACCCATGAAAGTGATCGGTACAGGTGGCCTTGCGGGGTTATTTGAACGCGGAACTGACCTGTTCGACACAACTGATAGTGACCTAACATTGCACGGGCTTGTCCTGATTGCAGATAAAAACCGAGGCAAATAAATGAGCAATTCCAAACGTTTGATCTTTCTCCCACTAGGTGGCGCGGGTGAGATCGGTATGAACATGTACCTTTATGGATATGGTCCACGCGACAAAGAGCGTTTCATCCTTGTTGATGTCGGTGTGACTTTTCCAACGATGGACGGCACTCCAGGCGTGGATTTGATCATGCCAGATACTGCGTACATCGAAGCCCGCGCGGATCGTCTGGATGGTATCTTTATCACCCACGCCCACGAAGACCATATCGGCGCTTTGGGGCATCTGTACGGGCGCCTTGGAGCACCGATTTTTACACGGAAATTTACTGGCGCTGTTGCGCGCGCAAAAATGGAAGAACACAACCAAGACATCGGTAATGTCGAGGTCATGGGAGCGTGGCCAGAACAGGTTGAACTCGGTGCATTCAAGGTTGGCTTCATGCCTGTGTCTCACTCAATTCCAGAAGCATCGGGTCTGGTTATCGACACGCCAGCAGGGCGAGTTGTTCACACGGGCGATTTTAAGTTGGACCCTGATCCAATCGTTGGCGAAGCGTATAACCCAGAGCTGTACCGCGAAATTGCCAAAGGCGGCGTTCAAGCACTGGTTTGTGACAGCACGAACGTGTTTTCAAAACATGCTGGCCAATCGGAATCTGGCCTTGGGCCGCATATCACAAAGCTGATGAAAGATGCCTCTGGCATGGTTGTGGCTACGACGTTTGCATCTAACGTGGCGCGTTTGAAAACGCTGGCGCAGGCAGGTGTAGATTCTGGGCGATCTGTTGTGGTTCTGGGCCGCTCGATGAAAAAGATGCTCGGTTATGCGCATTTTGCAGGCCTGATCGATAATTTCCCACCTGTCGTGGATGTAGAAGACGCGCGTGATATCCCTCATGAAAACATGATGTTACTGGTCACTGGTAGCCAAGGGGAGCGGCGCGCGGCATCGGCACAATTGGCGAATGGCAAATATTTGGGCATGCAAATGCGCGAAGGCGACACGTTCTTGTTTTCCAGCAAAACCATTCCAGGAAATGAAATTGGCGTGGGTCGCATTGTGAATGCGCTCAGTGAAATGGGCGTAAATGTGGTGGACGAAAAGGCGGGGCATTACCACGTGTCTGGTCATGCCAACGGGCCTGATCTCGCGGAAATTCACGGTATTTTCAAACCCAAAATGTTGATCCCAATGCACGGTGAACATCGCCATTTGCGTGCCCATGCGGCACTGGCGGCTGAACGTAATATCCCTTCGGTTATTGCTAGCAACGGCGCATTGGTTGATTTGACGGGAGACACGCCAAACATTGTAAGCCATATTGAAACTGGGCGTATTTATCTGGATGGCAAACGCTTGATCGGTGCGTATGACGGCGTTGTTCTGGAGCGGATGCGCATGGCGATCCGTGGCGCGGTTGTTGTCAGTTTATTGTTTGAAGACAATGCGTTGATCGGCGAGAGCTGGGCCGAGGTTTTGGGCTTGCCTGATACTGGGGCAATGGAACCTGCGTTGCAAGAAGTATTGGAACGCGCGATTGACGAAGAATTGTTGAGCTCTAAAAAGAACCTGTTGGCGAGCGATGATGACGTTGAGCGATTGGTTGCGCGCACTGTTTCGCGCGTTTGCCGTGATCTGGTCGGCAAAAAGCCGGTTGTCAAAGTTTTGATCAACCGGCTTGTAGATTAAGCGAAGTCTTTAACTAGGCTATTGCGTCGTCGTTTTCGGAGACTGGTGCTTCTTCCACCACGTCTTCGATTTCGACTTCTTTTTCTGCTTCAGTTTTGCTTCGTGATGCGCGCTTAATTTCGAATGTGCGCATCATAAATGCTGGAACGTGGTCACCCATTCCAACCGCTTTTTGGCGGTTGTCTTGGCGGTTTCCACCCCGTTGATTGCTCTTTTCTGAACGCTCGCGCTTTTCAGCAACTCCCTTTTCAGGCACTTCCGTTTTAGGAACATCCTTTGCAACATGTTCCTGCTTTGGCTCGCGGTCCTGTTTGGGTTCACGTTCTTTCTTGGGGGCACGTTCGCGTTTCGGCTCGTGCTTTTTCTCTGCATTGCGATCCGAATTGCCAGTGCTTGCAACACCTGGCGCCTCCATGCGATCGATCTTCTTCTCAACCAGTTCTTCGATCTTATCGAGATGCTTTTGCTCGAACGGCAGAACCAGGGTAATGGCCTTGCCTTCGCGCCCCGCACGACCAGTACGGCCAATGCGATGAACATAGTCTTCGGCGTGGATTGGCACGTCAAAGTTAATGACATGGCTTACAGCGGGAACATCCAGTCCACGCGCGGCTACATCAGAGGCAATCAACAGTTTAAGGTTGCCAGCACGAAACCCATCAAGGGTTTGTGTGCGAACTTTTTGGTCCAAATCGCCATGGATCGCCCCCGCATCAAAACCGTGCTTTTTCAACGATTTCATCACGATATCGACTTCTGATTTTCTGTTACAGAAGATTATTGCGTTTGTCAGCGTATCGCCTTCTTGCTTTAGAATTTCGCGCAAAAGGGCACGTTTTTCTTTAGCCTCATTGCTACGATGGGATGCCTTGAACAAGCAGATTTTCTGTTCAATCGTTTCAGAAGTTGTGGCTTGACGCGCGACTTCTACACGTTCGGGATTCTGCAAGAATTCCTGCGTGATCCGCGTGATTTCAGGTGCCATCGTGGCCGAGAAAAACAGCGTTTGGCGTGTGAACGGCGTAAGTTTGAAGATGCGTTCGATATCCGGGATGAAACCCATGTCGAGCATACGGTCAGCTTCGTCGACAACCATGATTTGCACGCCCGTCAGCATCAGTTTGCCGCGTTCAAAATGATCGAGCAAACGGCCCGGCGTGGCAATCAAAACATCGACGCCTCTGTCGATAAGTTTGTCTTGTTCCTTAAAGCTAACACCGCCAATCAAAAGCGCCATCGTAAGTTTGCAATGTTTTGCATAAATCTCAAAGTTTTCAGCAACTTGCGCGGCCAATTCGCGGGTGGGGCAAAGCACCAAAGAACGTGGCATACGGGCGCGGGCGCGGCCTTTGGCAAGTTTGGTAATCATCGGCAGCGTAAAGCTGGCAGTTTTGCCTGTACCTGTTTGGGCGATACCCAAAACATCGCGGCCTGCGAGGGCGAGCGGAATTGCAGCTGCTTGGATTGGAGTAGGGCTTTCGTACCCTGCTTCGTCGATGGCCATCAGGACTTTTGGGTCCAGATCCAGATCGGTAAATTTTGTCATTAGAGCCTGTTTGTTGCGGCGTTAAAGTAATGCCGCAGTGTAAGGGCGGCCGAAGCTCCGTATCGAGCTCTTTCATCTGAGACTTTACATAACGGGTTTTGGCAGGGAGTCAATCAACTGCCCTTGTAAATAAGGGAATTGAGCGAAAATAGCGCAATTGTTAGGGGTTTGGAAACAATCAGCGGTTTGGGTGGTGTTTGAAAAGCGGAGTTTGGGCGTTAAACCCAATCGAAACAATGCGCTGGCGCGTTGGCCTGTGCCTATTATTAAACTTGTACATCCCGTGTCGCATCAAGCTTTAGATCAGGGTAATCTCGCTCAACACGGTCGATATCCCATTGTAAACGCGTCATATAGACAGGAAATCCGTCGTGATCCGCGGCCATGTGGCCTTTGTTCACATTCACAAAGGCATCCACCTTGTCTTGTGGGCCTGATAACCACCGTGCGGAGGTGAATTGCGATGGTTCAAATCGTACGGGAATGCCGTATTCCAATTCAATTCGGCTGGCTAACACCTCAAATTGTAAGGCACCGACAACGCCGACGATCCAGCCTGCGCCGATCATCGGTTTAAACAGTTTGGCTGCACCTTCTTCAGCGAACTGATTGAGCGCTTTGTCCAAGTGTTTTGCCTTCATCGGGTCGGTGGCGCGAATGGATTGAAGAAGTTCGGGTGCAAAGGATGGAATCCCCGCAAAATGGAGGGATTCCCCTTCTGTTAGGGCGTCGCCGATGCGCAGTTGACCGTGGTTGGGAATGCCGATGATATCGCCTGCCCATGCTTCCTCGGCTATTTCACGATCGGATGCGAGGAACAGCATTGGAGAGGCGATTGCCATTGGTTTTTTGGTGCGAACATGGGTCAATTTCATGCCGCGTTTAAAGTGGCCAGAACACAAACGAACAAAGGCGATACGGTCGCGATGTTTGGGGTCCATGTTGGCTTGGACCTTGAAAACAAAGCCAGAAACCTTTTTCTCATCTGGTGAAATTTGGCGTTCTGCTGCGGGGCGGACTTGTGGTTTTGGGCCGTAAATTGCAATGCCGTCCATAAGTTCTTGGACGCCAAATGAGTTGATTGCCGAGCCAAACCAAATTGGGGTCATCGTGCCATCAAGGAAAGCTTGGTGATCAAGGGGCGGAAGTAATTCACGGGCCATTTCGAGTTCTTCAAGGAACTTTTCAAGTAGGTGAGCAGGAACGTGTTCTGCAAGCTTCGGGTCGTCTAGACCATTGATTTCAATCGATTCTGCAATGACGTTCCGATCAGAACGATCCATCAATTCAAGCCGATCATTGAGCATGTCGTAACACCCCATGAATTCCTTGCCGACACCGATAGGCCAGCTGGCAGGGGTCACGTCAATCGCTAGGTTCTCTTGAATTTCATCAATGATATCAAATGTGTCGCGGCTCTCGCGGTCCATCTTGTTACAGAATGTCAGGATCGGCATATCGCGCAAACGGCACACCTCGAACAGTTTACGCGTCTGGCTTTCAACGCCTTTTGCACCATCAATAACCATGATCGCGGCGTCCACTGCTGTAAGCGTACGGTAGGTGTCTTCGGAGAAATCAGAGTGACCTGGAGTATCCACTAGGTTGAACCAGAACTCTTTGAATTCAAACGACATTGCCGAGGCAGAAACCGAAATTCCACGGTCTTTTTCCATCTGCATAAAGTCGGATCGAGTGCGGCGGGCTTCGCCTTTGGCGCGCACTTGACCAGCCATCTGAATGGCGCCCCCATAGAGGAGGAATTTCTCTGTCAGCGTGGTTTTACCCGCATCTGGATGAGAGATAATAGCGAAGGTGCGGCGACGGTCGATTTCCGGCGGCAACACAGGCTGATTTGAGACGTGATCTAACATACCGCGCGTATAGTTAAGGTTTTCGCCGAGGGCAAGAATTTGCAAAAATCAAACGTATGGCACCTGTATGCAAAACGTATGCAAAGCGTCGGGAAAGTGTCGGACAAACGTATGGCACATGTATGGAAGCACCGCGCGGTACGCTGTTCAAAGTACGCATTAACCTTTGTTGCGTAAGCTTGTGCGATTAAATTTACACTTTTGAGGTAGTCATGGCATCTAAGGCACAGGAAATTTCGCGCGCAGATATGTCCGCAGAACTAAGAAGCTTGCAACAAGGATTTTACGAGGATTGGGTTTCAGGATCGTTACCAGAAATCTGGAATGAGATTCCGGTTTTGAATCCGACCAAACCTGCAAAAACGAAAATCACTCTACGCTTTGATGCGGATATGATCGCGTGGTTTCGCAAATTGGGAACTGGGTATCAGGGCAGGATGAATTCCATTTTGCGGGTGTACTGGCATTCACTTCTGTCTGGCAGAATCAAAGCACATTGGGACGCGGAGGCCGTGGCCCCAAATGAACACAGTTTGCTTGAGGAATTGCTGACCAAACGGATTGAGCAAATTCGCGCGGGGGACGTGTCTGATGCTTCAGAAAGCGAGCTGGCGACGATGGAGGCAGAACTGATGGAAAGTTTACAACTTGTTCAAGAGATGCACGCCAAAAAGACCTGAGCGATGTCTAAATCAGACCGCGACTTTGCAGATCTTTTTTGCGGCTGCGTGAAATCGGAACCGTTACGCCGTCAGACATGACCAGCCCGACTTTAGCGCCATCTTTGGCCACTGACGAGATCTCTGCGAAGCAGACCCAATGGGAGCGGTGGACTTGGGCACCATTGGCGGATTTCAACTCTTCCATGGCATCTGCAAAACGAAGGTAAAGAAGGTGCATCCCCGTTTAGGTATGGGCTTCGATATAGTGGTCGGACATGGCAAGGCGAATAAGCCGTGTGCCTGCGTTTGGGCCGAGACGGGCAAGGAAAGCCGCGTTACAATATTCGGTTTTTTGATCCGCTCCACTCGATGCAGGATCGGCCAGGTTTTGGTCGCGCGCAGGCGGCGTTGCATGCGGTTTCTTGGCGATTGAAAGCTGATTTACGATGCGTGTCTCAATCATGAAAGCGAAGCACCACATCGAAAAATATAGAAAGGAGGTTATTGTGACGGTGACAAAGTAGAATTGGATATCGCCTGGGTTGGAAAGTGGTGGGTAAATGGCGCGCAGCGAAACCCAAATCAAAAACAGATAGAGCGTTGAGAACACCGTGCTACCCACGACGGATTGGAACCAAAAGGGGCGGGTTGCAAAGCGCAAGTTTGCCCAAACGGCGAATAGCAAAGTGATGACACTGGTGGACCAAACGAGGGCAGACCAGAAAAACAAACGGAATAGAAACGAGTCGGTTTGGTATGTTTCGTAAGGGCCGATGATCGCAAACAAAAGCGAGCCGAGGGCACAGGTTGCCAAATTGATTGGATCGAGTAATCGAGCTTTGTATTCTAGCCACAAATTACGCCTGTCGATGGTTTTTCGCAGTTGAGGCGCTGATTGGAATGGTGCCGATTCTTTGATTGGCGCGTTTGACGTAAGATCGGCGACGCGGTTTTCAAGCATCACGGTGAAGCACCACATGCAAACATAGACCAAAGCGCTGATCGCGACGATCACGGCAAAAAGTTCGACGGGGTGTGGAATGACAGCGCCCACAAACAAGACGTTTAGAAGTTTCCACATGAATACAAAATAGACGACGGAAAACAGACTTGCGCCGATGGCTGAGTGAAACCAAAACGGCTTGTGCTTGTAATACAAGTTTGCCCAGACACCAAAGAAGATGGCGAGCACACAGGACGAGACAACGACGCCTCCCCAAAACGTGAGGCGGAACAAAAAGGTTTCACTGTCGTAGGTGTTGTAGGGGCCGATGAAGGCAAACAGCAGCGAACACGATATGCAGGCGACAATCGTGATCGGGTGGAACAGACGGCGGAAATATTCAATGCGCAGAGAACGGACAAAGGAGCCGTCTTTTTGCAAATCGTTGCCAGTGGTAGCGTCAAGAGTCATATGACCGTCATTCGTTTTTTAAGCTAGGATAAGTATTCGTTTTGCGGTGCGCATTACAAGGAAC
>JABBAP010000042.1:68479-156045 GCA_018607905.1 Paracoccaceae bacterium | reverse complement strand
ATTCGTTTTTTAAGCTAGGATAAGTATTCGTTTTGCGGTGCGCATTACAAGGAACATGCAACTGAGAAATTGGAAATGGTTAATTTAACCTCTGGTTAACAGTACCTCCACCCTTGGTAGTTGCTTTGCAAATTATCTCATAGATCCGTTACCATTCGCGAAGGTAAAGGTGCCGTTTACGTAAACGGCATTGTTTTAGAACGACTTCTCAAGGATGTCTAGGATACCTTCTATGGCGACGTAGTAGGGGAGGCGCTGGCCTTGAGTATGTAAGTTGCGTAATTGGTAGAATTCCGGCCAGCGCCTTTGTCGCTACGCCCGAGACGGGCAAATCCTGATATTTATTCAAACGGTTCCAGAACACGGTGCCCTGGGGAAATTTCGCGGTAGCGCGATGGGCCAGGGGCGTAGCTGATCGGATGGATTGGGCTGGGGATTGGTTTGAAATTCAGTTCTTTGTCGATCTGTTTGTTGCGCGGATCGGGGCGCGGCACCGCAGACAAAAGCGTGCGGGTGTAATCGTGCTGTGGATTTTCGAAAATTGCTGAACGCGGGCCGATTTCGACAATGCGCCCAAGGTACATGACTGCCACTTGGTGCGAGACACGCTCAACCACGGCCATATCGTGGCTGATAAACAAATAGCTAAGATCCAGCTCGGCTTGCAGCTCCATCATCAGGTTGAGGACTTGGGCCTGCACCGACACGTCGAGCGCGGAGACCGCTTCGTCTGCAACGATGAGCTTTGGGTTCAGCGCAAGAGCGCGGGCAATCGCGACGCGCTGGCGTTGGCCGCCCGAAAATTCATGCGGGTAGCGATCAAGGAAGGCGTCTGGCAGGCCGCAGCGATTGAACAATTCTTTGGCGCGGTCGCGCAGTTCTGGCCCTTTGCCGATGCCGTAGTTGACCATCGGTTCGATCACTTGGTCCACAACTTTTCGAGTGGGGTTTAAGGATGCAAACGGGTCTTGGAAAATCATCTGCATGTTACGGCGTGCGGAGTGCAGTTCTTTCTTGGACATGCCAAGGATATCGACCCCGTTGATGATGACTTGGCCTGAATTTGGTTCCTCAAGGCGCAGCACGGAGCGACCTGCGGAGGATTTACCACAGCCAGATTCACCTACCAGTGATAGGGTTTCACCGCGTTTGATCGTGAAGGAAACGTCTTCGACCGCGTGGACGTTTGCCACGGTGCGCCGCATCATGCCGCCTTTGACGGGATAGCGGGTGATGAGGTTCTTCACCTCGATCAGGGTTTCGGTGCCCGGAATAATCGGTTGTGGGTCTTGCGTGGAGGCTTCGCCCATAATGGCCATGGGTTCGGGGTATTTTTTGCCTGTCATTTCGCCAAGTTTTGGAACGGCTGCCAGCAGGGCGCGGGTGTAGTCTTCTTTTGGGTTTTCAAAGATGTCGGTGACAGTGCCTTGTTCCACCAAATTGCCGCGATACATCACAACAACGCGGTCGGCCATTTGCGCCACAACAGCCATATCGTGGGTGATGAACATAACGGCGGTGCCAGTTTCGTTCTTGAGGCGGTTAATCAGCGACAGAATTTCAGCCTGAATGGTTACATCGAGCGCGGTTGTCGGCTCATCCGCGATCAACAGGCGGGGTTCACAGGCCAGCGCCATTGCGATCATCACACGTTGACGCATACCGCCTGACAGCTCATGTGGGTATTGCGTTAGGCGGCGTTCAGGTTCGGGCATGCGCACACGGCGCAGCAATTCAACGGCGCGCTCCTCGGCGTCTTGTTTAGACAGTTTTTTGTGAACGCGCAGGCCTTCGGTCAATTGACGCCCAACGGTGAACACAGGGTTCAGCGAGGTCATCGGTTCTTGGAAGATCATGCCGATTTGGTTGCCACGGATGGTGCGCATCAATTCGTCTTCGGCTTTGGCCAAATCTTGAACATTGCCATCGGCGTCCGCGAAATTTAGTTCGCCGCCAGCAATTTGCCCGCCGCCAAATTCGACCAAACGCATCAAAGATAGGGAGGAAACCGATTTACCAGAACCAGATTCGCCCACAACGCAGACTGTTTCACCTGGATTGATGTGAAAGGAAACGTCTTCAACGCCGACGACAACGCCTGCATTGGTTTGGAATTCAACGCGCAGGTTTTCAAACGAGACGAGTGGCTGGCCATCAGGCATGTGTGGTCCCCCCTTGGGATATTCTTTTGCAGCGGAGTGTGGTCAGCCGCGCGAAGGGAGTCAATTGATTTGAGCGCACAAATGCGCTGCGTCAGAACGCAAGCGCGAGGGTTTTGCCCTTTCGCTGGGCGCTGCGAAATTTTTTGGCAACCAAATGAACAGCCTGTTTGCGCTCTGGGTGCAGGGGGTGGCGACGAAAACGGGTGTTGTTGACGGGTTGGCGATCCAACAAGTTGATCGCTTTTTCCGGGTTGTAGCCCGCTCGCATCATCAAAACTGTGCCAGCGCGATCTGCCTCTAATTCAAACTTGCGTGAGAGGGCAATAAACGTGGTTTCTGCGGCCTTTTGGGCGGCCAATTTAGGATTGGTTCCTGCCTTTTTGGCGGCGGCTGCGCTGGCGATGGCGGCACGCAGAACTTCGCGTTCGCCCCGTTCAATGTGGTCAGCAATTTGATGTGACATTTCATGGGCTAAAACCATCGCCGTTTCATCGTCATCGCGTAGGAATTGTAACATTGCAGAATTGAAAGAGATAACGGTGCGACCACTCGGTGTTCGGCTGAAACGGGCATCAGGCGTGGCGCCGTTTTCGACTTTGATCAAAATGCGGAAATTGCATTTTGAGTTGGCTTTGGATTTGTGAACCGTTCGGCAGGCTTGTTTTGCGAGGGGCAGAATATTTTTGCTGACGCGGGTGAATGAGGATTTGCCGTCTTCAAAGCTGCGCGCTTTTGGGAATTTTGCGGCTTTGGCAGTTGATTTGGGCTGTTCCACGGGCGATGTGGTTTGCGTGCAGGCGGCGAGTGACACAATCACGATTGGGACAAGTAACAGGCATTTGAAAGACATTCTGGTTCCCCATTCGGTAGACGCATCGTTTGGTGCATTGCTCCTGACTTAGTGTGTTCATAGGGTGATGGAAACAAATGATAAGGAGAATCGGCAATGGATTTAGGGATCAAAGGCAAAACGGCAATTGTTTGCGCAGGATCAAAGGGATTGGGATACGGCTGTGCCGAGGCTTTGGCGCAGGCTGGTGTGAATTTGGTGATCAATGCGCGATCCGAGGGGCCGTTGGAAGAGGCGGCGGCCAAGTTACGGGCGTTTGGTGTTGAGGTGACCGCGGTTGCAGCGGACATCACCTCCGAGGCAGGGCAGGCTGCTGTTCTAAAGGCAGCTGGCAAGGCGGATATTCTGGTGAATAATGCTGGCGGGCCGCCTCCTGGAATGTGGTCGGATTGGGACCGCGATGATTTCATTGTGGCACTTGATGCAAATATGCTGACGCCGATTGCGATGATGAAGGCGTGTTTGCCTGCGATGATGGATCAAGGTTGGGGACGGGTGGTCAACATCACGTCGCAATCTGTGAAATCACCGATCCCTGTGTTGGGGCTGTCGAATGCAGCGCGGGCTGGGCTGACGGGATATGTTGGTGGCACAGCACGCCAAGTGGCACCTTCGGGTGTGACGATCAATAATTTGCAGCCGGGAATTCATGCGACGGATCGTGCGGTATCGCTGGATGGGGGTGTTGCAAAACAGCAGGGCATTTCAATGGATGAAGCCAAGGCGGCGCGGTGCGAAACGATTCCTGCGCGCCGGTATGGAACCGCTGCAGAGTTCGGCGCGATGTGTGCGTTTTTATGCTCGGAGCATGCAGGATTCATTGTGGGGCAGAATATCCTGCTCGATGGTGGCGCGGTAAATTCCACAATGTAAGCTGACAGGTTTTGTCAGTTTGGTTTGGTAAATTGATCCGACTGCGCGTGCTGCGTGGTCGGATTTTGAGTATTTGGGGACAAAAGAATGGCTGAGGATCGGTTTAGCTTGAAGGATGCGCTGTTTAATGCGGAAAAAGTTGCGTATTTGGCTGGGCTTTTTGGCGCGGCGGATGCGCGATTTGATGCAGTGGAGTTTGAGCGCGATGTGATGGCAGAGATGCTGCCGCTGGAATTAAAAGCGCGGATGATGTTGATTGCGCGGGTTTTGGCGGATTATTTACCCGATGATTTTGGTGAAGCGGCGGGTGTGATTAAATGCGCACTTCCGCCAGAGTTGGATCCGTTGAACACGGATGATGATTTTGGGGATTTCATTTTTGGGCCTCTGGGGGAGTTTGTGGCCGAGCACGGTTTGGCGGATTTTGATGTGGCGATGAGCGCGCTAAAGGCGATTACCAAGCGATTTTCGATGGAATATGCGATCCGTCCGTTTTTGAATGCTGAACCTGCGCGGACGTTGGCTGTTTTGGGGGAATGGGCGCGCGATGAGAATTACCATGTGCGCCGATTGGTGAGCGAGGGGACGCGCCCAAAGCTGCCTTGGGGGATGAAGATTGTGCTGGATGTACGCGATGCGGTGCCGTTTCTGGATCAATTGCACAGCGACAAAACGCGGTATGTCAGGCGCTCTGTGGCGAACCATTTGAATGATATTGCAAAGATTGATGGGGAGTTGGTGGTGGCCACGCTGGCGCGGTGGCAGCGTGAGGGACACCAAGATGCCAAGGAGCTGGATTGGATGACGCGTCATGCGTTGAGGACGCTTGTGAAGAAAGGTGATCCTGCAGCAATGGCATTGTTGGGGTTTGTGCCTGATCCGCCGATTGAGGTGGGGCCGATTGTTTTTGACGCGGCGCGTGTGAAGATTGGTGATGTGCTGGCGTTCGAGGTGGAGATCAAGGCGACGGGCAATGCCAAGCTGTTGGTGGATTACGTAGTAGAATTTGTGAAAGCGGATGGGTCGCGCAAGCCTAAAGTGTTTAAGCTGAAGCAACTGGCATTGAAAAAAGGCGCTTGCGAAATGGTGGGTAAGAAACACCGGTTCAAAGGCGATGCGACGACGTTTCGCCTGTGCCCTGGCACCACGCGCATCGTTTTGCAGATAAATGGGGTGGAGCGGGGCGCAGTGGAGTTTGAACTGGTTTAGCGTGTTTTTGCAAAGTTGCTTGCTGCATTTGGTCTGCGCTGTTATCTGAGCGAAAGCGTAAGGAATAACAACGGAGCGCCCCTTGGCCGCCCTTAACACCCCCAGATTGGAATTGCAGGCCATCAGCCACAGTTTTGGCGTGGGACTTGCTGTGGACAGCTTGTCGTTGCAATTGCATGCTGGCGAGGTGATTTGCTTGCTTGGCCCATCGGGGTGCGGAAAATCCACGACGCTGCGAATTGCGGCAGGGGTCGAGCAGCAAAATGCGGGCGCGGTTTTGGTGGATGGGCAGGTTGTATCGGACGCCACACAGCATATGCCGCCTGAACGGCGCTCTATCGGGTTGATGTTTCAGGATTTCGCGCTGTTTCCTCATTTAGATGTCGCGCACAATATTGCGTTTGGTTTGACGGGGACAAAGGGCGAAAAGCTGGCGCGTGTTGGGGCGTTGTTGGAGCGTGTTGAGCTGGTTGGCTATGACAAGAAGTACCCCCATGAATTATCTGGTGGCGAGCAACAACGGGTTGCATTGGCGCGGGCAGTTGCGCCGCGACCCCGTGTTTTGTTGATGGATGAACCGTTTTCGGGGCTAGATGATCGGCTGCGCGACGGTGTGCGCGATGCCACATTGGAGTTGTTGAAAGACGAGGGTTCTGCGGTGTTGTTGGTGACCCATGAGCCCCAAGAAGCGATGCGTATGGCGGATCAGATTGCGTTGATGCGTGATGGGCGGATCATGCAGCAGGGCGCGCCCTATAATATTTATAACGCGCCTATGGATCGCGATGCGGCTGGGTTTTTCTCTGATATTAACGTGGTGTCGGGTGTTGTGAAAAATGCCCTGACGGAAACGCCGTTTGGTCAGTTTTTGGTGCCAGGATGTGCAGATGGGGCCGAGGTTGAGATCATCATTCGCCCGCAACATTTGCGCATGGACTTTGATCGCCAAGGACGTGGGCCAAACCCGACAGCGAAAGAGGGCACGCCTGCAAAGGGAATCGTGTCGCGGGCGCGCTATTTGGGGGATCACTCGTTGGTGGAATTTGAGATGGATTACGACGGATCGCGCCTGCAAGTGACGGTTCCGGGTGTTTTCTTGCCAGAATCAGGGCGGGTTTTGTGGCTGTCGATGCGTCGAGACCGCTGTTTTGTGTTTCCGAAGGTATGATTTCACAACCGCAGGTGATGCTGATTTTCGCCAGCGTGTGAAGACATCGTTAAGACTTCGTGAAATGCTGTGAAGGTTGCGTCAAACCGACGGAACTGTGACAAAAGTCACTTTTAGTCAGCTTTTTCAATCCTACTCAGAACCTACGATTTGTTTTGGAGTTTTGAAGTTGGATCATTTTAGCATAGCTCGCGACCTGTATCGCACCATAGATATTTCCCTGATTTGTAACGGGATTGGTGTGTTGGGTTTCATGTTTTACATGGCGTCATACACATTAGTGACGTTTCAGCGGATCGACAGCCGAGGGTTGTTATTTTTCTGTCTGAACACGATGGCAGCGACATTTGTATTGGTCAGTCTGACTCAGAACTTTAACTTGGCGTCTGCGCTTATCCAAATAGTCTGGATCGGATTGGGCACCATAGCAATCGGAACACGGTTGTCGCGACGTGTCGTGACGACGTAACCCCTGCGCCCAGAACTTGCATTTTCAAGGTTTGGGCGTGGGAATAGGACTAAATGGCGCAATCTGCGTGAAATAATCTCCCAATTTCACGTGATTGCGTCCGTTTGGGGTTTGAACCTAGCGTAAAAATACATAAGTGTATGTGGTGACAGTTTTAGGGCGTGATCATCACGCCGCTATGGGAGACTTGAAATGATACTTACACCTCTGTTTATCCAAAATATTGGCCCAATGGGCATGATCCTGATCGCCGTTGTGGCGCTGGTTCTGTTTGGCCGTGGCAAAATCTCGACCATGATGGGCGAAGTGGGCAAAGGCATCACATCGTTCAAAAGAGGCGTGAATGAAGGCAAAGAAGAGCTGGAAGCCGCTGCAATGGAAGACGCCAAAGACGTGACACCGGATTCCGAAAAATCCTAAGATTTTTGTCGCAGTTATTGTTGCTGTCTGAATTGGAGCATCCGCATGTTTAGCATTGGCATGCCAGAAATGGCTGTGATTGGCATTGTTGCGCTGATTGTCGTTGGGCCAAAGGATTTGCCGCAAATGTTCCGCAAGGTGGGGCAGTTTGTGGGCAAGGCGCGTGGTATGGCGCGCGATTTCCAACGGGCAATGGAACAAGCTGCTGATGACAGTGGCGTGGGCGATATGGCTGCGGATGTGAAACGGGCGACATCCATGAAAAACCTTGGACTTGATGATATCAAGACCACGATGAACGATTACAAAACCAGCTTTGAACCCAAGAAAGTAGACGCGGCGCGTGAGCATGCGGCGCGGGTTGCGGCGGCGAAAAAAGCAAATGAAGCGGCAGAATCGTGGCCCCCTGAAGGCGTTGAGATCGTTGAAAACTCAGAGGTTGTTGAGGCTGCGCCTAAGACAGTGGCGAAAAAGCCCGCGGTAAAGAAGAAAGCGGCGGCGAAGAAATCTGCTGCTGCGAAAAAACCTGCCGCGAAAAAAACTACGGCTAAGAAACCGGCGGCTAAGGTTGCGGCGGCGAAGAAGCCTGTTGCCAAGGTAGCAGCGGCAAAGAAACCCGCCGTAAAGAAAACTGCGCCAAAAAAGCCTGCAGCTAAGAAATCCGCCACGACAAAGAGTAAAGCATGAGCACCGATGAAGTTGAAAACAGCGCAGCGCCGCTGATCGAGCATCTGGCCGAGCTGCGCAATCGCTTGTTGTATTGCGTTTACGCGCTGTTGGCTGGTGTGCTGGTTGTGTTTTACTTTGCTGATCCTTTGTTGGATTTCCTTGTACGACCGTTGGCGAAAATTCTCGTTGAATATGGCCAAGAGGCCACGTTGATCTTTACCGCCCCCCAAGAGAAATTCTTCGCGTTCTTCCGCATTTCGTTCATTGGCGGGTTTATGGCGGCGTTTCCTGTGATTGCGTTCCAGCTGTGGCGGTTTGTGGCCCCTGGGCTGTACAAAAATGAGCAGGGCGCGTTTCTGCCGTTCATGATTGCCTCTCCGTTGTTATTTTTGCTGGGCGCGAGTTTTGCGCATTACGTGGTGACGCCGCTGGCGATGCGGTTCTTTGTTGGGTTTGCCGATATCATTCCGATCGTTTCAGAATTTGTAGCAGGTGGGGATGCGGATGTTCTGCCCCAAGATCCAGACGAAGTGAAAACGGTTATCTTACCGTCGATCAAGGATAGCCTTGATTTAACACTGAAATTTATCTTTGCCTTTGGTATTTGCTTCCAATTACCTGTGCTGTTGACCCTGATGGGGATGGCGGGATTGGTAAGTGCAGAGGGCCTGCGCAATGTACGTAAATACGCGATTGTGGGTATTTTGGTGCTGGCTGCGATCGTGACCCCGCCTGATGTGATCACGCAGGTGATCCTGTTTGTGGTGGTGTATATGCTGTACGAAATTTCGATCTGGTTGGTTGTTTTGGTCGAGCGTAAGTCTGAAGCAAAGTTACGCGCAGAAGGCTATTACGATGACGAAGATCCCGATACTGCGGGCAAACACCCCGAGGAATTGTGATGTCTGACGATGCGTTGATCCGCATTGCCGAGGCGCTGGAGCGGATCAATCCGCGCCCGTTGGATGCGCCCGATTTCAGTGCAGCGGATGCGTTTGTTTGGCATGTTGCCCCTGATCGTTTGGAGCCCGTGGCGAATGTGAATCGTGTGGATATTGGCCTGTTGGTTGGAATTGATCGTGCGCGTGATACGTTAATGGACAATACGGTAATGTTTGCGCGCGGGATGCCTGCGAATAACGTGCTGTTGTGGGGATCGCGCGGGATGGGGAAATCCTCGCTGGTGAAGGCCGCCCATGCAGAGGCGAATTCTGTCGTTGGCGGACTAAAGCTGGTTGAAGTGCAGCGCGAAGATTTACCGTCCATTGGTCGGTTATTGAATGTTTTACGTGCGGCAGGGGATCAACGGTTTTTGCTGTTTTGTGATGATCTGTCGTTTGGCCATGATGATGCGCATTACAAATCGCTAAAGGCGGTTTTGGACGGTGGCATCGAAGGCCGCCCCGAAAATGTTGTGTTTTATGCCACGTCGAACCGCCGCCATTTGATGCCGCGTGACATGATCGAAAATGAACGCTCCGCTGCAATCAACCCTGCTGAAGCCGTGGAAGAAAAGGTGTCCCTGTCGGATCGGTTTGGTCTGTGGCTGGGGTTCCATCCGTGTGATCAGGACGACTATTTGGCGATGATCCGTGGGTATTGCGATGCCCATGGCGTTGTGATTTCAGAAGACGAAATGTACGCCGAAGCGATTGAATGGCAAGCGACACGAGGCAGCCGATCTGGGCGTGTGGCGTGGCAATACTTTACTGATTTGGCTGCGAGACGTGGGATTCACATCGGCGCGTAAGGTGCTGATTTTACATATTTATCAAAGCGCGATGATGATCAGGTACGCCGCGTATGCACCATAGCTGGCGAGCAGCAGTGGGCCTTTGAATTTACGCGGGCCTGGGCGGTTCATGCACAACAGCAGGATCAGGGTCATGACGATCAAGATACCGATGTCGACCCAGAGATAGCTTTTGTAGGTGAAGCTGCTGATCATGCCTGACAGACCCAGAATGCCGAGGATATTGAAGATTTGGCTGCCTGCGATGTTGCCGAGGATGAGGTTCGGACGTTTGATGCGTGCGGCGGCGATGCAGGAGGAGACTTCGGGCAGGGAACCGCCAGCAGCGATGACGGTTGCGCCGATCACCGCTTCTGGAATGCCGAGCCGTGTGGAGATTTCCACGGCGTAACCAACCGCGAGATCAGAGAAGAAGGCCATTGCGACAGCACCACCGAAGACCAGCAGAACAGCAAGCCAGAGTGCTGTGTTTGCGTCGAATTCTTCGTCGTCTTCACCGTCTGAATTGGTCAACGAGCGGATCATGAAATAGGCGAATGCCGCGATGAGGCCGATTGAGAACAGTGTCGAGACGGTTGAAATGCCGTTTTGGGAGGTGAATAGCGTGTTGATGAGGAGGGCAGTTGCGCCAAAAAGACCTAGAAATACGGTTTTGGTGTATTCTGGGCGGGCTTTTTCAAAGGTCATCAACATGCCTGCAATACCGATGCCGAGGCCGACGTTTACGATGTTGGAGCCAGTGATGTTGGAAATGACGATATCGCCTGCATTATCGAGCACGGCTGACACGTTTATCGCCACTTCGGGGGCGGAGGTGCCGATGGCGACAATGACAGAACCAACGATGAATTCGGGAACGGACAGGCGGTGCGCGATGGCAACCGCTCCTTTGACGAAATAACCCGCAGAAATCACGACGATGGCCAGACAGACGGGCAAGGCGACAGCGAGGAATAGCATTGATTGGCCCATGATCGCGGTTCTTTCTTATCCGAGTATCAGGTCGAGGTAGTGCCCAAGGGCAGGCGGCGCAAGGGGCAGGCGGGAGTTTTCGCAACCCTGAACAAAAGATGCAGGGATTTTAATGCGTGGTGACTGGCTTACCGCTCTTTGAGTTTCGGATTTAGGGCGTCGTTTAGGCCGTCACCCACCAGCGAGATGCACAGCACCGTGATAAAGATCGCGACACCTGGGATGGTGACCGTGTAACCCGCATCGAGGATATATTGACGGTTGGAGCCGATGATTTGCCCCCATGACACGACATTTGGATCAGTTAAGCCGAGGAACGAGAGACCTGCCTCGAACAGGATTGCGCTGCCGACCATGAGCGCGGATTGCACGATGATTGGCGGCAGGGCGTTTGGCAGGATCACGGCAAACATGATTTTCAGTGGGCGCGTGCCAGAAGCGCGCGATGCCATCACAAATTCAAGTTCGCGGATGCGCAGAAATTCGGATCGGGTGATGCGGGCAACGGCTGTCCAGCTGACCACGCCGATGGCGACGGTGATCATGGGCAAGGATGCGCCAAATAGGGCGACGATCACCATTGAAAACAGCAGCGTTGGCAGGACTTGGAAAAATTCGGTGATGCGCATCAGTACTTCTTCGACCCAGCCGCGATAAAACCCTGCGAGCGCGCCCACAGATACGCCGATGACCACCGACATGAAGGCAGCGGAAAGGCCGATGATGATGGACACCCGTGCGCCATTGATGATGGCGGCCAACAGATCGCGGCCCAAATAATCGGTGCCGAGGATAAAGCCGTCTACGCCCGGTGGGGAGAACGGCGACCAGACCATTTCAAACGGATCGACGCCGTAGATTGAGGGGCCAAATATGGCGGCGAAGATGATGATGCTGAGTACGATGAGGCCCGCAAGGGCGGCGTAATTGCCGCGAAAACGTCGCCATGCTTGGCCCCAAGGGGATTGGGATTTGGCGGCGGTATTGACGTTAAGATCGCTCATCCTTTGCCTCCGATCCGTGGATCGACGAGTTTTTGTGCCAGATCAGTGAGAAGGTTTCCGACGATGACGACAAGCGCAGAGAAAAACAGGATGCCAAGGATTGTTGGTGTGTCGCGTGCGAGGATCGAAGTGAAGGCGAGGGTGCCAAGGCCCGGCCAAGAGAACACGGCCTCAACCAGAACAGCGCCAGAGATGACGGCGGAGAATTGCAGCCCAGCGAGGGTGATGACGGGGGAGAGCGCGTTTTTAAGCGCGTGTTGGTAGACGACTTTGCGGTGCGGCACGCCCTTGGCGTAGGCGGTGCGCACGTAATCGGTGCGGAGCTGTTCCAGCATCGTAGCGCGGGTAAGGCGGGAGTAAAGCGCGAGAAAAACCGAAGCGAGCGTGACCATCGGCAGTATCAGATGGTGCAGGATGTCCAAGGATTTGATCCAAAGACCGCCCTCAATCGTGACATCACGCATGCCTGCAACAGGGAACCAATGGAATTGCAGCGAGAAGCCGATGAGCAGCAGGATGCCTGTCCAGAAAACGGGGGCGGAGTAGCCGAAAAGGGCGATGAAAGTGACGAAGTGGCTGGTGAGGCCGTTTGGTTTTTGCGCGGAAACAACGCCCAAGAACACGCCGATGATCAGCGCGATGATTTGTGCCGAGAACACCAACAGCAAAGTTGCGGGGATGCGTTGAAGGATAAGGTCGGTGACGGGTTCGCGGTAATAGAATGAGTAACCCAAGTTCCCTTGTAGCACGTTGCCGATGTAACGGCCGAGTTGCACAAGGAAGGGTTGATCGAGGCCATATTCGGCGCGGATCGCCTCGAGCACTTCGGCGTCAGCGCCACCGTTGGCTTGTGCAATTGTGTCTGCCACATCGCCGGGTGCAAGGTGCATCATCGAGAAGTTCAGCACGAGAACGGCAATGAGTAGGATAGCCGCGTAAACGGATCGAACGAGCAAAGTTTGGAGAAAAATCACGGGGAGGCAGCCCTTGAGCAATGGTATGCGCGGCGGATAAGCCCGCCGCGCAATGGATGTATTATTTCAAGTAGGTCATGTCGATTGGTGTGGAAGAACCCCAAATACCAATCGGCGGATTGCCCACTTTGTCGGTGTTGTAAACCGTGTGATATGGCACCGTGTTGGTGTGATACACTGGCAGCTCGTCTGCGATAATCGCTTGGAACTCTGCATAAAGCGCCTTGCGTTTCTCAAGATCGTTTTCAACCGCAGCCAAGGCCATGAGTTCGTCCACACGGGCGTTAGAATAGCCTTGTGTGTTTGACCAAACACCTTTGTGGATGTTCGTGCTGTCGTAGGTGCGGTGAACGCCGATCACTGGATCGCCCCAGTTGAACACGGTGTCCCAAGACATGTCAAAGTCGCCTGTGCCCATCTTTTTCGCCCAAGTTGGAAAATCAGCAGAGGAGCGAACTTCGACAGTGATATCGACCTTTTTGAGGGCCGCTTTCACGTATTCGACTTGTGGTTTCACACCAGGCCAACCGAAATCAATGGTCAGCGTCATGCGAGAGCCGTCTTTTACAGGGAAGCCTGCTTCATCCAGCAATGCTGCAGATTTTTCCAGATCTAGATCATAGCCGTCTTGCGCCGCATAGAACGGGCTGTCTGGGTGGATACCTGATGTGGAATCGCCAGCTGTGCCTTGCATCAATGCTTTGTGGATGAAGTTTTTATCCACGGCGTAGGCGATGGCTTTGCGTACTTTCACGTTTGAAAGTGGGCCTTTGGTTGTGTTCATGGCCAGCCAATCGGTTGGACCAATCGCGCCGTAACCATCAGACGTTACTGTCAGGCTTTCGACTTTTTTCAAACGGTTGATGATACGTGGGAGAGATTCGAACGCGCCCATGTGCAATTCGCCGTTTTCGTAGGCAATCGCGCGTGCGGCTGGGTCGGTGATGATCCGCATAACGATTTTATCAAGGTAAGGGCGACCCTCAATGAAGAAATCATCAAAGCGTTCCAAGATCACGTGTTCGCCGTTTTTAAATTCGACCAGTTTGAACGGGCCAGAACCGACAACGTCTTTGTTGTTACGTGCGTGGGCTTTGACGTCTGTTATCGCGCCGTCACCGTAGATGTGTTTTGGAATTATGGACATCAACTGGCCAGACATTGCCAACATCAGAGCAGGGTGCGGTTTGGACAGTTTCAATACAGCCGTGTGCGCATCTGGTGTTTCGACGCTTTCGACGGGCGCAAACATGGATTTGAACGGGTGGTTCGCTTTGATCACTTCGACAGAAAACGCAACATCAGCTGATGTAAGCGGGGTGCCATCGTGGAATTTCGCGTTGTCCACAAGGTTCAACGTGACGGTCAGCCCATCCTCGGATACTTCCCAAGTTTTCGCGAGATACGGCTGTGGTTCCCAGTTTTCGTCGTACCGCAGCGGCGATGCAAACAATTGCGCGCCTGGAAAGCCAGTGACGATGCCAGACTGAACAGCAGAGTTTAGGTTGCGCACATTTGAACCGAGCACAGTAACAAGCGTGCCGCCTTTTTTGGGTTCATCGGCGTGTGCCGACGTGGCCATCATGGATGCCAGCGCAGTTGCTGTCATCAGGCCCTTAAAAATATGTCTCATAGACAAGTCCTCCAGTTGGTTAACGTGTTTATTGTTTTTATGTTTTGAACCTAGCCTGAAGGTTTCAAACTCAACAAGCGAATTTTTTAGAGAAACAAAAAACGTTACGAGACAAGAAAAAGGATTTGTGGGTGCGCGCAAAAGCGGCCTAGGATTTAATTAACCCGTGAAGAAGGATGGAATCGATGACTAAGACCACAGTTTTTTCTGCCAAAAAGATCGTCACTATGAACCCCAATCGGCCAGAGGCGAGCCATGTTGCGGTGCGCGAAGGGCGTATTTTAGGGGTTGGGGATTTGAGCGAGTTGGAGGTGTGGGGCGAGTACACGCTGGATGAGCGGTTTGCGGGCAAAGTGTTGATGCCAGGATTTGTGGAGGGCCATGCCCACACGATGGAGGGCACGTTGTGGCGGTATGTGTATTGCGGTTTCTTTGATCGGATGGACCCAAACGGCAAGTCTTGGGATGGGTTGAAGTCCATCGAGGCAGTGTTGGAGCGGTTATCTGAGGCAGAATCCAAGATGGATGACCCTGATGCGCCGTTGTCTGGCTGGTCGCTTGATCCGATCTATCTGGATAACAAACGGGTAACGCGGCAAGATTTGGATAAGGTTTCAAGCACGCGGCCCATTGGGGTGCTGCATGCCTCGGGGCATATTCTGAATGTGAATACCAAAGCGTTGGAGCTGGCAGGGTTGATGAAGACGGGGATCAATCACCCTGGCATGCCGCTCGGCGCGGATGGGATACCGACGGGCGAGTTGTATGGCCCAGATACCATGACGCCTGTTGGGGTGCATGTCGGGTTCAACCGTTCGTTAACGGACAGTGACGAACAGGGTTTGCGCGATTTTGGCAAACTGTGTGTGCGCACTGGTGTTACGACCATTACGGATTTGGCGGCGCGCTTGGAAGATGACGGTGTGGAGGCCATGCTGCGGGTGACGGGTGAGCCGCTTTATCCTGCACGCGTCGTGCCGTTGAAGTTTTTCATGGGGGCAACGGCGCAGGAAACTGTGGATCGTGTGCTGGAGTTGAAAGAGAAGGCCACGGATATGTGTCGGCTTGGGCGGATAAAGGCCGTGGCGGATGGGTCTATTCAGGGGTTTTCGGCGCGGATGCGGTGGCCCGGTTATCATAACGGCGCACCAAACGGGCTTTGGTATACCGCGCCAGAGCAGTTGGCGGAGTTGTACCGCGCTGCGTTAAAGGCGGATATTCAGGTGCATACGCACACCAATGGGGATGAAGCGACGGAGATGGTTCTCGATACGTTGGGGCCTGCGCTGAAAGACGTGCCGCATCCTGATCACCGTTTCACATTGCAGCACTGCCAGTTGGCGGACGGCGCGCAGTTTCGCCGCATGAAGGCGCTCGATATGTGTGTGAACCTGTTTGCGAACCACCATTTTTACTGGGGAGATGAGCATTATCGCCTGACCGTGGGGCCAGAACGGGCGTTGCGGATGAATGCGTGTCGCACCGCGCTGGATACCGGTGTGCCGATGGCGATCCACTCGGATGCACCTGTGACGCCTTTGGGACCATTGTTCACGGCTTGGGCTGCGGTTAATCGGATTACCGCATCTGGGCGCACGCAAGGCGAGGGCGAGAAGATTGCGGTGAGCGAGGCGTTGCGCGCGATAACACTTGGGGCGGCGTACACGTTGCACATGGACGATGAGGTTGGTTCCATCGAGGTCGGCAAGAAGGCGGATTTCGCGGTGTTGGAGGACGACCCGCGTGAAATGTCGGGCGATGCGCTGAAAGATGCGGTTGTTTGGGGGACGGTCCAAGGTGGGCGCGTTTTTGCGGCGGCTGATCTGTGATCCCTGTAACAGTTGTTGGGGGGTATCTGGGCGCGGGTAAAACAACGCTGGTGAACCATTTGTTGCGCAATGCCAATGGGTTGCGGTTGGCAGTGCTGGTGAATGAGTTTGGCGAGTTGGCTATTGATGAAGACCTAATCGAAGCGCAGGACGAAGATGTGATTTCCATTGCGGGGGGATGCGTGTGTTGTTCGTTCGGCAGCGATCTTACGGCGGCGCTGGGGGATATGGCGGCCATGGACCCGCCCCTCGATCATGTTTTGATAGAAAGCAGCGGTGTGGCGATCCCAAGTTCAATCGTAAATTCGCTGGTGTTTATGCCTGCGTTTCGATCCGATGGAATCGTGATTTTAGCGGATGCGGAAACCGTGCAGAAATCGGCGCGCGACAAATACATGGGCGATACCGTGACGCGCCAAATAACGGATGCGGATATTATTCTGCTGAATAAGGTGGATTTAGTTTCTAAAGTGACCTTGGACGCAACGCGGGCTTGGCTTCAGGTGCAAAACCGCGCGGTGCGGATTGTTGAATGCACGCAGAGCACTGTGCCCCCTGAAACAGTGCTGGACAGTTTCATCGGGCGTGTGCGGACGGGTGGTGCGCATTTGGAAGCGGCGCATCTGGATATGCTGACGTTGATGCCCACGGGTGCCGTGGATGCAGATGATCTGGCGGCGGCGTTAGCGGATGAAGGCGCAGGACTGGTGCGGGCCAAAGGATTTGTTACGCGCGGCGATGGGCGTAAGGCGTTAATCCAAGTAGTCGGTCGCAGGTTCGAGGTGACGGACGCCAGCGACGATAAAGCCGACGGTGTTGTTTGCCTCGGGTTTAGAGATGTGATGTCTAAGGCAGCGCTAGAGGTGTTGGTTTAGCGGCGGCACACAAGTTGTGACGTTCCGTTGTTTTCCTAAGGTATTGGCAAAAGGCGCGGGGCGATTGTAGGCTTTGGAATGGCGTCTGGGAGGCTGGCTATGGAACATTGCAAAGAGACACCCGCTGCACATTTTGATGTGTTGATTATTGGCGCGGGAATTTCGGGGATTGATGCGGCGCATCACCTGAATACGCTGCGCCCAGGCACCAGTTATGCCATTCTAGAGAGTAAATCTGAAATTGGTGGAACGTGGAGGACGCATAAATTCCCTGGCATTCGATCTGATAGCGATTTGTTTACCTTTGGGTTTGCATGGAAGCCGTGGATGGGCGTGCCAGTGGCCACGGCAGCAGAGATTTTGGCCTATCTGGAAGAGGCCGTTGATGAGATCGGCGCGCGCGAAAAGATAAAGTTTGATCACAAGGTTTTGCAGGCGGATTGGTGTAGTGACAGCTGTGTCTGGCGTGTGGAGGTTGAGGACGGCGCTGGCAATGTGCAAACGCTAACCTGTGGTTTTTTGTGGACCTGCGCGGGGTATTACAATCATGCCAAGGGCTACACGCCGCATTGGGCGGGGATGGATGATTTTATCGGTACGTTGGTGCATCCCCAATGCTGGCCCGAAGGATTAAAGACCGAGGGTAAGAAAGTTGTGCTGATCGGGTCTGGTGCGACGGCCGCGACGATATTGCCTGCGTTGGCAGGGAAGGCGGCGGCGTTAACGATGCTGCAGCGGTCGCCGACCTATTACATGGCGCGTCCGCAGATTGATGAGTTTACCGAGACGTTGAACGCGCTGGATTTGCCCAAAGAATGGTATCACGAGATTATGCGTCGGCGTTTCCTGCACGAAAGCGAAGTCTTTGTAGAGCGCACGAAAGTTGAACCAGATGTGGTGGCCGCTGAGTTGGTTGGCGTCGCGCGTACGCATTTGGGCGATGATTACGATGTCGAAACGCATTTCACCCCAAGTTACGCGCCGTGGAAACAGCGGGTGGCGCGTATCCCTGATGGGGATTTGTTCACGGCCATTCGCGATGGGTTCGTGGATGTGGTGACGGATGAGATTGAACGATTTACAGCGACAGGCTTGGTATTAAAATCTGGCAAGGTATTGGATGCGGATATCATCGTTTCGGCCACTGGGTTGAACCTGACGATGTTTGGGGATGTGGTTTTGAAAGTAGATGGCAGCGTCGTTGATCCGGCCAAAACATTCACCCATCGCGGGGTAATGTTCTCGGGCCTGCCCAATTTGGCGAATGTGTTTGGGTATTTCCGATCCAGTTGGACGATGCGGGCAGGGCTGGTATCTGCGTATGTGTGCCGATTGCTGGAATTTATGGAAACAATGGATATTCACGCGGTGACGCCGCAATTGCGCGATGAAGACGGCGATATGGCTCAGGGGCCGTGGATTGATCCAGAGAACTTTAATGCCGGCTACGTGATGCGCAGTTTGGATATCATGCCGCGCCAAGGGAACAAGCAGCCGTGGATCATGACGCAGGATTATTACCGCGACCGTGTGGATTTACCCGCCGCTGATCTGGAGGATGGCACGCTGGTTTTTGAACGGGCAAAGACGCGGTCTGCCTAACCGCCGAGACGCTTTACATCGGGTTCCAAGCCTTTGACGCCCAACTCAGCCATTTTTAGAATCGCTTCGCGGGTATCGGCAACGGCAATAAAGCGGGCGTTGTGGCAAAATTTTGCGCCTTTGACCCCACTTGCATGCTCTAGATCGGTGTCTGACAAGCCTGCCCATGCTGCCGGCAGATCGGCGCGTTGCTCGAATGTGTCGTTGGATAATTTGATACCGTTGAGAGTCCATTCCTCACCGCGCGGCGTGATCATGAACAGGATATGATCGGAGTCGGTTTGATCAAGGGCAGCGCCGAACGGCATGCCCATTGGCAGCTCCAAAATCGGCGATGCGCCTGCATCGGTGATTGCTCTAAGAACGATGTTATGGGCCCGCGCCTTGGCGGTTAGGTTGCGAATTTGGGCCTGAACAAAGGCCGCCGCGATTGGTAGCGCGGTGAAAAATGCGTCATCATTTGCAGTGGGCGATGGGTCGTCGAACACAGGTTTGAGGCTGCCCAGCAGGGACGGTAAAGTCAGGCTCGATAACGGGCCAGCAACAGAGGGTTCCATCGCGCCGTTATCCAGCAAATCAATCGGCAGCACAAATTTCGTGTCAAACTTTGTATGAATAACCTCGATGTCATCGCTTGGCACGTTCATGTCGGCCAGATATTCACGACCATACTGTGCCCAGATCAACCCAAATGAGCTGAACGGTTGATCGTCGTCACGCAGCGGGCCAGGGCGTTGGTGGTGATCAAAAATTTGCGCATCACGATCATAGGCACCGCCAACATCATAAATAATTTTATGGGGGGCGGGTGTGATCCAATCGCGATCCCGAGTGCGGAGCAACTTTGCGTTTGGAAACAAGCGCGTAAGCACGGCCGAAGACAGCAATTCATCCGCATGAAAGCCACCAGAGTGGGTGATAAGGTGGGTGACGGTCATCGGGGGCTCCATAGGTTGGGCGTAACGCTATCGGAAATGGAAGGTTTTGGTGGAGCCTAGGAGGATCGAACTCCTGACCTCTTCGCTGCCAGCGAAGCGCTCTCCCAGCTGAGCTAAGGCCCCATTGTGCAGTTAAGCACGGGTGGTCGTGCATTGAGCACGGGTGGTATTTAGGAAGTCCCGCTTGCTGTTGCAAGCAGAAAATCCAGAGATTTAGCTATCGTCTTCAGGCGCAGCAACATCTGCGATTTCTTCGAGCGGCACTGTGTCGTCGTCGTCATCGTCCAGCACGTCATCACCGAGATCCACATCTGCGTCATCGTCGTCATCCGCAAGCACGTCGAGATCGTCACCGTCTTCAGCTTCGGTGGCTTTCTTGATCGCAGATTTGTCTTCTTTGTCGGCCATCGAGGTTTTCGACTTGTCAGACACAAACTGTGACAGTGGGTATTCTTTACCCGTGTATGGGCTAACGACTGGATCGTTGCCTAGATCGTAAAAACGTTTGCCTGTTTCAGGGCAGACACGTTTCACACCCCATTCTTCTTTTGGCATTGAGAACCCCTTGGGTTGACTTATTTATCGCGTATCGCCGCCAACTGCCACAGGCTGAGAGGCTTGTCAAAGGTTGAATGGGATTTTTTGCGACAAGTCGTTTTGTATTGCCACTTTTATGCACTGAGGTAAGGATGCGGGCATGGCAGAAACCCTTGAAATTGGCGACCCTCCGATTGTGGTCACGTTAAAGAAATCGGCGCGTGCGCGGCGGTTTTCTTTGCGGATTTCAAATGTGGATGGGGCGGTGAGTCTGACGATGCCAAAACGGGCCGCATTGCGCGATGCAGCGGCGTTTGCGCAAGATCACGATGGGTGGTTGCGCAAGCATTTGGACAAGCGGCCAGATCAAATTGTACCTGCGTTTGGTGGCTCTGTTTTGCTGGATGGCGTTGCGGCGCCGATCACTTTGGGGGCAGGGCGTGGCGTGCGTTTTGATGCGGGCGTGTTTTATGTACCAGGTAAAGCAGCGCAGGTGCCCGCCAAGCTGCGGGCGTTTTATAAAACACTCGCGCGGGATCGTTTGGCGGAGGCATCGGAACGGTACGCAAAATTAGTGGGGCGGTCTTTTTCACGGATCACAATTCGCGATACGCGGAGCCGTTGGGGATCTTGTACCAGTGATGGTCATTTAATGTATTCATGGCGGTTGGTGATGGCGCCCCGCGCCGTGCAGGAATATGTAGCCGCCCATGAGGTCTGCCATTTGGTCGAGATGAATCATTCGGATGCGTATTGGCGCCAAGTGGCGGCGATTTTTCCTGATTATAAGGCCCAACGCGGTTGGTTGAAAAAGCATGGCGCTGAACTGCATCGGTTCCAGTTTTAAAGTTGACTTGCCGCGTCAGTGTGATCACAAAAGTGCATGATCAATCCAGAACGTATCCCGTCAACTGAACCCACCGGCCCGACACATGAACGGGTGTTTCGTGCGTTGCGCGCGCAAATCATGCACGGTGAAATTATTCCAGGGCAAGCAATGACCATTCGTGGAATTGCAGGCGAGTTTGATGTTTCTATGACACCCGCACGCGAGGCGGTTCGACGGCTAACAGCGGAGGGCGCTCTTTCGATGTCAAAGACGGGGCGTGTGACTGCGCCGTTGCTGAGTACAGAGCGGATCGAGGAACTGGCGTCTATTCGGGCGTTGCTGGAGCCTGAGTTGGCATCACGGGCGCAACCTCGTGCGCACATGGCGTTGATTGAACGGCTGCACAACATCAACACGACGGTTGAGGAGGCCATCGTGAAGAAAGATGCGGTTGGCTACATTCGCGCCAATCTGGAGTTTCACCGTACGCTGTATTTGCGAGCCCAAGCCCCTGCGATGTTGGCAATGGTCGAGACAGTGTGGTTGCAAATGGGGCCAACCATGTCGGCGCTGTATGCCCGCTTGCAACGGCCCAATGCCGCGGGCAATCACCGCACGGCGATTGCGGCGCTGCGGGCAGGGGATGAACCAGGGTTGAAGCTGGCGATACGGGCAGATGTGACCCAAGGCTTGCGGATGTTGGGAACCTAGAGGTTACGCGTTTAAACCGTCGTCGTATTTTTCGGGAAACCCCTCAAGCAGGGTCGCATAGCGCATGCGGGCATCGGTGATTTGGCTGTAGGAGCCGACCAATTCGCGCAGCGGGCTGCCGAGCCGTTCTAGTCCTGAAACGAAAGCGAGGATCACGCCGACTTCGATGTCACCTTGGATCACGAGGTAGCCGCCATAAGAAATAACGCCAAACGGGCCGAGCGCGATCAGTAGGTTGTTGATCGTTTTCATAACGTTTTTCGTGAGGATGAATTTGGTGCGCAGCGTCAGGATTTTCTCGACGAGATCATTGAATTTTTGAGGTGGCTCAGAACGCAAAAGATCGTCCTCGGGTGTGTCTACGATCATATTGCCCAACTCGCGCATTTTAAGTGCTTTGGTTTGCGCAAGGCGGTTCATGCGGGCCTGAAAGATCGGCACAATGACAAGTTGGGGCGAATAGAGCGCAAGCGCGATGGAAGCAACAAGCGGTTCAACCCAAAACATATAGCCTAGCACTACAGTTAGAGTGCCAAGTTCAAAAAGCGGACCCGAAATAGCAGAACCTGCGAAACCGCCGAGCTTTTCGACCTCCGATCCCATCATCGAAACGACCGCGCCCTCATTGACCTCATTCGTAAGGTCTTCGCGTTCTTTGGGTGCGTTGGTGTAGATCGCCAAAAAAACCGAGCGGCGCAATTTACGCACAATATTGGCAGAGATCAGCTCGCGTTGGGCCCGCATCGCAAATTTAAGCGCGGCAGACAGCAACATCGCAGCAAGGTAAAACAAGCCAAGTTTAAAGAGTAGGTCGAGGTCTTTGTTGGCGACCGCGTCATCAAGCAAACGACGTTGAAGCTCGAGGGGCACTGGCGCCAGCGGAAGGAGCGCGATGGTAAGGGTAATCACCACGACCTGCTGCCATTTTGATCGTTGAAAGATGTAGCGATAAACCGAGGTTGGCATTTTAGACATGGTGTGGGCTCTGGGCTTGGTAATGGAATACTCACGCGCAGCCTACGCTGGCTTGGAATAAGTGCAAGGGTGCGCGTTTATCCAGAGAGAACGGAAATCACGAGATTTAGGGCAGAAATTGCCAGCAGAATGTTGATAAGTTTGCTGAAGCCAGCGTTGCCCATGCGTTCAAACACGCGCACGCCGATGCTGGCGGCGACAAGCGTTAGCGGGATGGCGACGGCGGCGGTGTAAAAGAACTGTTTGTCCAGGTAGCCCCAGTAGGCAAACAGGATCATTGATAAGAGCCCCATCGAGAGGTTAAAGGCCTGGAATACGCCGCGTTTTTCTTGTTTCGACCAACCAAACAGGCCTGACCAGATGGTTGTGACCACGCCTGAAAGCGCGGAGATACCGCCGAATATTCCGCCGATGAAGCCAGCAATGACGTGGAAGCGTTCCGCGCTGCGCGGCAAAGAGAAACGCGATTGCAGCGTTAAAACATAGGTGAGGTTGAGCACGATCAGGCCCGCTACGAAAAGTTTGAACAGTGGGAGCGGGATGAGAGGCAGAATGAGAATGCCAATTGGAACGCCGATCAACCCGCCAAGCGTAAGGGGCACTGCGCGTTTGGCATCAATCATGCGCCAGATGCGGGGCAAGGTCATCAATTGGCTGGCGGTCATGCAGACAGCCATCAAGGGAACCACCGATGTCGGCGGCAGGATAAGAAGCCAGAAGCCAGCGGACATCAGGGCGAATCCAAAACCCGTTAACCCGTTAATGAACCCACCAGCAAGCGCGCCAGCAGCCAGAAGAAACAGTTCCATTAGTTCAGACCTCTGCGGGTTTTGGCGCGGTTCACGTTGGCAAATAGGGCGATTTGGGTCGGCACAATGTCGGAATTTTCTGCTGTTTTGTACCGAGAGATGAAGCTGCGATAGAGCCCATATCTGAAATACACCTTTTTCGCGTTCATTGTGGGGCCCTGGTACTCAAACACCTGAGCTCCATTGATCCAAATATTGAGCCGGCCTGATTCGTCCTTTGCCCAACGCACTTTAACTTTGATGTTGTGCCAGTTCGCCCGAAGGTCGCTGGCGGGGATCAAAGGGATGCGGCGGGTGCTGCGCCCCGTGGTTTGATCGTCGAGGTACAGAGCGCCGTTACTGTGTTGAAACATCCAAACGGGTTTGGCTATGCGTCCATCTTCGTTTCTTTGATGAAATTGCGCGATTGTGGTTTTTGTGGGTGAAATATCCGGAAAATCTGGAGGGAAATAGACCGACCAGCCGTACCAAGCTGTGTCGCCTTCGCCTAATTCCTTTATCGTTTGGGACAGTTCAGAGCGTTCGCGGTCGTTGCTGCAATCGCTCCACGCGCCATTGGTGCCACAATCGCCACTGCGGACCTCGAATCGTTCAACGTATTGCGTGGGGGCAAGTTCGGTTGGGTCGGGTAAAATTTGATAGCCGTATTGGGTTGTGTTGAGCGCGCGTTCAAATGGGCCAAACGTGCCTTTTTCAAGGGAGGTAGGGGGCGACAACATGGCCCATCCTGCAATGAGGGCGACGCAAGCCAAGGTGGCGACACCGCGCCGCACAATTGCGGTGGCGCGGCGGGAGTTTTGGATCATGCGTGTATCGCGCCACCGCCGCAGGCGAGTGCAGCTTCGCGCATGGCTTCAGAGAAGGTAGGATGTGCGTGGCAAGTCATGGCGACGTCTTGAGCAGAGGCGCCAAATTCCATTGCGACACAGATTTCGTGGATCAAATCGCCTGCAGATGGACCGATCAAATGGCACCCAAGAATGCGGTCCGTTGTTTTATCCGCAAGGATTTTTACAAAACCATCGCCTTGATGCACTGCTTTGGCGCGGCCATTGCCCTTGAACGAGAATTTACCGATTTTATAATCAACGCCTTCTTCTTTGAGCTGTTCTTCGGTTTTGCCCACTGATGCGACTTCGGGGGTGGTGTAGATCACGCCGGGGATAACGCCGTAGTTCACGTGGCCATGATTGCCTGCCAGTACCTCTGCGACGCCCATGCCTTCGTCTTCGGCTTTATGGGCCAACATCGGGCCTTCGATCACGTCACCGATGGCGTAGATGCCATCGATATTGGTTTTCCAATGGGCATCGGTTTTCACTTGGCCGCGTTCTGTCATTTCACCGCCCAAATCGGTGAAACCGAGGTTATCTGTGAACGGACGACGACCTGTGGCGACCAGTACAACATCTGCGTCCATTGTATGGATCTCGTTTTTCTTGCGGTCCTCATAAGTGAGTTTCGCTTTGGTTTTAGAGGCTTCAACGGATTGAACCGCAGCGTTGAGGATAAACTTCAAGCCCTGTTTTTTAAGGGTTCGTTGCAGCACTTTGGCGGTTTCTGAATCCATTCCAGGCGTGATGTGATCGAGGAATTCAATGACTGTAACGTCTGAACCAAGACGGGCGTAAACCGAGCCTAATTCCAGGCCGATGACGCCTGCACCGATAACGGCGAGCGTTTTGGGGACTTTGTTCAATTCCAACGCGCCAGTCGATGTCACGACGACTTTTTCGTCCACTTCAACGCCTTTAAGGGCGGAGGGTTCGGAGCCTGTTGCGATTACAATGTTCTTGGCGGTGTGCTTGTCGCTGCCTACGGTGACTTCACCTTTGGCTGTGATTTTGCCCCAGCCTTTGATGTGATCGACTTTGTTTTTCTTTAACAGGAACGAGACGCCCGCGGTGTTTTGGTCGATGGTTTCTTGCTTGTAGGTCAGCATCTGCTTCCAATCGACGGATTGGGTTTTGCCCTTGAGGCCCATTGCCGCGAAATTGTGCTGTGCTTCGTGCAGCATGTGAGAGGCATGCAGCAATGCTTTGGACGGGATGCAACCGACGTTCAGGCACGTGCCGCCGAGCGTTTCGCGACCCTCGACTACTGCGGTTTTCAAACCGAGCTGGGCGCAACGAATTGCGCAGACATAGCCGCCGGGGCCGCCTCCGATGATGATTACGTCGTAGTCTGCCATGTCGTGTCCTTTCGAGGAAATCTTTGTTACTTTTTACTGTGCATTAGGCGGGAGTGCCAGATTAATTGCTAACATTAACCCAGTGTGACTGTGCGCCCATCAGGCGTTCGGTAGGTGGCGGTGATGTGTTTTTGGTCGCCATGTTCCACATGCAGGCGCGAATCTTGAACGTCGATTGCTTTGAATAGAGCCTTGAGCGCGTCTGCTTGGGGGGCTTTGATGGTCAATTTGGTTAGGATCAGGCCTTCATCCGCCATTTGGCTGGAAATATGCGGGCCTTCGGGCCATTCGATGAGCGGCGGAGCGGTGCCATCAAGGGCCAACGTGCGATCTTCGCGCAGCACCAAAATCCAATGCACATCTCCACGGGCGGAATTGATCAGCTCACCAAGGTCAACGCCTGCTTCACGGGCCAATTTTACATCCCGCTGCGCATCATCCGTGCGCAGGATAACGTTTTGGATGTGTGGGCCAGCAACAGTTTTTGCGACCACGTCAGGGTTGTCGAGGTCAAACGCACGCGGCGTTACGGGATCAGGCTGGTTGGGGTCGTTCGCGATAATCTCTAAATAGCTGTCATCGCCCGTCGCCATGAGGCAGTTATGTGTGCCGACGCCTTGATGCACGCCGCCAAATGGGACGGTTAGACCCGTGATGTTGCGCACATAGTCGACACCAACATCAAGCGTTGTTGCGGCAAGGGCGAAGTGGTCAATGCGGATCATATCAATGCTGCCAGTAACATGACGACGGTTGCGCCAAAGCCTGCAAACCAGATGAGCGAACGCCACGGTGCCCAGCCAAAGTAATAGGCAGGGACATAAGCGATGCGCGCGAAAAGATAGACCCAAGCACAGGTCGTTGTGACGTTGGTTGATTGTTCGCCGAGGGTGATGATCACGACGGCAATCGTGAACAGGATCAGGCCCTCGAAGTGATTGTTAAAGGCGCGAAACAAACGACCAGATGTGTCGTTCAGCAGGTCTGCCAGCGGTTTCCCTAAACGAGATGCATCGCGGGCAGAGGCGGTTTTTGCCACACCGACATCCAAGTTCACAGCGACAGACATCAGAGCAAATTGCACGACCTGCAAAAGGGCGGCATAGGCCAGGACAGTGAGTTCGGTGGTCATGCTTTCTTCCCTGCTTTATCTGTCCACAAGACTGTTCCGTCATTGGGGCAGGTTATGGTTGGGCCGTCAACGCCCGTATCGGATCGGAGGTGACGTTTGTAGGGAACATCACCCTTTTTTGAATGCGGGCCGACGCCGACAACGATTTCGACTTTGGTGGTGTAGTCGCAATTGGGGCAGTGGAGGATTTTGGGGGAGAGGTAGGCCATTAGGTTAACTCACTTAATATTTGGCGCATTTCAAATCCCATATCATATGACTAAGTTTGGTCTTTATACAAAACGCCAATGCACTCCTACTAGTTTGCTACAGATTTAATGAATCCGCCCAACGCTCCACCAAAAAAATCCCCAAATTTCGAATAGTCTCCAGATATAGTTTTCTTCTGTTCTACTGCTTCGGCAATAGTAATGTTTGCACCGTTGTAGTCCAATTGAGTTCCCAGCAATGCAAATCCTCGACTTGTAAGAACGGGATCAACCCATGCGCTTGATTCACTTGTATTAGAAGAATTGATACACCGTACTAACCCTTCATCTTCTAACCAAAGGAAACACGGTCCTGCAAATCGCCGTTCTCCTTCTTCAAGGCCTAAATCAGTGTCGCCAATGAAAGAGCTTTGCAAACCGTTCTCAAGTAATTTTGCCAAAATCGCAGAAATTACCTTCGCACTAATTTCCAAATTCTCCATTTTTACAAATCCATCAACAACCGTCTCGGATCCTCTAGCGCTTCCTTAACCCGAACCAAGAACGTCACGGCGCCCTTACCGTCTACGACGCGGTGATCGTAGGACAGGGCGAGGTACATCATCGGACGGATCACAACTTCGCCGTTGATGGCCATCGGGCGGTCTTGGATTTTGTGCATCCCTAAGATGCCTGATTGCGGTGGGTTCAGGATCGGCGAGGACATCAGCGAGCCGTAGACGCCGCCGTTGGAGATGGTGAAGGAGCCGCCTTGCATATCGGCCATCGAGAGTTTGCCGTCGCGTGCGAGGCCACCCAAACGGCTGATTTCTTTCTCGATTTCAGCGAAAGACATCGCATCAGCGTCTTTGACTACAGGCACCACAAGGCCTGTTGGTGTGCCAGCAGCGATGCCCATGTTGACGTAGTTTTTGTACACGATGTCTGTACCGTCGATTTCAGCATTCACCTCGGGCACTTCGCGCAGCGCGTGGTTGCAGGCCTTGGTGAAGAAGGACATAAAGCCGAGTTTCACGCCGTGCTTTTTTAAGAACAAGTCTTTGTATTCATTGCGCAATGCCATGACCTCGGTCATGTCCACTTCGTTGTAAGTGGTTAGCATCGCGGCAGTATTTTGGCTGTCTTTTAGACGACGCGCAATGGTTTGGCGCAGGCGTGTCATCTTTACGCGTTCTTCGCGCTCGGCTTGATGCGCAGCAACAGGGGCGGCGGGTGCAGACGCACGTGGCGCAGGGGCTGCTGCTGGGGCAGGTGCAGATGAGGCGTTCATTACGTCCTCTTTCATGATGCGGCCATCGCGACCTGTGCCCGTGACTTGATCCGCAGTTAGGCCTTTTTCAGCCATCATTTTTTCTGCAGATGGGGCATTTTTCATGCCATCTTTGGTGATTTCTGGTGACGCTGTTGCAGCCACGGGCGCAGCGGCTGGTGCAGATTTCGCGCCTGCTGCCCCAGATGCGATAACGGCCAATTTGCCGCCTGCTTCTACGGTAACGCCGCCTGCTGCGAGGATTTTTGACAGAACACCAGCGGCAGGTGCGGGAACTTCGACGCTTACTTTGTCGGTTTCGAGTTCGCACAACATTTCATCTACGGCAACGGTGTCGCCCTCTGCTTTGAACCAGGTCGCTACGGTTGCCTCAGTTACGCTTTCACCCAAGGCGGGAACCATCACGTCAATATCTGCGCCACCTGTTGCGCTCGGCGCGGATTCTGCTTCTGGCTCGGCTTTGGCGGGGGCAGCCGTTGCTGCGCCGCCCTCAGAAATCACGGCGAGCAGTGCATCAACGCCCACTGTTGTTCCCTCGGCCGCGACAATTTCGCCAAGGGTTCCAGCCACAGGGGAAGGAACCTCAACTGTGACTTTGTCGGTTTCGAGTTCGCACAGCATTTCATCCACGGCCACGCTGTCGCCCGGTTTTTTGAACCAAGTTGCGATGGTGGCTTCGGTTACGCTTTCGCCTAGGGTTGGTACTCTTACGTCGGTCATGATTATTTACCTTCCAATGTCAGCGCGTCATTCACGAGCGCGGCTTGTTCTGCTTTGTGCTGGCTAGCTAGGCCAGTGGCTGGCGAAGCGGATGTGTTGCGGCCCACGTAAATCGGCCGTGTGTTTTTGTGTTCGATCCGTGTGAGAATCCACTCAATGTTGGGTTCCACAAATGTCCACGCACCTTGGTTTTTTGGCTCTTCCTGACACCAGATAAATTCAGCGCCCGAGAAGCGGGACAATTCTTTGACCATGGATTGGGCCGGGAATGGATAGAACTGTTCAAGGCGCAACAAATAGATATCGGTAATACCCCGTTTGTCGCGTTCTTCGAGCAGATCATAGTAGACTTTGCCAGAACAAATGACGACCCGTTTGATTTTGTCGTCATTGGCAAGTTTCGTATCCGAGTTGCCGTATTGCGCATCATCCCACAGCACGCGGTGGAAGCTGGAACCTTCGGACATTTCATCCAAAGTGCTGACGGCCATCTTGTTCCGTAGCAGAGATTTAGGCGTCATCATGATGAGCGGTTTACGGTAACTGCGGTGCATTTGGCGGCGCAAAATGTGGAAATAATTCGCGGGCGTGGTGCAATTGGCGACGATCCAGTTGTCGTTGCCACACATTTGCAAGAACCGTTCTAGGCGCGCAGAGGAGTGTTCTGGCCCTTGGCCTTCATAGCCGTGCGGCAATAAGCAAACGAGGCCCGACATCCGCAGCCATTTGCTTTCGCCAGACGATATGAACTGATCGAACATGATCTGTGCGCCATTGGCGAAATCGCCGAATTGCGCTTCCCACAGGGTTAGGGCGTTTGGTTCAGCGAGCGTGTAGCCATATTCGTAGCCCAGCACCGCATATTCCGAGAGCATCGAGTCGATGACTTCGTATTCGGCGAGGGTATCCGGAATAGAATTGAGTGGGAGATATCGTTCTTCGGTTTTCTGGTCGATGATGCCAGAGTGGCGTTGGCTAAAGGTGCCGCGTGTACAGTCTTGGCCAGACAGGCGCACAGGATAGCCTTCGGTCATTAATGTGCCAAATGCGAGCGCTTCGGCCGTGGCCCAATCGAAATTTTTGCCCGTGTTGAACATTTCTTGTTTTGTTTCGAGCAAACGCGCCACGGTGCGGTGCACGTTGTAGCCTTTGGGCAGAGTGGTCAGTGCTTTGCCGACCTTGCGCAGGTTTGCTTCGTCCACAGCGGTTGCGCCGCGCTGGTATTCTTCGCCGCGTTTATCAAGGTGCGACCAACGCCCATCGAGCCAATCGGCTTTGTTGGGTTTGTAATCCTTGCCGCTCTCGAATTCTTCATTCAGGTAGGCTTGGAAGGCGGCTTTTTGGTCTTCGATTTCGCCCTCTGGGATCAGGCCATCGCGCACAAGACGTTCTGTGTAAACCGCAAGCGTGGTTTTGTGGCCCTTGATCTGTGTGTACATTTCCGGGTTGGTGAACATCGGCTCGTCACCCTCGTTGTGACCAAAGCGACGGTAACAAATGATATCCAAAACCACGTCTTTGTGGAATTTTTGGCGGAATTCAATGGCAACTTTGGCTGCGTGAACCACTGCTTCTGGATCATCGCCATTCACGTGGAAAATCGGTGCTTCGACCATCAGGGCGATATCTGTGCAATAAGGGCTGGAGCGCGAATGGTGCGGCGCGGTGGTGAAACCGATTTGGTTGTTCACCACGATGTGCATGGTGCCGCCCGTTTTGTGACCCTTTAGGCCAGACAGGCCGAAACATTCGGCCACAACACCTTGGCCAGCAAAGGCCGCATCGCCGTGCAACAGGATCGGCAGAACCTTGATCCGGTCTTCATCATCAAGCTGCCCTTGCTTGGCGCGGGCTTTCCCCAAAACGACAGGGTTCACAGCCTCTAGGTGGGAGGGGTTTGCGGTGAGCGAAAGGTGAACCTTGTTGTCGTCAAACTCGCGGTCTGATGACGCGCCAAGGTGGTATTTTACATCGCCAGAGCCATCGACGCTCTCTGGTTTGTAACTGCCGCCTTGAAACTCGTTGAAGATTGCGCGGAACGGTTTTTGCATTACGTTGGATAATACGTTTAAACGCCCACGGTGGGGCATGCCGATAATGATATCTTGCACGCCAAGTGCGCCACCCCGTTTGATGATCTGTTCCATCGCAGGGATCAGGCTTTCGCCACCATCAAGGCCAAACCGTTTGGTCCCAACGTATTTAACGTGTAGGAATTTCTCAAAACCTTCGGCCTCGACCATCTTTTGCAAAATGGCTTTGCGGCCTTCTTTGGTGAACTGGATTTCTTTGCCGAAACCTTCGATCCGTTCTTTCAGCCAACTTGCCTGCTCCGCATCTGAAATGTGCATGTATTGTAGGGCAAACGTGCCGCAATAGGTGCGTTTCACAATGGCGAGGATTTCGCGCATGGTTGCGGTTTCAAGGCCGAGTACATTGTCGAGGAAGATTGGGCGATCCATATCCGCTTCGGTAAAGCCATAGTTGGCTGGTTGCAGTTCTGGCAGGTCGTCTTTTGCATGCATTTTCAGCGGATCAAGGTCAGCATTAAGGTGGCCAACGATGCGATATGCACGGATCAACATCAAAGCACGCACACTGTCGAGCACGGCTTGACGGATTTGACCCTCAGATACTGGAACGCCTTTTTCTTCTGCTTTGGCAGCGATTTTCTTTTCTGCATTTGCGGCCGGGTCTTCGCCCCATTGCCCATCGAGCGCGGCCGTTAGATCATCGGCTGGTTGAGGCGGCCAATCGGAACGTGCCCACGAAGGACCAGAGGCTTCCGCGACTACTTCCCCAGAGGGATCACCCATCGCCTTAAAGAAATCCTGCCAAGCAGCATCCACCGCGTTTGGATCATGTGCGTACCGCGCGTAAAGTTGCTCAATGTACTCCGCGTTGTGGCCTTGCAGAAAGGATTCTGCGTGAAATTGATCGTTGGATGGATGTTCGGTCATGGTCAATTTTCCTTCGTCAGGAAGCTGAGGTAAAAATGCGTTCGGTCGATAGTGATGTAGGTTCGTGGCTAAGGCGGTTCTTCATCGCGTCATTTTTCCAACGGTGGAGGCAATTTTGCGCGACATCTTGTTAAATCCGTGACCCGCACCACCGATCTCAACATAACTCGGGTTCAGACCGCTCTTCTTAGCGAGTGCTACGTATGCTTTGGCCTGGGCTGGGCGTGTATTGGAATCCTGCGATCCATTTATCACAACAATCGCGGTGGATTTTGAGACTTTTTTTAGATACCGATGCGGCGATTGGCTGCTAGGCCAAGGGCTGCCACCTTTGGCATTTCGCCAATTTGCGATGTGACAAGGGCATGATACGAGCACGGCACCGTCAATAAGATTTGGGTATCGACCAATGATTGCACCAGTTTGTGCAGCGCCACCAGAATGACCCACAACAATCAGTTTACGGGCTTTGTAGCGCGCCTTGATGTCTTTTAGGGCGGCGGCCACAAGATCATTGTTGCGTTTGGTGTAATGGTCCCGCCGTCCATTGTTTGATCCGCCACTTTTTTGGCCTGCACGATCAGAATATCGAGGCCGCAGCAAAGCGATTGATGTGACGCCCTTATTTTTTGCAGCGATGGATTTCGCAAAAGCATAATGATAATCGGCTGGCCCACCACGAGACACATCACCGTGCAACGTAACGACGACAGCAGTGCTACCAGACCCAAAGGTTTGGCCTTTCAATTTTCCAAAACTGTCTGCGCTAGCTGTGCTTGCCAGCAAAACAATGCTTATTAGAGAAATAAAAACCTGTCTCATTAGCCTATCGCCTTCAACACTGCCTCGCCCAAACCAGCAGGGCTATCTGCAACAATAATACCTGCTGCTTTCATGGCTTCGATCTTGTCTTCTGCGCCGCCTTTGCCGCCTGCAACAATTGCGCCAGCGTGGCCCATTCGACGGCCAGGAGGGGCAGTGCGGCCAGCAATGAAACCTGCTGTTGGTTTGGAGCGGCCTTTTTTTGCCTCATCTGCGAGGAACTGCGCGGCTTCTTCTTCTGCGGAGCCACCAATTTCACCCAACATGATGATGGATTGGGTTTCTGGGTCCGCAAGGAACATTTCTAGGCAATCAATGTGTTCGGTGCCCTTGATCGGGTCGCCGCCAATGCCGATAGCAGTGGATTGGCCAAGGCCCGCCGCAGTTGTTTGGCCCACAGCCTCGTAAGTGAGCGTGCCAGAGCGTGAAACGATACCAACAGAGCCGCGTTTGTGGATATGGCCCGGCATAATGCCGATTTTACAGGCATCTGGCGTGATAACGCCCGGGCAGTTTGGGCCGATCAGGCGGGATTTGGAACCTTCTAACGCGCGTTTCACGCGCATCATATCAAGAACGGGGATGCCTTCGGTGATGCAAACGATCAATTCCATTTCAGCGTCGATGGCCTCAAGGATGGAATCTGCTGCGAAGGGTGGGGGGACGTAGATCACGGAAGCATTGGCGTCAGTTACATGTTTTGCTTCGTGCACTGAATTGAACACTGGCATGCCGAGGTGAGATTGCCCACCTTTGCCAGGAGTAACGCCGCCAACCATTTTTGTGCCGTATTCAATGGCTTGCTCAGAGTGGAACGTGCCTTGGGATCCGGTGATGCCTTGGCAGATCACTTTGGTGTTTTCATCTATCAGTACGGCCATGTTTTTGGTCCTTAAGTTACGGCAGGCTTTGTCAGCAATGCCTGAATGTTGTCGTCGAGCCAGATTTTGGCTTTGTTGGTGAGTTTAAATTCGAAACCCGCTTCTTGCGCCGCGGTGCGCAAGGTCTGTTGGGTGAAGTAATTGACGTGATCGGGATAGCGAAAGCCTGGCCATTTCGCCCCGACCAAACGGCGATTTAACGAGTTGAAATTTGGCACACGGATAAACGCTCTGCCACCGGGTTTGAGGCAGCGAAAACACCCCGCAAGCAATTCGCGATACTGGACTTCGTGTTCCAAATAGCTGTGCATCATCACGCTGTCGAAATGGTTTTCAGGCAGGGTGAAAATACGCTCCGCGCCTGCGCCTTGGAAACATTCACCGCCGAGCGCTTTCATTTTGGCGTCAGCACGTGCATGAAGATGTTTGGATATTTCAATGCCGTAGGGTTCAAACGGAGCCGTCCAACGTACGACCTCTCCGCAGCCAATATCGAGGATCTTACCCGCACCGAGCAGCTTGACGTATTTGTTTTGGGGATCCCCTTTTAGGCGATAACCGAGCATACGGGCATGGTAGGCAGCGCGTTTCAGTATGCCGCGCTTCTTTTTACGTTCAGCGTCTTCGGCCCAAAATGTTTCTTCCCAAGCGAAATCCTCTTCCAAGGCTTCGTATTCAGTTGGGTTTCGCAAGAAAACAAAATCGCAAAGTTTGCATTTCCCGATTTTCCAAGTGTCATGGGCAAATTGCGCCATGTTTGTCACGTCGGGCGTGTCACAGGCAGGGCAGGGGCGGAACGGAGTAAGCGCGTTCATTGCAATTGATCCTGCCAATTTGCGGGCAGGCGATCTACGATGATGTAGGTTTCGATGCCAGTTTGGGTCGGCCGCGTGCCAATTTGGATCACGGCCGTTCGACCGCGCAGCAATTCGCGCCCTTCGATCAGCGCAGTGCCTGAATTTGCGGCATGGGTCACAGGAAGCGGAATTTTATGTCCGAAAACCGGTGGCGTTGCCATCTTTTCGCGCAATGCGTCAATCGCGGTTTGCGTATGATCGCCCGCAAAGGCCACTTCGCAGCGGCGTTCATGAAAATCAGAGGTGTTGGGTGCAGGCGCGAGCGCTTTATCCCAGAACGTAAGGTCAAACGAGAGCGGCCCACCAATGGCGTGTTCCATTGCTTGGGTGATGCGTTGTTGCGTGTAGCCTTTGTTAAAACACGCGGCAGTGAAAGCAGTGATTGCAGGTTCGCGCGCAGCGGCAGTGGACGGCGATAAGCAAATCGCGCTAAGCGCAGCACACACCAAAGACGCAGGTGCAAAACGTGTTTCGTGAATAGAAGCTGAACCAAACATCATAGGTTCCGCCTTTTGAATTTAATCATCACCTTGCCCTGTTTGACACGGATCAAATGGAACATACTTGTGGTACCGTCTTGGTAAATCGTTTTTGCCTTGCTTGAATAGTGGTGTTCGCGCAGTCGAGAAAAGCCATTTTTTGCAGCACCGCCAAAGTTAGGTTAAAGGCGTGTTTCTGGGTGTCATTTCGGGTGTAATTGGCATGAATCTCGCATTCAATGTCTTGCGGCCCTTCGGTGTAAACGCGCACTTTTATCTTGTTGGGCACAACAGGCGGCGCAAGCGTAATTTCAGCACCTGTACCTTTGGGAGAGAACCCAAACTGTTGCAACGAAGTTAAAGCGGCGTTGTCTTTATAATACGCTACGCAGGCCTGAACGCCTTGTTGCAACCGAAGTGCCAAAGCACCGGGGAGATCGCCTGCATTGATAGGCAAACTCCCAATGACGATCACAACGAAAGAACAAAGGAGGCGGCGCATGTTCAGCCCTTAACCGCTTTCACGATTTTCTCTGCTGCGTCGCCCAGATCGTCGGCGGCGATTACGTCAAGGCCACTTTCGTTGATGATCTTTTTGCCTTCGGCAACGTTTGTGCCTTCTAGGCGGACAACAAGTGGCACTTGTAGGCCGACTTCTTTCACCGCTGCAACCACACCTTCTGCGATCACGTCGCAGCGCATGATGCCACCAAAGATGTTCACGAGAATGCCTTTGACTTGCGGATCAGAGGTGATGATCTTGAAGGCCTCGGTCACTTTTTCTGTTGTCGCACCGCCACCCACATCAAGGAAGTTGGCAGGTTCGGAGCCATAAAGTTTGATGATGTCCATTGTGGCCATCGCAAGGCCGGCACCGTTCACCATGCAACCAATTTCACCATCAAGCGCGATGTAGTTGAGATCGAATTTTGAAGCCGCCAGCTCTTTTGGGTCTTCTTCAGTTTCGTCGCGCAGATCGAGGATCGCTTTTTGGCGATATAATGCGTTGCTATCGAAGCCCATTTTCGCATCAAGACATTTTAGATCGCCACCATCTGTTACGATCAGTGGGTTGATTTCGAGCATTTCCATGTCCCGCTCAATGAACATTTTGTACAGTTGCCCTATCAGCGTGACGCACTGTTTGACGAGTTTGCCCTCAAGGCCGAGTGCGAATGCAACTCGGCGACCGTGGAATGCAGATAGGCCAGATGCAGGGTCTACGGTGAAAGTTACGATTTTCTCAGGAGTGTTTGCGGCGACTTCTTCGATATCCATACCGCCCTCAGTGGAGGCAACAAAAGATACGCGAGAGGAGTTCCGATCAACCAGCAAAGCGAGGTAAAGTTCGCTTTCAATGCCTGCGCCGTCTTCGATGTAGACACGGTTTACTTGCTTGCCAGCGGGGCCAGTTTGATGCGTGACCAAGGTGCGGCCCAACATTTTTTGCGCTTCCTCGGCGGCTTCAGTTACCGATTTCGTCAGGCGCACACCGCCTTGATCACCAGCGGCGGCCTCTGTGAAGGTGCCTTTGCCACGGCCCCCCGCATGAATTTGCGCTTTTACAACCCAAAGCGGGCCATCCAATTCACCCGCCGCTGTTTTGGCATCTTCTGCGCGTAAAACAGCGCGACCATCAGAGACTGGCGCGCCATATTCTTTAAGGAGTTGTTTGGCTTGGTATTCATGAATGTTCATGTGGACTGTCCCTTAAGGCAAAGAATTTCCTATTTGGTGCCATAGAAAAGAGAGCGTTCAAAGAGGAAAACGCCAATAATTGTTGATATCACATGATTTTGTGTGTTTTGTGATCACACGTATTTTTTATGTGATCACAATTTATGCATGAATGGTAATTCGTCACTAAAAACTACAATTCTCCTGCTTCCTCCAGCACCTTACGGGCGACGCGGAAACATTCAAGAGATTGAGGCACCCCACAATAAATACCAACCACGTGGATAATCGCGCGAATTTCTTCTTTGGTGACGCCGTTGGTTAATGCGCCTTTGCAGTGGATTTCCCATTCGTGCATTTTGCCTAGCGCGCCTAGCATTGCGAGGTTCATCATGGAGCGGGTTTTGGCGGGGATCACATCGTCGCCCCAACCAAAGCCCCAGCACCACGCCGTCATGGCTTCTTGAAAGGGGCGGGTGAACTCATCTGCGGCGGCGAGGTTCTTTTCGACGTATTCGGCGCCAAGTGTGGATTTGCGTTGCTCTAAGCCTTGTAGGAACAGGTCTTCATTGAATAAATCGGCCATTGGGATGTCTTTCATTGTGTCGGCATGTTCAGCCGAGTGGTGAGGAATCGCGTTGAGCAATTCGTACCACGGCGCGGCCAATCGGAACACGCAGGTTTTTAGAGCGTTTGACAGAACCCGTCATGCCTGCTTCTTTTGTCCCAAAATACTCAAGGGATAAAACGATGACAAAACCACAAGCCGTTGCAACGCAATTGATTGATGATGAGCGAGTGCGCGTGACGCGATTTGATTTTGCGCCCAACGCGGAAACGGGCTGGCACACGCATGGGTTTGATTACGTCATCACCGCGGTGACGGATTTGGATATGATGCTTTCGCACCCTGATGGCACCACATCAGAAGTAAAAGTACCCGCTGGTTCGGCCTATCGTCGGATGGAGGGTGTGGAGCATAACGTGATCAACACGGGCGCGACCGATATGAGTTTTGTTGAGGTTGAACTCAAATAATTGCCTTATTGGGCGTCAAGCGGTGGGCATGCGTCCATTGATGTGCGGTTCAAACGAAAGGTCGTGGATTTTGCGTTTAAATCTTTTACAAAGCGCGTTTCCGTTTCGCTTCCATCGCAGCCACCCGACACTATAAAGCCTTCGGTCTTGATCAAGATGGTGTCGCGATCTTTCCAAGTGACTTCTGCGCCGCCGCCATCACATTCGACACCGCACCATTGTTTGCCGTCAATCATCTGGCAGTACAGCGTTTGGGTGAATTTATTGGGCGTGTCCGTGAAATAGGCAGTCACATCTCCCCAATCGCCTGTGGAAGATTTGTCGTTCGCTGGTCCTTCAAACCGAATGGCGATGGACTTGACCATTTGGTTCGGCGTTTTACGCATGTGATCCGCAGAGTAGTCGCGCGCAAAACAGCTTTGTTGGGCAATTCCAGTTGATCCCAGCGCGACAAATGCCGCGCCGAGGAGGAGCATTTTTGCGCGTATCATTTCGCAGTGATGCGGCCATCAAGGTAAGGTGTGTAGCCACCTGAATTTGCCATATATTCCGCTAGAACATCGGCAACATCTGGGCCGTAATCATAGACGTTTGCAGCATCGCGGAACATTTTATAGCCGTCACCGCCGCCGCGCACATAGTTGTTGGACACGACGCCGTAGGTGGCCGCTGGATCAATCGGGGCGAACCCGTCGCTTGTGGCGACCATCACATCGGAAATACGACCTTCGCCCGCCGCGACTTTGATGTCCCATGAATATTTGAGACCAGCAACTTGTGGGAAGCGGCCTTTGACCTCTTCCACTTGGCTGACCCCGTTTTCAAGCGCGTCAAGGATGGTTTGACCAGATACTTGAAATGTAGACAGCGTGTTTTGGAACGGCAGCACCGTCAGAACTTCGCCCATTGTGACCTCGCCTGCGTCGATGGAGGCGCGGATGCCGCCTGAGTTGGCGATTGAAATGGTAATGCCTTGGTCTTTTACGCGATCCAACATTGCGTCTGCCACAAGGTTGCCCATCGCGCATTCTTGGATACGGCAGATGGCGCGGTCGCCTTCAATCGCCTCGGCGGCGCTGGCGACAATTTTGTTGCGGATTTCTTCAAGCGGTTTTGCCGCTTCGGCGATACGGTCTTTTGTGGCACCATCTTCGGCCACAGTGCCATCCATGACCAATGGCTCACCCACAGCAGTTGTGATTTCGCCTGCATCGTTGAAGGTGACGTTCAGTTCGCCCAAAAATTTGCCGTAGGCATAGGCCTGCACGATTGCTGTGGAACCAACCATTGTAGGGTAGGGCCCAACGGCACGTTCATTGGTATTTGAAAGCAGTGTATTTGAATGGCCGCCAACGATCACGTCCACACCCGTTGTTTCAGCGGCGACCTTTTGATCAACCACATAGCCAGAGTGGGAAAGAACGATAATCTTGTTCACGCCCTCGGCCGTTAATTTGTCCACTTCGCCCTGAACGGCCGCCACGGGATCAGAAAACGTGATATTCTCGCCAGGAGAAGCAAGCTCATCTGTATCTTGTGGCGTGAGACCGATGAGGCCGATTTTCTCACCGCCACGTTCGATCACTGTGGATTTTGCCAGCTTGCCTGCGAGGATTTCCTCGGCGCTTACATCTGCATTGGACATGAGGATCGGGAAATTCACTGCGTCCATAAACCCGCGCAACACCTCTGGCCCATCGTCGAATTCGTGGTTGCCGACGGTCATGCCGTCATAGCCCATTTTGTTCATCATTTCGGCGGCTAGTTTGCCTTTGTAATAGGTGTAGAACAACGAACCTTGGAATTGGTCACCACCATCCACAAGGATAGAGTTGTTGGAGCGTTTACGGGCATCTGCGATGGCAGTGACAAGGCGCGCAGAGCCGCCGAAACATTTGCCTTCTGCATTGTCTTCAGCGCCACATCCGCTGTCGTATTTACTGATGGGTTCAAAGCGCGAGTGAAAATCGTTGGTGTGTAGAACAGTCAGTGAGAAATCCGCTGTGGCAGCGGTTGCGCTAAGCGCGAGTGCAGAGATTGTGGTGAGAAGTTTCGCAGACATTTTGGCAGCTCCTGTTGGTTTAATCTGTGGCAACGCAGCAGATGCGCGCCAGCGGGTCTGCTCTGAGTTTTGTTTTTGCAGGTGGTGGTGTCAAGGTTTCCCTTGGATGATGTTGCTAAAAGCGGTGTTTTGCGCCTTTTCACCGAGGCCTTCATAAGGTAGCAACGATGCGAATGGCACTAAGACCATGTTGAAATATAAAGGGGCGATGTAGCGTGCGTATATTGATTACGAATGATGATGGAATCGCAGCCGAGGGTTTGGCCGTGCTCCATGAGATCGCTTGCGCCATTGCAGGTGAAGAAAACGTCTGGACCATTGCGCCCGCCCATGAACAATCGGGTGTCGGGCACTGCATTTCATATTCCCAACCCGTTTTGCTGACAAAACTGGCGGATCGGCGCTATTCTGTTACTGGATCGCCTGCGGATTGCGTTTTGGCGGGTCTGTTTGATGTCATGAAAGATACCCCACCAGATATTGTCTTGTCTGGGGTTAACCGCGGGAACAATGCTGCCGATAACACGCTCTATTCTGGAACCATCGGTGCGTGCATGGAAGCCGTGTTGCACCATGTGAAATCCATCGCGCTGTCGCAGTATTACGGACCAAAAAACAGAGACTTAGCAGATACGTTTGAAGCATCGCGAACTGCTGGCGAAGAGGTTTTGCGCAAGTTGATTGAAGAAGCACCTTGGCACGAAGGGCCTTACGAGCTGTTTTACAACGTGAATTTCCCGCCCTGTTCTGGTGCGCAAGTAAAAGGCACCAAAGCCGTTGCGCAAGGATGGCGCGAAGATGTGGAATTTGGTGTGCAAGCCCATGTTCAAGGAACAAAGCGGTTTTTGTACATTCAAGGCGGACCGCAGGACAAACCGACTGCGCCCGGAACAGATGTTCATGCGAACCTAAACGATTATGTATCAGTAACCCCAATGCGAGTTGATCTAACCGCCCATGAAAAAATGGGGCAACTACAAGAGATTTTCGACTGATGGTTGATGCTGAAACCAAAATGCAATTCATGTTTGCTCTGCGCCGCGCAGGGGTCACGGATGTGAACGTGCTGAATGTTATGGAAAAAGTTCCGCGCCACGAATTTTTGCAGGGCCATTTTGCGCCGCGCGCTTACGAGGATATGGCGCTGCCAATCGCAAGTGGTCAAACGATCAGCCAGCCCTCGATCGTAGCAAAGATGACGCAAGCCCTAAATGTTGGGCCTCGCGACAAAGTGCTGGAGATCGGAACAGGCTCTGGATATCAGGCCGCCATTCTCGCGCATTTGGCGCGTCGTGTGTATACGATTGAACGGCACCGTGGTTTGGCGCGCGATGCACGGCGTCTGCTAGATGAAATGCGTTTGGTCAATGTTATCGTGATGACAGGGGACGGAAGCCAAGGGCTTGCCGACCAAGCCCCCTTTGATCGTATCCTTTTGACGGCCGCAGCGGAGGATCCGCCAGCAAACCTCTTGGCGCAATTGCGTGAGGGCGGTATAATGGTTTTGCCTGTAGGGCAAACGGACGCGGTTCAGCATCTGATCAAGGTCGAAAAAACAGAAAATGGCTTTGAATACACAGAGTTAGAACCCGTGCGATTTGTTCCATTGGTCGAAGGGGTTGCACAGGAATCCTAAACGATAAGCCCGAAAATGGGCAATGATTGAGGTGAGCAGTATGGTGATGAGTTTCCCGAAGGTGCGCAAAAGCGCGCTTATGCTAACAGGCGGCGTATTTTTGCTTACCGCGTGCGAAGGTGGTTTTGATCTCGGCAATCTGAGCGAGAAACTGGATCGGCGTCCAACGCAGGCCAGTGCAAGCCAAGCAAATGTTGCGCCGCGACCCAAACCCGACAGTCGTGGTTTGATTACGTACCCTAATTACCAAGTCATCGTCGCGCGACGCAATGACACGATGAACGATGTGGCTGGTCGTGTTGGCCTCACAGGTGCGGAGTTGGCGCGCTATAACGGCCTGTCCCCAAGCTACCTGCCACGATCTGGCGAAGTCTTGGCGCTGCCCAAAGGCACTGTGATCCCTGTTGAGGCGTCAGAAATTTCGCAGACAGGTGCAAGCACCAACAGTTTGGAATCCATTGCGCAGACCGCGATCGGGCGGGCAGGTGACACGAAACCAAAAGTGGCTGTTCAGAACGGCCCTGAACCGATCCGCCACGTTGTTGAACCTGGCGAAACGATCTATTCAATCGCGCGTTTGTACCGTGTTTCAGTGCCATCCTTGGCAAGTTGGAATGGGTTGGGCAAAGATTTGGCCGTTCGCGAAGGGCAGCGTTTGTTGATCCCAGTTGTTGAGGACGGATCGGTAAAATCGCAAGACAATGATTTCCAAGTGACAGAACCTGCACCGGGTGCGGGATCAATCACGCCCATCCCACCAAGTGCTGTGGAACCGCTTCCTGACAAAGTGGTGGAATCTGTTGTCCCCGAAAGCCCAAATCTCGTTGAAACGCGCACCCCTGTTGGGGCGTCGCGCAAATTGTTGAAACCGGTTTCTGGGGATGTTTTGCGCGGATATTCGAACAAGCCGGGTGGCAATGAAGGTTTGGATATCGCGGCCAGCAAAGGCGCTGGTGTGAAAGCGGCCGAAAACGGCGAAGTGGCGTTGGTTTCATCTGCGGGCGGCAACTCAAAGATCGTTTTGATCCGTCACGCAGATAATCTGTACACGGTGTATTCCAACGTGTCGGATGTTTCAGTTGCCAAAGGGCAAAGTGTGCGCCGCGGTCAAGCGATTGGCAAAGTTGCTGGGGGCAGCCCTGCGTTCCTGCACTTTGAAATTCGCCGCGGAACAGAAAGCGTTGATCCTGCGCCGTATCTATAAATTCAATACTGGAATTGAAAACGCCGACCCTTTGGGTCGGCGTAATGCGTTAGGCCATTTTACCGTCGGCTGTGATGCGGGTTTTACCGCCGAGCCAAGGGTGAAGCGCCTTTGGCAGATCAACGGATCCATCCGCTTGCTGGCCGTTTTCCAGCACAGCAATCAAACACCGCCCGACGGCCAGACCAGACCCGTTCAACGTGTGAACAAATTCTGGTTTCTTTTCGCCCGTGCGTTTGAAACGCGCGTTCATGCGGCGGGCTTGGAAATCGCCACAAACCGAACAAGACGAAATCTCGCGGTAGGCGTTTTGCCCCGGCAGCCACACTTCGATGTCGTGTGTTTTGCGTGAGCCAAAGCCCATGTCGCCTGTGCACAGAACAACGGTGCGGTAGGGCAATTCTAGGCGTTCCAAAATGCCTTGAGCACATTCGGTCATGCGAACGTGTTCGGCCAAGCTGTCTTCGGGTTTGGTCACGCTGACCATTTCGACCTTTTCGAACTGATGTTGGCGCAACATGCCAGCCGTATCGCGGCCCGCAGATCCTGCTTCGGAGCGGAAACATAGGCTGTGTGCAACGTAACGGCGGGGCAGGGTGGCCTCGTCTACTGTTTCGCCTGCAACGATGTTTGTCAGGGTCACTTCGGACGTTGGGATCATCCACCAGCCGTTGGTTGTCTGGTAGCTGTCTTCTGAAAACTTCGGAAGGTTCCCAGTGCCGAACATGGCTTCGTCGCGCACCAAAACGGGGGTGTTCACTTCGGTCAGTTCATTTTCAGTTGTGTGTGTGTCGATCATGAACTGGGCCAGCGCGCGGTGTACACGTGCCACTGCGCCCGACATCACAACAAACCGTGACCCGCTAAGTTTGGCAGCCGTTTCAAAATCCATTCCACCTTTTACCGACGGTAGATCATAGTGTTCGATCGCCGGGAAATCCATTTCGCGCGGGGTGCCCCAGCGGTGGATTTCAACATTGTCGTTTTCATCTTTGCCAACAGGAACATCATCATGGGGCAGATTGTCGATGGTCGCGAGCAAACCTTGCAAACGTTCATCTTCTGCCTTTGCTTCGTCTTCCAACGTGGCGATTTCGGCCTTTTTATCTGCCACAAGTGCTCGCAGACGTTCGAATTCTTCCTCATCGCCCTTTGCCTTGGCGGCACCCACTTGCTTGCTGGCAGCATTGCGATCCGCAAGCGCGTTTTCAGCAGCCGTGATTTTGGTACGACGGGATGTGTCGATGTCTAGGATTTGGGATGACAATGGTGCCAATCCACGCTTTGCCAGTGCGGCATCGAACCCTTCGGGGTTGTCACGGATTAGTCGAATGTCATGCATTTCCTTAGCCTTTCAAAGTGGGGTGCAAATCGTAGCGCGGGGATACCGCAGCTGACAGTCTGGTGCAATGGGGTGGTGAGCGCGTACGGAAGTTAGGGTTTTATTAACCACAGTGAAGCAGGCTGGGAATTATGAAACATTTCTTAATCTTGTTATGCTGTAACTCCGTCTTTGTGGGATGCGATACGCCAAAATTCGGCTTCAAATACAACACAGTTAAAGACCTGAGTGTCGATGGGAACAAGTATAAGGTCTATTTTAATGAAACCGACGCGCAGGCGGTGCGAACGAACAACGTCAGCCTTCGGTCTCGCCAAGCTGCCGCAGACGGCGGCGTGCAGGCGATAATTTTGGCGACGGAGTGCAAGATAAAACGTGTCGATCCAAAATCAGATGCGGTGTTGATTATTGCGCGGATCAAATGTTGATCACGTCAGGCCTGCCTGTTTTTTCATGCTACGCCAATGACTGAAAAAGGTTTCGGAGGGTAACACCTTGTCTGTCCAAGTCTCTGTGCGTGGCATCAATATGTTCGCAGGTAGAATTGTGGATGCATCCCCAACGCTTTCGGCCAACTGATCTTCGTCTAGATGTTTGGCGTTGGTGAAGTCTGCATTTTTTACCGCTGCAAAGCTCAGTTCAGTCGCAGAAAAATTGGCGTTTTGAAACTTGGCGAGCGACAATTGCGAACCGTGGAACACCGCCCAATCAAGCCAAGCATTAGACAGCTTCGCGCCAGACATCCATGCTTCGGTCAGGTTCGCCTTAAACAGGTCGGCACCTTCTAAGCTGGCGTCCTTAAGGCGGGCTCCGCGCAAATTGGCAACGCACAGCGTGGCCGCGTTTAGGCTGGCGCCGTCCATAATTGCGTAGGCCAAGTTCGCATTGGACCAGTCAATCCGATCCAAATGCACGCCGCGCAAATCAAGAACATATTTTTCTCTGGCCTCTATCTCCAGTGCATCGAGCGAACGACGGCCCAAAATAGTTGCGGCTGCTTGTACATCGGCGCGGGGAACAGCGTAGGTTAGACAGGCCGCCTTGTCGCTCGCATCCAATTCAGCGATTTTGATTTTCAACCGCTTCGCAGCCGCTTTTTCATTGTCGTTTGTGGTCAATTCATCGATGTGCGGGCGATTGGCGTTTTCGCGCATGTAGGCGCAGATGGTTTCTGTGATTGGCACGTGATCGCGCGGGCTGTCTTTGGCGATGCGTTCCAATAAATACAATGCGCCCATGCGAACTTCTAGGTTGGGTTCGGATGATTGTTTATTTTCACGCCAAACGATGCGCTCTGATCCGAGTTTTTCAACTGCTTGGGCGATCCGATCTGTCAGATAGCTTTCTTCGGTAGCGCGGGTGCGGCGCTCTGCATGAAATGCGTTCATCACGAGGAGGGGGATCGACACAAGCCCGCCAAGTGCCGCGATCATGCCAACAATCGCTAAGACGTGCCAACGCATGCTTTCGACCCCAATCGCTTGACCAAAAGTTGTCGCGAGCTTCCAGATTGAGAAGAAAACCAGAAAGATAAGCGCAACCCAAAGCGGGGAAACAAGGATCGAGAGCCAGCCTATAAATTTCAGTAGCGGTTTTTCAGTGCGCCGAAACAAATTCAAACGACGTTTCCAGCCCCGCCAGATTTTGTATCGCAGTGCGATAATCGACAGCAACAACACCGCCCCAAGAACCCACGGGGCAGTATCAGCATTGAGCGAAGTTGGAATAATTAATGGCGGGAGGTCAAAAACCAACCCGGTTTCGGTCTGTTCCATAAAAATGTACCCCCCCAAAAAAGGCACGCGTTAATAAATCATCAAGCAAGCCCCATCATGTTGCACATAATTTCCTGATTTTTCAACTTTATTGAAGGAATTCACCCATTCTGACGCGATTAAATCAGCGGCCGTTTCCAAATTAGAAACGATGACAGGTGTGATGAATTGTTTGCAGCTTTTGTGGAAACAGGGATCAGAAATTGGGCAGAGTGCGCCCGCCCAATCATATTTGCGCGATTCGAAAGAAAAGAAGCTGCTTTAACCCTTGCCAGACGGCTTGCTATCCCCCATCTGAAAGACTAGGTTCCTCGCGGAAAAATCGGTGGTTTTAAAGGCCACCTATCACAAAGGAAAATAATATGTTTGCAAGTCCTGCGTATGCTCAGGCCGCTGGTGGTGGTTTAGGTGGAATTGGTGGTTTTGTACCGCTGATTTTGATCTTTGGTATCATGTATTTCTTGATGATCCGCCCTCAGCAAAAAAAGATGAAAGAACAGCGCGCGATGATTGATGCCCTGCGCAAAGGGGATCAGGTTGTGACGGCGGGCGGTTTGATCGGCAAAGTGACCAAGGTCAAAGAGGAAAACGAAATTGAAGTTGAATTGGCAACAGGCGTTAAAGTCCGCGTTGTTCAATCTACGATTCAATCCGTTTTGAATAAGACCGAACCGACGACATAAAACGCCTGCGTAAGGTGTCGTAAACAATAACGAATTCGCTACAGGGGCAACCATGCTTCAATTCCCACTCTGGAAGAAAATTGTCATTTGGGGCGTCTGTGCGCTTGGTGTTTTGTTGGCCACGCCAAACCTTCAATACACAACTGTTGAACAGTATAACGACGCGCATGCCGTGATTGAGACGCTTCCAGAGGGTGCTGAATTGTCACCCGAACTGTTAGCGCAATCAACGCAGTGGCCATCGTATTTGCCATCGTCTTTGGTAAATCTCGGACTTGATCTTCGTGGTGGTGCGCATCTGCTTGCTGCTGTTCAATTGGAACAGGTCTATGCCACACGAATTGACAACATGTGGACCGAGGTGCGCAATGAATTGCGCGACCAACGGGCTACAATTGGCACCATTCGCCGCCAAAATAGCCCAGATGATCAGTTGCGCGTTCGTATTTCCAACCCTGAAGCAATTGGCGATGCAGTGAATGCAGTACGCTCATTGGCACGCCCAGTTGTATCGCTGACGGGTGTTGGTGCTTTCGATATCGAGGTGTCGTCGGAAGGCGCTGATGTTGTTGTGCAATTGTCAGAGGCTGAAAAGCTGGCGACAGATCAACGGACCATGGCACAAACCCTTGAGATCGTGCGCCGTCGTGTCGATGAAGCAGGCACACGCGAACCGACAATTCAACGCCAAGGCAATGATCGAGTTTTGATCCAAGTTCCTGGAATTGGGTCCGCAGAAGAGCTGAAAGAGCTGATCGGTAAAACCGCGAAGCTGACGTTCCACACCGTTGTCGGGCGCACGGGTGATCAAAATGCGCGGGTCGGTTCGCGCCAAATTCTTTTGCCCGCCGAAGACGAAGCAGGTGTCTTTTATACTTTGGAAAAAACGCCAGTGATCAACGGTGATCACTTGGTTGATGCGCAGGCCTCCTTTGATCAAAACAACCAACCCGCCATTTCGTTTCGTCTAAATCCAGAGGGTGCGCGCATTTTCGGGGAATACACGGCGAATAATATCGGAACGGCCTTTGCAATTGTTCTGGATGAAAACGTTATGTCTGCGCCTGTAATTCGCAGCCATATTCCTGGTGGGTCTGGGATTATTACGGGGCGTTTCGCCGTAGAAGAAACGGCAAAGTTGTCGATCCAACTGCGGGCAGGGGCGTTACCTGCGAAAATCACCTACCTCGAGGAACGCACAATCGGGCCAGAATTGGGCCAAGACAGTATTGATGCGGGGCGCATTGCCTGCATCATCGCGTTTATTGCGGTGCTGGTGTTTATGGGCCTTAGTTATGGTCTGTTCGGAATTTTCGCGAATATCGCGTTGATTATTAATGTCGGTCTAATCTTTGGATTGCTAAGCGCAATTGGCGCAACGCTGACGTTGCCGGGTATCGCGGGGATCGTATTGACCATTGGTATGGCCGTCGATGCAAACGTGCTGGTGTTTGAACGGATACGCGAAGAATTGAAATCGGCCAAAGGGCCTGCACGGGCCATCGAGCTTGGCTATGAGCGGGCATTTTCAGCGATTATTGATGCGAATATCACAACACTGATTGCTGCAGTAATCTTGTTTGTGATGGGATCTGGGCCTGTTCGCGGGTTCTCGATCACCCTTGGCCTCGGGATTATCACGTCGGTGTTCACTGCAATTTGGGTCACACGTCTGATGATTTCAATCTACATGGGCCGTCGCCGTCCCAAAACAATCGAAGTTTAAGGGAGCACTGTTATGCGTTTGAAATTGGTTCCAACAAAAACAAATGTTGATTTCTTTAAGCTGAACAAAGTAACCTTCGGGGCCTCAATGCTGGCGATGATCGCGTCTATTGTGATCTTTTTCGTGATCGGCCTGAACTACGGTATCGATTTTCGGGGTGGCACGACGATCCGCACAGACAGCCAAGTGGCCGTCGACATTGCAGGATATCGCGGTGCGCTCGAGGCGCTGGAACTGGGTGATATTTCGATTACACAAGTATCTGATCCGACCAAGCCAGATAAAAATGTAACGCAAATTCGCATTCAAGCCCAAGAGGGTGATGAAGCGATTTCCAATGACCGTATTCTTGCAGTCAAAGCTGCGTTGAATGTGATTGATGCCACGATGACCTTCCCTCAAGTCGAAAGCGTTGGGCCAAAGGTTTCGGGCGAGTTGATTCAAACGGCGGTAATCGCAGTTGTTTTGGCTATCACAGCAGTTTTGTTTTATATTTGGTTGCGCTTTGAATGGCAGTTTTCTGTCGGAGCTGTGGCCGCGTTGGTGCATGATATTGTGTTGACGATCGGTGTGTTCAGCCTGTTGCAGATCAAGTTTGATCTGGCGATTATCGCGGCTTTGCTGACCATCGTCGGGTACTCATTGAACGACACCGTGGTTGTGTTTGACCGCGTGCGTGAAAACCTGCGCAAATACAAAAAGAAGAATCTAAAGGCGGTTCTAAACCTTTCGATCAACGAAACCTTAAGCCGGACTGTGATGACCTCGGTCACCACGCTGATCGCGCTGATTTCGCTATTTGTTTTGGGTGGTGATGTGATCCGCGGCTTCGTGTTTGCGATGATCTGGGGCGTAATTGTCGGAACGTATTCCTCTGTGTTTATCGCCTCGGCCATTTTGTTGCGCTTGGATGTGAAACGCGATTGGTCAAAGCAAAATGCCAACGCAAGCGGCCAATACGCCAATATCGACGCCTAACATGGATGCCATCACTGCTACCCTCGCCATTGATGGGCTGTGGTGGATTTTGTTGGGCGCTGTTTTAGCAGGCATCGTGCGTGGCTTTACAGGATTTGGCACTGCAATGGTGTATTTGCCATTCGCCGGCGCTGTTCTTAGCCCTGTGAGCGCACTTCTCTCCCTTGTTACTATGGATATCTTTGGCCCCTTGCCGTTGGTGCCAAACGCGGCACGCAAAGGACATCCACGCGACATTCTTCGCATGGGGCTTGGCATGGTGGTCATGCTGCCCATCGGGATTTTCTTGCTCGGCCAGATGGAGGGCAACACCTACCGCTATGTCGTTTCCTTCGTCACGCTGGCCTGTGTTGTGTTGTTGATTTCAGGTGTGCGATACACCCGCCCCTTGACGCCACCTGTGATAATCGCAGCAGGTGGATTGGGCGGTTTCCTTGGCGGTGTTGCTGGCGTTCCTGGACCACCCGTGACCGTTCTGTATATGGCCAGCAGGTTGCCCGCGCAAACTGTGCGCGCCAATTTGATTTTGTTCCTTCTGTTGGCGGATGTATTAATATTTCCCATCATGGCGCTGCAAGGCATGCTCAGCCTACAGCCTATTCTTATTGGATTGATAATGTTGTTGCCCTACATGGCGGGCAGCGCGGTTGGGGTGGCATTGTTTGATCCAACAAAAGAACGTGTGTACCGTGTTGTGGCGTATATTGTAATTGCTGGCTCGGCCCTGATTGGCCTACCAGTCTGGATGAGCTAGGGGGTACAAATGCAAATGAGCGCTGTAAGATATGAAGATCAACTACCCGTGGATTCCTATGGGCCAGGATTTTTTCGTGTCCAAGAAACATTACAAGAAGGCGCGATGTTTCTAAATGCCGACGGTGTTTCGCCTTGGGGCGGATACGATGATCTTGCGCCGCTGATTAACTCGATTGAAAGCTATGACATTGTATTTGTCGGCACAGGCGCAGATATCGCGCCGTTGCCAAAGGACGTGCGAGCCACGCTAGACGAAGCTGGTGTCGCGATAGAGGTCATGTCGAGCCCGAGCGCCTGTCGGACCTACAATGTTTTGCTGTCCGAAGGCCGACGCGTCGCGTTGGCCGTTTTAGCAGTTTAAGGAATAATTCTTGAAACCCCTCGAAACTCAAAGAAATTGATCTAATTTGAAGCGTATGAAAATTTTACGAATATTTCCCATCGCAGCGGCCGCTTGTTTCCTAGCATCGATAAGCAACGCAGAGACCTTTTCATGTGTTTTGAAAGACACCCGAAACAGTGGATGGCTTCCGGATACTTTGGTTTTTGAAACCAACAGCGATGAAACGATGGCCAAAACCTATGACCCGATCACGTATTCTACTTTGGGCGATTTCGCAGATGCGCGTGTTCAAGCAGGAAATTCTGTTCGTGTGGACCTGAAATGGGTCACTGGGCGCTATCAAAATGATAAGCAAGTCGCGAGCCGTGATTACCCAAATGCCGTGCCAACCAAAATTGAATACCGCGCAACGCTATTGCGCGGTGGTAATAAAATACTACTGCGCGCACATCCTGTTGGTATTGCGTCACAATTTTCTGCCAAAGGCGCATGCCAAGTTGTGAATGGCGATATTCGAGGTGTTGTTAAGCCGTAAACTGCCATTGCGTCGAAAACCACCCTTTCCCCGACAGCCAGAACCGATATATAGTTGAGTGGAAGCTGGCATTTTGGCCAGCGCGAACCCTTGAGAAAGAGGCAACAATGGCTTTTGAACTTCCTGATCTTCCGTATGCACACGATGCTTTGGCTGCTGGCGGCATGTCCGCTGAAACCATGGAATTCCACCATGACCTGCACCACAAAGCCTATGTGGACAATGGTAACAAACTGATCGCTGGCACCGAGTGGGCGGACAAGTCGATGGAAGACATCATCACTGGCACCTACGACGCATCTGGCGTGGCGCAAAACGGTATCTTCAACAACATCAGCCAATTGTGGAACCACAACCAGTTCTGGGAAATGATGGGCCCATCGGGTCGTGCGATGCCGTCTGAACTGGAAAGCCGCATCACCGATGCGTTTGGCTCTGTCGATGCTTTCAAAACTGAATTTGGCGCAGCAGGTGCTGGCCAGTTTGGGTCAGGCTGGTGCTGGTTGGTAGTTGATAAAGACGGTTCTTTGAAAGTGACCAAGACCGAAAATGGCGTGAATCCACTTTGTTTCGGCCAAACTGCACTGCTTGGCTGCGATGTTTGGGAACATTCCTACTACATTGATTTCCGCAACAAACGCCCTGTTTACCTGTCCAATTTCTTGGAAAATTTGGTGAATTGGGACAATGTGGCGGAACGTCTGTCAAACGCCTAATCCATCTGATTTAAGTTGATAAAGCCTCGCCTCATTTGGCGGGGCTTTTTCGTTGCGCAGATAGCCTGCGATTGATTCACGTCTTTATATTGGACGAGTTCATGGAGCTATCGCTGCCGTATCACAAACATTGAGAGCGCATCTGTGTCGGAAGCTTGTAATACGGGATCCGTAATGAATGCCGCTAACGGCAAGGACAAAATGCCGTTTGTCCGAAAGCAAATCTGCAAAGATGTTCTTCGGCGAGTGTTAGAAATTTAGTTTTCGCCAATCAAAGAGAGCAGTTCTGGTGTTGTTTCAACAACTTGGAACAATGCACGCAGGCTTTTATCGGCAAATCCAGATGCGATTTGATGTTCGATCAGCATCACAAGCGGATCCCAAAACCCTTCAATGTTCAGCAGATAAATCGGTTTCTTGTGAAGGCCAAGCTGTGCCCATGTCAGCACCTCAAAGAATTCGTCTAGCGACCCTGCGCCACCAGGTAGCGTCACAATGATATCCGCATTCATAAACATGACCTTTTTACGCTCGTGCATGTTTTCTGTAATCACAAAGGTCGAAAGATCGCGTTTGCCGACCTCCATATCCATCAAGTGAACTGGGATAACGCCAAAGGTTTCGCCACCCGCGGATTGGCACCCATTCGCCACTTCGCCCATCAGCCCGACATCACCAGCGCCATAAACAAGACGCAGGTTTTGGACCGCAAGACCCGCGCCAAGGTCTTTTGCTGCGGTTTTATAGGCAGGGTTTGTGCCAAAGCGGGATCCGCAAAATACACAGACGGATTTGGTCGGATTGTTTTTTGGCATGGGTCAGGTCTTTGTGATTGGGGTTTTGTGTTAATGAAGTTTCAGTGTATCACGGTTGCAACAAGGATAAATGCCAAACTGCGGGTCTGCAAAACGATGTTGAAATGTTAATCATGTCTGCACCTCTAAGGATTGCCGCTGGCGCTTCCACTCTAGGCGCTGTTTTCGTTGTCGGTATTTTATCTGTGGGAACGCAATCGACCCAAATTATTGAGCCAACCGTTTCCGCGGTCTCGACTGTAGGTGTTGAGCAAGTCAGTGATCCAAAATCTTTAGTGCCAGATAACGTGGCGGGGCCAACGTTTGATCTGGTACGTGTCGATGACACCGGTTCAGCAGTGATTGCCGGCAGCGCTGAACCTCTTACAGACGTGGCAATTGTCCTAAGCGGAGATCAAATCGAAACGGTGCAGACGGACAATAATGGCGCATTTGTTGCGCTGTTTCAGCTGCCCCAAGCAGAGGCCGCGCTGACCGTTGGCTTGCAACAATTGCGCGGTGGCAGTGTGGTCGCGGTGTCTGTGCAAACGGTGCTGGTCGTGCCGCCATTGCCCGACGCAAATGAAGGCACTGCACCCACGATTGTTCTGGCGGATGGCGCGGGCGCCGAGGTTTTGCAAGGCGGAGCCCGCAGCGCACCCGAACTACCGACCGCGACCAATCCGTTGAGCCTTGATACGATTTCTTATGACAACAGCGGTGCCGTGGTTTTGTCGGGCCAGGGAACAGGCGCGCAATTTGTGCGTATTTACGTGGACAACGAACCGATCGAAACGGAATTGGTACCAAACGACGGTAATTGGCGTGTTGTGCTGCCAGAAATTGCGCAAGGACAGTATACCCTGCGCGTCGATGAGATAAACGATGTGGGTAGCGTTCAAGCTCGCGTTGAAAGCCCGTTTCAACGCGCGGCTCCGCAAGATTTACTGGCTGACGGAGCAACATCAACTGACACGGGCCGCGTGGTTGTTCAGCCAGGTCACACTTTGTGGGAATTAGCACAGGATACCTACGGTGACGGTGTGAAATACGTGCAAATTTTCCATGCCAATCGCGACACGATCCGCGATGCCAATCTGATCTATCCCGGTCAAATTTTTAAATTACCCGAATAAACCGCACGTAACGCGGGCCGTGGTCTGGTCAATCCCAATCGCGCGGCGTATTTACAGGTGTTCAGGAGAATACCTATGCGCAAAACCACCATAACAGATGCCGAGATTGACCGTAAAAGCGGGATGCGTACCATTCGCAAGGTCGCGCCTTATTTATGGCCAGCAGATAAATCTTCGGTAAAGGTTCGCGTTGTTCTGGCCCTGATTGTTTTGGTTTTGGCGCGGGTCATTTCTGTGGCAACGCCGTTTTATTACAAAGCTGCGGTTGATGCGTTGGCACCTGTTGCAGATGCCGCTGAGCCTGCGGTTTTGTTGGCGATGGGGGCGGTCGGATTAACGATTGCCTACGGTGTGTTGCGTTTGATGTCTGTTGGCTTCAACCAACTACGCGACGTGATTTTCGCCCGTGTGGGGCAACGCGCCCTGCGAAAACTGGCGTTGGAAACATTTGAACACATGCACGCGCTGTCGTTGCGATATCACATAACACGCAAAACGGGTGGATTAAGCCGAATTATTGAACGCGGTGTGAAGGGCGTGGAATTCCTGCTGCGTTTTATGCTGTTTTCAATTGGGCCGTTGATACTGGAACTGATCTTTATTTCCGCGATATTGTTTTTTGTTTTTGATGTCTGGTACTTGGCCGTCGTTGTGCTGACCATTGGGATTTACATTTGGTTTACGTTCAAAGTGACCGAATGGCGCGTGCAAATTCGTAAAGAGATGAATGACCAAGACACCGATGCGAACCAAAAGGCGATTGATAGCCTACTGAATTTCGAAACCGTGAAATATTTTGGCGCCGAACAGCGCGAAGCAATGCGCTATGACGAAAGCATGAAGGGCTATGAGGCAGCGGCGTTGAAAACCAACTATTCCTTGGCGTTTCTGAACTTTGGCCAATCTGTTTTGATCACGGCTGGCTTGGTGATTGTCATGGTTATGGCGGCGATCGGGGTGCAAAACGGCCAGCTGACGGTCGGTGATTTTGTGATGGTGAACGCCTATATGATCCAAATCACGATGCCGCTGAATTTTCTGGGGACGGTGTACCGCGAAATACGGCAAGCGCTGGTCGATATGGGCGAGATGTTCGATCTGTTAGAACAACCCGAGGAAGTGACTGACAAGCCAGATGCCAAGGCTTTGAAAGTGACGGGCGGCAGTATTCAATTTAAGGCAGTTGATTTTGGCTATGATGCGGACCGTCAAATCCTCAAAACTCTCGATTTAGAGGTGAAGCCCGGCCAAACGGTTGCGGTTGTCGGGCCATCTGGGTCTGGCAAATCCACCATCGGACGTTTGCTGTTTCGTTTTTACGATGTGAACGGTGGATCCGTGTCCATTGATGGGCAGGACATTCGCGATATCACGCAAACCTCGCTGCATGACGCCCTTGGTATCGTGCCACAGGATACCGTGCTGTTTAACGACACCATTGGCTACAACGTGGCCTATGGGCGCGAGGGCGCGACCCGCGATGAAGTTATTGCCGCCGCCAAGGCCGCGAAAATTCATGATTTTGTAGTCAGCTTGCCAGACGGGTATGAAACAACCGTTGGAGAACGCGGCCTAAAGCTGTCGGGTGGGGAAAAGCAACGGGTCGGGATTGCTCGCACCTTGTTGAAAAATCCGCCTATTTTGTTGTTAGACGAAGCGACCTCAGCGCTCGACACAGAAACCGAGCGCGATATTCAGGACAGTTTGCGCAGCATGGGGCAGGGACGATCCGTTATTACGATTGCACACCGTCTGTCCACGGTTGTGGACGCTGATAAGATTGTTGTGTTGGAAGATGGTCATTTGGTTGAACAAGGCACCCACGACGAGCTGTTAGAGCTTGGCGCGCGGTATTCCAGCATGTGGCATCGCCAATTGGCAGATGAAGACGAGGGCAACGCGCAGGTTGCGTAACTCTGAGCCTCTGGTGTGCATCATAGATGCGGGTCCGCTCCGCTCGGGGGATATTTAAGGCCAGAAGAAGGGTGGAGCCGCAAGTTTTATTCTGCGGCCTTCATTGCTGTGGCAGGTGCTGGAACCTCAACAAGTGGTTCTGGACCCTCTTCGATCACATCATCCCAAGTGATCTCTTCCAGCCACATTTGCTGTGTTGCACGCGATTGCGCACGGTTCAGCGCTACCTTTGAGGAATGCCCGGCGATCAGGGCCGCAACGAAGCCGCCGATCCATTTGGCGATAACTGTAAACCAAATGCGAAACGCGAGCAGGGATGGCGTGAACACCAGCGTTAGAACCGTCGCGATCCCCAAGCCAAACACAACGGCAGTGGCAAGTTGTTTCCACCACAGCGCGGTTGGCGCGTCGATGGCATAACCACCGTTGGCAAAATCAATCGACAAACCGTACATCATCGGAGCAAGACCCGCCATCGTTGTGACAGTGGTCAATAGAACAGGGCGAATGCGGTCTTCGGCAGTGCGCACAATGGCCTGAAGACGCGGCATGTATTGCGCGTATTCTTGATAGGTGTCGATTAGAACAATGTTGTTGTTCACCACGATCCCAGCCAGCGCAACGATGCCTGTTCCCGTCATGATGATCGAGAACGTCTGATCCATCACAAGCATGCCGATCAGCACACCTGTGGTGGAAAGGATGACCGCGAGCAGTACCAGAACAGAGTTATAAATCGAGTTGAATTGTGCAAGCAAGATCACAAACATCAGGCCCAATGCACCCATGAATGCTTTGCCAAGAAAGGCGCTGGATTCTTCTTGGTCTTCTTGATCGCCTTCCCATTTCCATGTCACACCTGTGGGCAGAACGGCTTCTTCCTCGAGCCATTTTGTGACGGTTTCGATGGCAAGTGGGCCGCTAAAGGGTTTGGCTCCAGCGGCATCGGCTTCAACAAAATTGCCTGTGCTGTCCACAAAAAGATCACCATTCACATCTGATTTCACATCAAAATAACGTTGCGCGTCGGACCTATCAATCTGTCCCAGTTTTTGAACGGGTGTGCGGGTGATAAAATTCGACAACGGGATCAGGCCCGATTGTGTACGCACGCGCAGCGTGTCGATTGTGGATAAGATGCGATCTTGTTCGGGCAAGCGAACGCGAATTTCGATTTCTTCGTCCGAGCTGTCGACCCGCATCGTATCGAGCAACAAGCCACGGGTAACCAGTTGTACCATTGCGCCCACAGACAGCACGTCCGCGCCGAAGCGCCCTGCGCGTTGGATATCAACGTCGATTTGCCAATCAATACCTGGCAATGGCCGCGTGTCTTCGATTTTTGTTAGGCCCTTGGTTTCCTCGAACTTAGCTCGCACATATTGAGCGGCTTGCATCAGATCGTCCCAATCTTCGCCCTTTAGGCGCAGATTAAGCGGCTTACCTGACGCTGGCCCCATGGCCTGTTCGGTGACCTCTGCTTGGATGCCGGGAATGTCTTTGATGCGATTATTGACGTCGTTCAAGATGCCTTGGCCAGACCCAATCGGGCGTTCGCTCCAGTTCATCAGTTCGATCTGGACTTGGCCGATGGTATCAATCGGCGGAGAGGCACCGCTGGTGTTCTGGTTCAAACCGCCTTCACCAGCAAAGGCAAAGGTAGACTCGATGTAGGGAACATCGACAATGCTGGCCTCAACTAGTCTTAAAAGGCGGTCTTTTTCTTCAATCGAAAGGTTGCCGCGCGCGCGAACATAGACGTTTGCGCGTTCGGGTTCGGTGGTAACAAAGAATTCTACGCCTTTGGAGTTTTCGCCAAAATAGCTGAACACGCTTGCAACAAAGAAGGCGACCGCAACGATTGAAACGATCGGCATAATGGGGTTGCCCGTCAGGAAGTGGATGAACCAACCAAATGGCGAGCGGCGATATCCAGCGCGGATTTTCTTTTCTTTTCGGAGCGGCGTGATGGAACCGCCAGTGATTGAAAGCGCCATGCAACTGATGACAAATACCGGTGCCGCAGCCAGCATCGCTCCGCGCAGCATGAATAGGACGCTAACGAACAACAATGCGGCACTTGCGAAGAATAGAATGATCCGCAGGGACCAATGGAGTTTGGCGCGTAGTAAACTGGATGAACTTTCCAGCAGTGCCGACAAGCGGCCCGTGACGCCGCCAACAACGGGTAAATAAACCAGCGCGACCAGCAGGGAGGCAGACAGCACGAAGATCAGTGTGATCGGTAACATCCGCATGAATTCGCCAGGTACACCGGGCCAGAACAACATCGGCAAAAAGGCACACAAGGTTGTCGCGGTGGAGGAAATGATCGGCCAGAACATCCGTTTTGCAGCGGCGGCATAGGCGCGCATAGGCCCTGTGCCTTTGCTGATTTCCTTGTCAGCGTATTCGACCACCACAATGGCGCCGTCCACCAACATCCCGACCGCCAAGATCAGGCCGAACATAACCATATTTGAAATTGAAATGCCCGATAGGGCCATTAAAGCGAAGGCCAGCAAAAAGGACGTTGGAATCGCAAAACCAACGAGCAACGCGGAGCGCACACCGAGTGCTGCAAGAATCACGATCATCACCAACGCGACCGCGGTAAAAACAGAGGATTCCAACTGTCCAACCATGTCAGCGACTTGGTTGCTCTCGTCCATCGAAAAACTAACTTGGATCGAGTTTTGCAGCTCTTCTGGCCAATCTTCTTGGGCTTTTTCCACCAAAGCACGCACGTCCGTGACGGTGTTGATTAGGTTGAAACCTTTGCGTTTAACCACCTGCAACGCCACCGTTGTTTGGCCGTTGTAACGTGCTGTTCCTGTGCGATCTTCAAACGTCAGTCGGATATCGGCAAGATCACCGAGGGTAATTATGCTGTCGCCATTTACTTTGACTGGCAGGCTGTAGACGTCGTTTGGCTCATCAAAAGCGGAGGGAATTTTGACGGAAAACGCGCCGTTGGCGGTTTCAACTTCGCCTGCTGCGATCAACTGGTTGTTGTTGGTCACAACATTGATCAATTCGCCTGCGGTGACGTTATACGCCTCGAGTTTTAGGGGGTCGATCAGGACCTCCAGCATTTCGTCGCGGTGGCCCGCGAGCCCGGCTTCGAGCACGCCAGAGTGCCCCTCGATTTCATCCTGCAAATCTTTGGCGACGCGCAACAGTGTGCGTTCTGGAATTTGACCCGACAGCGAAACAACAAGGATTGGGAATTGCGAGAAGTTGATTTCATCAATTGTGTATTGTTCTGCCCCTTCGGGGAAATCGGCTTCGGCTTGGTTGATTTTATCGCGCACGTTGGCAATTGTCGCGGCTTTGTCCCAACCAAATTCAAACTCCATCACAACCAGTGCATAATTTTCGGATGCGACGCCAGAAATAGCCTTGAGGCCATCCAGTTCTTTCAGTTTGGATTCCATTGGTTTGACCAACAGTTTTTCGCTGTCCTCAGCAGAAATACCAGGGAAGGGAACGGACACAAACAGCGCGGGGATGTCGATGTCAGGCTCGCCTTCTTTAGGTAAGGTATAGTAAGAATACCCGCCTGCTGCGAGGGAAAGAACGATGAACGCAAAGATCATTCTGGCCCGAGCAGAGGCCCAATCGACCAGCCCAGTCATGATGCATCGCCCTGATAGGTGACGGTAACGCGGCGCCCTGAAATTACATATTCTTGGCCCACAACAATCACTTCGACGCTTTCATCAAGCCCCGTGACCCAAAACCCATCCGATGTTTCGTTCACAATTGTAACGGCCACAAATTTTGCGGTTTCGCCGTTTACAATGCGCACGCCTATGACGCCTTCGTCATTCAACGTCAGTGAGGATTGGGGCAGCAAATGGCCAGTTTCACCACTTAATGCGATGAAAATTTCGGCCGTCGAGCCATCCCTAATTTCGAGTTTTTCGTTGGGAATAGTAACTTCGACCTTGAATGTGCGGGTTTCAGGGTCCGCACTGCGTGAAATGAAAGTCAGTTGACCAACGACCGTTTCGCCGCCAATCATCCGCGCGCCAGCCATGCCACCAACGGCAATGCGTCGGACTTGTTGTTCTGTCGCGTAGCCAACCAGTTTGATCGGATTGAGTTCTAAAATGCGGGCGCAGGTTGCGCCTGGTTGCATCAAAGCGCCAAATTCTGCGGTGTCCGTTTCAAGAATGCCAGAAAACGGCGCGTGGATTTCGAGATATTCCATTTCTTTTTCAGCGCGTTCAAGGCCCGCTTGCGCAGCTTCAAGCTGGGCGAGACGAGAAAAAGCCGAGGTTTCAGAGGCATACCCCTTTTGAACAAGCGTCGCTGATGCTTTGTTGTTTGCTTCTGCTTCGGCCAAACGGGCCTTTGCCTCGGCCATTGAGGCCTGCTTTGTGCCAGCGTTTAATTGGCACAGCAATTCACCTTCGCCGACAAGCGTACCAGCGCGCAAAGGCGAGGAAATGACTTGGCCGCTTGTTTCTGCTTTGACATCCAACAAGCGGAACGCAGCGGTTTGGCCACGCAATACAATACCGCGTTCAACGGGTTTGGCGCTTGATTTCATGACTAAAACAGAAACTGGTGGTTTATCTTCGATGCGATCTGAAACCACTTCCTCGGCGATGGTTTCTGCCTCTGCTCCCGCAAAAGCGAGCAATGTTTCGCGTTCCAGAATAAGCATATAAGTAAAGGCGCAGACCAAAGCCGCGGTCAAAAGTGGGGTAAAACGCATGCAAGCAACCTCCAGCCCAGTAAAATAGATCTTTGTTGGGCGTAAATAAGCACTGCTCTCTAAATAGGGTGATGTCGGACCACTGGCAAGAGAGCATTGCTTATTTTCTAAGCGAAACGGCGAAACGTCGCAGCATTTTGCTAAATGCAGCTTGGCAAAGTCACCCGCTTCGCAGTAATGTCCGCGCGAAAACGGGCAGGAGACAGTCGTGAGTGATACCGATTCCTTTATCGAAGAAGTAACCGAAGAAGTTCGGCGCGATCAGTTGTATAAATATGTTCGCAAATACGGCTGGATCGCAATTGCGCTGGTTGTTGGCGTTGTTGGTGTCACTGGGTATTTGGAATATCAAAAGGTAGCGACAGCGAATGCGGCGCAAGCCCTTGGCGATAAGTTGGTTGCAGCACTTGATGAAAAAGAGCCAGCAGCACGTGCCGCGGCCTTGGCTGATGTCGCACCTGATGCAGGGGCAGCGCAAGTTGTTGTAGAGATGCGGCGCGCTGGCGAACTGATCCAAGCAGGCGACATAGACGCAGCGATTGCGGCATTTGAAGGCGTTGCAAACAGTGGCGCTGATCCGATTTACGCTGATATGGCACAGTTAAAGGCGTTGATTTTGCGTGGCGAAGATCAAGAGGCCACAGAGCGTGACGCGGTCTTGGCCCAATTGGCTGCACCTGGTGCCTTGTACCGCCCGTTGGCGTTAGAACAGCAGGGCTTAATCGCCCTGGCCGGTGATGATCAGAGCGCCGCGATTGAGATTTTTACCGAATTGTTTCAAGACAGTGAAATCACCGACGGGTTGCGCAACCGTGCAACACAAATGTTGGTCGCACTTGGGGCGGAGCTGCCGTCAGCACCTGTTTTATTGTCTGAATAAGACGAAAGGGCGTGATTGCCTTTTCGTTTAGAAACTTGCACAAATAACAAAGCAAATAGATCAAAGTATAAGATCGAGGCAGAGCGGGTGGCGATTACGATGACTGGACAAGCAACAAAAATTGGACGCACGTTAACCGTGTCTTTGCTGATGGGCGCGGTCCTGTTTGGCTGCGAGAGAGAACGCGTATTAGAGGGCGAACGGCTCGAGCTTCGCGCGCCCAACGTCGCGCTAGGCGCAGACGTACCTGCTGTTGAAGAAATTGAGGTTCGCATTGATAAGCTGTCGTTGGCGGCACCTGCGACGAATGCCTCTTGGACGCACCGAAATGGCTCTGCGCAACATTTGATCCGCCATCCATCCCTTGGACGGAGCCTGACGCGGATTTGGGCGGCCAATGTTGGAACCGGAAATTCAAAGAAACATGCCATCACCGCAAGCCCGATCATTGCTGATGGCCGCATTTATACGATGGATGCCAACGCGGGTGTTCGCGCGTTTACCACGGCTGGCGCTCCTGTCTGGGTGGCTGATCTGACACCGCCGAATGAAAAATCAAACGAAGCATCGGGCGGCGGTTTAGCCTTTGGAAACGGTATCTTAGCGGCAACAACCGGTCACGGCGAAATTGTGGTGATGAACCCTGCGACGGGGGCTTTGCGCTGGCGTCATCAAATGACGGGCGCGATTTCTGCAGCGCCTGTGATTGTCGGCGACACCGTTGTGGCTGTCGGGCGCAACAATGTGGCGCTTGGACTTGATATCAAAAACGGGCGTATTTTGTGGCAACAACTGAGCCCCGGTAACACTGCTGGTGTTGCGGGTGCGGGTGCCCCGGCGGCCCTTGGAAAACTGGTTGTGATCCCGTTTTCATCAGGGGAACTGGTTGGCACGGTTGCATCAAACGGCCTGCGTGCATGGAGCGGTTCTGTGTCAGGTGGCAACAAAGGTTTGGCGCGCAATTTGGTTGCAGATATTTCTGGCGACCCCGTGATTGATGGTCGCACGGTGTATGTTGCGAACCAAACCGGGCGTTTGGCGGCGATGGATCGTCGTTCAGGTGAACGGTTGTGGACAGCGAAAGATGGGTCTTATTCACCCGTGTGGCCTGCTGGCGGCGCGGTGTTTATGGTAACTGATCGCTTTGCGGTTAAACGGTTGAACGCATCTGACGGAACCGAGGTCTGGTCCCAAGAACTCCCTGATTTTAAAACAGAAAGAGACCGCCGCAAGCGTGCGACCTATGCCTATTTTGGGCCTGTTTTGGCGGGTGGTCAGGTTTGGGTTGGCGGCAGTGATGGCCTTTTGCGCAGCTATGATCCAGTTAATGGTGCGTTAACAGGAACCGTCGATATTCCGGGTGGCGCGGCATCGCAGCCTGCGATCGCGGGAAATCGGATGTACATCTTGTCTGGTAACGGGCAGTTGCACGCATTTCAGTGATCGCCCCGAAACGCTTATACGCTTTCCATTGAAAGCATGATGGGCTAGAGGGCGTGTCTAATCTTCTAGCACAGGTGTGTTAAAATGTCGTTTACGCTGGCCATTGTCGGGCGTCCGAATGTCGGAAAATCTACGTTGTTCAACCGTTTGGTGGGCCGCAAGCTTGCGCTTGTGGATGACCAACCCGGTGTCACGCGCGATCTGCGCGAAGGAGACGCCCGTTTGGGGCCGTTGCGGTTCACGGTAATTGATACCGCTGGGCTGGAAGAAGCCACGGACGAGAGCCTGCAAGGGCGCATGCGGATGCTTACGGAACGGGCCGTGGAAATGGCCGATGTTTGCCTGTTTATGATGGACGCGCGGGCGGGAGTTTTGCCTGCAGATCAAGTGTTTGCAGAGATTTTGCGCAAGAAAAATGCGCGCGTTGTTTTGGGCGCAAATAAGGCCGAAGGCAATGCGGGTGAGGCGGGCTTTTACGATGCGTTCTCGCTTGGCCTTGGGGAGCCTGTGCAGTTGTCTGCAGAGCACGGCGAAGGCATGGATGATTTGATGCGCGTGCTGATCCCAATTGCGGATGAGTTTGCGGATCGTCGGATCGAGCCAGACACCGAAGTTGACGTGGAGGATGACGGTTTTGAAGAGGGTGATATCGAGATCACCTACTCCAAAGAACGCCCTTTGCAGATTGCGGTTGTTGGCCGCCCGAATGCGGGTAAGTCCACGTTAATTAACAAGATTCTGGGCCAAGATAAATTGCTGACTGGCCCCGAGGCTGGCATTACACGCGACGCGATTTCCACCAATACGGACTGGGACGGCGTGCCGTTTCGGATCTGGGACACGGCGGGAATGCGCAAGCGGGCCAAGGTGCAGGAAAAGCTGGAAAAGCTATCGGTTTCGGATGGTTTGCGGGCGGTCAAATTCTCGGAAGTTGTGGTGGTTTTGCTGGACGCGGATATCCCGTTTGAACAACAAGATTTGCGCATCGCCGATTTGGCAGAACGCGAAGGTCGCGCGGTTGTTGTGGCCGTAAATAAGTGGGATCTTGAAACCGAAAAACAAAGCAAATTGAAGCACTTGCGGGAAAGCTTTACGCGCCTGCTGCCCCAGTTGCGCGGTGCGCCGATGGTGACGGTTTCGGCCGAAACAGGTAAGGGAATTGACCGCCTTCATGACGCGATTTTGTCAGCCCATAAGGTCTGGAATCGCCGTGTTTCAACGGCGCGATTGAACCGTTGGCTGGAAGGCCAACTGGAAGCGCATCCGCCGCCCGCACCGGGGGGCAAACGTATTCGCATGCGCTACATGACCCAAGTGAAGACGCGGCCACCGAGTTTTGTGGTGATGTGTTCGCACCCTGACCTGGTTCCCGAAAGCTATAATCGCTATCTTGTCAACGGCTTACGGGCCGATCTTGATATGCCTGGTACGCCTATTCGTATTTTCCTTCGCTCGCAATCGGACAAAAATCCGTATGCGAATAAGAAGGAAAAGAAGGTGACCAAGCTGAACAAACACACCGAGGGTAAGTTCCGCAAAGAAGCGGGTCGTGGTGTGAAGCCAAAGCCAAAATAGCGCCAGCGCAACGGGGGCGAACGTGGTGTTACTGTCACGCTGTGTTGCTGTTTTCCCATAGCTAAAAATGGGCTGCAAAGCGTATGCAAACGGTATGCAAAGCGTATGGCACCTGTATGGCACTTTGGTTTTGGCAAAGGTTAACGGCAAAAATGCACCTGTTGCGTTCGGGCGTGTCGGTTTTGGGCAATTAGCGGCAAAAAACAGTGTTACCTTTCGGGATATAGCCAAAGGGGAGCACCATGCTGAACGAAGCCAAAACACGTACCGCGAATCTGCAAAAACGGATGTCAGAAATGGGCATTGCGCGTGCGATTTTCACGGATGAAAGTTCCATCGCGTATTTGGCGGGATTTTGGGGTTATCTCGGGATCGAATTTGGGCGGCCAACCATGTTGGTTGTGCCTGCCGATGGGGATCCCGTGGTGATTACGCCGCTGATGGAATCCGAAATGGTCGGCGAGATGACGTGGGTGAGTGATATTCGTGTTTGGGAGGATATGGGGCAGCGGTCTTGGGGGCGTGTTCTGTCCGAGATTATTCCCGACAGGGCGGCGGATTTGTGGATCGAGTTGGGGCAGGTGCCTGCGATTGTGCGCCGTTTCTTGGACGAAACCTATGGCGATGCGGCACTGAAAGATATTGGCCCCGTTTTGGGCGCACAGCGGATGATCAAATCACCGATGGAAATTGATGTGATGCGCCAAGCGGGGCAAATTGCGGGCGCGATGATGGGCGCTGCGCATGGATCGTTGCAGGCGGGTGCGCAAGAATGGGAGAGCGCGCTGGCGGTGATTGACGCGGGCACGCGCAAGGCGGCTGGATTTTTGACGGATAAGGGCTGGGAACGGTTTGTGTCGCCGATGATCCATAATTTGCAGATTGTGCAATCTGGCAAAGACACGTCGATGGTGCATCGCCGTGCTTCGGTGAAAAAATACGAGAAATTTGATCCCGTTTATTTCTGTTTTTGTAATATGGCGCAGTTCAAACAGTATAAATTGGGCTTTGATCGGATGTTCCATATTGGCGACGTGCATGATGATGCCGCACGGGTGCAATTGGCCGCGATTGAGGCGCAACAGGCGGCGATTGGGGCGATTAAACCGGGTGTCGTGGCGCAAGATGTGGCGGCGGCGGCGAACGCGGTTTATGCCGAACGTGGGTACGAAACGGGGTATCGCACCGGGCGCTCCATCGGGGTGGCCTATTTGGAGGCGCCAGAGTTGAAGGCTGGTGATGAAACCGTGTTGCAGGCGGGCATGACGTTTGCGGTGGACGGTGGCATTTCCATTGATGGCGTCACGGCGGGGCGGATCGGTGACAGCATCGTGGTGACGGAAACGGGCGCTGAATATCTAACGGAATACCCGCGCGAGCTGTTGGTGACGGCGGATTGATGTTTCGCCTTGCGGTTGGACAGGTTGATGCGGGGTTAGACCCCGCTGCGCGGATGGATTGGTTGGCGCAGATTTTACCGAGTTTGGACGCAGATTTGCTAGTGCTGCCAGAGCTGTTCGCGACTGGGTACAACGTCGGTGATGCGCTGAAATCGCGGGGCGAGGCGACGGATGGGGTGAGCGCGATTGCAATTGGCGATTTGGCGCAAGAGTTTGATATTGCAATACATTATGGCTATGTCGAGGCCGCAGACGGGGTGCTGTTTAACAGTGCGCAGTGCATTTCGCCAGCAGGCCAGGTGTTGGGGCGACATCGCAAATTGATGATCCCACCTGGGTTTGAGGCAGAGTATTTTGCGACCGGTTCAGAGACGCAAACCTTTGAGTATCGCGGTGTGCGGTTTGGCATGTTGATCTGCTATGATGTGGAGTTTCCAGAGGCCGCGCGGCGGGTTGCAGCCCAAGGTGTGGATGTGATTTTGGTTCCCACGGCGCTCGGGGCTGATTGGGGCTGGGTTGCGCAGACGATGGTTCCGACGCGGGGTTTTGAAAACGGGGTTTATCTGGCCTATGCCAATTCTGCGGGTGTGGAAAATGGCATGGCGTTTTTGGGTGAGAGTTTTGTTGGTTCGCCTGATGGTGAGGTTTTGGTGCGGGCTGGCGGCGCGGCGCAAGTGATTGTGGCGCAGATTGATCCTGAGCGGGTGAAAAAGGCGCAAAAGCGGCTGCCGTATTTGCGCGAATTTCAGCGGCTGGCGTTATGAATTGATGCCGCGCGGTTGAACAGGTTCTGCGAAATCTTCGGGCAGCATAAGTTGGAGGTCTTCGCGCAGGGATTCTAGGGTTTCGGGCAAGTCTGACGATGGATCAGAGAGCAAGTTTTGGTGCTCGAACGGGTCTTTTGCGTGGTCATACATCTCCTCGGTTCCATCCCAGTAAAGGATGTATCGGTGGCTGCGCGATCGCGCCGACATGGCCAGTTGCGGGCCATCTGATCTAAACCCTTTGCCCCAAACCGCGACCGCGTTGCCGCGCAGTTTTGCGGTTGGTTTTGTGAACAAAGGCGTGAGGTCTTGGCCTTCAAACTGGTCGGGGATGTCGAGGCCCATTTTCGCAAAAAGCGTTGGGGCGATGTCGGTGAGGGTCACGGGCTCGGATGTGCGTGCGGGTTTGATGCCAGCGCCCGCGAACATGAGGGGGACGCGCAGCGAGCGCTCCCAGAGCGTGAATTTGCGGAATGCGAGTTTTTCGCCCAGCTGCCAGCCGTGATCGGACCACAGAACAACCAGCGTATCCTCCCAAAGATCGCAGTCATCCATGTGGTCAAGGACGTTGCCCAACAGCTCATCTGCATAGTTGACTGAGGCGAGGTAGGCTTTCAAGAAATCCTTGTATTCATCGTGTCGATTCAATTGGTTACGCAACATGCGGCTGCCATTTGCCATGCCTTTACCCGCATCGGGAAGCGGTTGATGCAGGGTCTCATTGTCGGGATCAAACCGGTTGAGCCCAAGGCCCGGGGGATCGGCGACAACGTCTGGCAGACGATCAAAACAGCGTTGTGGCGCGATGAACGGCAGGTGCGGGCGATAGAGGCCGAGCGCCCAGAATTTGCCAGTGTCGCCCGTTTTGATTTTGTCGATCAGCCATTTGGTGTTGTGGTCATCGTATTGTAGATCATCATCGTCAATCGCGCCAAAATCGGTGTTTCCGCCTGCTTTGCCAACCTGTCGCGTGCGTGAAATTGGGGCGAATTTTTCGATTTGGATGCGGTTGTACTCTGTCCAATCCGCGTCGTCGAAATGATCGGGGGCGACGTGAAAAACTTTGCCAGCGCCAAAAGTTTCAAAGCCTGCGTCCTTGAAGCGGCCAACAAGGGAGGTTCGCGCGCCGTGATCAAAGGCGTGGTGGGATTTGTGGTTGTTGGCGTAAACACCCGAGGTCCACGGGTGTTGGCCAAACATTGTGGCGGTGCGCGAGGGCGAGCAGGCGGGGGCCTCGGCGTAGGCGCTTTCGCAATTTAGCGCGCGTTTGGCGAGACGGGTGAGGTTGGGTGTGATCGTGTCGGGATGGCCGCCGAGCGGTTCGATCCAGTCATTCAGGTCTTCGATGGACAGGAAGAGAATGTTTTTGGGTGGCTTTTTGGGCACTGTTGGCGGCCTGTTTTGTTTTTAGGAGTTTGGGGGAAAACCGTGGGTTTGGGAAGCCTTTAAAGCGGTTTGCGAGGCCCGTGAAGCACATGCGTTTCGCAAACTGCGCCTCATTTCTAGGGAATGCTGAGTGACCAGTGCCCTTGATCGAACTCGGTTTAATGCGAAACGCTTTGGCGAGGATATTTTAGGCCAGAAGAAATATCGTTTACAGGTTAAGGAGTTTTGGAAGGTCGGTCATGGAGGCAAAGGGCGTTGCGCCGTGAAGGGCCATTTCGCGGTGGGGCGCGTAGGCGAAGCTGGGCATTTTGGCTGCTGCGGCTGCTTCTAGGCCTGTGGCGCTGTCTTCAATGACGACGCAGTCGGCGGGTACGATGTTGAATTGTGCGGCGGCGTGCAGGAATAGATCGGGGGCGGGTTTGCCGTTGGCGACATCGTAGCCTGAGTATGTTTTGCCCTCAAAATAGGGCAGCAGACCCGTTGTTTCTAGGGTGGCGCGCATTTTGGGGTGGACGCCGTTGGAGGCGACGCAGAAAGGGATTTTTGCGGTGACCAGCGCATCTAGGACGGAGCGGACGTGAGGGATGGGTTTGCAGTTCTCAGACAGTTCTTTGATGCTGGTGGCGTAAAATTCTTCGGACCAATCATCGGGCAGGGCGATGCCGTGTTTCTGCGCGTAAGCGATTACTGCGTAACGATTTTTACCTGTGAACTCGGCGCAAGATTCCGCATATGAAAAGGTCGCGCCGTGGCGGGTTAGGATGGTGCGCAGCACGCGGTTGGCGATTGGCTCGCTGTCCACCAAAACGCCGTCGCAATCGAATATGACGAGTTTGGGAGGCGTGGCCATTTGTTAGCCTTCGAGCTGGCGGATGAGGCGTTGGGCCTCGTCGGCGCAAGGGGTGAGTTTGGCGCGCACTTCGCCGGGGTAAAACCGTGCGCGGGTGGCTGTTGGCATCGGGTTTGGGGAAAATCCGATGACTTTGCGCCCCAAAGGTTCAACCTCTTGTGCCCATGAATTGAACAGGGCCCGTTGCGCGGCTTTTGATGCGCCGTAGGCCGCGAAAAACTTTTGGCCAGCGCGGGGATCAATGCAATGCACGGCGGTGCCTTTGCGCGGGGTGAGCAGGGGATCGATGTTGACGATCAACTGCTGGGCCATGCGCACGTTGGTGTTGAAACTGTCGTCCCAGTCTTTTTGTGCGGCCATGTTGGCGGGCGAAAGCGGCGCTGCGTGAACGACGGTGTGCAGCCACATATCAAGGCCGCCCCAACGATCATTTATGGAAATGCACAGACGCGCGACGGCGTCGGCATCTTTGATATCAAGAGGGACGAGCGTGGCCGTGCCGCCCTGTGCTTTGATGCGATCGTCGAGTTCTTCGAGCGCACCTGTGGTGCGGGCCAGTGCGATGATGTGGTGACCTTGCGCAGAGAGGGCTTCGGCGGCGGCGGCACCGAGGCCACGCGAGGCGCCAGTGATGAGGGTGATGGGTTGTTTTGTCATGGGGGTGGTTTCGCTGGAATGAGGGGGTGGGTCAAGAGCAGTATGGGATGAACTCTTGCGAAGAGCTCGCTTCAATCGTAGATTCTTTTTTGATAATAAGATCGCGTACTCTAATTTTTGATTGAAATACTACAAATGTCTAAGAAATTATTTTCCTTCGGTAAGGTTTCCTTCGCAGTTATTTCGCTGCTTGTTGCCTATTACGATGAAAATTTCTTGCAAAAATCAAGTGCGCCATTTGCAGTGTTTGGGTTTCTCGGTTTTGTTTTTTGGCCAGAAATGGTTGCAGGTTTTAAGATGATTGTCAGGCGTTCAAAAAACGAGAAATAACGTTAACCAGGTAGTGAAAAAGCGATTGTTCTTTGTTTGCTCGCGTCACTTCGTTGTCTTCATTGGGAACTTGTCGTTAATTCAGTTGGCTTGATCAAGCGCAATTGTGCGGTAACGCGATTGCTAGCCATTTTCGATTGGTTTTGGCGTCTTCAAAAGACCGAATGCAGACTTTATCGGAAATGCCCCCGTATAGGATAGGTTGGACAGTCATGAGTGTTTGGGTGCTTCCATCTGGAAGTTCGATGGTCACGCGTACCCGTGTTTTTTTCCTTGTCGAGGTAAGTGTATCGGAAGCTAAGATTTGGGCTTTGAAGTAGGAACTTGTCGTACCTTGAACTCTGTGGTTGTCCGCCAATTTCACTTTAAAAATGGTTATTGGAACAATAAGAATTCCAACCAAAATCATAAATCCGAACGCGAACTTGAAATCATCGGTTACAACAATACGATCGTAAGCGTTCTTACATTTATTAAAAAAGTTCTCCATTCATAAGTATATATGAACTGATTGTATTTGTTTCAAGGCGGTGTAGCGGCGGGTTTACTCAGCCGCTTTCATCACAAAACCATTCTCAATTTGATCCGCTGGTCGTACGGGGTATTCACCAGAAAAACAGGCGTCGCAGTAGGCGGGTTTGGCTTTGTCGCGGCCATTTGGTTCGCCTGCGGCGCGGTAAAGCCCGTCTAGGGTTACGAATTTCAGCGAGGAGACGCCGAGGTGTTCGCGCATTTCTTCGGCTGTCATGCTTGAGGCGAGGAGTTTTTCGCGGTTGGGCGTATCGACGCCGTAAAAGCAGGGCCATGCGGTGGGGGGCGATGCGATGCGCAAATGGACTTCAGCGGCACCTGCATCGAGGACCATGTCTTTGATTTTGATGGAGGTCGTGCCGCGCACAACTGAATCGTCCACAAGGATCACACGTTTGCCTTTGATCAGGGCGCGGTTCACGTTGAGTTTGAGGCGCACGCCCATGTTTCGGATCTGCTCGGTCGGCTCGATGAAGGTGCGGCCCATGTATTGGTTGCGGATGATGCCCATGGCGTAGGGGATGCCGCTTTCTTGGGAATAGCCAATCGCAGCCGGTGTGCCGCTGTCAGGGACGGGGCAGACGAGATCGGCGTCGACTGGGGATTCTTTGGCGAGTTCCACACCGATTTGGCGGCGGGTTTCATAGACGGAACGGCCACCCAAGATGCTGTCGGGGCGCGAGAAATAAACGTGCTCGAATATGCACGGGCGCGGATCGAGTTTTTCGAACGGATAGCTCGATTCAATGCCTTTGGCCGAGCAGATGACCATTTCGCCCGGGTTCACTTCGCGAATGAACTCTGCGCCGATGATATCGAGCGCGCAGGTTTCTGATGAGAGAATCCAAGCATCGCCGAGTTTGCCAAGCACGAGCGGGCGCACGCCAAGCGCGTCGCGCACACCGATAAGTTTGGTGCGGGTTTGGGCGATGACAGAAAACGCGCCTTCAACACGGCGCAGCGCGTCTTTTAAGCGTTCGGGCAAGGTGGATTGATAGGAGCGGGCGATCAGGTGGATGATGCATTCGGAATCGGAGGAGGATTGAAAGATCGAGCCGCGATTGATCAGTTCTTTGCGCAGGGCATCGGCGTTGGTGAGGTTGCCGTTGTGGGCGATGGCGCAGCCGCCAAGGGAGAATTCGCCAAAGAAAGGTTGCACGTCGCGGATGGCGGTTTGCCCTTTGGAGCCAGCGGTGGAGTAGCGCACGTGGCCGATGGAATTTGATCCGGGCAGGGTTTCCATGAGCGAGGCTTTGGTGAAATTGTCGCGTACGTAGCCAAAGCGGCGGGCAGAGTTGAAACCGTGGTCTGGATCGTAGGCGACGATGCCGCCTGCTTCTTGTCCGCGATGCTGGAGGGCGTGAAGGCCGAGGGCGACAAAGTTGGCCGCGTCTGCAACGCCAATGACGCCGAAAATACCACATTCCTCCTTGAGCTTGTCGTCATCAAACGGGTGCGCAAGAAAGGGTTTGGTTTGGCTTAGCATGAAGCGATTCCAGATGTGGCAGTGGTTGGAGTGGGTATAGCGTGAGGGGGGAGCGAGAGTCTATGGCGGAATGACGGGTTAGTCGCCGAGAGGATGGCCTTTGGGGCGGGGTTTGTCGAGCGGCCAAGGGGTGCCTGTTTTTTGTGGGGAGGTGCCTTTGGGGCAGACGTATTTGGCGCGAGTTTGTTCGAGGGTTTCCCAAGGTCGTTTTATATTTTTGAGCAGCCCTTCCAAATTATTAGGAAGTTTTAGAGTGCTCCAGCATGACCAAACGCCCAAACCAACGGTGCCAAACTGCGGTTCTGGTAACAATGTGAATTCGTCACCGATGACGAATTCGAGCTGCTCCTGCGTCAGGTTTACAGCGCCTCTGAAATCTGCGCCATGTGCGGTGGCACTTAATATTGTCGTATTTTTCCAATCTGATGATTGAAGTCGGGCCTTGCGTATATTTGTGCCTTCAAGGACAGCACGTTCAAAAAGTACATCTTCTAAGTGGGCCGTTTCCATGTTCGTCCCAATAAGTCGTGTACCCCATAGACCTGCACCTTTTAACCTTGCTTCGTTCAAAACCGCCCCAGTTAGATTTGTGAGAACCAGAGAGGCTTTTTCTAGATGTGCATTCGATAAGGTGGCATTTGTAAGGTTTGTGCGGTAAAGATTTGCGCCTTCAAGGTGTGCAAACCAAAGGCTTGCGTCGTCAAGTTTTGCTTCGCTTAAGTCTGCCCCTTCTAGATGCGCACTAACAAGGCTCGCTTTTTGCAACCTAGCATCGCTCAAATCTGCTTGTACTAAGAATGCGTCACTTAGATTTGCATTGCGCAGATCGCGGCGTTGCAGACTGGCTGTTTTCGCTCCTATCATAAGGCTTTGGCGCTCGTCGGCCCATTCAACAAGAAAGCGTTCGTCGAGTTTTGTGAAATACAGCGTGCATTCTTCGTCCAGAAACTTGGTTTCGCACCAGTTTGTGCGCAGGGGCAAAAGGTTGCTCGGCGCGATTGTTTCAATGCCGTATATCTGGCCACAGGTGTCCAACGGAATGTTTTGCCGCCTGCACCACGTAGCGCGAAAGCGGCGTTGGGCTGTATTGATGTCGCGCCAGTCTTTGGGGCGTTCTGACAGGTGGGTGCCTGAAAGGTTTGCACGGGCAAAGGGTTTGAGGCCGGTTATTTTGACGCCAGCGTAATGATCAAAATCGCCCTCGGTTGCGAGCCAAGTTATGGCTCCGAGGATAATTAGCAGTGGTGCGTAAAAGCGCAACGCGCGTAATTTACTGGACTGCAAGATGTCTAAATCTGAACCTTTGATAAGACCGCTTAGGTATCGCCAGCTCATCCATCCTGAGCAGATGGTCAGATAGAGCAGGAAAGCGTTAAAGAGTGACAACCATTCGTTTAAGGCGGGAAAGCTGCGCACCCAAAACCCAGTTAACGTGGCGGGCCCAGCGAGGAAGACAAGCGTGATTGTGACCCATTTTGCCAATCGTTCCAACGGGCGTTTGCGCAGGGCGTCATCCTTGCGCAAGGACAGGCCGAGATCATTGATCAGCCACGGGGTGATGTGATCGGAGATGGGGGAGGCTTTGTGTTCATATGGCACAGTCGCGAGTTCGTCCCAGAGTTTCAACAGGTAGAGGTGCAGGTAGATGTAGAGTGCAGCGCCCAAGACGGGGGCGAAGATGAAAAAGCTGGCGGTGGGGATGGCGACGCCGATAAGCGGCAGGTCGGTTTGGCGGCTTGGGTCGAAGAAATCGACGTCCTCGACACCCAGAAGCGTGACGCCCACGAATGCGAGGTAACCGAGGAGGGAGAGCCATGTAGCGCGGGCGGTGCGCGACAGCTCGTTTATGCGGTTGATTTGATCCTCAGTGGAGGTGTCCGCAGGGGGGCGACGCCTAATGGGTTTGCCGATTTGATAGTTTGGTTTGAAACTGGATTTGGGCATAAAAAAACTTCAGGTGAAAGAATATTCCACCTGAAGTTAGCTGTGTAAATGCCTGTTTGGCAAGAATTATGTGTCAGACGTGCCCGTTGTGCTGGTGTCCGCCGCGTCATCCGCTGGGGCCGCGCCACAGGCGCCAACGAAGCCTTCGTAGCGTTCTTCGAGCCATGTGGGGACTTCGGTGGGGAGCATTTCTGCGAGGTTGGACTGGCTGGAGGAGAGGATTTCACGTGATTTGCTGTCTTCGACCATGGCAAGACGGTCGCCCTCTGGGAAGATATTGTCGTATAAAATCAACGCGATCAGCACCAGTAGGATGCCGCGTGCAACGCCGAACAAAAAGCCGAGACCTTGGTCGATGCCGCCAAGTGCAGATTTTTGGATCATGCCCGAAAACAGCGGTGTAAAAATCGACACGACAATCAGCGCAATCGCGAAGACCACCGCAAAGGCGATGATGAGCGAGAGCACGCAAGAGCCGCTGATGAAATCAGACAGAATGGGAACTTCTTTGAGGAGGGGTTCGACCGTGGGCGTGAGCATGTAGGCCGCGATTGCCGCGACCACCCAACCTGCGATCGAGAGGATTTCGCGCACTAAACCGCGCGAATAGGCAAGAATTGCCGAGATCAAAATGATAACAGCGACGCCGCCGTCTACCAGTGTGAAACCTTCCATTTGTATCCCCTTTATCAGTCGTCTTAAGCGTTTCAACTTTGTATTGAAACGCAATTCCCTGCCTCCGCCAAAAGGCGGAACGGGATTTGCAGTACTCTTTGTTTAACAAAAGTTAAACCTCTATATCGCCGAAACAATCCGCGATAAATGTGCCGACATCATCTACTTTTTTTACGTTCATGCCAGATGTGCTGGCCAATTTCATTCGCGATGGCGCAAATGCGCCACTAAAGCCCAGTTTTTTGGCTTCTTTCAATCGGGCTTCTGCCTGAGAAATTGGTCTTAATCCACCAGAAAGACTGATTTCGCCAAAAATTACCAGATCACCGGGGAGGCTGGTGTCTTGGCGGGCGGAAATGAGCGCAGCGGCCACGGCCAAATCGGCGGCGGGTTCGGAAATGCGCATGCCCCCCGCGATGTTGAGGTAGACGTCCATGCCCTGAAACGACAAGCCGCACCGAGATTCGAGCACGGCGAGGATCATCGAGAGGCGGCCAGAGTCCCAGCCGACAACGGTGCGCCGTGCATTGGCCAGCGATGTTTGCGCAACGAGGGCCTGGATTTCAACGAGCAGCGGGCGTGTGCCTTCGATCCCTGCGAAGACGACAGAACCAGGCGCGGGTTTTTCGCGATCTGACAGAAATAATGCGGAGGGGTTGGTGACCTGTTCAAGGCCAGAGCCTGTCATTTCAAACACACCGATTTCATCGGCTGGGCCGAACCGGTTTTTCACGGCGCGCAGGATGCGGAATTGGTGGCCCCGTTCGCCTTCAAAATACAGCACCGTGTCGACCATGTGCTCAACAACGCGGGGGCCAGCGATTTGGCCTTCTTTGGTGACGTGACCCACAAGAATAACGATGATGCCTTTGCGTTTGGCGAATGTGGTGAGTTCGTGGGCGACGGCGCGGACTTGGGATACGGAGCCGGGGGCGCTGTCGATGTGATCGACCCACATGGTTTGGATGGAATCAATGACCACGAGGTCGGGTTTTTCGGCCTCCAGCGTGGTCAGGATATCGCGCAAGTTGGATTCGGAGGCCAGTTGCACCGGGGAGTGTGTGAGTTCTAGGCGCTGTGCGCGCATGCGGATTTGGGAGGCGGCTTCCTCGCCCGAAACATAGATTGCTTTTTTGCCGGTGAGCGCGAATTTTGCGGCGGCTTGCAACATCAGCGTGGATTTACCGATGCCCGGATCACCGCCCACGAGGATTGCAGAGGCAGGGACGAAACCACCGCCGAGCACGCGGTCGAGCTCTTCAATGCCGCAATTGGCGCGGGGCAGCGGTTTGTCTTCGGTTGTGAGGTCACTGAGCGCGACTTTGCGTCCCTTGGTTGCGCCGAGGGTTTTTGTGCCCGGACCCGCGGCCAAGGGTGCCTGTTCTTCGATGGAATTCCATTCGCCGCAGGTTTCACATCGCCCCGCCCATTTTTTGTGGGAGGCGCCGCAGGAGGAACAGGTGAATGCGAGTGATTGTTTGGCCATGTATCGGATTTCAATTTTCTACTGTTTCGCGTAACGCAAAGCCCGTTTGAGCGCAGCGAGAGGCAGGGGTTTGTGTTTCAATAAATTGATATACCGATTTGTGCAATCATTTGGCCTGATCCAGTGGCTCTTTGCCAGATTTGTCGAATATCGTGATGGCGTAGGAGGCGAGAACGCAGGCGGTGAACAGGTAGAGGCCCCAGCCTGTTTCCAAGCGCCCGACGCCGACGCCTTTGGCGACCACGATGTAGATGGCAATGAGGAAGATGTCGGCCATTGCAAGGCGGCCCATGTGGGTGAGGATCGGTTTGATTTTCGCCGAGATAACGCCGAATTGGATGAGCGCGGTGCTGATGACTTTGGCCATGGGGGCGACTAGGGCGAGGGTGGAGACGATGAGGGCGAGGAAGATGTCCTTTTCCCAGAGGGCTTGAATGCCAGAGAAAACCGAGATTTCGCTGAGGGAAAAGAAGGGCAAGAGGCCTGCTTTTAGCAGCGGCGCGAACCATGCGATGGGGAAAAGGACCAGCAAGGAGAGGTTTGCGAGTTTTAAGAGAGTTTGGGGGAGGTTGGTTAGCTGCATTTGGGGGATCTCATTTTTGGGTGCTTTGTTTTTCAAAGCGTATTGCCTGCGGCGCGGATATTTTGAAAACAAAAAGACTGAGGCGTTACATAAGGATTTGGCGCGTTGATGTTAAGGTGAGGTGCGCATTTTGGACCAGACTGTATCCTCAAAATAGGTCTGTAAGCTGTCGGACAGACGGTTGCGGCGGGTGATTGTTGGCAGGATGTCGTGGCTGTCTACGGCGGCTTGGCATAGGTGGGTGAGTTTGATGAAGCTGGCGATGGCGTGGGATTCGATATCTGCGATTTTGGGGTTTTGGCGGATGTGTGTGGCGATTTCTGCGCTGCGGGTGGCGAGCGGTTTGGGGAGCGGCAGGGAGACGGTGTTTGGATTCATCGGATCGAAGATTTTTGCACCAAGCTGGAAGCGTTTTTCATTTGGGCTGCAGGCATAGCCGCGTACGATTTTGACGCAAAACTCGGGGTAGGATTTGACGTGGTAGTGGCGCAAATTTGCGCTGTCGAAAGGGAATTGGGGCAATTGATTGCCGTTCATCATTTTTTTGAGAATAGGGGCGCCGTTTGGATCGACCCATGAGACTTCGTCGCGAAATGCGCGGGGCATGTGCAGGTTGTAAAACCGAGTGATTGCTGGGCGGTACAGGGATTTGACCTGTTTAAAGGGCCGTAAGGTGCCCAAATCGTCAGGGGCGGCGGCTTTGTCAAAGCGGTGTGTGACGGGATCGGGTGCGAATTCGGTTTGGCCAGACGACCCCATCATCCGCCATGGCATCGAAACTACGTCGGGGTGGTTTAGTCGGCGCAGCATCGTTGGGAGATCGCCGTCCACAGGGAGTTCTAGGTATTCGTCAGCGTCGATTACGAGAATATAATCCGAGTTTTGAACAGAGCGGTTTCGCAAGGCCCGACCATAGGCGCGGCGTTGCGGAGGGAGGTCTTGGAACTTTGGCAGGGCGTCGGCGGGGTTGGTGTTGTCGATAAAAAGGATTTCACCTGCGTCGTGCAGGGTTTGCAGGAGTTGGGTTGTGCCATCGACGGAGTCGTTTTGGTAGAGCACGAATTGCGTAATGCCGATGGCGCGGTGATGCGCGATCCAGTCAATGATGTATGGGGATTCGTCGCGGAGGGTGGCGAGGAGGGTGAATTGGGTCATTACTTGCGGTAGCGGGTTGGGACAATGATTAGCGCGCCAATGGACGATAGAATGGCGTTTGTGCCTGCTGACCCGAAGCTAAAGCCGAACATGACGCGGATAAAGAAGAACAGGAATGCCCCACCGATGCAGATGATGATGGACGGGAGGTAGCCGTTGGAGGTGAAGCCCGTTCGTTCAGAGGCATAGCCGATGATGGCTGCGATTATGATGGTGCCGAAGAAGGTGAAGAACATGGGTGGGGCCTGCAAAGTTAATTTTTGGTCGGGTAGAATCAAAGAATAGGTGGTTTGTTAGGGATAAGTTGAGATTTCAGTAAATCAAAAGCAATGTAGGGAAATGCGCAAGTGCTATGCAAAAGATAACTGTGTTTGATTTTTGGGCGCTATGTGTGTGTTTCAAGATATCCTTGTGGATGACGATACCAGTAATCGCGGCACCTGCCAAAAGAGGAAGTCGAGTTATTGACCAGGATAAATCAGGAAAATTGGCGACGAGAAAATAGGTCAAAAATGACCCTGGCAGTATGCCGAAAAAGGTAGCTTTAATAAATACAGCGAAGGCGGACTCCCACCAACGCGGTTGTTTTCTTTTGAGAGCTATTTCTTTGCCAAATGTTGTTAAATAATATGAGTAAAATAATGTTGCATTTACATAGAAGCCAATGAATGCAACGGGTAGATTATTTACTAGCTCACTCACCGAACAGCCTCAATCGGCCCCTCAGCACGCGCATTAATAAACTGATCCAAATAGGGATCGCCGCTGGTGTCCATATCCGCTACGGGGCCTGTCCATTGGACGACGCCTTCGTGGATCATGGCGACTTTGTCGGCTATGGCGCGCACAGACGACATATCGTGGGTGATGGTCATCGCTGTCGCGCCCATTTCGACCACGATTTCGCGGATTAACTCGTTGATGACGCCTGACATGATCGGATCCAAGCCTGTGGTGGGCTCGTCAAAGAAGATAATCTCGGGTTCGGCGGCGATGGCGCGGGCCAAGCCGACGCGCTTTTGCATGCCGCCTGAGAGTTCGGCGGGGAAACGGTCTGCAACGTCTGCTTTGAGGCCGACACGGCGGAGTTTTTCGATGGCGAGGTCGCGGGCGTCTGATTTGGACAATTTGCCTTTGCCGCGCATCAGGCGGAAGGCGACGTTTTGCCAGACGGAGAGTGAGTCAAACAGGGCACCGCCTTGGAAAAGCATTCCGAATTGCGCAAGGAAGGCGTCGCGGTCGCCCTTGGTCGCATCTGCGCCGTTTACGGTTATTTTACCCGAATCTGGTGTGATCAGGCCGAGCACGCATTTGAGCGCGACGGATTTCCCCGTGCCAGAGCCTCCGATGATGACCATGCTTTCACCTTTGGCAATGTCGAGGTCCACGCCGCGCAGAACGTGGTTGGGGCCGAAGGATTTTTTGACGTTTTGGAGGGTGATCATGACGTGAAAAACACCTCTGTCAGGATGTAGTTTGCGGCGAGAATTAGAACGCTGGCGCTGACCACTGCGTTGGTGGTGGCTTTGCCGACGCCTTGTGCGCCGCGGCCTGAGTTGTAGCCGTGGTAGCATCCCATGAGGGCGACGATGAAGCCGAAGGCGGCGGCTTTGACGAGGCCTGAGGTGACGTCGCCAACCTCGAGGAAATCGACCGTGTTGTTGATGTAGGTGGAGGCGTTGAAATCGAGCCGTTGTGTGCCCACGAGGAAGCCGCCCATGATGCCGATGACATCGCCGATAAAGGCGAGGACTGGCATTGCGAGGGTGGCGGCGAGCACGCGGGGGACGACGAGGTATTTCATCGGGTTTGTCGACAGGGTGGTGAGCGCGTCGATCTGTTCGGTGACGCGCATGGTGCCAAGTTCAGCGGCGATGGAGGAGGACACGCGGCCTGCGACCATGAGGCCGCCAAGCACGGGGCCAAGCTCGCGCACCATGGCAATGGCAACGACGGAGGGCACGACCGCCTCGGCGTTGAAACGTGCGCCGCCCGAGTAGATTTGCAGCGCGAGTGCGCCGCCTGTGAACAGGGCCGTGAGGCCAACAACGGGGAGCGAAAAGTAGCCGATTGTTAGCAATTGTTGGGCAAATTCGCGAAAATAGAACGGTGGGCGGAACAGATGCGCGATGGTGAGGGCGGCGAACATGATGATGCGCCCGACCGAGGCGCAGAGGCCAAGGGCGCTGCGACCAATGGAGGCGAGCGTGTTGTCGATGAAGGTCAGTGCCTGCATGGGATTCCCCTTTTTATGCTTTGTATACGCGATTGTAACGCGCGCCAAGGGAGGTGAGGATTTCATAGCCAATCGTGCCTGCGGCATTGGCGAGGTCATCGACGGTTTGATGGGGGGTGAGGATATCGAGGTGGGTAGGGATGTGGTCGAGATCGGTGATGTCGACGGTGATCATATCCATCGAGACGCGGCCAATCAGCGGGCAGGGCGTGCCGCCTGCGTAAAGGTTTACGCGGTGATCGTTGGTGTGGTTGCCCATCTGACGCGTGAGGCCATCTGCGTATCCAACGGCGATTGTGGCGGTTTTGCTGGTGCGTTTGGCAGTCCAGAAGGCTGCGTATCCGACGGTTTCACCGATTTCCACGATGCGGGTTTGGATGACGGGGACGCTGACGCTGACCACGGGTTTTGCGTCTGTGAACGGTGCGCCGCCGTAAAGGCCGACGCCGGGGCGTGTGAGGTCGAAGTGGTAGTCCGCGCCAAGGAGTGTGCCGCCTGTGGCGGCGAGGGATTTTGGTGCCGTGAGGCCATCTGTCATTTCGCGGAACGATGCGTGTTGTTGGGCGTTTTGTGGGTGGTTGGGCTCATCCGCGCAGGCGAGGTGGGACATGATGATTTGCGGATCCGCTGTGATGATTTGATCGCGTAGGGCGTTGAATTCATTTGGTTCTAGGCCGAGGCGGTTCATGCCTGTGTCGAGTTGCACGCCGAATTTTTCACCTGTTGAGGTAAAGTGGTTAACCTGTTCAGGAGAATTTAGGAGCGGGATCAGGTTGTTGGCTTTGAGGATTTGATGATCGGCGTCGCAGCAGCCTGAAAACACGAATATTTTTGTGTCGTTTGGGGTGTTTTGGCGCACGGCGATGCCCTCTTCGGCGGCGGCGACAAAGAAGGTTTTTGCGCCCGCTTTGGACAGAGCCGCAGACACGCGGCCTGCGCCACAACCGTAGCCGTCGGCTTTGACAACGGCGGCGGTTTGCACCGATGGGGCGGATTTCACATCAAGTGCGCGCCAGTTATCCGTGAGGGCGGTGAGGTCAATTGTGAGGGTTGCGACGGCCATTGCAGTGTTCCTTTGCTTGGCGGTTAGGGACACCAGTGGCGGCGTTGCGTCAAGTGGTTGGGGGCGGGATTTGGATATTTTTGGCCAGAAGAAGAGGCTGGGGTGGTGTTTTTATTGGCAGGTGGGTGTCGCCGTGCAGTGATCAATTCGTGTGAGTGCGATCAAATCTGTGACGGGTTGGGTGTAGCCGTTCCAGCCGTCTGTGGAGCAAAAATAGTCGATATGGGGGGCCAAGCGTTCGGTGATTGCATCATCCCAATCTGTTTGCGTCGCGAGGATTTGTTCTGACGTGTACAAGAGGTGTTCGACGTAGGCCGCATAAGCGGGGCGCTGATCTGAGGCAATGAGTGTGCAGACGTCGGGTTCGGAAAACTGCGGATTTGCAATGGACAGGGTCAGATGTTCGCGAAAAATATCGCGGGCAGATTGGGCGGCTTGTTGGTCGGCATTTGCGTCGATCTGCATCTTCACGCCGATAATTGCGGCCACAGCGACAAATGCGGTGAGAAGGGCTGCGGCAGCCTCGATGCTCTCGGCGTTTTTAGAAAACCAGCGCATCAGAGTTTTGGTTGTTGTTGGGTGGCGCAATGGATTCCGCCGCCGAGTTCGCCAAGCGGATCGACGTTTAGTGTGATGATCTCGCGACCGGGATAGTGTTGTTTAAGCGCGCGTTTTGCGGCCTTATCCGTGCGGCGATCACCGAATTGTGCGGCGATGACTGCGCCGTTGCACACATAATAATTGGCGTAGCTGGCGACGAAATCATTGGATTTCACGCGGCGTTTGTCGGGGTCGGGGATGACGGTTATGTCGAATTTGCGGCCCGTAGAGGTGCGGTTGGCCGCGATTATGTCATGCGTGTCATAAGGGACGATTTGCCATGGATCGGACGGGTCTGGATCGTCGATCAGTTGGATGATCATGCGGCCTGCGCCTGTGAAACGCGCAAGGCTGTCGATGTGGTAATCGGTGATGTCTTGGTTCTTGATACCAGGTGCCCAGATCAGTTTGTTGGCACCGTAAGCGGCCAGTAGGCGGGTTTCGATTTCGGCTTTTGAAATACGGTTGCGGTTTTTGTTCACCCAACTGCTTTCGTGCGCGATCAACGTGCCGTGGCCATCGGATTCCACGCCGCCCGGTTCGCCGACAAGGCCAGTGTCGTGGTTTTTGAGGCCGAGGTGCTGGGCCACAAGGGCGGCGATTTTTCCGTCGCGTTTGTGGACTTGTCGATTGCCCCAACCGTTGAAATTAAAGTTGTGGATGCGTTAAATTTTGCCGTTTTGCGCGAAACACGGGCCAGCGTCGCGCGCCCAGAGGTCTTCGGTCGGGATATCCCAAAGTTCAACCAATTCAGAGGTTTGCGCGCGGATCGTCGCGTGATCGTCTTTGTGGGCCAGCATCACGACAGGTTCGAAATCAGCGATGGTATTGGCGATATCGGCGATTGTGGCTTGAGTGTCTTGCAGGAAGCCAGCGGAGGGGTGGACTTTGCGGCTGACGGGCCATTGCATGAAGGTGCGTTCGTGGGGGTGTTCCTCGGCGGGAACCCTGAACGGGGCGGTGGCGGCGGCTGGTGTTGCGCTGGTGGCCGCGGCGGTTGCAGCGATGAAAGTGCGTCGTGTCATCATGGTTTAACCTCGTAAAATGGGGCGCGTTAGGCAGGTGGGGCCGCCTTCGCAGGCGATGCAGAGGGCATCTGCGGAAAATGTGGTGACTGTGATACCAGCGGCCTCAATTGCTGCTTGGGTTTTTGGGATACCGTCAAGCATGATCACGTTTTTGGGGCTCGTGCACAGGACGTTGGTGGAGAGGGTGCCTGTGGATTGGAATTCGTCAAAGGGGGCGGGGATAAGCGTGATGCCTTTTTCAACGAGGAGTTCGTAAAGTGCGACAGGCAGGAGTTCGGTGCAGACAAGCGCGGTTTTCGTGTCGAGCATCGAGATGAGCGACATCAGGTGGAGGCAGGCGGCGGCCCCTGTGTAGACGGGTAAATCGAAGGTGGGGCAAGCAATGCCGTGCGGTTTTAAGGCGGCGGCGATTTGATGCACGCCCGCGTCATTTGTGCGAAAGCCGCGTCCGATCAGCAGGGTTTCATCGTCAAGCCAGAGGGTATCGCCTGCTTCGGCGCGGGCATCTGTGACCTCGGCTAGAATCGGGATTTGGTGGGTGGCGTAAAAGGCGCGGTGCAGGTCTTGTTCGCCCGTCCGCTGCACCTTGCCGGGCGACATGAGGATTGCGCCGTGGGGGGTAATGAGCGAGGCGTCGTATGTGAAGACGGCGTCTGCAATGCCGTTGTCATCGCCTGTCATATACATCAGCTCACATCCCGCGTTTTGTAGGATATGTGTAAATTGTGCATAACTTTCTTGTATTTTATCAGGGTCGTGAAGGTCGGAGTAGTGCCATTTGTGCAAGTCTGCGTTTAGCAAAGACGGGCTGGGCGCGCGCAATGCCACGCGTTTTAGCGGTGCCGTCATGGAGGAAACACCGTAGCTCATTCGTTGCCTTGCACGCGATCAAGATGGCGCGCGTCAGCATTGATTAGGCCGTGTGCGTCGGCAGTTGTGATGGCTGTACAGAATTCCCCATGAAGGGAGGCGAGGGCCATATCGTGCACCAAGTCTGGGTCATAATCTGTGCCGTCGATGCCGATCATGTTCATGGTCGCGCAGGCGTCGTGAACGAGGTAGGTATCGTAGCCCATGTTGCCTGCCATGCGGGTTGTGGTTTCAACGCAGATGTTGGTGAAATAGCCGACGATCACAAGGCGGTGGATGTGAGCGCGGTGTAATTCTTGTTCCAAACTGGTGCCGATAAAGCCGCTGTTGGCGGATTTTGAGACGGCGATATCGCCTGCGTGAATGTCCATTCCGGGCAGTTGTTCACCGCTTTCTAGCGTGAGTTTGAGGGGCGAGCCGTCCTCAATGCTGTTGTGGCGGGTGAAGGCGACGCGGCCCCCTTTGGCACGCCATGCGGTGAGCAATCCGATGATGTTGTCTTCGGCACCAAGGTTGTTGCGCCGTCCTGTGGGGCCACCGTAATAGGCGGTGTCGTTCACGCCTTTTTGCACGTCGATCAACAGGAGTGCGGTGTTTTTATCGAATTGGGGGATCATGTTTTTGGGTCCGATTTGTGTTGATCGTAGCTTGCACCGAGTTCGGATCGAAGGAAATCCCCGAAATGGGCGGGTTCGAATTTCGGGGTGCCTGTGCCGTTCAGCGGTTTGATCGTGGTGTTGATGTAGGGATCAAAGAAGAACGGGATCGAGTAGCGTTCGCGCCCTGATCGGTTGATGACGCGGTGGGGTGTGGATTTGAGGAAACCGTTGGAGGCGCGGTTGAGCATATCACCGACGTTGACCACAAATGTGCCCTCAATCTTGGGGGCATCGACCCAATCCCCTGAAGGGGTTTGGACTTGTAGCCCGCCAACGCCGTCTTGGGCGAGCAGGGTTAATGCGCCAAAATCTGTGTGGGGGGCGGAGCCGTAAAGATCGTCGGGGGATTGTGCGGGGCTTGGCGGATAGTGCAGCAAGCGGAGCCAGATTGTGGGGTTTTGAAAGGCTGGCGTGAGGTCGGCTGGATCGGCATTGCAGGCGGCTGCGGTCAGCGCGATGAGCCGTTGGCCAAGTGTCGTCATTTGCGCGGCGTAGGTTGTGAGCGTGTCGCGAAATTGGGGCAGATCGGGCCATTGGTTGGGGCCAGAGAGGTATTCTGCGGGGGTAAGTTCGGTTTCAGCCATCATCATGAAGCTGCTGGATTGATTGGGTTTTTTCACATCAGCGAGTTTTGAATTTACATCTGTAGAAGTGTTGATCGGGATGTAGCCTCGATGGTTTTCGTTGAGCGCGATGGTTTGTTTCGCGGCCTCAGTCTGGGCGTGAAATTGGCGCGATGCATCGAAAACCGCGTCGATCAAGGATTGGGGGACGCCGTGGTTTTTGATGTAGGCGAAGCCAGCGGTGGAATAGGCGGCCGCGAAATCAGCGGTGATTTTCGCGTCGTCTTGGGCCAAATCAATGACCGAGATTTCTGTGAAGTCTGTCATTCGAGTATTTTAGGAACAAAGAAACAAAAAGTCAGTGGTAGAATTGCATGCCGTCTGGTTTTGTTTGCGCGTAATGGGCCAAACGTGATTGCAGGGAACCAGCGTGGAGTTCAAGTTTGTGGCCATCCGGGTCTAGGAAATAGAGCGATGCGCCTTCGGATGTGTTGGTTTTCCACTGTTTTGCGGTCTCTGCGATGTGGTCAGCGGTGTAATCGAACGCGGATTGAGCACAGGAGAATGCGACGTGGGTGTCATCGTCGCGTGGGATGACTTGTTTTTCTAATGCGAGGCAGAGCCAGAGATCGCCGACCTCAAAATAGGCACCTTTGGGCCATTCAGCCTTGAGCGTTGCGCCAAGCGTGTTGCGGTAAAACGCGATGGATTTGGGCAGATCGGTGCAGGCGAGCGTGATGTGGTTCACGCCAGAAAGGTCGATATTCATGTTTGTCATCTTAAAATTGGTCTTCTTTATTGCCGCCACTGCCTTGCCACGGTTTTGCAAGGTCGGTGAAACGGGTGAAGCGGCCTTCAAAGGCGAGGTCGATCGAGCCGATGGGGCCGTGGCGTTGTTTGCCGATGATGACCTCTGCTTTGCCCATCAGGTCTTCCATTTCGGCCTGCCATGTGGCCATTTTTTCCAGCTCGTGTTCGGCGGGTTTTTCGCGTTCTTTGTAATATTCGCCGCGATACACAAACATAACGCAATCCGCGTCTTGCTCGATTGAGCCGGATTCGCGCAGATCGGAAAGCTGGGGGCGTTTGTCTTCGCGGCTTTCAACGGCACGTGAGAGCTGGGACAGGGCGATGACCGGAATGTCGAGTTCCTTGGCGATGGCTTTCATGCCTTGGGTGATCTCGGAGACCTCATTTACGCGGCTGTCTTTGGCGGTGGCGGGGCGCACGAGTTGCAGGTAGTCGATGATCAGCACATCAAGGCCGTGGGTACGTTTTAGACGGCGCGCGCGGGCCGCGAGGGCGGAAATTGGCAGGGCGGCGGTGTCGTCGATGAACAGCGGGCAGTTTTCGAGGCTTTTTGCGGCCTCTACAAAGCGGCGGAACTCTTCTTCGGACATATCGCCAGAGCGGATGCGGTGGGATTCGACCTCTGAGGCCTCAGACAAGATCCGTGCGGCGAGCTGTTCTGCGGACATTTCGAGGGAGTAAAATCCGACGACGCCGCCTTCGATTGCGCCTTCGGTTCCGTCTGGGCGCAGGCCCTTTTTATAGGCTTTGGCGATGTTGTAGGCGATGTTGGTGGCGAGCGAGGTTTTCCCCATTGAGGGCCGACCCGCGAGGATTAATAGGTCGGACGGGTGCAGGCCGCCAAGTTTGGCGTCCATATCTTTGAGGCCAGTCGAGATGCCTGCCATGTCACCGTCGCGTTGATAGGCGGCGTTGGCCATGTTGACGGCATCGGTGACCGCCTTGAGGAAGGATTGGAAGCCAGAATCGACGCTTCCTTGTTCGCCAAGGGCGTAGAGGCGTTGTTCGGCGGCGACGATTTGTTCTTTTGGTTCGTCGTCCACATCCATCGACTGGGCTTTGGCGCCGATTTCTTCACCGATCGCGATAAGATCGCGGCGGATTGCCATGTCATAGATCATTTGCGCGTAATCTTTGGCGGCAAACACGGACATAGATGCACCTGCAAGACGCACGAGGTAGGCGGGGCCACCAAGTTCGGCAAGGCCAGGGTCGTCTTCTAGGAAGGCTTTAATCGTGACGGGGGAGGCCAGTGCGTTTTTCTGGATACGACGAGCGATCACTTCGAAGATGCGGCCGTGTAAGGGATCGAAAAAGTGGTTTTCGTTCACCAGCGTTGTGACGCGATCAAAAACATCGTTGTTCACCAATAGCGCACCGAGCAAAGCCTGTTCCGCCTCGATGGAATGCGGGAGGGCCTGGGTCGGATCAGTTTCAGTATTTTGCACGTCGTTTGGTGGTGCGTTGCCGTCCATTTCGCCCTCGAATCTGCTCAGTTTGTTGTTGTTGATTTGGGGGAGAAAGGCAATCTGGATAAGGTTGTGGATAAGGTATGTATAAGCCAAAAAACGATGCGTATGATTGGGGTTAGTAGGTTTAGTGAAAGTGTTAAAAAAATCTAACTTAAAAATGGTTAAACACTAAATCGTGTGGAAATCTTTTGCTTAACCACAAATCATGCTAGGTTTCTTTCATGAGGACGCGAATCGGGTGTGGTTTGGGTGCGTGCAAATCCTCGTCTCGGAAAGGCGCAAGCTGGACCGATTTTTGCACACAAATGGACCATCTTCGCCAGTTTAGGCTGGATTCGGACTGTCGTTCTTATAACTGCCTCATGGCTGTGTACCCTCCAAGGTCGACGGCTTATCATCAGGTATACTTACCCGGCTGCTTTTGCAGTCGGGTTTTTTCTTGGGGTTACTGGTTTTCGTAGGCTTCGTTCTCGCGCTTGATTTTATGTTTGTTCACGGCAAGACCGATAAAAAGCAAACCGATGCCCACCAAAAAGGGAATGCCACCGAACACCAGAGCCACGGGTGCAAATGGATCGTTAAAGCCTGAGCCTGCGAAAAACATCACGGTGCAACCGCCGGTTAAAACAGCGACGATTGCGCCCAGAACAATTAGGAAAGTGCCCATTTGGTTAGTCCTTGTTTTCGGTATCGTCAGGAGTTTCGCGTGTGTTGATCACATTGTAGCAAATAATGCAGATGATCAGGGCGACAGCGAACGGTGGGCCCGCCAGAACGAGCGCGGCGTCTGCCCAACCCCCTGTGGCAAAGACAAGGCCGCAGCCGCCTGTGCCGATCATGACGATTATGCTAAGAACGAGGAAGAATTTTGCCATGTGCAGGCCTATCGTTTTGGTTTTGGTTTGACGCGATCTAGGGTGAAGCTGCCCGTTTTTCGGCGTTTTTCTGAAATTTTGCTCTTGGATAGGACAAAAATGCCAAGCGCTGCGATAAATGGCAAGCCGCCAATAACAAATGCAGAGGGGCCAATGCTTGTGGCAAAAAGGATAGAGCAGCCACCAAACAACACCATCGCAAGGCCGCTGAGGACGAGGAAAAATTTGGCCAAAGGATTTGCTTTCAAACGAACTGGACAGTGGGGTCAGAATTGCCCAATGCTGCGCCAAAGGCAAATGATTTGAGGATTTGGCCGCGTGCTTAACGTCCATTTTGTGTTTGATTTGATCGCTGCGAGTTGTTCGGGCGGGCTGACGTTTTTGCTATCGCGCGGTGTTTTGGCGCGCGGTTTGGAGCGCGT
>JABBAP010000042.1:42008-68379 GCA_018607905.1 Paracoccaceae bacterium | reverse complement strand
GCGGGCTGACGTTTTTGCTATCGCGCGGTGTTTTGGCGCGCGGTTTGGAGCGCGTGAACACGATGGGCTGGGTGTATTATCTGGGGCTGTCGGTGGGCGCGATTTGGGGCGCGTTTTTCTTTGGTTCGTTGAACCTGTGGGTCAGTGGCGAGGATATTCTGGGGCGATCTATTTTGGGCGCGCTGGTCGGCGCGATCCTGTTTGTAGAGGTCGCCAAGGCGTGGCTGGGGCAGGTTGGATCGACGGGGGCGTTGTTTGTGCCTGCGTTCACGATTTCCACTGTGATCGGGCGCTGGGGCTGCTATTTCACGGGGCTTGAGGATCAGACGGTGGGGGTGAGAACGACCCTGCCGTGGGGCGTGGATTTCGGCGATGGGCCGCGCCACGCGGTGATGCTGTATGAAAGCGGGGCGATGGCGGTGTTTTTCATCGGCTGTTTGTACCTGATGCGGTTTCACCTTACGTATTTTCAAAAATACGGTTTCTATCTGATGTGCATTTGTTACGGTGGGCAGAGATTTTTGTGGGAGTTTTTAAAGCCTTACGGCACGGTGATTGGCCCGTTTAACGTGTTTCATCTGTGCTGCATCGCCTTGATTGGATACGGAATATGCATGATGGTAGCCGCCCAGAAGCGGGCTTAGACGGGTTCACGCGCAAGGTCGCGCCTTACGTATTTTTGGGGCAAACGCTTTCGATGTGCGAAGAGTGTTGGCAGTTGGTGCCAGCGAAAATTATCCGCGAGGGGGACAATGTTATTTACCAAAAACGCTGTCGCGAGCACGGTGTGCAAAAGACGATTGTCAGCACGGATGCTGCGTATTTTTTGGCGGCGCGGGATTATCTGAAACCTGGGGATCGGCCGTTAAAGCCGCAGACAAAAACGGATTATGGTTGCCCGTATGATTGCGGCTTGTGTCCTGACCATGAGCAACATTCCTGCTTGGCAATTATTGAGGTAAATCAAGCCTGTAACTTGACGTGCCCCGTATGTTTTGCCAATTCTTCGCCTGCCAAAGATGGCACGAAGTCGCTGGTCGAGGTGGAGCAAATGCTGGATATGTTGGTGGAAAGTGAGGGCGAGCCTGATCTGGTGCAAATTTCAGGGGGTGAGCCGACGATACATCCCCAAATCATGGATATTTTGCGCCTGACCATGACCAAACCGATCCGCCATGTGATGCTGAACACCAACGGGCTGCGGATTGCGCGCGAGGATGGATTTGCGGCGGAATTGGCCACGTTGGGGGCTGGGTTTGAGGTGTATTTGCAGTTTGATAGCACGCAGAAAGACGCGCTGAAGGACATTCGCGGTGCTGATCTGAGCAAGGTGCGAATGCAGGCGCTGGAAGCGTTGGAAAAACACGGGATTTCCACGACGCTGGTGGCGGTAATCAAAAAGGGTGTGAATGACGGCGAGATCAACGCGATTATCGAGGAAGGTTTGCGCTGGAATTGTGTGCGCGGCGTGACGTTTCAGCCTGTGCAATCCGCTGGGCGCAACGAAAGGTTTGATCCCAAGAAAAACCGCATGGTGTTGTCGGAAATACGGCGTGCGATTGTGGATGGGTCGACGGCGTTTCAGGGTGGCGATATGATCCCGCTGCCGTGTAATCCTGAAAGTATTTCAATTGGTTACGCGCTGCGAAATGGCGAACAGATTGTGCCAATCACGTCGATGATCCCCAAGGATGTGATTATCGATGAGGTGCCGAATGCGGTGACGTTTGAGAAGTATCCAGAGCTGAAATCGCGGATATTCGAGTTCTTTTCGCTGTCCACGAATGATCAGAATGCGAGCCAGCGGATGGAGGCGTTGTTGTGTTGTTTGCCAGCGATTGAAACGCCGCAATCCGTGACCTATGAGAACTTGTTTCGGGTGGCGATTTCAGAGTTCCTCGACCCGTATAATTTTTGTGTGTCGCGGGTGAAACGATCCTGCGTGCATTTTGTGACGCAGGATCAGGGGATTATTCCGTTTGATACCTATAACCTGTTGTATCGGGACGGAAAAATCAACGAGCGGCGTAAGGCAGCTGGGTTGTTGTGATAAGGGAGGTTAGCGCACCCACGCCTTTTCTGGTCGATAAGCCACGCCCACTTCGCGTTCGTTAAGACCAAGGGCCCAAGCCACTTCACTTTTTCTCGCGTAGCGGGTTGTCGCATGTAAATTCGTGGTTTTTTGACGATGCCTGCCGATTCCGTAGGCGCCCGGTTCATTGTCTTTTACGATGTTAAAGAGGGGATGATCTGATTCACCGACGTAATTAACATCTAAAAAGTTTATTGTTTTCACAGTCTTAATGTTTGTTGTCGCTGTGTCGGTGACCTCGTAGGCTAGAAGATAAGCACCGCGAGTAATGTTGTTTCCGGGCTTATACGTCCCAGTCGATTCAAAAACCCACAAGGCTGATTGGTTGTGTGAGACCATTCCATCACGAAGAGCGGCGACTGCGTGTTGGCTTGGAATCCAACGGAAAAATTTTCCCATTTTTAGGTACTTTCAAAAATTAGAATTCGTTAAAGAAAATCGTAAATATGGGGCCACTCTACCTTTGCGGGTTGAGAAGTAAAGAAAATCATAGCAGTGGCGGAGTTAGTACTTGAGTTTACTGTCGCCAAGAAAAGACCACAGTTCCAGAAATTTGGCAGACCTATTGGGACGCTGACCAATAGAGCGGGAAACCGGGATCAAAGACCGTGACGGGGCCATCGGGTGTTTCGATTTTTGGGGCGAATTGTACGGGATCGGGTTGTTTGGTGAGCGTGATCGTTGTTTCGTTCACGGGTAGGCGGTAATAGTTGGGGCCGTTTAGGGAGGCGAATTTTTCGAGTGTTTCGAGTTTGCCTTCAGATTCAAACACATGGGCGAGGCAGGACATGGTGTTGGTGGCGGAAAACACGCCTGCGCAGCCACATTCCATCAATTTGTTTGGATCGGTGTGGGGCGCGCTGTCTGTGCCAAGGAAAAAGCGCGGATCGCCAGAGGTTGCGGCCGCGACCAAGGCAAGGCGGTGGGTTTCGCGTTTGGCCACGGGCAGGCAGTAGTAATGGGGGCGGATGCCACCCGCGAGGATGTGGTTGCGGTTGATGATCAGGTGGTGGGTTGTGATGGTGGCGGCGAGGTTTTGAGCCGCGCTGCGCACGTAATCGACGCCGTCTTTGGTGGTGATGTGTTCCGAGATGATGCGAAGGTCGGGAAGGCGGTTGCGCAGGGGATCGAGCACGGTTTCGATGAAGGCGGCTTCGCGATCGAAAATGTCGATGCTTGGGTCAGTGACCTCGCCGTGGATGCACAAGGGGCAGCCGATTTCTGCCATTTTTTCAAGGACGTGCATGACGTTATTAATGTTTTTGACGCCAGAAGCAGAGTTTGTTGTGGCCCCTGCGGGATAGAGTTTCACGGCCGAGATGAGGCCATCCGCGAAGGCCGCTGCGAGGTCGGCTGGGTCCGTTGTTTCTGTGAGGTAAAGCGTCATCAGAGGTTGGAAATCGGAGCCAGCGGGCAGCGCGGCCATGATGCGGGCTCGGTAGGCGGCGGCGTCTTTGGCGGTGACAACGGGCGGCACGAGGTTGGGCATGATGATCGCACGGGCGAAATCACGTGCGGTTTCTGGGGCCACTGCGTTAAGCATGTCGCCGTCGCGCAAATGGAGGTGCCAATCGTCTGGGCGGGTGATGGTGAGTGTGGTCATAGAAAGGCTCCTCTAGGTGTTATCACGCTGATAGCGGGTGGCACGGGGTTTGGGCAAGCGGATTTGGGTTGAAGGAGGGCGAGGAGTGATTTAACTTAGAATTATTCTAAATTGGAGTTGGTTATGCTGTCGCGATTTATGCCTCGTTCAAAACGGGATTTTTCAGAGTTGTCAGAGCAAGAAATTCTGGCTTTGGCTATTTCGGCTGAGGAGGATGATGCGCGGATTTACGCGGCCTATGCGCAAGGGTTACGCGCGGAATTTCCCGACAGTGCCAAGATTTTCGATGGCATGGCAGAGGAAGAGAACACGCATCGCAACTGGTTGATTGATCTGCATAAAAAACGGTTCGGCGATGTGATTCCGTTGATAAGGCGTGACCATGTGAAGGGGTTTTATGAACGCAAGCCCGATTGGTTGGTGCGCCCACTGGGGATAGAGAAAACCCGCAACGCGGCGCGCGATATGGAGGCGCAGGCGGCGCGGTTTTATCGACTTGCGGCGCAAAATACGGGCGATGCGGATACGCGCAAGCTGTTGGGGGATTTGGCGCTGGCGGAGGCTGGGCATGAGGCGACCGCTGCAGAATTAGAAGCCGCGCATGTGGGGCCAGATGTGGCTAAGGCCGAGGTTTCCGAGGAGCATCGCCAATTTGTGCTGACATGGGTGCAGCCGGGGTTGGCGGGGCTGATGGACGGGTCTGTTTCCACGTTGGCACCCATATTTGCCGCCGCCTTTGCGACAGGGGATACGTGGCAGACGTTTTTGATCGGCTTGTCGGCGTCTGTCGGCGCGGGGATTTCGATGGGCTTCACCGAAGTTGCCAGCGATGACGGCGTGATCTCAGGGCGTGGATCGCCGATGAAACGCGGTATTGCGGCGGGCGTGATGACGACGCTGGGCGGTTTGGGCCACGCGCTGCCGTATCTGATCCCCGATTTTTGGACGGCGACAACGATCGCGATTTTGGTCGTGTTTATCGAGTTGTGGGCGATTACGTGGATCCAGAATAGATACATGGACACGCCGTGGTTGCGAGCGGGGTTTCAGGTGATTTTGGGCGGTGCGCTGGTGTTTGCGGCGGGGATTTTGATCGGGAATTTGTAGGCAATTATCTGCCAAGTACGCAGTGGTGTTGATTGTCGCAGGCGGCGTTAGTGGCCTTAACTTTCGCGTTAAGATTGTGCTTTAGTGTCCAGATGGGATTGCTTATTTGTGGTCCCTTGGGATTTTGACACGCCGAATTGCGAGAAGATTTAGATGAATGACATTTCAGAGCAGCGACCAACCACATTGGGCGAGAAGCTGATCCGGGCGAAGGCTGTTGAGCCACAACGCCCTGTTTTTGGGTTTTTTCGTAAGGCTTTGTCTGTATTGATTAATTTTACATTTTTGATGGCAATTGCTGCTTTGCCATTGTGGTGGTTGTTAACATCCCCTGACATGAGCGGGGCAATTATGTTGTACCTTTTGGGTGTCCTGATTGGGTTGTGGTTGCTTGTCTACGCCTTGATGCGAATGCCAAAACTTTCTACACGTACGCTGTTCGCCAAGTTGCATCCCTTATTGGCGTATGACCATCAGGGGTTTATGCGCGACCTGCGGTTGGATCAGAAAACAGTGATTTTTGATGGCAGTAATATCTATCATTTTGGGCATGCGAACGGGGTTGATGCGCAGCCCCTTGGGATGGTTGCCGAACAACTGCGCACTGAGGGGTACCGCGTTGTGTGTTTCTTTGATGCGAATATTTACCATACACTGAATGAACACGGAGCGTTCCCACGTGAGCAGCAGCACGCCTTGTTTTTGCTTGAGGATATATTCGGGCTGGCGAAACATGAAATCTATGTGGTGCCAAGCGGCGTTCAGGCGGATAAATTTGTGTTGGACAGCCTGAAGCATTTGCCGATTTCGTTTGCTGTGACCAACGATCAGTTTCGCGATTATGCCAAGCGATACGCGAGCGTGATGAAGGGCGATCAATGGCGCAAGGGGCTGACGATTTCAGGCAATGAGATCAAGCTGTTCAAGCATAAATTTAAGCAGCCCGTTCGGTTGCGTTAGGGGCCTATTAGCCCTACCTCAATTCTTCTTGGACCCATTGCATTTGCGCGGGTTCGATAATCTCGTTGTGCCATTCGTGCAAAGACATTAATGTTGGATTTGGCTCTCGGATATCGTCGCTATTGTCCATCCAGTGTTCACACATCATCAACATGCTGCAGCCCCGATAAGGTTTTCCATTCCCAAGGGAAGACCTGTTCTTTGCCAAAGTTCCGCCTGTACATTTGGCGTTTCGGTGGCCAAACGCATGTTCTGGTTCACGCGATCGCATGTTGATAGCAACACCGGTTTCCGAGCTAACCCACGCGCCTCTCATCCATTCGCGAATACCTGTCGAACCATCAACACTGATGGCGAGCGACGTGCCGTTTTTGTAGAGTATGAGCCGCATGCGGGCCGCACCGTGGAAGCCCGTCCAGACTGTTGTCGAGGGCCCCTGAAGGTATTCTGATAAAACTGGTTTAATAGTGTTGGTTGGGTCTTCGAGGTAAAAATTGCGCACACGTTCTGGCAAGCCAGCATAGAAATGTGTCGGATAATCATCTGCGAGCGGTGCTGTGCACAAGACATCGCCACCTTTGGAGTTTTGGGCGTATTGAATGACGTTTTTGCCGTCCATCTGTTGGCCATCCGTGATCTGAGGCACGGATTTGGTCGCAGACGGGGTTTTTGGTTTTGCGTTTGACGTAATGGTATTTTGTGCCGCCTGATTGTTCGGTTCCTGATCGTTATCCTCGTCAAATAAATCCTCAACGATTTTTATGGCTCTGTAGGAGCCCTTTAGGCTGAGGGTGTTGCTGAATAGTTTATTCTTCTTGGCGCTATTTTTAGATTGATAGCGAAACGTGATGTCTTTGCCCGATTTCAACGCCGATAACGTTTTGGAATAGGCGCTCGAACGGATTGGCACCACGATGCTGGAACAGTACGGGCAATAATTCGTTTCATAGGTGTTCAGGCAGGATGCGCCGAAACAATTTGCGATATCTAACGGGGTTTTTGTGCCGTCGCTGTTGATCACGTTCGCATCTATGAAATGCACCAACGGATCGTCTGAATTACGCTCCATGCCAAAGTAGAACCCGCCCAAATGGTCTGATTGGCCAAAGAATACCCGCGATTTAAATTTGCCGTCACGCACCAGGTCCCAATAGGCTTGGGCTTGAAATTCGCCCCATGCTTTGGTGAAAAGAGGCTCCGGGATCGTGCCGCCCGCATCTTGAATAAGCACCAACAATTCGTGCAACCTGTCGCGGTTCACGTCATCTTGGCTGGCGAAATAATACATGCGCGCCGCCGATTTCAAATCTTTTGGGTAAAATTCCCCCGCAACCAACATTTCCCCGAAAACAAGCGCGCCGGTGCCATACCCACCCTCAATGGCCCGTTGAAAATACTGTTTGGCCAAAGCTGGATTGCGTTTGATTCCAAGTCCTTTGGCCAAGCGCAACGCATAATTTGATTGCGCAATCGGATAGCCAAGCTCGGCGGCTTGACGTTGCAAATCAATCGCCTGAGCGGCGTTGTATTTTTTATTGGCACATTTGGCAGTGAGGTTGAGCCACGCCAACGCGTTCAGGGCGGCGGGGTTCTTTTCGCGTATTGCGCCCTGTTCGAGGCGAAGGTACGCGCCTTGATCGCCTTGGCAGGCCGTATCGGTCTGCGCGTTAAAGTAGGTGCGACTTGCCTGCGCGGAGGAGGGTAATTCGTCGGCTGATGTGAGGGGCGCAATAAACAACGTGCTGATGGCGGTCGTAAAAAGAGATTTGATGAAATTCATTGGGTTACCTTGCAATGATGGCGCCAAAAGGTCGATTGCCGTTAAAGAGTAAATCTAACGTGGCGTTGGATCTGAGCTAGGTCAACGTCTATCTGATTTTGGATTTTGCACGGGCGGGCGTGCAAACACGGCCAAAGACGCAATGACGCAAGGGGACGTCGCGTTTTGGGTGGTAACGGGTAAATTGGCGGGGTAGTTTTGGCCTATTCTCAGGGCGGGGTGCGATTCCCCACCGGCGGTGATGGGTGAATTGGCTCTGCCAATACATCCTAGCCCGCGAGCCTTAGCAGGCAGACTTGGTGTGATCCCAAGGCCGACGGTATAGTCCGGATGGAAGAGAATGGAGACAGGTTTGCCCCGCGTGGGGTGCGCTTGTGTCTGAACGCTCTGGGTCTTGTCGTGTTGCAATACAAGAAGGATCAGAGCAATGACAAAACCCAACAAAATCGCCTTTATCAAAGCCCGTTGGCATGCCCAAACGGTGGATCAAGCGTATGACGGATTTATGGACGCGATGGCCAGTTCAGATAGTGGCGCAGAGGTGGTTGCCTTTGACGTGCCCGGTGCGTTTGAAATGCCGCTGCTGGCGAAAAAGCTGGCAGAGACGGGCGAATACGCAGCTGTTGTTGCCGCAGCGTTGGTTGTGGATGGCGGGATTTACCGTCACGATTTCGTGGCTGCGGCGGTGGTTGACGGATTGATGCGCGCGCAGATGGATGCCGGGGTTCCGGTGTTTTCCGTCAGTTTGACCCCGCATCATTACCAAGAAACGCCAGATCACGACGCGTTTTACAAAGCGCATTTTGTGAAAAAGGGCGCAGAGGCGGCTGGCGCAGTAAAGATGGTTTTGGCGCTAGAGGTTTAAGGCGGCGTGGTTTTGCTCTGCGTAATGTGACGCAATACCGATCAGGCCGCTGGGCGTTTGGGTTTGCAGGCAATGACGGCGGCATCGACGTGGTAAAAGGTCTGGGCGAGGGCTTTGTCATCCAATCCTGTAAGGCTGACTTTGAATGTTTTCTCGGTGCCGTTTGTGCAGGCGACGCTCACCGTTCCATTGCGAATTGTGCCTTTGAAGGTCAGCGTGGCATCCACTTTTGGTGGGTTGGCCATGTTTTTTGCGGTTTCTAGCGCAAAGGCACGGCTTGGCGCGTCCAAATACCCTTTTGCCCCGAGGTCGACTTCGGCTTGACGAAACGCAGTGACCATTGGGCTTTGATCGTAAAAAGTTGAGTCCTTAAATTTCTTACAGGCATGGGATAGCCAGACATTAAAAAGATGCCCGTCGCCTTTGAGTGCAATTGATAGTCCCCACATTGCTCTGCTCCTTTGAAATTTTACCGTTCAATATCGAAAGCATATCCTAAAGGCCTGCATTTCCAAACCCAATTGTTCGTTTCGGGCGTGGTGGATGTTGTTTTACGGGCGTGCAGCGTTCATCGCGGGAATCAATTGTTCGCGGATGACGCGCTGGGTTACCGGGCCAGCGGCGCGAAACAGGATGGTGCCGTCGCTGTCGAGCAGGAAGGTTTCTGGCACGCCGTAGACGCCCCATTCCAGCGATTGACGCCCGTCGATTGCGGACACGCCGATGTAGGGATTGCCCAGTTCCTTGAGGAAGCCAAGCGCGTTGGCCTCGCTGTCTTTGTAGTTGAGGCCGATGACCGGCAAGCCGTTTGCCGCCAGCGCGGTTAGGTTAGGGTGTTCAACGCGGCACGGGCCACACCAGCTGGCCCAGAAATTCACCAGTTTTAGATCGCCTGCGCGGATCATCGCCTCAGTTACTGGGGTGAGGTCGCCGAGGGGCGCTGCAACCAGTGGCGGGGCGGATTTGCCGATCATCGCGCTCGGCAGGGTGTTTGGGTCAGCGCGGAACAGGCCAAAGGCAAACATGGCGGCGATGGACAGGAAAATGACGGGGGGCGCGACGACCCATGGGGAAATACGGGTCATGGTTTGGCTCGTTGTTCTGCGTCTTGCAGGGCTTTGCGGGCTTTGGCCGATTGGCGCAGGGACACGGCGACCAGTGCGACCAGCAGCAGAATTGCAATGGCATAGGCAGACAGCACGTCTGTGGCGTATTTTCCAAGATCGGGGATCATGCGGAGCCTCGTGCCAGCAGGGCGCGGGTGCGGCGCAGGCGGATGTGCGTGCGGGTGCGCAACAGGACGAGCGTGATGAACAGGAGGATGAAGCCTGCGATGCAGATCAGCAGGGGGGTGTAATAGCTGGCGTCAATCGGGCTGCGCTCGGTCACGGTGAGTGTTGCGCTTTGGTGCAGGCCGTTGTTCCACAGGTTTACGGCGTAACGCGACAGCAGGGCGAAGACAGAACCGACCATGCACAAGATCGAGGTGAGGTCTGCGGCGGTGTCGTCGTCGTCAACCGCGGCCCAAAGCGCGTTGTAGCCAAGGTAGAAGACAAACAGGATGATGAAAGACGTGAGGCGTGGATCCCATGCCCAATAGGTGCCCCACATGGGTTTGCCCCAGATTGCGCCCGTGAACAGGGCGATGAGGGTCATGGTGATGCCGATGGGTGCGGCGGCGCGCGCGGCAAGTGCGGAAACGTGGTGACGACGGATCAGCCAGATCAGCGAGGCGATCAGCATCATGATCCAGATGTTGATGGCCATCATGGCCGCGGGCACATGCAGGAAGATGATCTTGACCGTGGAGCCTTGTTTGAAGTCATCCGCCGTAAAGAAGAAGCCCCAGATCAGGCCCGTAAACAGGCAGGACGCCGCAAGGAGGGTCGCAAACGGCAAGACACGGCCCGAAAGAGCCATGAATTTCACCGGATTTGCGTATTCCCATAAAGACATGCGCGGTATCTAGCGGGTTTTGCACGGTGGGCCAATGGGCATTGGGTCACAGGGGTGTGTTAGTATTTGCCCATTTCAACGCGTACAGAGCCGAGTTTCTTTTTCTTGCCTTGCATGGCGTGGACATCAGCGAAGTAGCGGTTGCCCTTGCCACCTGAACAGGGCGGGAGGTAGCCCTTGGAGGCGTAAGAGCCAGAGGAGCGGGCGCGTTTGTGCACGAAGATGCCGTTTGGCAATTTGTTGGAGCGTGCGGCAACGGCTGGAAGTTTCGCGCTGGCCCCTGATACGGGGTAGCCAATAGAGCCGTGACCACCGCGTTTGGACAAGGGCTGGAAATCGCGGTCGTTATATTCCACCAAAACCCATTCGGTTCCCGCAGGCAGGCCAGAGATCGACATGGGCGGCGTTTTACCCTTGCCGCCGTGCAATTTGCAATGCTGGCCTGCTGGGACGGATTTGCCGTTCCAACCGCCTGTCAGTTTCACTTTGAAATCTGCGGCGTGTGTGACGCTAGCGAGAGAAAGCGCGATGAGTGTTGTGGTGATGCGAAACATTGAAACCTCCTAGTTTTAAGCAATCGTGCAAACAGAGCGCCGTGTTGTCAACGCAGATTTGCGCGTAGGGCCATGCTGGCAGCGAAGGGGATGAGCGCGACGGTGAGGAGGGTGAGACCCGCGAGGAAGGCGAGTGTCGCCGTGGGGTTATCGCCGTTGATGGCGCGGGTGACGGTTTGTGCGCCTAGGATCAGTGTGGGGATGTAGAGGGGGAGGACAAGGAGCGAGAGCAGCAGCCCGCCGCGCTTGATGCCAACTGTCACGGCTGCGCCAAACATGCCGAGAAAGGACAGCGAGAGAGTGCCGATGGCGAGGGAGGCGATGAGCCAAAGGTAGCCCGTGCTGGGGAGGCCGAGGAGATAGCCGAGCGGGGCGCTGGCAACGGTGAGGGGGAGGCCTGTGGTGATCCAATGGGCGGCGGCCTTTGCGGTGGCGAGCCCTGTGAGCGGGATCGGTGCGGTGGCAAGCGCGTCTAGGGTGCCGTCCTCTGCATCGAGTTGGAAGATGCGATCAAGGGAGAGCAGGCAGGACAGGAGTGCGCCGATCCACAAGATACCAGGAGCGATGGTGGCAAGGAGCACGCGATCTGGGCCGACGCCGAAGGGGACAAACAGGATCAGGATCAGGAAGAACGCAAGGGCGAGGCCGAAACCGCCACCAGAGCGCAGCGCAAGCGTGATGTCGCGTTTGATGAGGGGGAGCATTAGAATGAACCCTCAAGGAAGGGATCGGCGTGTGTTTCGGTGGGTGCGAATTGTGTGATGTCTAGGGTTTGCGCGTTTGGCAGCGGTAGCTCTAGGTGGGTTGAGACGACGGCAATGCCCCCTGATGCGCAGTGATCGGTTAGGATTTGTGCGAACTCAGCGACGTGATCGGCGTCTAGCGCGGTTGTAGGTTCATCCAGAAGCCAGATTTTGCAGCCTGAAATGTGCAGGCGCGCAAGGCCGAGGCGACGTTTTTGACCCGCTGACAGGGTTGCAGCGTCGCGCTGGGCCAAATCGGTGAGGTTAAAGCGTTTAAGCGTGTCTGATTGCGCCGTTTGATAAATGCCGTGCCAAAACACGATGTTTTCGGCCACCGTCAGTTGAGGTTTCACCGCGTCGAGGTGGGCAGTGTAGACGATATCTTCGGGGTTCACGTTGATTTCTCCCGCGCTGGGCGGTGACAGGCCCGCAAGCGTGCGCAACAGCGTGGTTTTGCCAGACCCATTGGGCCCGCGCAGGATCAAACAATCGCCAGCGGCCAGCGAAAAGCTGACGTTTTGGAGGATGGCGCGGGGGCCACGCTGGGCGGTTATGTTTTTGACGGTGAACATGGCGGCAGGCTTAGTGCATTTATTTGCGCTGGGGAAGGCAGCTTACAACAGGCCCCATTTGCGGAACAACCAGACCAGCAGGCCGGTGATCGCGACAAGGCCCGCGCAAACGATCCAGAAGGCGTTGGGGTTTTCGACACCCGGAATACCGCCGACGTTGATGCCAAGCAGTCCTGTAAGCAGGCCAAGCGGCAAGAAAATCGCGGCGACAGCGGAGAGGATGAACAGTTGGCGGTTCATCACCTCGGCGCGTTTGTCGAGGATTTGGTCGTGCACCACTTGGGCGCGGTCGCGGATCGCATCGAGGTCTTCAGCCAGCAGGGTGATACGGTCGGTTGCTTCGCGCAGGTAGGTGAGGTTTGTGGGCGAGAGCCACGAGAAATCTTCGATCAGTAGGGTGGTGAGCGCGTCGCGCTGGGGCAGCATGTAACGGCGCAGCGTGATGGCGCCACGGCGGATTTCGCCAAGGCCGGTGCGATCTGGCAGGGTGCCGTCGGTTAAGATTGCCTCTTCTACCGCATCAAGTTCTTCGTTGAGTTCGGCCACCGTGGGTTCGGCGCGATCTGCGAGGCGGCGAGTGAGGCGGGCCAAAAACTCCCCCGTTGATTTGGCAGGATTTGGGCCTGTGGCCGCGGTGATCATATCCTCGATCGCCTTGAGGGGCCGCAAGGAGTAGCTGACGATGCTGTTGTTGGTGACCCAAAGGCGGATCGAGATCATGTCTTCGGCGCGTGCGCCCGCGTTTAGATTTACACCGCGCAAGATGATGACCGCGCCGTCGCCGTGGGGCGTGCAGCGCGGGCGGGTTTCATCGGCGGTGATGGCAGAACGGATAACTGCGGGCAGGGTGGTTGTGCCCATCCAAGCATCGGTTTGGGGATCGGATTGCACCAAATGCACCCAGTTGTAGCCGGTTTTCGGTATCGTTTGGCTGATGTTGAGCGCGATTGGCGCGCCAGAGCCAGAACCATCGAAGTAAAACGCGCAGGATGTGTGTTTTTGGGGTGTTGTCATGGCGCTACCATGACGCCAAAGGCGCGTGCTGTCACTCGAAATGTGCCAGCACGCTAGGGGAGGTGGTGTGTGTGCCGATTAGTCTGTGGAGGGGCGATTTCTTGGCGCTTTGAACGGGCTGGTCAAAGCCTCCAACACTTCGAAAAAGGCAAGGCTGCGCAATTCATGTGCCCGTTCGATGCCGTCTTGGATGTTGGTCTGGGTGATGTGGTTTTCCATTTTGGTAATCCTTTTGATCTGTCTGTTGAGGATGAATATGAAGGGGATGATGCCATTTCACAAACGAGACTTTCTTTCTGTTCGGGTAAGGTTTACTAATGTGAAATGAGCACAGTAAAAACAGACCGCCTGCCGCCATTGAACGCGCTTCGTGCCTTTGAGGCCGCCAGTCGTCATTTAAGTTTTGCGAATGCGGCGGCAGAATTGCACGTGACCCCCGCCGCATTAAGCCAGCAGATAAAATCGCTGGAGGCGCATTTGGGCGCGCCCGTATTTTTGCGCCTGAACAGACGGGTCGAGCTGACGGATATCGGACGCATGCTGGCCCCTGGTGTGGCGGATGGGTTTGAGGCGTTGCAATTTGCGTGGTCGTCCGCGCTGCGCCGTGTTGAAAAGCAGCATCTGACCGTTACGGCTGGGCCTGTGTTTATGGCCAGTTGGCTGGCACCGCGCATGGGCAGTTTTGTGGCCGCACATCCCGAGGTCGAGCTGCGGTTCACCGCCAGTTTGCGGATGCTAAATTTTGAGCGCGATGAGATTGATTTGGCGGTGCGTTTTGGCCCCGGCGATGATGAGGGGTATTTCAGCGAGGAGGTTTTTGTGGATTGGGTGACGCCGATGGTTGCGCCTGAATTGGCGGATCAGTTGAAGGTTCCAGCGGATGTTTTGGCGCTGCCGATGATCGGGCAGGATAGCGGTGGCAAACTGGCGGAGTATGAAAGCTGGGATCTGTGGTGTGAGGTGTTTGGCTTGGAAAATGCCGCGCGAGGACCAGTGTTTACCACGCCTGACGCGGCGCTGACCTATGCTGTGAATGGGGGCGGTGTTGTGTTGGCGCGAATTTCACTGGCGCAGCATTTGGTGCAATCTGGGCAGCTGGTGATGCCGTTGCCCCAAAGCCTGCGGCGCAAGCTGCGGTATCGGCTGGTGTGCCCGTTTGGGGTGGAAAAGCAACAGAATGTGCAGTTTTTTCGCGATTGGATTCGCGAAGAGATGAAGGGATTGGAGGCTTGGGGTGAGGGGCGCAGGTTCGTGTGATTTGCGCGGCTGAGGGCGCGGATATTCTCTGATAACGCTCAATTGTACACAATTGTATACAATACGACTTGCGAGCGGTTCTGAAATGGTGCATTACGCCTTCAAAATCCTGTTAAACCCATAATGGAGGCCAGTATGACCGTTCAAGTCGGCACAGATACCAGCAAAACCCGCAAATCTATTAGCGTCGATGGCGCGTCAATTGATTATTATTCGATTCCAGCGGCGACAGCTGCGGGCTTGGGTGATTTCTCAAAACTACCTGCGGCGTTAAAAGTTGTTCTGGAAAACATGCTGCGGTTTGAAGACGGCGGTCGCACAGTTTCTGTGGACGATATTAAGGCGTTTGCAGAGTGGGGTGCCAATGGCGGCAACAACCCTCGCGAAATCGCCTATCGTCCTGCGCGTGTTTTGCTGCAAGATTTCACGGGTGTTCCTGCGGTGGTTGATCTGGCCGCGATGCGTGATGCGATTGTGGAATTGGGCGGTGATGCGGAGCAGATTAACCCGCAAAATCCTGTTGATCTGGTGATTGACCACTCGGTTATGATTGACGAGTTTGGTAACCCACGCGCGTTCCAAATGAATGTTGACCGCGAATATGAGCGCAACATGGAACGCTATACATTCCTGAAATGGGGTCAAAGCGCGTTTGATAACTTTAAAGTGGTTCCTCCGGGCACTGGTATTTGTCACCAAGTGAACCTTGAGTATTTGAGCCAGACGGTTTGGACGGATAAAGACCAAAACGGTGTCGAAGTTGCGTATCCTGACACTCTGGTTGGTACGGACAGCCACACGACAATGGTGAACGGCGCTGCGGTTCTCGGTTGGGGTGTTGGCGGGATCGAAGCCGAAGCTGCGATGCTCGGTCAGCCGATTTCGATGCTGATCCCAGAGGTTATCGGCTTTGAGCTGACTGGTGCGATGGTTGAAGGCACGACAGGCACGGATTTGGTGCTGAAAGTTGTGGAAATGCTGCGCGAAAAAGGCGTGGTTGGTAAGTTTGTGGAATTCTTCGGTGCTGGTCTTGATACGCTGCCGCTAGCGGATCGTGCGACGATTGCGAACATGGCGCCTGAATACGGGGCGACCTGTGGTTTCTTCCCGATTGACGGCGAAACACTGCGCTATTTGCGCACAACGGGCCGTGATGAAGCGCGGATTGCATTGGTTGAAGCATACGCCAAAGAAAACGGCATGTGGCGCGATGCGGATTATTCGCCGATTTACACAGACACGCTCGCGCTCGACATGGGAACGATTGTTCCTGCAATTTCAGGGCCAAAACGCCCACAGGATTTCGTGGCATTGACCGAAGGGCAGAATGCGTTCCGCCGCGAGATGGAAGAAACGTTCAAACGTCCGATGGGCAAAGAAATTGCGGTTGCGGGTGAAGAGTACACGATGGAGAGCGGCAAGGTTGTGATCGCGTCGATCACGTCTTGTACCAACACATCAAACCCATATGTGATGATCGGCGCGGGTCTTGTGGCGCGTAAAGCGGCCGCACTTGGCATGGATCGCAAGCCGTGGGTTAAGACATCGCTGGCCCCTGGTTCGCAGGTTGTTTCTGCCTATCTGGAAGCGGCTGATTTGCAGAAAGACCTTGATAAGGTTGGATTTAACCTTGTTGGCTATGGTTGTACGACGTGCATCGGTAACTCTGGTCCGATCCAAGCGGAACTGTCTGCAGCGATTGCTGAAGGTGATCTGGTGGCGACGGCTGTTCTGTCGGGCAATCGAAACTTTGAGGGACGGATTTCCCCTGATGTGCGCGCCAACTACCTCGCGTCACCGCCGTTGGTTGTGGCTTACGCGCTGGCTGGGACGCTGGATATTAACCTCGCAACAGATGCGATTGGGCAGGATCGTGATGGCAACGATGTGTACCTGAAAGATATCTGGCCAAGCACGCAAGAGATTGCGGAATTGGTGGAACAGACAGTGACCCGTGAAGCGTTTCTTGAGAAGTATGCGTCTGTGTTTGAGGGCGATGAAAAATGGCGCGGTGTTGCGACGACAGATAGCCTGACATATGATTGGCCTGCTACATCAACTTATGTGCGTAACCCACCGTATTTCCAAGGAATGTCGGCGGAGCCTGCCACTGAAATCTCGTCTATTTCGGGTGCGAAAGTGCTCGCTTTGCTCGGCGATATGATCACAACCGATCACATTTCCCCTGCGGGTTCGTTCACGCAATCTAGCCCTGCTGGGCAGTATTTGACCGACCACCAAGTTGCGGTGCGCGAGTTCAATTCCTATGGATCCCGTCGCGGCAACCACGAAGTGATGATGCGCGGCACATTCGCCAACATCCGCATCAAAAACGAAATGCTGGATGGTGTTGAAGGCGGCTACACGAAGGGCTTGGATGGCGCGCAAACTTCGATCTATGACGCGGCGATGGCGCATCAGGAAAATGGCACGCCGCTGGTGATCTTTGGCGGTATTCAGTACGGCGCGGGATCATCCCGTGACTGGGCGGCCAAAGGTACGGCGTTGCTGGGCGTTAAAGCGGTTATTGCCGAGAGTTTTGAGCGTATTCACCGCTCTAACCTTGTTGGCATGGGCGTGGTTCCGTTTGAATTTAAAGGCAGTGACAGCCGTAAAACACTGAAGCTGACGGGTGAAGAAACTGTTTCGATCCAAGGGCTTGAAACAGTTCAGCCGTTGCAAGATGTGGCCTGTACAATCACCTACCCGAACGGCGATGTGGCCGAGATTACGCTGAAGTGTCGTATCGATACCGAAGTTGAAATCGACTATATCAAAAACGGTGGTGTGCTGCATTATGTGCTGCGCAACTTGGCAAAAGCAGCCTAACATCACAGTTGGTTTAAAATTTAAAGCGTTCCAATTTGGGGCGCTTTTTGTTTGTTGGGATGTGAGATCGCATTCAGAAATACAAGTCGTGAAAGAACAGATATGCAAAGCGAAAAATCTAAACTGACGGCCTATTTGTTGTGGCTGGCGATCGGGGCGTTTGGGGCACATCGGTTTTATCTGGGGCGGGTAAAGTCGGGGATTGCTCTGGCGGTCTTGCTGATCGGGTGTATCGTCGTTGCATCTGTTGGTGGGTATATTTTGGTGCAAGCAATTGAAAATGAAGGCGGTGTCGGGGATATGGTTCGGCCATTTTCGCCGTATATGATTTTATCATTCACTAGTGGGGTGTTGTTCTTGGTTTGGGCTGTTTGGTATCTGCTCGATCTGATTTTCATCAATGTTATGATCAATAAAGATCGCAAAAATGAAAATGCGATTTCAACGAAGCAGGCGGAAAAAGTGTTTGAATAGCGGGCGCATTCGGCAGCGTTAAACAGTTGGTTTTCGAGCCCATGTTAGCTAAGACTTGAAATATGAAAAACTTTCCTGATCTTCCGCCGCTTTGGACATTGGCTGCTTTCGCTGTCAGTTGGCTGTTCGCGCAATTTTTACCGTTTGGAAAGCTGCCGTCGTTTGGTGTGCAGCTGCTGGGGTTGGCCTGGATCGTGTTGGCGGTTTTGCTGATTTTATGGTCTGTGCTGTATTTTCGCGCCAATAAAACGACGATTGAACCCCATCACACCCCAACTGCGCTGATCACCAAGGGGCCGTACCGCATTTCACGCAATCCGATCTATCTGGCGATGGTGGTTGCGTCGATTGGCTGGGCGTTGTGGTGTGGGACACTAAGCGCGTTTGTTGGACCCGTGATTTTGGCGTGGGTGTTGCACAATCGGTTTGTTTTGCCCGAAGAAGCCAAGCTGCGCGAAGCCTTTGGCGCCAAGGCAGAGGCCTATATTACAAAGACAAAGAGATGGGTTTGAGGTGACTGAGATAGCTGGATACCACGCACATGTTTATTTCGATGCGAATACTGTCGATCAAGCACGTGCGATCTGTGTGAAAGCAGCCGAGCTGTTTGGAGTGGAAATGGGGCGTGTTCATGAACGTGCCGTCGGGCCGCATCCTATGTGGTCTTGCCAGCTGGCAGCGAGCAATGCGCAGTTTAGCGACTTGTTGCCGTGGCTTGTATTGAACCGGGGTGATTTGATTGTCTTTTCACATCCCGAAACCGGTGATGCGTTGATTGATCATCGGGATCACGGGATATGGCTGGGGACTGGGTTGGATTTGAACCTTTCGATCTTTGACAGCTAAAGACCGAGCGCGGCGCAAAGCTCGGCGCCTGAATATTGTGTTTTGCCACCGTTTTCTGCCTTTTTGATCAAGTTCATGATCGCTGCGTTTAGCGGAGCGGATGTGTCGGATTTCTGGGCGATGTGAAGTATTTCACCGTTTATCGTGTCAATTTCCGTTGGTTTTCCTGCCGACAGGTCTTGGGCCATTGAGGTTTGTGAATTTGGATCTAGTTTTTGGCGGGGCAGAACGAGGGTGTTGAAAAACCAGTTTGGCGTGCGCAACATTTTCACGATTTTGGCGGCGGGGAGTGGGCCAGATTTGGCGTGGGCGATGCTTGCGTGATCCAGAACGGTGATGGCTTCTTGCAAAACGGCGGCGTAGGCGCGGCGATATTCGCGTTCGCGCAATTGGTGAAACAGGGTTTTGCCAGACAGGGCGTTGATGGGGTTGTTGAGGTTCAACAGCAACTTGCCGTGTTGCACCGCGCTGATTGCGTCGCTTAACGCGACTGGTTCAACGGCGTTTTTCAAGGCAGCGGCAAGTTCCGCCGTGATTGGTGTGCGTTCCAAGACCACGTCGCCAATGGAGGATCGTTTAAGGGTCGCGTTGTCGGCCCAGACCACGTTGTAGGGCACCATTCCTGCTGCGATTTCTCGGTTCGGGAAGGCTGCGCGCAGATCGCGGATGGGTTTGATGCCGTTGAGCAGGCATAGGATCGGCGTTTCTGGTGCGCTGTGGGCGGAAATATCAGCGATGACTTGGGGCAGGGCCGTGGATTTCACTGCGACGACGATTAACCTAGCGGATTTTAGCACTGATGGATCATGGGCGAGCGTTAGATTTGAGGCGAAGGCTGCTGGCGCGAGTTTTACGCCGTTGGAGGTTGATAAACCTGTTTCGCGCAAGGAATTGAGGCTTTGGCGACCCAAAAGCGTGATGTCACACCCAGCATCGGCCCAGAGTGCGCCGACATAACAACCTATGGCACCTGCGCCGAAAATTACGATTGGGGCAGGGGCTTGGAGCATTTGGTACGTCCTTTTGGTGTTTGGAAATGCTATCATTTTGGGGATTGTTTGCAACAAAAGCGGCACGTCACGTGAATTGTAACAATTCGCTCTCGAAACCTTTATTGGCCAAGGGGCGATTTGTTTGGCTATATGCTAAGGAACAGTATGAGAACGAGCGAGTATATGCGGAAATTTCTATCCCTTTTGGCCATGAGCACCATTGGATTAACGGCACCCGCTGCGGCAGATAAATCTGTTGTGGTGGTAGAGCTGTACACGTCGCAAGGGTGTTCATCCTGCCCGCCAGCCGATGAGATTCTGGCCGAGATTGCAGGGCGTGAAGACGTTATCGCGTTGAGTTTGCACGTGGATTACTGGGATTACCTGGGCTGGAAAGACAATCTGGCGCGGCCCGAATTTACCGAACGCCAAGCGCGGTTTAACACGATCATGAAAAGCCGCTATCGGTTGGTGACGCCGCAGATGATTTTCAATGGGGAGCATTATGTGGCGGGTGCCAAGCGCAACAAGGCCCTGATGTATGTTGATATGATGTCCGAAAGTTCTGAAACGGCGCAATTGGCGCTGAGCCGATCTGGGACGTCGTTAGAGATTAACCTGAGCGCGGTGGGTGGGAGTACATCGCCTTCAGAAATCCACGTGGTGCGCTACACGCCAAATACGTTGGTGAAGATCAAACGGGGCGAAAACGCTGGTAAGAATATTGATTATGTAAACACGGTTACGTCTTGGGAAACCATCGCTGAGTGGGACGGTGCGGCTACGCGGACGCTCAAACACGATGTAGCGGCTGACGGGAAATATGCGGTGATTGTTCAGACGCTGAACCTTGGCCCTGTGTTGGTTGCGCGACGGCTCGACTAGCGGATCAAACAGAATTAGGTGCAAAAAGCGCGGTCAGGGTTGTAACTGGCCGCGTTTTTTATGGGGTTTGTTTGGCAGAGAATGTTTCGCGGTACCAAACGTAGACGCCTGCGATCACGATGATGCTGGCGCCTAGGATTGTTGGCGCGTCGGGGACTTCAAAGAAGAAAAGATAGCCCCACAAGCCGTTGAACAGCAGTGTGAGATAGCCAAAGGGCGCGAGGAATGACGCCTCGGTTATGGTGAAGGCGCGGATCAAAAGGTAGTGACCGATGCCCCCGACAATGCCCATCGAGGTCATGAGGCCCGCGTCTGGTAGGCTTGGCGTTTCCCACACAAATGGTGCGATGACGCAGCTGGCGAGGCAGCCGATCAGGGCTGTGTAAAGGAAGCTGGTCCACGGGCTTTCGTCTTTTCCCAAGAACCGCGTTGAAATGGCGTAGCCTGAAAAACAAAGGGCGGCGAAGGCTGGGAGCAGGGCGACGAGCGAGAACACCTCGGACCCCGGGCGGATGATGATCATTGCGCCGACCAAGCCGATTGATACGCCGAACCAGCGGCGGGGGCCGACCTTTTCGCCCAAGATGAAGAAGCTGGCAATGGTGATGAACAGCGGTGAGATTTCGAAAATCGCGGTGGCCGAGCTGATCGGGATGAATTTAAGCGCGGTGAAAAAGCTGATTGTTGCGCCAAACAGGCAGGCGGAGCGGATGAGTTGCAGGCCGATGTGTTTGGTGCGCAGCAGTTTTGAAAGGAACGGCGAGAGGACAATAAACGCGATGACGGTTTGCGAGGTGTAGCGCGCCCAAACGACCTGCAGCGGGTGATGGCGTTCGGTCAGGGATTTCGCGATGCTGTCCATGATTGAAAACAGGAACAGGGTGATGATGAACAAGAGTACGCCTTTGGCAAGCGGGCCAAGCCCATCCCAAAAGCGCAACAGGTTTGTCACTCAGGCGCGGTGGCTTGGGCCACGCCGATCATGGAATCGCGATTTACCAATTCTGCGAGCGCGGTTGCATCCAGATCATCGGTTCCAGCGGGGCGCACGGGCAGCACGAGGTAGCGCATGTCAGCGGTGCTGTCGTGCACGCGCACTTGCACATCATCTGGCAGGTCGAGGCCAAATTCGGACAGGACTTTGCGCGGGGTTTTCACCACACGAGAGCGATAGGCCCGTTGTTTGTACCAATCGGGCGGCAGGCCAAGCAGATTGCGCGGATAACACGAACAGAGCGTGCAAACGACGACGTTGTGTGTGGTGGCGGTGTTTTCTACGACGATAAGTTTCATCGCGCCTGCCTCAAACCCCATTTCACCGATTGTGGTGGAGCCGTCGGCCAAAAGCCGGGCTTTGAATTCTGGGTCGCTCCATGCGCGGGCCACGACTTGTGCGCCATCTGCGGGGGATCGACGATCCATCGCCTCGACCGTTTGGGTGATTTCGGCGGCGGTGAGGATTTCCTTTTCAACCAGCAGTTCGCGCATGGCAATTTCCATGGCTTGCCAACGGGTTAGGGTGTGATCCTGATCTGGTTGATAGGGGTGGCCTGACGGGGATAAATGGTCATGGTCGTGATGATCATGTGGCATCGGCGGGCTCCAACCAGTGTTCGTAGATTTCGGCATCAAGGGTATCAGTCGGGGTTTCGGCGTCTTCGCCCCAAATTTCGGACATTTCAAAACGCACCCGCAGCAATTTGCGCGGTGCGCCTTTTTGACGGTAGGCGAGTTCTTCGGGGTTGTGGAACGGGCCTAACTCGCGCTCAATCACGCCGACCTTGCCACGTAGGAAAAACGGTGTGCGCACGTGGCCGGGTGGGAACCAATCTTTGACGCGGACTTTGACAGGGGCGCGGAGCGTGCTCATTCGCCGCCCGCCGCACAGTCGCCGTAGGTTTCACCGCGTGCGGTGACTTCGGCCATTTTGGTGGAAAGCTCTTCGAGGCTGTAAGCGCCTGCTTCGAGCAGATTTTGGTTTACGGATTGCACCCAGCGTTCGTAATACGACATGGTTTCAAAGGTGTCTTCGCCCATGTCTTCGAGCACGCGGCGCAGGCCATCGACCGTGAAATACCCCTTGCCAGAGGTGAGCACCATCAGGGCGTCCACGCGTTTTTCCCAGAGGGCAAAGTTGTGTTGATCAAGGTCAATTTGACCCGCGGGTTGGCCGCCCATGTCGTGCCAGCGTCGTATATTGTCATGTTCCATAACGATAACGTTACGGGAGTTGGAATGGGCCTGCAAGCAAGCTATCCTTTTTAAGTGAGAGAAATTGAGAGCACAGTATGAGCGGTTCAGCGTTGGAATATATTCCGCGTATTCGCGCCTATTATAAGGCGTTGGGATACGGCAAGCCCTACGAATGGGCGCAGATGGACGATGTGCCGTTTGCGCGGTTGAACAAACCGTTAAGCGAAGCGCGGATCGGGTTGGTGACGACTGCTGCGCCTTACAAGATGGGTGCGGGCGATCAGGGGCCGGGTGCGCCGCACAATGGTTTGGCCAAGTTTTTTGAAGTTTATGCTAACCCGATTGAGCCAGAGCCAGACGTGCGGATTTCCCATATTGCCTATGATCGCGTGCATACCACGGCTGGGGATCGGCGGACCTATTTTCCATTGCGGGCTTTGTTGGCGATGCAAAAGGAAGGGGCGATCGGATCGGTTAGCCCGCGATTTTATGGATTGCCCACAAACAGATCCCAGCGTGTGACCCGTGAAGAAGACGGCCCGGTGCTGGTGGATTTTTGCCGTGAAGACAGTGTGGATGCGGCGGTTTTGGTGCCCAATTGCCCCGTGTGCCATCAGTCGGTGGCGCTGGCGGCGCATGAATTAGAGGCAGCGGGTATTCCCACGGTCATCATGGGCTGTGCGAAGGATATTCTGGAACACGTCGGTGTGCCGCGTTTGTTGTTTAGCAACTTTCCTTTGGGCAACGGGGCAGGGTTGCCCCATGATCGTGCCAGCCAGATGGATACGGCCCGTGCTGCTATTGGTATGTTGGAAACGGCGGATACGCCGCGCACGACGCAGCAATCAAGCGGTGTGTGGAGCGGTGAGCCGGATTGGCAAAAAAGCTATTCCAATGCGGATTTGTTAAGCCGCGAAGAAATTGCCCGCCGACGTGCTGCGTTTGATGCGGTGAAGGTTGAAGCAAAAGTTGTGAAGGCCAAATAAGCGGTCGCCAAGAAAAAAGGCGCACCCTTCTGGACACGCCTTTTGCAATTCTGTGGGTCGCTAGATTTTATTAGGTCTTCGCGATAGGGCCGATCATCATAACCATCTGACGCCCCTCCATCTTGGGCATGTTTTCGATCTTGCCCATTTCTTTTTCAGTGACAGCTTCGGCCACACGGTTCAGCAATTCAGCGCCAAGCCGTTGATGCGCCATTTCACGGCCGCGAAAGCGCAGCGTGATTTTGCATTTGTCGCCGTTTTCCAGAAACTTATAGACGTTGCGCATTTTCACTTCGAAGTCGTTGGTATCCGTGTTTGGACGGAACTTTACCTCTTTTACTTCGATGATCTTTTGCTTTTTGCGTGCCTCGGATTCGCGCTTTTGCTGTTCATATTTGAACTTGCCGAAATCCATGATCTTAACGACCGGCGGACTGGCATTTGGCGAGATTTCAACAAGGTCGAGGCCAGCTTGTACAGCAAGTTCCATCCCACGTGCGGGAGTAACTACGCCGACATTTTCGCCTTCTGCGCCGATAAGGCGGATTTCGTTGGATGTGATGCGTTCGTTAACGCGGGGTCCAGTGTCGCGCTGTGGTGGCGCGTGATGAGGTCTACGGGCTATTGGCTTCAAGTCCTTTGTGGTTATCGTTCATTCGATGTGGCGAATGTACACGGTGTGGCGAAAGGTTCAACCGCCGTTTTCGCTGTTTGAGCGCCAATATCGTATGTTTTCACTGATTTAGGGCTTGCATGACGGGTGGGAATGGCCAAGCTGCTGAGCGGGAAATTGCCGTTCATCGAATGGTGCAGAAAACGAACATACAAAACGACAAAAAACGATCAGGGAAACACAATGAAAAAGACCGCTGGATTTATCGCGCTCGCGCTCGTGGGCATTATTGCAATTTGGGGCATCACCGACAAAACAAAACGGGATAACCTTTCCGCAGCACTCGAATCCGCCAAAGGTGCGTCTGAAAGTGCGCAAGTGGCGGCGCAAACGGCTGAACAGGCCGTTTTGGATGCAACAGGCGCGGCAAGTAAAGCGGTCGCAGCCGTAGAAGCGGCCAAAGCAGCGGTCGCAGAAAAGAAAGCCGCAGCAGAGGCCGCGATGGCCGCAATTCCTGACGCACAAGCCGTGTTGGACAGTGTGATGGCGGCGGTAAGCGAAAATTCGGCAGCGGTTGACGCAGCTGCTGGCGCGGTAGACGCGGCCAAAACGGCGCTGAGTTCTGCGGGTGTTGAAGCCCAAACAGCGGCGCTGGACGGCGCGAAAGCGGCGCAGGCAGCCGCGCTTGATAACGTGACAGCGGCAACGAGCGCCCTTGAAGCGGCAAAAGCAGGCGTTTCAGGTGTTATGGCTAGCGTGGACAGCGCCAAAGATGCGCTGGTGTCTGCATCAGCGGCATCTGAGGCATCAAGTGCATCAGCGGCAGAGGCAGCAGCCGTGGCAGTTGAGGCAGAAAGTGCTGCGAATGCAGCGCAAGATGCGTTTGCCGAGCTGACAGCGCGCGCGGCAGCGGCGGCCTCGGATGAGGCGGCACCAAAGGTTGATGAAGCAACGATGAATTCTGCTAAGGCGGCGCTTGATGCAGCAAAAGAAGCGGCGATGGCCGCAACCGATGCAAAAACCGCAGCAGACGCGGCTGCAACAAGTGATCAAGAAACGCTCGGCACGGCGCAAAACGCGTTGAATACGGCGATGGCCGCCGCGACGCAAGCGAGTGAACCTGTGAAAGCCGCAGAGGCTGGCGTTGTTGATGCGCAGGGTGCTGCAGACGAGGCGGGCGCAAATGTAGAGGCGGCAATGGCCGCTCTGAACGTCGCGAACGCAGCCATTGCAGATCAAGAAACTGCGGCAGGGGATGCGTCTAATGCGCAGGCCCAAGCAGAAGCGGCGTTGGCTGAGGCGCAAGCAAGTGTTGAAACAGCAAAGGCTGGCGTTGCAAGTGCAACAGAAGCGAGCGAGGCGGCAGCAGCCGCAGCGGTCGCATCTGAGGGTGCAATTGGTGTGGCAGAGGAAGCCGCTGCTGCAGCACAAGCCGCAGTTGAGGCCGCAAAGGCCAAAGCTGTCGAGGCCAAAGCAGCAGCTGATGCGGCGATGGAAACGCTCAATTCCTTGAAATAACCCGTTTCTTATTGGGTTTTAGACGGCGTCAAAGCGATTTGGCGCCGTTTTTACGCTGTATACCGCTTATTTGAGTAAAATAATGGCTTAGGGTGGTTGTATTCTGGCCAATTAGCGCACAAATGCTGCAGTGCAGAATATTAACCCAAAAGGGGAACCTGAACATGAAAAATATTATCATTCTTGGCGGCGTCGTTGTAGCAGCCGCTGTTGGCTATTTCGTATGGTCATCCAATCAAGACCCCGCAGAAATGGCAGATGCGCCAAAGGTTGAAACGACAACTGAAGCGGTTACCGAAACAACAGAAGACGCTGTTGAAGAGACAACGACCGCCGTTGAAGACGCTGTTGAAACAGTTAAAGAAGCGACCGAAGACAAAGTTGAAGAAGTTGTTGAGACCGTAAAAGAAGCGGTTCAAGACAAAGTTGATGACGCTGTTGAAACTGCGACTGAAACAGCAACTGAGGCCGCGTCTAGTGTAACAGACGCAGTAACAGATGCCGTAACGAGCACAACGGATGCGGTGACTGA
>JABBAP010000042.1:0-41908 GCA_018607905.1 Paracoccaceae bacterium | reverse complement strand
GTGACTGAGACAGTGACAGATACGGCGACTGAAACTGCAACTGAAGCAACAATGGACGCTGTGACAGATGCAGTGACTGAAACAACTACGGAAACAGTGACTGAAACTGTGACGGACGCGGTAACTGATACTGCGACACAAGCGGTTGAAGGTGTAACAGATGCAGTAACTGACGCTGTGAAAACTGTTACCGACTAATCCTTAACCGGATTTCAAGTTTTAAAAGGGTCGCTTTTGGCGGCCCTTTTTTATGGGATAAGCACAGATTTTCGCGCGTAGGTGACGGTATCTGCGGTGTTGTCATCATAAGTAATTTGAACGGTGATTGTCTGGATTGAGTTCAGCGGCTGCGCCAGATAAATAGCCTGATCTTCTAGGATCGCAGCCGGGGTCGGGCTGTCCTCGTTGCAGGGTGTAAGAGCCCAATTCAGCATCGGTTCCGCGTCGTTGATTGTGTACAAAAGCCCTGAGAGACCGCAGCGCCACGCCAGAAGATGGCTGAAATACAATAGGTCTTGGCCGTCATATTCGCGCACGGCGATCCAGCTGGCTTTGGTGGCATTTAAGATCGGTTTCACCTCGGCTGCCGTGAGGAATTTGCCTTGTGCGGATGCCGATGTGGTGCAGATCAACAAGGATGCGAGGGTGGTTTTGAGGAGTGTGTTGAACATGAAAGCAATCCTTTTGGTTTGTAATTTTGCGCCAGACTGAAAAAATTATCCCGTTTTGGGGCGTCCGCCATTCCATTTTAACCTGTCTGGGCCTATATGTCATCAAAACCAAAACGGGCAGAGATCGTGGCAAAAGAGTATAACGTATTTGCAATCGTGCAAGGTGGGCGGCTGGAATATGAAGCCGTGCTGTTTGTCGCGTCTTTCTTTGAGAATAACCCGAATTTTAAGGGCCGTTTGATTCTAGGTGAACCGCAGCCCTCAGAGCGATGGGAAGATGATCCGCGCATTTCGAACCCTGCGGTGCGGGCGTTACTGCTGGAATTGGGTGCTGAGATTATTCCGTTTCAAAACGGTGTTTTTGGCGACAGATATCCCAATGGAAACAAGATTATTGGCCTGACCTGTTTGCCCGAAGGCGAGCCGTTTGTGTTTTTCGACACGGATACGGTTTTCACGGGGCGAATGAACCAAGTGCCGTTTGATTTTGACAAACCAACCGCGTCGATGAAGCGGGAAAACACCTGGCCAGAGGTTGATTTATACGGGCCCGGTTACGCAGAAATGTGGAAATCGCTGTACGACAAGTTTGAGCTGGATTTCGAAAGTACGCTCGATATGAGCCAGCCAGATGAATATTGGCGCCGTTATATGTATTTTAATGCTGGCTGGTTTTTCTACAAAGACCCCGCAGAATTTGCGACCTATTTCACCCATTACGCCACTGAAATTGAACGCGAAGCCCCGTGGCAGATTGAAACGCAGGAACTGTATCCGTGGCTCGATCAGATTGCGCTGCCGTTGGTTATTTCCAAGCTGGGTGGGGCGCGAAATACGGTTCCCGATGGATTGTTAGACGGCGCCGTTAGCTTTCATTACCGCTATTTGTCGTTGATGTATGCGGTTGCGCCTGACGATGTGATTGAAACGGTTGAGAAGGTTTTGTCGCCAAATAAGATCAAAAAAGTGGTGAAGGCCTACGAGCCGTTCCGTCGTTTGGTGTTTCAGGGCAAAGGCGAAAAAGTGCGCGAGATGTTTGATCGCGAAAACTTGCCGCGCAAAGAAATGGCGATCCGTCAGCGGATAAAGAAACAGAATATGTGGTTTCGGTGATCAGGTTTGATTGGGCCTAGGGGACTGCCGTCCCCTCTGCTTGCGCATTCACCCCTGCGGATATTTCGAAAACAAAATGAAGCTTTTGCCGCTACTTTTTGCGGTTTTCTTTTTCGATAATACCAGAGGTGCCTTCGCGGCGTTCTAGCTCGGCCAGCACATTTTCGAATTTCACGCCGCGTGATGACAGCATGACACACAGGTGAAACAGCACGTCGGCGGCTTCCTCCGTAAGGTTTTTTTTGTCGTTTTTGACGGCTGCGATGATGGCTTCAATGGCTTCTTCCCCAAATTTTTCAGCACATTTTTCTGGGCCACGCGCAAATAGTTTTGCGGCGTAAGATTTCTTTTCGTCTGCACCAAGGCGGGATTCGATGGTGTGGGCGAGGCGGGTTAATACGTTGGGCATGGTTATAATCTCACGGGGATGCCAGCGGCGTGCATGTGGTTTTTGGCTTGTTTAATGGTGAAATCGCCAAAGTGAAAGATAGATGCGGCGAGCACGGCGGATGCGCCGCCTTTGGTGACGCCTTCGACAAGGTGATCAAGGGTGCCAACGCCGCCAGAGGCGATGACGGGAATTTGCACCGCGACGGATATTGCACGGGTCAGGGGTAGGTTAAAACCTGCGCGGGTTCCGTCGCGATCCATTGACGTGAGCAGGATTTCACCAGCGCCTTTGGCAGCCATTTGTTTTGCAAAATCAACGGCATCAATGCCCGTGGCTTTGCGCCCACCGTGGGTGAAAATCTCCCATTTGCCGGGGGAGACGGTTTTAGCGTCGATTGCAACCACGATGCACTGCGAGCCGAACCGATTGGCGGATTGGGCGACGACATCTGGGTTTGCGACGGCGGCGGAGTTGAAGGAGACCTTGTCTGCACCCGCGAGCAAAAGGTTGCGCACATCATCTGGAACCCGCACGCCGCCCCCGATTGTGAGGGGCATGAAGCATTGTTCGGCAGTACGGCGGGCCACATCAAACATGGTGCCACGATTTTCGACGGTGGCGGCGATATCTAGGAAGCACAGCTCGTCGGCACCTGCTGCGTCATAGGCTTTGGCGGATTCGACCGGGTCACCAGCGTCGATCAGATCAACGAAGTTTACGCCTTTGACGACGCGGCCGTCTTTGACATCGAGGCAGGGGATGATGCGGGTTTTAAGCATTTCGTTTTTTCAACCAGTCAAGGATGTAGAGCGTGCACCCACCGAGCAAAATCCAGAAGATGAACAGGCTGCTGGAGGCGAAGATGCTGATTATCGGGTTGGTGTTATACAGCGCTGCGACGTCCGTGTTGCCCACTTGGCAGGTTTCCATGATCCCGTTTTTGTAGGTGCAGATGCCGATGATATCGAGGAAGGTCGCGAACATAATCACGATAAAAAACAGCGCCAGAAAAGCGATGTAGACAAGGATTATGGCGTTTTTGGTGGTCATAATTTCAACAAGGCAGTGGCGTCGGCGACGTTGATTTCACCGTCATAAAGCGCGCGGCCAGAAATTGCGCCGTCAAGGGGTGCGCCGCAGTCTTTGAGGGCTTGTAGATCGGCCATGGAGGACACACCGCCCGATGCGATTACGGGAATGGAGACCGCGCGGGCGAGGGCGGCGGTTGCCTCGACGTTGGGGCCTTGCATGGCGCCATCGCGGTTGATGTCGGTGTAGATAATGGCCGCGACGCCTGCGTCCTCAAACTGGCGGGCGAGGTCGGTTGCGTCCACATCGGTTTCTTCGGCCCAACCGCGCGTGGCGACCTTGCCGCCGCGTGCATCAATGCCAACGGCGATGTGGTTCGGGAACAGTTTGGCGGCAGCGCGCACAAGGGAGGGGTTTTCAACGGCGACGGTGCCAAGGATCACGCGTTGTAGGCCGCGTTCTAGCCAGCGTTCAATGGTCGCCATATCGCGGATGCCGCCACCCAATTGTGCAGGGACTTTGCAGGATTTCAGAATGTCTTCGACGGGTTTGGCGTTTACCGGTTCGCCTGCGAATGCGCCGTTTAGATCCACAAGATGCAACCAGTCACAGCCTTGATCGACAAAGGCTTGGGCTTGGTCGGCGGGATCGTCGTTGAACACGGTCGCCTGATCCATTTCGCCTTTGTACAGCCGCACACAAGCACCATCTTTGAGGTCAATCGCGGGGTATAGAATCATGGCTTTGTCCGTTTATTTGATCTTAGGGCGTGGGATAAAGGGATAGGCGGGGAATTGCAAAGGGGCCGTGGTTTACTTAGGGTTTTGCTTGACCTTAAGGGCAAGTATTTGCATGATTTGCGCGCAACACGGGAGAGAATTATGAAAAAATTAGCACTGATTGCGGTGATGGCTGCATTTGCGTCGCCGACACTGGCGGATGACGTTTTCGGAGATTGGAAAACTGCACCTGACGAAAATGGATATACTGGAATTATTCGCATTGCTGCGTGTGGCAGCAAAATTTGTGGAACAAATATTCAGTCATTTGATCCGAGCGGGAAAGCGGTAAAAACCAAAAGTACCGGCACTAAGTTGTTGAAGAACTTTGTGGCCTCTGGCGGCGGTAAATACTTGGGTGAGGCATTTAATCCAGCGGATGGCAAAACCTACAAAGGTAAACTCGCACTAACCAGTAAAAACGTATTGAACGTAAAAGGGTGCATCGCGTTTATCTGTAAAACGCAAGGAAATTGGAAACGTCAGTAAATCTTTACGGGTTCCATTTCAAGAAATTGCCAATCAATCGCAGACCGGTTGATTGGCTTTTTTCTGGGTGAAACTGTGTGCCGATGATGTTGTCACGGCCCACAGCTGCGATGATGTCGCCGCCGTAATCGACCGTTGCAACCACATCATCCGCGTTTTCTGGGACAAGGTGATAGGAATGCACGAAATAGACGTGATCGCCTTTTGAAATGCCGTCGAAAACGGGGTGATCTGGCGTTGTGGTCAGTTCATTCCAGCCCATGTGGGGGATTTTTAGGGCACGGTTGTTTGGCGTTAAGGCCGTGACCTCGCCTTTGATCCAGTCAAAACCTTTGTGGTTGCCGTGTTCGCGTCCCCAAGTGGCCATCATTTGCATGCCAACACAGATGCCCATGAAGGGATTGCCTGCTTTGACTTTTTCCTCAATCGCGCCGAACAATCCGTCGATTGCGCCGAGTTCGCGGCGGCAATCGGCGAATGCGCCGACACCCGGCAGCACGATACGGTCGGCGCGGCGCACCACATCGGGATCAGGGGTGACGATGATTTCGCCGCCCTGAACCTCGGCAGCCATGCGCTGAAAGGATTTTTCAGCCGAACGTAGATTGCCCGAGTTATAATCAACGATTGCAGTGATCATTCCGAAAGAGTGCCTTTGGTCGACGGGATGGCGTCTGCTTTGCGTGGATCAGTTTCGAGCGCTGCGCGCAGGGCTTGGGCCACAGATTTGAATGTGGCCTCGACGATGTGATGGCTGTTGAACCCATCAAGGGCCTCGACGTGCAGCGTGATGCCGCCTTGCATGGCAAAAGCCGTGAAAAATTCGCGCACGAGTTCTGTGTCGAAAGCGCCAATTTTTGCGGTTGGCATGTCGACCTTCCACACGAGGTACGGGCGGCCAGAAAGATCGAGCGCGCTGCGCACCAATGCGTCATCCATCGGCAAAAGGCAGGAGCCGTACCGGCGGATACCGCGTTTGTCGCCAACGGCGGAGGCGAGGGCTTTGCCAAGGGCGAGACCGACGTCCTCGACTGTGTGGTGATCGTCGATGTGCAAGTCACCTTTGGCGCGGATTTTCATATCAATCAGCGCGTGGCGCGATAATTGATCGAGCATGTGATCAAAGAATCCGACGCCTGTTTCATTGTCGTAAATCCCTGTTCCGTCGAGGTTTATTTCAGCGGTGATGGCAGTTTCAGCAGTGTCGCGTTTGATTGTTGCAGTGCGCATGGGCGGGCCTCTGGTCTGTTTGGGGGCGTTATAAGCGGGGATTGCGGCGGTTCCAAGGGGGGAACACGGTTTCGCGAAAACCGACTTTGGCCTGTTGCAGTTGGGTGCGCGATGGGTGTTACTGAATTTCGAGCGGAAACAGATATGTGCGGTAATCTTGGAGCAGTTTTTCAGCCATTTTGATGTTTTTTGGCGGCAAGGTTTTGCGAATGCGCGCAACCTGATCTGGCGCGGCGTCTGCACGCCCAATCACCGCGAGTTCAGCCCAAAGAAGGGCGCGCATGGGATCGGGCGCAGTTCCCGTTCCGTTAAGATAGGCGCGCGACAGCCTGAGTTGCGCGGCCACGTGGCCTTTGCTGGCAGCACGCAGGTAAAACTCGAACCCTCGGGTCGGATTTTTGGGGTGGCCCATGCCGATGGTGTGGATGTTGCCAAGCAGAAATTCGGCCTCGGCGTTGCCCGAATTGGCGGCTGGGATCAAGTTTTCGACGGCTTTTTCAAACTGCCCGTTGGTAAAGGCATCCCGCGCGGTTTGCATATCGGCCTGTGCGGGCAGGGCAAAGCAGCACAGAAGAAGAAACAGGCGCATTGTCTAAGCCTTTGGTTTTGTGTATTATTTACGGGTGCGGTTGGGGCGCAAGACTTGCCAAAGCCGCTGTTGGATGACGCATTTTTACAGTTTGATCCCGCGCAGGCAAGCCTTGGTCAGCTGTTGTTTTACGATCCTTTGCTGTCGGGCAATCGCAATATTTCCTGTGCGACCTGTCACAGCCCAGAATTTGGCTCTGGTGACGGTGTCGCGCTGAGTTTTGGCGAGGGCGGTGCCGGGATTGGCCCTGAGCGCAGGCAAGGCCGCGCGACGGTGCGCCAATCGCGAAATGCGCCTGCGTTGTGGAATTTGAGTGCGAAAGAGGTGCGTGTCTTGTTTCATGATGGGCGTGTTGAGCAGGTGGATGATGCATTGCGTACGCCTGCATGGGCGCAACTGCCTGATGGTCTAAACTCAGTTTTGGCGGCGCAGATTTTGTTTCCCTTGTTAGCGCGAACAGAAATGGCAGGCGATCCAGAGGAAAATGAGATCGCAGCGGCGGCGCAAAACAATGCCAAAGAAGCGTGGCGACTGATTGCGGATCGGGTTGTGGCGAACGGCGAGTATCGCGATATGTTTGATGCGGTTTATGGGGGCGGTAAATACGATATTTCGCATGTTGTGAATGCGTTGGCGGCCTTTATTGATGTGGATTTTCGCGCGCAAAATACGGCGTTTGATCGATATGTTTCGGGTGGAACAGCGGCGTTAAGTGACGCGCAAATCAATGGTTTGCAGTTGTTTTATGGGGAGGCTGGATGCGTGGCGTGTCACAGTGGCAGCCTGTTTTCGGATCAATCGTTTCACAGTATCGGGTTGCCGCAATTCGGGCCGGGGATGACACGGCGGTTTGATCCCGTGGCGCGGGATGTGGGGCGCATGGCGGTGAGCGATGATCTGGGGGATGCATACCGTTTTCGCACACCGTTTTTGCGCAATGTTGCGCGAACGGGGCCGTATGGCCACAACGGTGCTTATGCCACGCTGGAAGGGATTATTCGCCACCACAGCGACCCTAAAACGGCTTTGCGGGCTTGGACGCCGCGTGACGTGGAGATGTTGCCATTTGGTGGGGTTGGGGATGATTTTTCAACGCATTCTGATGCTATTGAACGGCGGCGTTTGGCCGCGTCTATTGATATTCCTGCGACTTTGTTGAGCGAAACCCAGATATCGGAGATAGTTGCGTTTTTAAAGTCACTAAACAGCCCGACAATGCAGGGCCCGCTCGGACGCCCTGAACGGGTGCCGTCTGGTTTGCCGCTGGACTGATTATGGTCATGTCTTTGTTTTGGACAGGGGAATGCAGCCTTAAGCGGTAGGATTGCGGTGGCTTGCTCAATCCGTGATTGTTTGGATGGACCATGTACGGTAACATAATAGTAAGGGAAAGCTATCGGAGCGTTTGTTATGATTGAGAGTTTACGCTCTATTGGCATGCTGTCTACTGTTCTGTCCGAAGGGTCATTTCAAGGCGCCGCTGATCGGTTAAATGTATCAGCGACAGTAATATCACAAAATATCAAAGCGTTAGAGGAACGGTTGGGGTGCAGATTGCTGGATCGTAGCAGCCGTATCCTGAAGCCAACGGAGCAGGGTAAGAAGCTTATTGCGCCAGCACAAGCGATGATGGATGCCGCGCAAAGCGGATTGGATGTCCTAAACGCCGAAGTGAAAGACGTAGCGGGTAAGATTATTGTGTCGGTGCCCACAATGTTGTCGGGGGGTGTTTTGGCCAGTATCTCCGAAGATTTCCTTTTAGCAAATCCGCGCGTTCAGATGGATTTGCGGTTTGAAAACGTGCAAAGGCATCCAATTCACGATGATGTTGATTTAGCGGTTGGGATGGACCAAATTTCGCACAAAAACCTTGAGCATCGCACACTAATTGGCGGTGGCGGTGGTTTCTATGCAGCGCCTGATTTGGCAGACCGAATTGAACGCTCAGACCCGCGTAGTGTTTTGACAAAATTCCCGTTGTTGATGTGTTACGGCTTTGGTAGCACAGAATGGGCACAAGCATTTGAAATAGAAGAAAATTTAACCCTTGAAGACGTCCCATTTCGGATGAAGTGTGATGATGTTTCGATCATTTATCGCTTATGTTTATCTGGTGCTGGGTTGACGAATTTACCCCACTCGCTGGTTTCAGACGATGTAAAACGAGGACGTTTGGTGCAAGTTTTGAAGAGCATTTCAATGCAACAAACGCACTTTTTTGCGATGTGGAATCGGCGTTCAAAAACTGCGCATATCGTCGATAGCTTTGTTAAACACATCGAAGATTCGCTTGTGCGTATTCGTCGTGATACGGCACAGTAACATCAGAAAAGCCTTGCCGCCTGCGCGATTGCGCGCCTAATAGCGGATATGGTTGAGACTCCCGGAAAATTATCGCTTTGGGCGATTGAAGTGTTCATTGGTGCTGTTGAGGAGGGATCTGTTTCGGCGGCGGCCAAGCGATTGTCGGCGAGCGTTTCGTCTGTTTCACAGCAATTGACCAACCTTGAAAACGCGCTCGGGGCCATTTTGTTGGACCGTACAACGCGGCCACAGCAGTTGACCTCGGCTGGGGCGTTATTTCTGAAACGGGCGCAAACGATCTTGTCCGAGGCCAATCAGGCCAAGGCCGAATTGGCAGTTTACAACTTTTCCAAGATGACCCGATTGCGGTTGGGGGTGATCGAGGATTTCGATTCTGATGTGACGCCAGCTTTGATGGTTCAATTGGCAGGGGCGCTGAAGGGGTGTCAGTTTTTGCTTGAAAGTGCGAGCAGTTACGCGTTGGCGGATGCACTGGAATCGCGCTCGCTCGATGTGATTGTTGCCGCTGATCTGGATATAACGGCCAAGTGGATGGAAGTGCACACCCTGATGAACGAGCCGTTTGTTGCGGTTGCGCCAAAGGGGTATGTGGACCGCTCCAAACCCGTGTTTGAACAGGTCGAAAAGCTGCCGTTTGTGCGGTTTTCGTCGCGCCAAATGATTGGCCGTCAAATTGAGGCGCACCTTGCACGTCAGCGGATCAGTTTGCCGAACCGATTTGAATTTGGCAGTTATCACGCGATCCTGTCGATGGTGGCAGGGGGCGGCGGCTGGACAGTTACAACGCCGCTTGGATACATGCGCGCGCAGAGGTTTCATGGTGCGCTAGATGTGATGCCACTGCCGTTTAAAGCGTTGTCGCGCAGCATTTCGTTGATCGCGCGCAAGGGCGAGATGGAGAGCATTGCCGGCGATGTGGCGGGGCTGATGCGTCCGTTGATCCGTGAAATGCTGGTCAATCCATGCGTGGCACAGTTCCCGTGGATGGGCAGCGCGTTTCGCGTTGAATAGTTAATCCAGCAGGATGTTGAACTGTTTGCGGATCAAGCGATCTGCGGTGCTGTCCAGATAATCGGGATTATAGGTTTCAAGGATTTCCTTGGCGCGGGTGTTGGCGACATCCCACATGGTGTGCGCGCCGTTTTCTTGCCATGTGCGTGGGTCAGTTCTGTCAGACAGTTTTGGATAGTAATAATCGCGTTCCATTGAATCGAGCGTGTGCTGACCGCCAAGGAAGTGACCTTCGCCCAAGACAGCTGCTTTTATTGCCTCAAAACCGAGGGTTTCGGGCGTGACCTCGATCCCGCGTAGAGTGCGGTAGATTAGCGAGTGCATTTCATCGTCGATGAGGAATGCTTCGAACGATGCACCGAGCAGGCTCGCCATCATGCCAGAGCTTTCGTGGATCATGTTGCCCCCTGCAAGCCCAGCGGCCAGTGCGGTGATGCCTTTTTCCATGCCCATTTGCGCATCTGGTGCCTTTGCGTCCGTCATGGACGATGCGACGCCAGAGGGCAGGCCGATCCAGTTTATGATCTGGGCTGATGCGGCGTTCATCACGGCGGTTTCCCCACCTGCGCCCGAAAATGCCCCGGTGCGCAGATCAACCACGAGGGGCCAATTGGAGAAGATCATCGGATAACCAGGTTGGTAGACGTTGACCATGATCAGGCTGGCAAGGGTTTCGGCGAGAGATGAGGCGAGGAAACCAGCGAGCGTTGCAGGCGCTGTTGCGCCCGATTGTGCAGCGGTGATGCAGTTGAGCGGGATGCCGAGGCGCATACATTCAAGCGTGACGTCAACCGCGTCTTCGCCGTAGCGTAGGGGCGAAATGACGGGGGAAATATGCGCGAAAACCCACGGGCGTTGGCGAAAAGACCCCGTGTCACTGCCAGCAATATCGAGCATATTTGCGATGGGTTCGACAAATTCAGGCAGGAAAAACGATGTGGCGACGGGCTTGGTGGTGCCGCGCAAAAGGGCGTAGGCGGTGTTGATATCAAGATCAAAGTTGTCGGGAATATCGGTGGCAACGCAGCACCGCGTGAACCAGCTGACATTTGGCAGCGTGTCTTGCAGGCGAGTGAAATCATACAGATCGACGAGCGTGGAGGGGCGGTAAATGCGCGTCTCAAGGTCGAGTGTTTGAACGGCGGCACCGCCTGTGCCGAAGTGAACGGATTGGCCGCCAACATTGATTGAACGCGCGGGATCACGGCCATGAAGCGTTATGGATTTGGCGGCGCCATCGACGATTTTCTGTGTGAAATCAGGTGGAAACGAAAGGCGACCATGTTTGTTGATATACGCGCCTTTGGACAGGCATTGGTTTTGCAAGCCTTCGGGAACCTCGCCCATGCCGAGTTCATCTAGGATTTGTAATGCGGTGGCGTAGATGGTTTCCACTTCGCTGCTTGATAAGGGTTTGTACTGCCCGCCCTGTGGCCCAATCGGGGCTGGGTCGTGCTCTTGCTCAACACTCGCCCGTTTGGCAATGCGTGCTTTGCGTCCACCTGATTTTCGCATTTTGGGCCTCGTTTTCTTTTTCGATATCAAAACAGGATGCGCAAGGCCATCAAACCTGCGAGTTGGCGTTTCGGTATCTGCGAAAGGTCCGCTACAAATTTGTGTAAGTCGAAGGACTTGCTGTTTTGGCTGATTTGCGGTGGAGTGGGGACATGTGTGGACGATTTGCCTTTACTTTGCCGCGTGAAGCGGTGGCCGGTTGGTTTAATGCGGTGCATGTAAAGGCATCGTTTGAGCCGCGCTATAATATCTGCCCCACAAGCGATATCCCTGTTGCGGTGAATTTTGAGGGCGAGCGCCATTTGGTGCCAATGCGCTGGGGGTTTATCCCGAAATGGTACAAAACACCGAGCGATGGGCCGATGTTGATCAATGCGCGCGCCGAAACAATTGCGCAAAAACCTGCATTTCGCGATGCCGTGCAAACGCGGAGATGTTTGATCCCTGCCGTTGGGTTTTACGAATGGCACCGCGAAAAAGGCAAAGGCAAGGAGCCGTGGTATATCTATCCGACTGAGGGCGAGATGATGGCGTTTGCAGGGATTTGGCAGGTCTGGAAAGGCGAAGATGGCGCGCGTTCTGTGACTTGCGCGATGGTCACAACCGAGGCAGGGATCGGCATGGCCGAAGTGCACCACCGCGAGCCAGTGATTGTGCAGCCAAATGATTTTGGCAAATGGCTGGGGGAGGAAGGCAAGGGCGCGGCGACGTTGATGAAATCCGCTGACCCTGCGTATTTTGCCCGTCACCGTGTTGGGCTTGAGGTGAATTCAGGTCGTGTGGAAGGTGCGAAATTACGTGATCCACTGGATTGATTTGTGGTTCATTGCATGCAACAAGGGTGAAATGAATTCACCTAAGTAGGTTTCACCATGCGTGCCAAGCAATATGAAATTCCGCCCCTGACCATGTTACGCGCCTTTGAGGCAGCATCGCGCCGCGGTGCCTTTAACGAGGCCGCGACTGAGTTGAATGTAACACCAGGTGCGGTGAGCCATCAGGTGAAAGCGTTGGAAAAATGGCTGGGGATGCCGTTGTTTTCACGGGGGCACCGCGCGGTCACGCTGACAGATGAAGGCGAGCGGTTGTTTGCTGTATTGCGTGACAGTTTTCGCGATATTGCGGCCATCACATCGTCTTTGCGCACGCAAGCGGAAACACCGCGCGTTGAGGTTTTGGCAACAACGGCGGTGTCGTCATTGTGGTTAACGCCGCGGGTTATTTCGTTTTGGACAGATCACGAAAACATCCAAGTGAACCAGCAAGTTTCCGACAGCAATATGGAACGACCGCTGACTGTTGATTTGGCGATTGAATACCGATTGGAGCCGCCAAAAGAGCCGAAATTCGTAAAGCTGTTTGACGATGAATTGGTGCCTGTCTGCACACCAGAGGTTGCTGAACGGCTGAAGGATGCGAGCCTTGAGGAATTAGCAGCGCAGGCGTTGATCAACATGGATGCGCGCACTGAAAACTGGACAACCTGGGCCACTTGGTTTGAGATGATGGGTTATATGGGGCCTGTTGCGATGGCGCGGCGGGTCAATAATTACTCGATTGCAATTCAACTGGCGCGGGAGGGCGCGGGGGTGGCGCTCGGGTGGCGAAAACTGACATCTGCGATGATTGCGGATGGGCGGTTGGCGACGTTGGAGCAGCATTCTTGCCCCTCTCCGGGTGCGTTTTACCTGATTTCGCCATTGCCTGAATTGTCCGAACCCACAGCCGCTTTGTTTAATTGGATGGTCGACAATCACGTGAGCTAGATTCACCTATTTGAAAAGATTCCTGATATTGTTCAGGATGGTTTTTCAGCGCCATAGTGGTGCAAGGGAAACTCTTATTCTGGTGATGCTATGACCACAGCCAATTCTGATCTATCCGACGTGATGCAACCCGTTGCCCGTGCCAAAGGGTTGCCGAATGCGCATTATATTGATCCAGCGGCGTTTGATGAAGAACGCAAATCTGTTTTGTTTGCGAATTGGTCCGGTGTTGGATTTGCCAAGGATGTTCCAAATGAAGGCGATGCGATGCCTGTGGATTTTCTGGGTGTGCCGCTGTTGATTCTGCGCGATCACGATGGGGCCGTTCGGGTGTATCAAAACACCTGTCGCCATCGCGGGATGATTTTGGTGGACGAGCCGCGCAACATTCGCGGCACGATCCGTTGTCCGTATCACAGCTGGTGTTATGGGCTGGATGGTCAGCTGCGATCGACGCCGCATGTTGGTGGGCCGGGGCAAAATATTCACGAAGACATCAAACGCAATGAGTTGGGGTTGTTTGAAATGCGCAGCCATGTTTGGCTGGGCGTTGTGTTTGTGAATGTATCGGCTGCTGCACCTGATTTTGATGTGGTGCATGCGGATTTAATCGCCCGCTGGAGCGAGTTCGACAAGCCGTTGTATCATTCGGGCGCAGACAGTTCGTTCAAGCTGGATGTGGCGTGCAATTGGAAGCTGGCCGTTGAGAATTATTGCGAGAGTTATCACCTGCCGTGGGTGCACCCCGGGCTGAACAGCTATTCGCGCCTAGAGGATCACTACAACATCGAAGAAAATGGGCGATATTCGGGGCAAGGCACGCTGGTTTATCGCCAGTTAGAAGGTGAAGATGGCAAAGTTTTCCCTGATTTTGAAGGGGTTAGCGACAAGTGGGACACGGGCGCGGAATACATCACCGTGTTCCCGAATGTGTTGCTGGGCGTTCACCGCGACCACACTTTTGCGATTGTTTTGGAACCCAAAGAACAGGGTAAAACCCAAGAACATGTTGAGATTTTCTATGCCACCGAGGCCGCGATTGGCGATGGTTTTTCAGCGACACGGGCCAAAAATACGGCGCAGTGGGAAGAGGTGTTTAAAGAGGATATCTTTGTGGTTGAAGGCATGCAGCGGGGCCGTTTGGGGCCATTGTTTGACGGGGGGAAATTCTCTCCTGCGATGGACGGTGCGACGCATGTTTTTCACGAATGGGTGGCGCAATCTTTGTCTGCTGGACGACAGATTGCGGCTGAATGAACACACTTGATGAGGCATTGTTGGCCGCACATTTGGCGGGCGATAATGAGACGCTGGTGGGGCTGTACCGCGCAGCTGGCGAGGCCGTTTTGGCGCGCGACGAAGTGCAGGGCTGTTTCTATCTGACCCACGCCTATGTCTTCGCGCTTGAGGCTGGAATGGCCGAGGCGGAGGAATTACGCGCAGTTTTGGTGGCGCGGGGGCGCGAAGCCTAGGGGTTGGCGGCGCGGATCATTTCGGCGGTTTTCGAGTCTATTTGCGCCCAAGGACCGTTGGACATTTTCTGAAAAATCTCGGTGAATTTTTCGTGGGCGGCGGTTGCGATTTCTTCGTGTTCGCCTGTGCGGTTTAACAGGAAAAATTCGCGCGGTGTGCTGTTTGGACAAGGCACAAAGGCCAAATCGCGCAGGGCATTGGGGGATTGCAGCAGGCAAAATGCGGAGGTGATGGCCCAGCCGTATCCCGCTTGAACGAACCGCAACAGGCTTTGCGTGCTGTCAAAATGGAACCGCGTGGGTTTGTTGACGCCGATATGGGCCAGTTGTTCGACTATCAAAGCGCCCATTTTTGATGTGCGCCCGTATCCCACATAGTTTTCCGTTTGCAAGATTTCGGCCAGATCACGCCCTGCGAATGATTTAGGCATGGCGATGACAAGTGGGTCTTTGAATAGGGATTTCAGATTTATCTGCGCTGTGTCTGCGAAGGGAGGATTGTCGACCGCGAGGTCGAAGTGGCGGGCGCGAAATGCAGTTTCGAGCCAGGGCGAAATGCCTGATTTCAGCTCGACTGTGGTTGCAAAGCTTTGCATCGCGCCGACAAATTCTGCTCCGAGGATTTCTGACAGTGAATCGGACATGCCAATGCGCAGGGTTGGCAGGTTAGAGGTGGTTAATGAGCGGATATCTGCGGTGAGTGCGCGTGCATTTCGCAGTAAAGACGGGGCACGATCAATCAGCATTTCGCCCGCTTTGGTTGGTTGCAACGGGCGGGTGTTGCGATCAATCAATTTCGCTTCAAGAAGAGATTCTAAGCGTTTGATTTTCTTAGTAATAGCGGGTTGCGTTTGATCGAGAGACAGGGCCGCTTGCGAAATGGATTGATGTTCGATCACTGTCAAAAACGTGTGTAAAAGCGCGAGATCAGGAAGCTGTTGCATCTTATCTTATTCCAATTTGGAATGCTAAAGTATAACTCTTTCGAATAAATACGTTTCAGCGATATTTCGCAAGGATTTTCGCGTTTAATGTCAAAAATTATCGCACATAAATCTTGGAGAAATGACATGAAAACCCACGCACAAGCGGTTGTTATTGGTGGTGGTCTGGTCGGGTGTTCGATCCTGTACCATTTGGCAAAACTGGGGTGGACGGATGTTGTTCTGCTGGAACGTGACGAGCTGACGTCTGGCTCCACTTGGCATGCGGCGGCGAACCTGCATGGGCTGCACGACAACAATAATATCTCGAAGATTCAATACTATACCATGAACCTGTACAAGGAATTGGAAAAGGAAACGGGGCAAGGTTGCGGTGTTTTTCAACCCGGTTCCATCTATCTGGCGCAGACCGAAAATCGGGAACACCAGCTGCGTTTGCAAGAGGCCAAGGCGCGGTATTTTCAGGAGAAATTTTATGAGCTGACGCCTGAACAGGCGTTGGAAAAGAACCCGTTGCTGAATTTGGACGGTGTGCGCTGCATCATGTTTGAAGAGGACGGCGGTAATGTTGACCCAAGCGGTGTGACCCAAGCCTATGCGACGGGTGCGCGCCAAATGGGGGCGGAAATCCATCGGTTTTGCCCTGCGACGGCGACGATTCAACAACCAGATGGCAGTTGGATTGTGGAAACGCCAAAAGGCAACATTCACACGCAGTGGGTGGTGAATGTGGGGGGCTTGTGGGCGCGAGAAGTGGCGGCGATGGCGGGGATAAAGCTGCCATTGCAACCGACAGAACACCAATATTTGGTGACAGAAACCATCCCCGAAATTGAGGCCATGACATCGCGTTTGCCCTCTGTGGCGGATCGCGACGGCGAATATTACATGCGCCAAGAGGGCAATGGATTGCTGATTGGGGCCTATGAAAAGAACCTGAAATTCTGGGCCGAAGAGGGCACGCCAGCGGGGTTTGGACATGAGTTATTTGACGGGGATTTGGACCGCATCATGGACAATTTGGAACGCGCGATGGAGCGGGTTCCAGTGGCGGCGACAGCAGGCATTAAGCGGGTGATTAATGGGCCGATGATTTGGTCGCCTGACAGTTCCGCGCTGTACGGTCCTGTGCCAGAATTGAAGAATTACTTTTGTTGTTGCGGGATTATTCCAGGATTTAGCCAATCAGGCGGCCTTGGTTTGATGTCCGCACAGTGGATCATTGAAGGGGAGCCAGAGTTTGATATGTTCCCGTGGGATTTGACGCGGTTTGGGCATTGGGCGGATAAGAAATTTACCCAAGAAAAGGTTGCGGATCAGTATTCCAAACGCTTTGCGATCCATTTCCCATTTGAAGAACGCGATGCGGGGCGTGAAACGCGAATGCGGCCGATTTATCAACGTCAGAAGGCGATGGGGGCGGTTCACGGGCTGAATTACGGCTGGGAACATCCGTTGTGGTACGCAGGCGAAGGCAAGGTTGGCAAGGAAAGTTACGGCTTTACGCGCCAAGATTGGTTCGAACCTGTTGGGCGCGAATGTCGCAACCTGCGCGAAAATGTGGGCGTGATAGATGTGTCGAATTTCGGCAAATACGAGATTAAAGGGGCGGGGGCTGCGGATTGGATCGACCGTCTGATTGCAAACCATGTGCCAAAGGAGGTTGGGCGGTCTTGTCTGACGCCGATGTTGGGCGTGCGGGGCGGCATTGCCGGTGATTTCACCGTGACCAAACTGGCGGAGGATCATTTCTTTATGATCGGGACGGGCATTGGCGAGCGGTATCATCAGCGGTATTTCCAGATGGTTGATTTGCCTGAGGGCACCACGTTTGAAACGGTCACGGATGAGTATTGCGGCGTGAATGTTGCAGGGCCGAAATCGCGCGAATTGCTGGCGCGGTTGACGCAAGAAGATTTGAGCAACGAGAGCTGGAAATTCATGCGCTCGCGTCAATTTACCATTGCGGGGATTGAATCGATTGGCATTCGGGTGTCGTTCACGGGCGATCTGGGTTGGGAGATTTATGTAGCGGAGGCGGATCAGGCCAAGCTGTGGGATGCGCTGTTTGAAAGTGGCAAAGATCTGGGAATTATGCCTGTTGGCGGGCGCAGTTTGGGGAGTTTGCGCATTGAAAAGGGCTATGGATCGTGGAGCCGCGAATATTCGCCTGAATATTGGCCCCAAGAGGTTGGGTTTGAGCGGTTGATCAAGATGGAAAAGCCGAATTTCCTTGGCAAAGAGGCCTACGCCGCCATCATGGACAAAGCGCCGCGTGAAAAGCTGGTGTGCTTGACGATTGAAACGGAAAATGCAGACAGTTCAGGCGGCGAGCCGATATTCTTGGCTGATGGAACGCCTGTTGGGCGGGTCAGTTCTGGGGCCTATGGGTTTAGCGTCGATCAATCCTGTGCGTTGGCGTTTATCAAGACGGAATATGCGGTCGCAGGGGGCGAAGTAGACGTGGCCGTGTTGGGCCGTGCGCACAAGGCGGTGATTTTGGGCGAGCCTGCGTTTGACCCAAAAGGCGCGCGATTGCGAGCTTAAAGGCCCAAACGATCGCGCATTGCGTACCATGTCATCGCGAGTTTTAGGCTCGGGGAACGCAGGGCGCGGCCCCCAGGAAAACGGTGCGTTGGGACACGTGACATCACGTCGAAATCCTCGGCTTGGCCTGCGATGGCGGCGGCGGTGATTTTACCTGCAAGTGTGGCAAGCGCGACGCCGTGGCCAGAGTAGCCTGAGGCGGAGAGGATGTTTGGCGCGACCTGTGCAAAATGGGGCATGCGGTTGACCGTGATCGCAAGTGTGCCGCCCCATGCGTATTCGAGTTTCACGTCTTTGAGCTGTGGGTAGATTTGCAGCATTGGTTTGCTGACGACCTCGCGAATGTCTTTGGGGAATTTATAGCCGTAGCTTTCGCCGCCGCCGAACAACAGGCGATTGTCAGCACTGCGACGGTAGTAATTGACCACGAATTTGCTGTCTGCGATGGCGACGTCTTGTTTGATGAGCGCCTCTGCGCCGCGTTGGCCAAGGGGTTCGGTTGCGACGATGAAGTTGTTGATCGGCATGACGCGGGCGGCCGTGGCTTCGTTTAATCCGCCGAGGTAGCCGTTGCAGGCGAGGACGACGTGATTGGCGGTGACTTTGCCGTGGGCCGTGACAACGGTGGCAGGGTCGCCTTTGGCGATTTTTGTGACCTCGGATTGTTCAAAAATTTGCACGCCAGCGGTTGTTGCAGCACGCGCAAGGCCAATTGCAAAATTGAGCGGGTGAATGTGCGCGGCCCCCATATCAAGTGCGCCGCCGTGATAGGCATTTGTGCCAAGCAGTTCACATGTGGCGTCGCGATCCAGGTTTTGGATTTGCATGTAACCGTAGGTTTTTTCAAGGTGTTCGGTGTAGGCGTGGGCGTGGGGCACGTCTTTGGCGTGGCATTCCACATGGGCGACGCCTTGTTTGTGCGCACTTTCGATTTGGTGGGTATCGGTTAGGGATTTTATCAGGGCCTTTGCCTGTTCGGATAAATCCCAAAGGTGGCGAGCATCGTCTATCCCAACCATTTTTTCCAATTCATCCTGTTCGCGGCGTTGGCCCGATCCGACTTGGCCGCCATTGCGCCCTGATGCGCCCCAGCCAACACGGTGGGCCTCGATCACGGCGACGGAATAGCCGCGCTCTGCGAGGTGGAGTGCGGTTGAAAGGCCTGTGTAACCAGCGCCGATGACGCAGACATCAAAGGTATGTGCGCCTTTGAGTTTTGGAAATGGGTCCAGCGGCGTGGCGGTTGCGGCATACCAGCTGTCTGGGTATTGGCCGCGTTTATCGTTGGAATAAAGCAGGTTCATTTAGACGTTCATCAGCAAATGTTCACGTTCCCACGGGCTGATAACCTCTTGATAATCCTCAAGCTCTTTGTGTTTCGCTGCTTTGTAAACGGCGGTGAATTCGGGGCCTAACATTTCGGTCAGCTCCTCGTTTTCGTCCAGCAAGGACAAGGCTTCGCGCAGGGATGGCGGGATATCGCGGTCGGCATCGTAGGCCTCGCCTGTGGCGGCGACGCGCGGGGTGAGTTTATTTTTTAAACCGAGATAACCACAGGCCAAGGACGCGGCCAATCCGATGTAGGGATTGCAATCCATGCCTGCGACACGGTTTTCGACGCGCCGCGATTCTGGATCGGAAATGGGCACGCGAATGCCCGTGGTGCGGTTGTTTTCAGCCCATTCAAGGTTAATCGGTGCGGAAAAATTGGCCACGTAGCGGCGATAACTGTTCACGTAGGGCGCGATGAACGGCGTGGCGGCGGGCAGGTAGGTTTGCAGGCCTGCGATAAAGCTGCCGAAAGCCTCGGTCGGTTTATCATTGGCATCGTTGAAGATGTTTTTGCCTGTTTTTGCATCTAAAACCGAATGGTGGATGTGCATTGCTGATCCCGGCTGATCGCCCATCGGTTTGGCCATGAACGTGGCATAACAATCGTGGCGCAGGGCGGCCTCTTTTATCAAGCGTTTGAAGTAGAATACTTCGTCAGCGAGCTTGATGGCGTCGCCGTGTTTGAGGTTAATCTCGACCTGACCCGCGCCGCCTTCTTGGATGATTGTGTCGATCTCAAAGCCTTGGGCTTCGGCGAAATCATAGATGTCGTCGATCACGGGGCCGTATTCATCGACGGCGGACATGGAATAGGCCTGCATGGATGCGGCGGGGCGGCCTGTGCGGCCCAATTTGGGTGTGATGGGTTGGTTTGGATCGGTGTTGCGCGCCACGAGGAAGAATTCCATTTCGGGCGCTACCACTGGCACAAGGCCATCGGCCTCATAGTAGGACAGCACACGTTTGAGCACATTTCGCGGGATCAGCGGCATTGGATTGCCGTTTAGATCGGAAACATCGTGGATGATTTGCAACGTGACGTCGCCTGTCCACGGGGCGGCTGTGGCGGATGAAAAATCAGGTTTCAGGACCATATCGCCTTCGGTGTACTGGTTTTCTATTTCGTCCATATCGACGTAAGAGCCTGTAACCGTTTGATAAAAGATGCTGTCTGGCAGGTACATCGGATCGAGGCGGCCAAATTTGCGGGCGGGCATACATTTGCCGCGCGAAATACCCGTGGTATCTGAAATGATGCACTCGACCTCTTCTAGGCGGCGACCTTCGATATATTCACGGGCGGCTTTTGGGATTTTTTCAACCCATTTGAGGTTATCATCCATTGGCTTGGCCTTGTTTTAAGAATTTTTCGAAATGGTCGGCCATATAAGCGGTGGCGACGGGTGATTTGGCGCTTTCAATTGCAGCGAGGCGTTGGGGATCGGGGACGATGCCTTTGGCGCGGGTGTTTGCAAGGCCAGTGACGAAATCCGCATCGAATTCTGGATGAGGTTGGATGGTGTAGATGTGATTGCCGATGGTCAGGGCTGCGTGGGCGCAAAATTCGGTGCTGGCGACGGTTTTTGCGTTTTTTGGCGGAGTGATGACCTGATCTTGATGCCATGCGAACAGCGGGAGTTTTTTGCCATTTGCGTTGTATTCTACACGGCCCACGGACCAACCAGCCGCGTATTTTTCGACCTTACCGCCAAGAGCTTGGGCGATGATTTGATGGCCAAAGCAGACGCCAATCATTGGCGATTTTGCGGCGTGAAGATCGCGAATGAGGGATTCGAGCGGCGGGATCCAATCGTGATCCTCGTAGGCGCCAAAGCGTGAACCCGTGATGATCCAGCCGTCTTGTTCTGTTATCGACGCGGGAAATTCGTTTTCGAGGATATCGTAGATGCGAAATTTAAAACCGCGCCCATCCAACATCCGTTCGAACATATTGCCGTAATCCCCAAACGTTGGCGCGAGCTGTTCGGGGGATTTACCTGTTTGCAGGATACCAATTTTCATAAAACACCTGATATGTCGCACATTGTGCGGTTGGTTAATGGCTAGCACTGACGTAGCGTAGCAGGCAAGAGGGTTGAACTGCTTTGGCTGTTCGCATACCAACAAACCAACATTTTTCCACGACGTAAAGGACGCTTTGATGACTGCGCAGACACCAACTTTGAAAGCCAAAGACAAACCAGATTTGGGAACATTCCAGTGGGATGACGCGCTGCTGCTGGAAAGCCAGTTGAGCGAAGAAGAGCGGATGATCCGCGATGCGGCGCGCGCCTATGGGCAGGAAAAATTGCAACCACGTGTGACCAAGGCCTATGCGGATGAAAGCAGCGATCCGAGCATTTTTCAGGAAATGGGCGAGATGGGATTGCTGGGCATTACCATTCCAGAACAATACGGTGGCATTGGATCGAGCTATGTGAGCTATGGTTTGGTTGCGCGTGAAGTGGAACGTGTGGATTCTGGGTATCGTTCAATGATGTCTGTGCAATCGTCTTTGGTGATGTACCCGATTTATGCCTATGGCTCGGAAGAGCAGCGGATGAAATACCTGCCAAAATTGGCATCCGGCGAACATATCGGCTGTTTTGGTTTGACCGAACCAGATGCGGGTTCTGATCCTGGTGGCATGAAAACAAAAGCCGAGAAGGTTCAGGGCGGCTATGTTCTGAACGGCGCGAAAATGTGGATTTCAAACGCGCCGATTGCGGATGTGTTTGTTGTTTGGGCCAAATCCGAGGAACATGGCGGTAAAATCCGTGGATTTGTTTTAGAAAAAGGCATGAAGGGTCTGTCCGCGCCAAAAATCGAGGGCAAACAATCGCTGCGCGCATCGATCACGGGTGAAATCGTGATGGAAAACGTCGAAGTTGGTGAGGATGCGTTGCTGCCAAATGTTGAAGGCCTGAAGGGGCCGTTTGGCTGTTTGAACCGCGCGCGCTATGGCATTTCTTGGGGTGCTTTGGGTGCGGCCGAGGCCTGCTGGCACGCCGCGCGGCAATACGGGTTGGATCGTAAGCAGTTCAACAAACCACTGGCGCAAACGCAGTTGTTCCAGAAAAAGCTAGCCGATATGCAGACGGAAATTACGCTGGGGTTGCAGGCATCGTTGCGGGTTGGTCGGTTGATGGACGAGGCAAATGCCGCGCCAGAGATGATTTCAATCGTGAAGCGCAATAACTGTGGCAAAGCGCTGGATATCGCGCGGATGGCGCGGGACATGCACGGCGGTAACGGGATTTCGCAGGAATTCCAGGTGATCCGTCACATGATGAACCTTGAGACGGTGAACACCTATGAAGGCACGCATGATGTGCATGCGCTGATCTTGGGCCGTGCGCAAACTGGTTTGCAGGCGTTTTTCTAAAGCGTCTGATTTGGATATTTTTGGCCAAAAGAAGGGCGGGGCGGTTATTCGCCCTGTTCTTGCTCCATCTGCGCGATGACCTTTTGGCGGGCAAAGCCGCTGTCGCGGTCATTTACGCCCAGAAGGTTCACGACAAGGCGCAAAAAACCGTCTTCCTCGTGATCGCGCGAGCCATCTGCGAGGGCGACACGCCACAAGGCTTCGACAACGCCTGAGCGATCCTCGTAGGGGACAGATTCTTTGACAATTTTTGTGAAGCGTACCGTGTCGGGGGCTTGGGATTCGAGGCGTTCGGCGTCTTCTTTTAGCAGCTGCACGTCTGCATCGCTGAGTTCATAGCGGGTTTGCAGAACGTCGGTGATCATTTTCTGCTCGACCTCAGCATAATGGTCATCCGCGCGCGCAATGCGCACCAAAAGCGTTGCAAGGGCTGCACGCGCGTCTTCGGGTTGCAGATCCGCACGGGTGTCTGGCGTGGCGAAAAGATCGAGGAGTGCTTGGAACATGGCGTGTCAGCTTTGATTTAGAAGGGTTAACCGTCAAACGGCGTGTAGCGCGAATTGAAGTTTCTTATGGCTGCATTGTAATCCTTCTTGGAATTATAGAGAAGACCTTCAATGCGTTGATAATACTGAGCACCAGTGATGGTTTTGCCAATTTGAGAGGCCCCTTTCACGCGCAATCGTTCCTGAAGCTGACGTGATCGCGGGCTTTCCTTTAGGCCTTGGTTTAGCGCGGTATTTAGAATACGCCAAGACATCCCCAAATTCTGTGGCCTTCCTAGGCTAGCGTAATATTCTGCCAAAAGCAGCAGGGAGCCGTTATCGCGATGTTCTGCCCCCCGAAGGATGAGAGCTAAGCCTTGGTCTGGTTTCTTGGGACCAACAGCGCCTAAAACGTAAATTCCTCCGACTGCGCCAAGCGCTTCGCTATGGCCCAAAAATGCGGCAAGCTCGGCCCAGTGGAATGCCGCAGCATCATCTTTTTTGACACCATTTGCCGATGAATAGGCCTGTGCCAAATCCCAAGCCGAGTATTCGTCGCCTTCTGCGGTGGCCCGTTTCAACCATCTGATCATATCGCTTTTTGGCGCGACCTTACCGTCGGTGACCCGGAATATTTTGGTGATATTGGTGGCGTTTTCCTGATTTGAATTACCTGTGTAGGTGTCTTCAAACAAAACCATTGCCTCTGCCAATGTGTCATAGAATTCTGGCGTGAAATCTTCTTTGAAAAAGCTTGTGCTCATCACGCGCGCGAGCAACCCTGCGAGGTAAGCACCCGAAGCCCGATCCCCGGCATTATAGGCTTTGCGCAGCAGGGCTTTGGCGCGGGGTGGATCGAAATCCCCGCCAGTTCCAGTGTAAAGCATATAGGCGTGGTAGCGCACGGCCACCGGGTCATTTATGGATGCAGGTTTTTTAAACTCCCTAAGCGCCGCGTCGTAGTCTTTGGCTTTGTACAAGCTAATACCGCGCTGCGTATCAGCCTGTACGGAGGATATACTCAGTGTCAGAAAAATGATGCTTAAGATGCGATGCATTGGTGGGATCCTCCGTTTCAGCAAAGTTTATGTAATTGCCACTGAATTGCAACGCGTTATGGGATTAAACCAGCCGTGATTGCGTGACCGCTGCTTTCACGAAATCCCTGAACAGGGGATGCGGTTCAAACGGTTTTGATTTTAATTCGGGGTGGAATTGCACGCCGATGTACCACGGGTGGTCGGGGAATTCGACGATTTCTGGCAGGCGACCATCGGGGCTCATTCCAGAGAATTTGAGGCCGCAAGCTTCGAGTTGGTCGCGGTATTTGATATCAACTTCGTAGCGGTGGCGGTGGCGTTCGGAGATGGCTGTTGCGCCGTAAATTCCAGCGATTTGCGAGCCTTCTGCCAAGGTCGCGTTATACGCGCCGAGGCGCATGGTGCCTCCTTTGTCGTCATTTGCATCCCGTTGCACGGTGCGGTTGCCTTCGACCCATTCTTTGAGGTGGTAGACAACAGGTGTGAAACGTTTGCCGCCTGCCTCGTGGTCGAACTCTTCCGAGCCTGCATCTGGTATTTTGGCGAGGTTTCGTGCAGCTTCGATCACGGCCATTTGCATGCCTAGACAAACGCCGAGGTAGGGGATTTTGTGTTCGCGGGCGAATTGCGCCGCTTTGATTTTGCCCTCAGTGCCGCGTTCGCCAAAGCCGCCCGGAACGATAATGCCATTGAACCCTTCGAGGTAGGAGGCCGCGTCTTCACGCTCAAATATTTCGGCATCAACCCACTCGACTTTGACTTTGACACGGTTGTGCATGCCGCCGTGTGTTAGGGCCTCGGTGTAGGATTTATAGGCGTCTTCTAGTTGCGTGTACTTGCCAACGATGGCGACTTTTACTTGGCCGTCTGGGTTGTGGACGCGGTCTGAAACGTCGTTCCATGTGGCGAGTTTTGGTCTTGGCGCGGGGGTGATGCCAAAGGCGTCGAGCACGGCTTGGTCGAGGCCTTCTTTGTGATAGGCCAGCGGCGCGTCGTAGATTGAAGAAAGGTCGTAGGCGGCGATCACTGATTCTGGGCGCACGTTACAGAACAGCGCAAGTTTTTCGCGTTCTTTGACGGGAATTGGGTGTTCGGAGCGGCACACGAGGATGTCTGGTGCGATACCGATGGATTGCAGCTCTTTGACGCTGTGTTGTGTTGGTTTGGTTTTCAGCTCACCTGCTGCTTTTAGGTAGGGCAACAGGGTGAGGTGCATGTAGATGCAGTTGCCGCGTGGGCGTTGGTGGCCGAATTGGCGGATGGCTTCAAAGAACGGGAGGCCTTCGATGTCGCCGACCGTGCCGCCGATTTCACACAGCATGAAATCAACCTCGTCATCGCCAACATCGAGGAAATCTTTGATTTCATTGGTGACGTGTGGGACCACTTGGATGGTTTTGCCCAAGTAATCGCCACGGCGTTCTTTTTCCAACACAGTGGAATAGATGCGGCCTGAGGATACGCTGTCTGTGTTGCGCGCGGCCACGCCCGTGAAGCGTTCGTAGTGGCCAAGATCGAGATCGGTTTCTGCGCCGTCGTCGGTGACGAACACCTCGCCGTGTTCAAACGGGGACATCGTGCCCGGATCAACGTTGAGGTAGGGGTCGAGTTTGCGCAGGCGGACGGAATAGCCACGGGCCTGTAGCAATGCGCCAAGGGCCGCAGAGGCGAGGCCTTTGCCAAGGCTGGAAACCACACCACCAGTAATAAATATATAACGCGCCATTCGTGGCTGCTCCCGTGTTTTTGTTGTTTTTTGGTGGTCCGTTTCAGTCGGCAGCAGATGCCGATTGGCCTGACACGTAACCATGTCCACGGGATTTAAGGATAATGGGATTCGGGGGGAATTGGCAAGCCTGAACCGCAAGATTTAGCGGATAAAGTTGCGAAGGCCGCTAGGTGTAGGGGGGCAAAAATGGGTCGGACCTGTGAGGGTTCGATTTTGAGTTTTTGCGCAGTGGCGCGACGTGTTTAGTCTTCCGCTGTGGGCGGTGTCGCTGGCTCGTCCTCTGCGGTTGGTGGCAAGAGGCTGCCTGAACCCAGAGGAGATGTTGTTTCGTCGTCCGTCGCGGCTGTTGCTGGCGCGGTAAGATCGCCTGTCAGCAGAGAATCATTTGCAGCTTCGCGCGACGAAATAACTGTGAGTGCCAAACATGCGATCATGAAGCCTGCGCCAAAAAACCACGTTAGTTTTGCCACTGGAGAGGCCGCAGGACGACCACCTGTGCCACCACCACCGCCACCGATGCCCAAGCCGCCGCCCTCAGAGCGTTGCAGAAGGACGGTCACAATCAAGCAAAGTGCCAGAATGAGGAGGATAACGAGGATGATATTTTGCATGTGTGCGTGTCTTTTGATCAGGTCTGTGGCCCGCGCGAAGCGGTATGGGCGGGTGAATAGCGGATTGTGGAGGGGTTGTCTAATGGGAAGTGCGTGTTTGAGGGGCAGCTTCATAGGTATTTGGAGAACATTGAAGCGGGTTTCTGGCTGTGATCTGGTGCTGCGGCGATTTAGGTGTTTCGGCCCAGCCGATGGATCGCTATACGGGGCAGGGTTTTTGAACATCACAGGACAAACGATATGGCCAATGTAGTAGTTGTCGGCGCGCAATGGGGCGATGAGGGCAAGGGTAAGATTGTAGACTGGTTGTCGGAGCGTGCCGATGTGATTGCGCGCTTTCAGGGCGGTCACAATGCTGGGCATACGTTGGTTATTGATGGGAAAGTGTACAAGTTGCACGCGCTGCCATCGGGCGTTGTGCGCGGCGGCAAATTGTCGGTTATTGGCAATGGTGTGGTGTTGGATCCGTGGCATTTGATTAAAGAAATCGCGATTATCGAGGCGCAGGGCGTGGAAATTTCCCCTGAAAACCTGATGATTGCGGAAAATACGCCGCTGATCCTGCCGATTCATGGTGAGTTGGATCGCGTGCGCGAAGAAGCGGCGAGCAAGGGCACCAAGATTGGCACAACCGGGCGCGGTATTGGACCAGCCTATGAAGATAAGGTGGGTCGTCGTTCTATTCGTGTGGCGGATCTGGCCGATGATGCCACGTTAGAAGCGCGTGTTGATCGGGCATTGCAGCATCATAATCCGCTGCGCAAAGGTTTGGGATTCGATGAAGTTGATCGCGATGAACTGATTGCGCAACTGCGCGAGATTGCACCAAAGATTCTGCCATTCGCGGCACCTGTTTGGAAAGTGCTGGCGGATAAGCGCAAAGCGGGCAAACGCATTTTGTTTGAAGGCGCGCAAGGGGCGTTGCTGGATATTGATTTCGGGACTTATCCGTTTGTGACGTCATCCAATGTGATTGCGGGCCAAGCGGCGACGGGTGTTGGCCTTGGGCCAACGGCGATTGATTATGTTCTGGGGATCGTCAAAGCGTACACGACGCGTGTGGGTGAGGGGCCGTTTCCATCAGAATTGCACGACGCCGATGGACAGCGTTTGGGCGAACGGGGGCATGAATTTGGCACCACGACAGGGCGCAAACGCCGCTGTGGTTGGTTTGATGCGGCATTGTTGCGCCAAACTTGCGCCACCTCTGGGATCACTGGGATTTGCCTGACCAAGCTGGATGTTTTGGACGGGTTTGAAACGCTGAAAATCTGTGTGGCCTATGATTTGGACGGTGAGCGGTTGGATTATTTGCCAACGGCGGCGGATCAGCAGGCGCGGTGTGTTCCGATTTATGAAGATATTCCGGGCTGGTCGGAAAGCACTGAAGGCGCGCGTTCTTGGGCGGATCTGCCTGCGGCGGCGATCAAATATGTGCGCCGTGTTGAGGAGCTGATTGATTGCCCCGTTGCGTTGGTTTCAACCTCACCAGAGCGCGAAGACACCATTTTGGTAACCGACCCGTTTGCGGATTAAGGACGACTGTCATGGCACTATCTTATAAGGCGCGACGCGGTTGGTCGCTGGTTCTGTTGTTGATCTGGTTGCCGATTTACATCGTGGTTGTTGTAACCGTGATGAATATCCTGACACGCGCGGTTGGATTGCACGGTTTTGTGCAGTTTTTGCTGTATGTTTTCTTTGGTGTGGCTTGGGCCTTGCCGTTTAAATCTGTGTTCAAGGGCATCGGCCAAGCAGACCCAGACGCTGATCCAGATACGGATCAATAAAAGCCCAGTCATCTGATTTTTGTCACATGACTGTTACATTAAATTTATATATTGGTCACAAGCGCGGGAATCACCGCGTGAAATGATGTGACCGGCGCTGTGCCGGAATTCCGGAGAACCTGAAATGGTTAAGACACCTCGCCCAAATAAAACGCTCGATCGCGACCTCAAAAGTCGCGTGTATTTAGAAGAGGCCAATGCGGCCATTCGTAAGCCGCTTGTTGCACCTGCACTGGCGGCTTTGTTTATTTTGATCGCCACGCTGGCGGCTGCTTCTGTGTTTGGATGGGGCGGCAGTGGCCTGACCATCGCAATCGCGGCGGGACTTGGCGCGTATATGGCGCTGAACATTGGCGCAAACGATGTGGCCAACAATGTTGGGCCTGCGGTTGGCGCGGGTGCGTTGTCGATGGGTGGTGCGTTGCTTATCGCCGCAGTCTTTGAGAGCGCAGGCGCGTTATTGGCGGGCGGCGATGTGGTTGGCACGATTTCCAAAGGTATTATTGATCCAAGTGCGGTTGGCGAACCCCAAGTGTTTATCTGGGCGATGATGGCGGCGTTGATTGCATCCGCGGTTTGGGTGAATTTGGCCACTTGGATCGGCGCGCCTGTATCCACGACACATTCGGTTGTGGGCGGTGTTATGGGGGCAGGGATCGCGGCTGCGGGTTTTGCCGCTGTGAACTGGCCAACGATGGGTAAGATTGCTGCCAGCTGGGTGATTTCACCTGTTCTGGGTGGTTTGGTTGCTGCGTTGTTCTTGTGGTTTATCAAGGCCCAAGTTTCTGATCGCAAAGACAAGATCGAGGCCGCACGGCGTTGGGTTCCTGTGATGATTGCGATCATGGCGGGTGCGTTTTCGGCGTATCTGGCTGTGAAGGGCTTTAAGAAGATCATCAAGATTGATCTGCAAACCGCGTTGCTTATTGGATTGGGTATTGCGAGTGTTGTTTATTTTGTGACCCGTCCGTTGATCCGAAAACAGTCTGAAGGCAAGGAAAACACCAAAGAAACAGTGCGTGGATTGTTTACGATCCCGATGATCTTTTCTGCGGCGTTATTGTCGTTTGCCCACGGTGCAAATGATGTTGCAAATGCGGTTGGGCCACTGGCAGCGATTGTTCACACTGCCGAGGCTGGCGACGTGCTGGCCAAAGTGTCGATCCCGATCTGGGTGATGGTTGTGGGCGCATTTGGCCTGTCGTTTGGTCTGTTGTTGTTTGGTCCAAAACTGATCCGCATGGTGGGTCAGCAGATCACTAAGCTGAACCCGCTGCGTGCTTATTGTGTGGCGCTGTCTGCGGCGATTACGGTGATTGTTGCCAGCTCGCTTGGCCTGCCGGTGAGTTCAACGCATATTGCGGTTGGCGCGGTGTTTGGCGTTGGTTTCTTCCGCGAGGCCCATTGGCGGGTGACGACAAGCAATTCCTATGTGGATGAGGTCGTGGCTGTTGAGGCGGCAAAAGCGGAGAAGAAAAAGCGCAAACATCGCAAATTGGTGCGGCGCTCTCACTTCCTGACGATTGTGGCCGCTTGGGTGATCACGGTCCCTGCGGCGGCGCTGTTGTCTGCGATTGTGTTCTTTATCCTGAACACGTTTGCGGGGTAAAATTCGTTCAATTGCAGTTACTTGCTTTTGTTTTTGATAAGGTCGCTTTATAAGTTAAAGCGACCTTATTGCTGAGATACACATGCCTAACAACCGCCGTTCCGATTGCCCGTTGTCCTGTTTTCTGGATCAGTGGGGGGATAAATGGACGTTCATCCTGCTGCGTGACCTTTTGGCTGGCCCAAAGAAGTTTAGTGGCTTTCTGGAGAGCGGCGAGCCATTACCCACGAACCTGTTGTCGAGCCGCTTGCTGGGGTTGGTTGAAGGCGGTTATGTGGTGAAAACCCAGTATCAGGAAAAGCCGAAACGGTTTGAGTATTCGATCACGGATAAAGGTGCGGGATTGGTGCCGATTATGTCTGTGATGGTGGATTGGGCGGTCGCGAATATTGACGATGTTGGGGACGTGCCAGCCGGGCTTGGCGATGACGCAAAGCCTGTGAAGGCGAAACCCAAGGCGAAAGCGGCGAAAGTTGATCCGCCAATTTCACAAGGTGCGTTTGATTTCTAACGCAAAGGGCCGCAGATTATTCTGCGGCCCTTTGCAATTCTAATGGCTTAACTTTAGCCGAAAACGTCGCCCAAAGCTTTGTCTATTGCGCCGACGATTTGGTCGATGTCGTCGTTGGTGGAAATCAGCGCAGGGGACAGGCACAGGGTGTTGTTTAGGCCCGGCAGGGAGCGGTTGGTCATGCCGATGATGACGCCTTGTTCCATACAGTTGGCGCAAACGGCTGCGACCAGTTTTTCGTCTGCGGCTTCTTTTGTGTCGCGATCTTTGACAAGTTCTGCCCCTAGGAACAGGCCTTTGCCGCGCACGTCGCCAACAACGGCGTGTTTGTCCATCAGCTCGCCCAATTTATCGAGACAGTATTCACCGACGTTGATGGTGTTCTGCAAAAGACCTTCTTCTTCGATGATCCGCATGTTTTCAACTGCTGCTGCTGGGCCAGCAGTACAGCCGCCGAATGTGGATACGTCGCGGAAATAGGACATGGGATCGTCAGGCGTGTCCTTGAACATGTTGAACACGTTTTCTGTGGTGACACAGCATGAAATCGCGGCGTAACCAGAGGCAACGCCTTTGGCCATTGTCACGAAATCTGGCTTGATGTCGTAGTGTTGGTAGCCAAACCAAGTGCCTGTGCGGCCCACGCCACAAACGACTTCGTCGATGTGCAGCAGGATTTCGTATTTTTTGCACAGCTCTTGGATGCCTTCCCAGTAACCTTTTGGTGGCACGATAACGCCGCCGCCAGCCGTGATTGGCTCAAGGCAGATGGAACCGATTGTATCTGGACCTTCGCGCAGGATCACGGCTTCGGTCGCTTTGACACAGGCTTCGCCGTATTGTTCTGCAGTGACGCCGAACTGGTTACGGTATTCTAGGCAGTGTGGGATTTCAACAAAACCAGGGGTGAACGGGCCGTATTGCGCGTTGCGTTCTGGTTGGCCACCCGCAGAGAGACAGGCTATTGTTGTGCCGTGGTAATCCCGCTCGCGGAACAAGATTTTGGATTTCTTGCCACCGTGTTTGCCATAAGACAACTGGCGCACCATTTTGAAGGCTTTTTCGTTCGCTTCAGAACCAGAGTTTGCGTAATACACGCGCGACAGGCCTGGCATTTTGTCGATCAACATCTTGGAAAAGATGGAGCCCGGGATGGAACCTGCTGTTTGGGCGAAATAGTTCATTTTCACCAACTGATCGCGTACGGCATCGGCGATACGTTCGCGGCCATAGCCGACGTTTACGGTCCAAACGCCGCCAGACACGGCATCGAGGTGTTCTTTGCCTTTTTGGTCCCAAACACGGTTGCCTTTGCCCTCTACGATGATGCGCGGGTCAATGGTTTCAAACGGTTTGTGCTGGATCAGGTGGTGCCAAACGTGGGCGCGGTCGTTTTCAACGATTTCTTGAATGTCATTGGTGGTCATCGAGTCCATTGCAGGCACCTTTCAGTTGTCAGAGGAGTGAGCGCGAATGATTCACGCTGGTTTTCTAACACTGAACAAAGCTGAAAAATCGGACCAATGTATAGGGCCAGAGTTTTGGCTGCGTAGGGCCAGTTTGGCCTTAAGGTAGTGCGCTCTAATTCATATCGAGCGCTTTTTGGCGCAGAATTTCGAACGGAATGATTTCAAGGGTGTTTAGGTGCGTGGATTCCAGAACCACATGGGGCGCGGCGTTATTGGCATCGGCCTGTGCCCAGCGATCTGCGCAAAGGCACCAGCGATCGCCCGCGTTTAAGCCATCAAAGCCAAATTCGGGGCGGGGTGTAGATAGGTCATTGCCCATAGATTTGGAAAATTCGAGGAATTCATCAGTGAGCAGACAGCAAACCGTGTGTTTGCCGCGATCGGCTGGACCTGTGTTGCAACAGCCATCGCGAAAGAAACCTGTGAGTGGATCTGTTGAACAGGGCTTTAGTGCTTCGCCCAAGACATTTAGGCTGTCGTCCATTTCCAAAGCCATTTTCTGATCCTTTCACAAAAAAACGGCCACCCAAAGGCGGCCGCATTTATCAGTCTATCACGCCCGATTAGTATGTGACAGTTGTTTGGATCGCATTTTCCAGCATCACGTAAGCCCAGCTGTCTTGGTGGCCGCGTTCGCTAATTTCAGCGAGCTGTTCTTTGGCGCCATCCATGTTGCCATCAGCAACCATGCCTTGGCCCATGTAGCTGCGTGCGAGGATGTAATCTGGGTTAATCGCCAAAGCGCGTTGGTAATATTCCATTGCGATTGCGGTGCGGCCCAATTTGCGGTTCGAGAAACCCAAGTAGTTCAGGACCCGTGGGTCGTCTTGGTTATCGGCAAGTTGAAGAAGGTTGATCGCATGCTGGAACTGGCCGTCGTAAGCCATGGCGCGTGCGTTGATATAAATGAAATCATCGTCAAACATGCCGCGCGATGCTTCGACACATTTTTTGGTCTTCTTGTCGTACACAAGACCCTTTTTCTTACATTTCTTTTCGGAGGCTTTTGTTGAGCTGCTGCCGCCATCGCTGGCTGCAAATGCGCTCCCTGCAAACGAGAGGCTGACCATTGCTGCGGTGACCAAAGGTAAAAATTTCATGTTATGCTCCTTCAATATGCGACAGGTCTGTCCCGACGCTTGTAATACATAAACACCTTACCTCGATTTTTATTCGAGTATAGTGCTTTAACAGGTTCGTGATTGGGCGTTAGCGGCCCGATGTCCCGGTGTTGATGTTAAATATACGAAGAAGTTGGCTAGGCGGATCAGTATTTTTCAGTGAAGCGAACCGAGCTGATTTGCGCCGAAAAATAAAATCGACCTGCAGAATAAAAAAGGCCCGCCAAATTGGCAGGCCTTAAATTTGTAGATTTGAACAGTTTAAGCTTTTGGCTCTTCGCTGTCGTCCTCGGCAGGGGCGTCGTCGGAAGATGGCACAGCCTCTTCCAGATCGTCGAGCGCTGCGGAACCGATATCGTCGAACAACTCGGCGATTTCGAATTCTGCTTCTGCTTCTGCTTCGGCTTCCAATTCTTGAATGGATTTGCCAGAGGCTTGCAGTTCTGCTTCTTCAGCGGAACGTGCGACGTTCACTTCGATTGAACAGATCACTTCTGGGTGCAACACAACCTGAATTGTGTGAACGCCCAAATCTTTGATCGGACCAGCCAAAACGCACTGTTTTTTGTCCAGTGTGAAGCCTGCTTCTTTTGCGGCATCAGCTGCGTCGCGGTTAGAAACGGAACCGTAAAGCGAACCAGCGTCAGATGCGGAGCGAATCACAACGAACTGTTGTCCGTCGAGTTTTGCTGCAACTGCTTCTGCTTCTTTTTTGGTTTCCAAGTTCTGCGCTTCAAGCTGAGATTTGCGGTTTTCAAAGCTTTCCATGTTGCCTTTAGTGGCACGCAGGGCTTTGCCTTGTGGCAACAAGAAGTTACGACCGTAACCTTGCTTAACCGACACAACATCGCCCATTTGGCCGAGCTTTGCGACGCGCTCTAGTAGGATAACATCCATAAGTTTGCTCCTTACTTCACAGCATAAGGCAGAAGTGCGAGGAAGCGGGCGCGTTTGATGGCTTTTGCCAATTCGCGTTGCTTCTTAGCAGATACTGCAGTGATACGGGATGGAACGATCTTGCCACGCTCAGAGATGTAGCGCTGAAGCAATTTCGTGTCTTTATAGTCGATCTTTGGCGCGTTATCACCAGAGAACGGGCAAGACTTGCGACGGCGGAAAAATGGTTTATTTGCCATGATTTAGCGTCCTTTCTTAACGTTCGCGGCGACGTTCGTCGCGGGAATTTTTGGCTTGAATTACAACAGACGGGCCTTCTTCGTGCTCATCAACTTTGATGGTCAGAACGCGCATTACGTCTTCGTGCAAACGCATCAGGCGTTCCATCTCGGCAACAGCTGGCGCAGGCGCATCTGATTTGAGATAGGCATAGTGGCCTTTGCGGTTTTTGTTGATTTTGTAGGCCATTGTTTTAAGGCCCCAATATTCGTTCTCAACAACAGTACCACCGTTGTCTGTTAGAACGGCGCCGAAATGCTCGATCAAGCTTTCGGCCTGCGCGTTGGAAAGATCCTGACGCGCAATAAATGTGTGCTCGTAGAGCGCCATTTTATCACCATATATTAGCGTGCTTCAAAACCGGGATAATCTTCCGCGCCCCGGTACGAGAGGCATCCGCGTGAAAGAGAATGTGCGGAAGATTTCAGCGGTGTAGCAGAGGGCGGCAGGAATGCAAGGATAAGTGGGGCATTGCGCGTAAAAGAAGGAGGCTGGTGCACCTGTTTGTTCCCAATAGGCGAACTCCCGCTTTATTCGTTGCTAATTTTGGAACACAGAATTTTGAAGTCCCTAGGGTTGAGGCGGCGTTTTTTGATGCTAGGGTTTAGGGATCATACATTTCGGACAAGGAAGTCCCTTTCATGAAAACGACTTTATTCGCCGCCGCTTTGGCGCTTGTGGGCACTGGTGCCGTTGCAGAGCCAGCTAAATACGTGCTCGATTCCAGCCACAGCCAAATTCTCTTCTCGTATAACCACATCGGTTTTTCCACGACTTGGGGCATGTTCTCGGGGTTTGCAGGCGACATTACCTATGACGCGGCTGATCCAGCAGCATCTGCTGTTTCGGTCTCCATGCCGGTGAAATCTATGTTTACAGGCTGGGAAGCACGTTCTGGCCACTTTATGTCACCAGATTTCTTTGATGCCACAGACGACGAAGTTGTTTCTTTCACATCCACTGGGATCGAAGTGACGGGCGATAATACGGCTGTTATCACGGGCGATCTGAGCCTGAATGGCGTGACAAAATCTGTGGCATTGGACGCTGTGTTGAACAAAGCAGGCACGCACCCGATGGCCAACAAAGCTTGGTTGGGTTTTAACGCGACAACAACTTTGAAACGTAGCGATTACGGTTTGGGCGCATTTGCACCAGCCGTGGGCGATGAAGTTGCGGTTCAAATTTCTATCGAGGCATCTGCAGCTGAATAAGCACTGCCGGATATTTCAAGAAAGGGCGCCTTTGAGCGCCCTTTTTTGTGCGGATTAGTCGGCTTTTTGGGCGCTAAGTTCGAAAGTTACATCGACGTTAAAGCCAAGATTGTTTTCGCTGGCCTGTACTTCGCCCACTTTGTGGGTGCGCCGATCAATGGTGGTGGCGCCTTTGGCGGTTGCGACACCATCAACAATTGTAAGTGTGAATGGCAGATCAAGCGGTGCATCAATGCCGTGCAGGTTCAATGACCCGCTGGCCAAATGCCCGCCAGCGGTTGCTGTGATTGCCGCTGTGTAGGTCGCCGTGCCAAAACTCTCGGCGTCGAGGTAATCTGCGCCAAGGGCTTGGCCTGCGATTTGACCGAGTTCCAGTGATCCGATGGAAACTGTGACGACTAAATCGCCTGTTTGTGTGGCTTCGTCGTAGGAAATCTGCGCAGTCCAGTCTTTGAAACTGCCCGCAACATCAGAGCCGAATTGTTTGACCGTGAGGCCAAGTGTGCCTGATGACACCTCCCAATCACTGCTGACTGCGGCAAGTTCGGCGGCGTCTGCTTTGTTTTCATGGCTTTGCAATCCGATGAACGAACCGATGCCCATTGCGATGAGGTAAATCACGATTGCGCCAAAAACGGGGCCGCGCGGGTGATCGGTTTTGATGCCATCGGGCAGGGTTGGCATACCTAGAAGCATCCGGCGCAAGGTGGCGTCTTTGTCGATGACGTGGTGTTTTAACGCGCCTGCAATGTGCAAAAAGATCGAAATCGCGAGGATTTTGGTGAAGACGAAATGCCAGCCTGCAAAGAATTCGGACACGGCGGCGGATTTTGGAACCAGCGGCAGGGATTGCCCAAGCGGCCACAAGATTGGCGCAAACCCAGATGCGGCGGCGTGATGGAGCCAGCCAGACAGGGGAACAATCACCAGCGAAATGTAGAGCAGCCAGTGCACTACTTCGGCGGCCGTTGCCTCTAACTTGTGATCTGCGTTCAGAAGGCCCGGTTTTGTGTTGGTAAGCGCCCACAGGATGCGAAGCACTGCGACCAAGAAAGCGGAAATACCGATGGTTTTGTGCAGCGAAAAGACCCAAGCCGCTTGGGAAATGCCTGCCTCTGTTGTTGTGTCGATGCCGTAGCTGCCAAAAACGCCAAGCGGTAAGGCCGTGAGGATTAGCAGCGCTGTCAGCCAGTGAAAGAGTTTAGTGACGCTGCCGTAGTGGGTTTGCGAATTGCGTGCTGGCATGATCGTTCCTTCGAAATGGCTTGTTTTATTCACACTAGCAGGATGGGGCTTGGGCGCAATTCAAACTGTTGATTTGAAGGTGTTACTGGTTGCAGCCGCGCGCAGAAACTTGCATCCTTTTAGATAGCCGCATAAATCGCGGAAAAAGAAAAACGAGAGGACAGTTATGACACGGGCATTTGTATTCCCTGGGCAAGGGGCGCAAACGATTGGGATGGGGCAGGCGTTGGCTGCGGCCTATCCAAGCGCGAAGGCGGTTTTTCAAGAAGTTGATGATGCATTGGGCGAAGATTTGTCTGGCCTGATCTGGGGCGGCGATATTGCCGATCTGACGCTGACGCAAAACGCGCAGCCCGCGTTGATGGCAACATCTATGGCGGCGATGGCCGCGTTAAAGGCCGAGGGCGTGGACGTGTCGATGGCGGATTTCGTGGCGGGGCATAGTTTGGGTGAATATTCCGCGCTCTGTGCTGTTGGCTCGATTTCGCTGGCTGATACCGCGCGATTGTTGCGCATTCGCGGCGAAGCGATGCAAGCGGCGGTTCCTGTGGGTGTTGGCGCGATGGCTGCGCTGTTGGGTCTTGATTTTGCGGGCGCGCAAGCGGTGGCAGCGGAAGCGGCGCAGGGCGAGGTCTGTCAGGCGGCAAATGACAATGATCCGGGGCAAGTGGTTGTGTCTGGTCATAAAGCTGCCGTGGAACGTGCGGTTGTGATTGCCAAGGAAAAGGGTGCGAAACGGGCGGTTATCCTGCCAGTTTCTGCACCGTTCCACTGTGCATTGATGCAACCCGCTGCGGATCGCATGGCGCAAGCACTGGCAGAGGTGACGGTAAACGCGCCGTCTGTTCCGTTGATCGCAAATGTGCGTGCTGAGGCCGTAACAGACGCGGCAACGATCACCGAATTGCTGGTTCAACAAGTGACTGGATCGGTGCGTTGGCGTGAAAGCATGGGTTGGGCCGCAGCCCAAGGCGTAACCGAGGTTTATGAAATTGGAGCTGGCAAAGCGTTATCGGGCATGATCCGTCGGATTGATCGGGCGTTGGAATGCACGGCCGTAAATGATCCAGATGGCGTAAAAGCCGCTGCAGAGAAGATAGGATAAGACAAATGTTTGATTTAACAGGAAAATGTGCGCTGGTAACGGGTGCCTCGGGTGGTATCGGTGGAGCCATTGCCAAGGCGCTTTATGCGCAGGGGGCAACTGTTGCGCTGTCTGGCACGCGGGTTGATCCGCTGAACGCGCTTGCCGCTGAACTGGGCGAACGCGCCCACGTGACACCGTGTAATCTGGGCGATGCGGAGGCTGTCACGGCCCTTGCGGGGCAAGCATCCGAGGCTATGGGTGGGTTGCATATTTTGGTGAACAATGCGGGTATTACGCGCGATAATCTGTTCATGCGGATGAAAGATGAAGAGTGGCAGGACGTGATTGACGTGAACCTGACGTCCACGATGCGTTTGATGAAATCCGTGATGCGCCCAATGATGAAGCAGAAATTTGGCCGCATTATCAACATCACGTCGATTGTTGGCGTAACGGGCAATGCGGGACAGGTGAATTATGCCGCGTCCAAGGCTGGTATGATTGGCATGACCAAATCCTACGCGCAAGAAATCGCGACGCGCGGGATCACCGCAAACTGTGTTGCGCCCGGGTTTATCGAAACGGCGATGACGTCCGAGCTGCCTGATCAAGTGAAAGAGGGCATGTTGACCGCGATTCCGATGGGACGCATGGGCGCGGCGGATGAGATTGCATCGAGCGTGGCCTATCTCGCGTCTGATGAGGCGAGCTATATTACGGGGCAAACGCTGCACGTGAATGGCGGCATGGCGATGATTTAATCGGGTTGGGGCGTTTCAAGGCGCCCCACCTTTCAGATTGCGAGGTGGTAGGTTCCCACGGCAATCGCAACGAAGAAACAGGCGGAGGCGGCAAAGACAAAGCCATGCCAGATCGCCAGTGAGAACCGCAATTTTTCCCAGTTAAAGAAGATCACGCCAGCGGTATAAAGCAATCCGCCAGCTGCGATCAGGCCCGATGACAACCACGGTAAAATGGGCGTCGGCGACCAGAGCAAGGGCAGGCTGAGCCATCCCATGAACAGGTACAGCGCAGGGCCAAATTTACCCGGTGTGTGCCAGAAAAACAGTTTTTGAATGATCCTGTACACCGCGAGCGCCCAAACAACGCCGAGCACGATAAAGCTGGTCATCGAGCCGATGAACAGGACCAGTGGCGTGTAAGTCCCTGCGATCTTTAGGTAAATTGCGGCGTGATCAATGCGGCGAAACAACGGGCGGCGATCTTCCCAAGGGGTGAAATGGTAAATTGCCGAGGCCGTGAAGGTAGCGATCAGCGTTGCGCAGTAGATGGCAATGCCAAGGATCATCGGGCCAGATGTGTGGCCGAATGACAGGCCAAGTAGCAAGCCCGCGCTGAGTATCGCGGCAGTGCACCCTAATATGTGGAGTGAGCCGTCTGCTATTCTTTCCGAGCGAGAGTAAGCGGGATATTCAGACATAGGGTCAGGCTACACGCGAATGTTTAAGATGGAATGATGACCTTGGGTCAACTCATGAAAACTTGAGCTAGATTGGCGCTAGTTTTTGTAAACAACGCAGACGCAGTTGAATTTTCGCAGTCGATTGCACAATTTTTGCGCGGTTCCACGGGATTTCGCGCCAAGCCGTGCGACGTAATAGTCTTTGCGTCCAGTGACTTGGGGTGATTTCTTGATGTAGTTCGGTTTGCGCCCATCAATCACAGTTCGACAATCACGGGCATTGCGGGTGTACCTTGCTTTGGCCTTGGCGCGGGTTGATCCCGTTGCCATTTGAATGCCCCAAAGGGGGAGTTTGGGTTTTGGATTAAGTGACTTTAATTTTGAAAGCCTGCGCTTTTTGGCAAGGATCAAACACGATTGCATGAAGGATTTTGTGGGATCGAGCGCCAAATTAAGCGTTTTGGGGGGCGTATCGCGCCAGTCCTCTGCGGTTTGGCCCGTGATGATCTGAACGTAGTCGATGGTTTCTTGCGCCAGCCCGTTGGTTTTCGCGACAAAGTTTTTGGCGCGTGTTTCACCGCCATTATAGGCCACCGCCGCAAGGCCAACAGTACCAAAGCGCCGTGTCAATTCCGCGAGTTACTGCGCGGAATGGTCGAGCGCGAGGGCAGGGTTGTAGGATGCTGAAAGCCCACGCAGCTTGGCTGTTTGGGGCATAAATTGTGCGATGCCCTGTGCGCCCGCTGGCGAAAGGGCGTTTGGGTCAAAACGGCTTTCTTGCCAGATTAGGCGGGTAAAGAACCCAGCATCAAGACCGTGAGTTCGCGACACATCGCGCAAGGCTTGGCAGGTATCAAAGGCGGAATGAGCCGTGCGAATGCAGACCTGCGCACCCCATTTCCCAGAGGTGCACTGACGATCCGGTGGCTCGGCAAAACTGGGCGTGGCAAGGCACAAAAGAACAAGAAACAAACGCATGGCGGCGGTTTAACGGGTTTTGAACGGGGCGTCGCGCGAAAATCGGACTTTAAAAGCGGGCGGCAGGGGGTTAGGTGAAAGGAACGCCATTTCAAGCAGTGGGTCGACCATGTCTTTCTTCAAAAAACTCAAAGATCGTATGTTTAAGTCTTCTTCGAAAATCGAAGAGGGGTTGGATGCCATTGTTGAAGAGGGCGGCGAGGTTGAAGTCGAGCAAATTGCCGTTGAGGATGCTGCAGCGATTGAGGCTGAAGCAGCGAGAGTTGCGGCAGAAGAGGCCGAGGCGGAAACGGCACGGATTGCTGATGAACAACGGGCGGTGGAACAGGCCAAAGCCGAGCAAGAAGCGGCGCAAAAGCTGGCGGCAGCCAACGCAGAAGCGGAACGTGTAGCGGCGCAGGCGGCGAATGACAAACGATTGGCAGAGGAAGCGGAGGCGCAGCGTTTGGCGGACGCGGCGGTCGAACGCGCACGGGTTGACGCCGAATTGGCGGCGCAAAAAGCCGAGGCGGATCGGATTGCAGCGGATAAAGCCGCACAAGACGCAGTAGACGCGGCGCAAGCGGAAGCGGCGCAAAAGGCGCAAGAGGCAGCCGAATTGGCGGCAAAAACAGCGGCAGAAGACGCGGCAGAGGCGGAACGCAAGCGGGAGGCGGAAGAAACACGGATTGCGTCGGAACGTGCGGCGGCAGAGCTGGCCTTGCAAGAAGAACGCGATCGCGTTGAGGCCGAAGCGGCAGAGGCGTTGGCTGAAGAACAGGAAAAACAGGCAGCCGAAGAACAGCGCCTAGAGGAAGAAAACCGCGTGGCGGTGGCTGCTCGGTTGGAAGCAGAGGCGGCGGCGGAGGCTGCGCGAGTTGCATTGGAAACCACGGTTTCCGACGCGCCTGTGGAGCAAAAAACAGGTCTTTTAGGGCGGTTGTTTGGGCGCAAAGAGCAAACGACAGTAGTGCGCCGTGCTCTGGATGATGCGATGTTGGAAAGCATCGAAGATTTGCTGATCACGGCTGATATGGGGGTTGATACGGCGCTGCGTGTGTCTGCGAATTTGGCCGAAGGGCGGATGGGAAAGAAACTGTCCACTGGCGAATTGAAGGCACTGTTATCTGCCGAGGTTGCGCGGATCATGGAGCCTGTGGCCAAGCCGATGCCGCTGTACACCAAACGCCCGCAAGTGGTGTTGGTGGTTGGCGTGAATGGATCGGGTAAAACCACGACAATTGGTAAATTGGCGAGCCAATTCAAGGCGGCTGGGAAAACGGTTGTGATTGCGGCTGGCGATACGTTTCGCGCGGCGGCAGTGGAGCAATTGCAGGTTTGGGGGGATCGCGCTGGCGTTCCCGTTTTGACCGCGCCCGAAGGGTCTGATCCTGCGTCGCTGGCGTTTGATGCGATGACCAAGGCCGAGGCAGATGGTGCGGATTTGTTGATGATCGACACCGCGGGGCGTTTGCAAAACCGCCAAGATTTGATGGAAGAGCTGGCCAAAATTGTGCGGGTGATCCGCAAGAAAGACCCGAGCGCGCCGCACAACACGTTGTTGGTTTTGGATGCGACCACGGGGCAAAATGCGCTGAACCAAGTTGAGGTGTTCCAGAAAATTTCGGATGTTTCAGGGTTGGTTATGACCAAGCTGGATGGCACGGCCAAGGGCGGTGTTTTGGTGGCGCTGGCAGATAAATTCGGGCTGCCGATCCACGCGATTGGGGTGGGGGAGCAGATTGATGATCTCGCACCATTTGATCCCGAAGAATTTGCAAACGCGCTGACAGGTCACGACGGGTGACGGAGTGGCTGCTTTCCATTGAAGGAACGGCAGCTGGGCGCAATCT
>JABBAP010000015.1 GCA_018607905.1 Paracoccaceae bacterium | reverse complement strand
CAAGTTAAATCAGCGCGGTATTAGCAAAGCAATTGCTGCGGCGCAACAATTCATTGTGAGCCCCAAACAGAGGGTTTTTCTTTATTTCCAAAGACTTGCGTCAAAACGCGACAATCTGCGCCACGTTTCGTGCATTTTTTTGGGACTTATCCACAGGCTTTACGTCGCTAAACGCAAGATTTCGTCGAATCTTCGCCGTCGCCGTGTCAAATTCAGTGTTAGCTGATCTGTTTATTTGTCAAGAATGGCTTCGCTGCCCTGCACCGATCCCGTAACGGGTTTGGCAACACCGCCCAGTGCCTTGAGCGGTTTGCGAACGGCCTCTGTCAGCCCAGGTCGTTTGGGGGCGTGAACCTGTTTTGTCACTTCAACCATCACCGCACCCGCAGGCAGGATGTACGACAGTTTGCCACCAAACTTTTCAAACCAGTTTGCAGATCGAACCACCCACGCGCGGTGGCTTGGCGGCGCGAACAGTGCGGAAACCTGACGCAGCGGCACAAACTGATGCTTTCGCAACTGCGATTCCAACTGCCCTAAACTGTAGGGCCGCCCGAATCCAAACGGCGTTTTATCGCGCCGCGCCCACAGCCCAGAACGGTTCGGCACCACAAACAGCGCCCGCCCCCCAGGCCCAAGCACACGCCATATCTCGTTTAATAAATCAGATTGCCGTTCACAGGTTTCCAAACCATGCAGCACGATCAAACGATCCACCGTTCCCGTGGCTACAGGCCAAAGCGTTTCTTCCACCATCACCGAATGATTGGGCAGCCCATCGGGCCAAGGCATAACACCCTGCTGCCCGGGCATCAAATTCATCACCCGACGACTTTCCGTCAAAAATGGGCGCAACATCGGCCCCGCAAACCCAAACCCTGCAACAGTTTGCCCTTTGGTGTTGGGCCACATCCCCACGATCCGCTCGCGCAAAGCACGCTGCGCGATCCGCCCCAATTTGGTGCGATAATAAAAGGAATGAAGGTCAACCACATCCAAGTGCATTGCATCGGTCCATAAGTTCAGCCAGACTGAAATTCAAATAACCACGAGTTGGATCAAAACACCATGCCTCTCCAAGTCATAACAGTTCCCTGCCTCTCCGATAATTATGCTTTCATCCTGCACGAAACTGAAAGCGGCCAAACTGCGGTCGTTGATGTGCCAGAAGCAAAGCCAATCCTTGCAGCGCTGGCCGATTTGGGCTGGTCGCTTGATCACATCTTGATCACCCATCACCACGATGATCACATCATGGGATTAGAGGAGGTCCGCGCGGCAACTGGCGCATCCGTTCACGGCGGCGCGCCAGACGCCTACCGCATACCCCCACTTGATACCCAGCTTTCAGACGGTGACACATTCCAACTCGGCGGCGAAACCTGCCGCGTGATCGACGTTTCTGGCCACACGCTTGGCCACATCGCGTTCATCTTTGACGAAGCCCTCGCCGCGTTTACCGCTGACAGCCTAATGGCTTGGGGCTGTGGTCGCGTGTTTGAAGGCACGATGGATATGCAGTGGGCTACCATGCAGAAATTCCAAGACCTGCCCCGGGCCATGACCATTTATTCTGGCCACGAGTACACCACATCAAACGGCAAATTCGCCATGACGATTGAACCCGATAACGAAAGCTATCAAAAACGGATGGCCGAAACCGAAGAGGCGCGTGCCAAAGGCGAACCTACCGTTCCGTCCAACCTCGGGCTGGAACTTGCCACCAACCCATTCCTGCGGGCCAATCATCCAAAACTTAAAGCGGCTATTGGCATGGAAGATGCCACAGACGCAGACGTGTTTGCAGAAATCCGCACCCGCAAAGACAACTTCTAACGCAACGAGATCCCAATGGCCGACATCTTTGACAGCTTGTCTGATCAACACCAAGATTTCCTGTCCCGCCAAAAGATCTTTTTTGCGGGGTCTGCTGCGCCAACTGGCCGTGTGAATATTTCACCGCGTCCAACAGATGTGTTCCGTATCATTGATGCGAACCGCGTCTCCTACCTTGATTATATCGGGTCTGGCAGTGAAACGGCGGCTCACACACGCCTACTCCCGCGTATGACGATCATGACCTGCGCGTTCGAGGGCCCGCCACGGATAATGCGCCTATATGGCACTGCTGCGACGCACCAAACGGGTACGCCTGAATACGCAACACTTCTGAAACAACATTATGACAATGATGCGCCCAGAAATGCGCGCCAAATTGTCGTGCTTGATATCGATATGGTGCAAACGTCGTGCGGATACGGGGTTCCATTGTTCGAATATCAATCAGATCGCCCTAACCTGACCCGCTGGGCGGATGCCAAATCGGATGACGAGTTGGTTGACTATCGGCGTGAAAAGAACACAACCAGCATCGACGGTTTTCAAACCGGGCATATTTACGGACACTAAATCATGGCACTCAAAGACTGGTTCGAACCCCAAGACACAGGCCCAGCCCTGAAATCTGGCCCCGTCCGGGTCGGCTGGCTGTTGAACGAGCCGCGTTCTGGCGTCGTGTATTCCCCACCAGAGCGCATCCGTTCTGTGGAAATGAACAAAAACCACGCCAAATCTGCGTCTCGTTGCCCAGCGATCATCAATATGGAAAGCCGGTATTTCATGATCCGCGCGCCCTATGATTTGCACCTGCGACTTGTGCGCGATGCCAAGGGCAAAGCTGGGCTAAAGAACATGGCAGGAGACGCTAGCCCGGTGCGCAACAACGTCCTCAGCAAGAAACTGCACCTAACCGCCGAACACGAATGGCGCTATCCAGATCGCCCCACGGTGCAAGTATCCCTACCCTATACTTTCATCGCGGATGAGCCCGTCTACATGACACAACTGTCCGCGTTTATGCACTATTCCAAGGTTCAAATGCCGGGCACAATCTTTGGTGGGCGATTTGCGATCAACAATTGGCCCCGCCCGTTGATGTGGGCATTTGAATGGCATGATGCAACGCAAGACCTGATCCTGAAACGGGGCCAACCTTGGTTTTACGTGACCTTTGAAACGCTGCCACAGGACCGTTCCGTTTCCGTTGTTGAGGCAGAGTTAACGCCTGATTTGGAAAAATTTATGAACCACACGTCAGCAGCAGTGAATTACGTGAACCAATCATTCAGCCTGTTCAAAGACGCTGAACGTTCCCGCCCAGAAACTTTGCTCGTTCCCGTAAAACGCTAAGCGGGTTCGTCTGGCGTGAATTCCAACAGATCAGCAGGCTGGCAGTCCAATTCACGGCATATCGCGCTGAGGGTTTCAAACCGAACACCGCGCACCTTGCCTGATTTCAACAGGGACAGGTTCTGTTCGGTAATGCCAATGCGTTCTGCCAATTCCTTAGAACGCATCTTTCGCATCGCCAGCATCACATCCAGTCGAACAATTATCGCCATCAGACAAACCCCTTGTTCGTTTGTTCCACTTCAATGGCGTCTCGCATAACCCAGCCAAACATAAAGAGCACCACTGCAAGCGCCGCCGTTTTGAAATCTGTCGGGTCATACTGCCACCGGATCAGCTCCACATGAACGGGATTATGCTGCGTTACCAGATACAATTCTAACGCGCCAAACACCTGATCCCCGATCATCGCGACAACCAGTATGCCACCCAAAACTTGAATACTGCGCGCCGTGCCTGCATCAAAGATCAAACCTTTGCGACACCTGTTCAACAAATGGATCGCAGCAACGGTTGCAATGGCCGACAGCAAAATAACAACGCTCCAGATTAGGAAATACGACACCCGAGAGCTGTTCTCGATGATCGCGGCGTCTTCGACACGCCAATGGTCAGCCCAAAGTTCGGGCTCGCCAAAACAAAATCGGTAGGCGCGCTGGAATGAGCTGTACATATAATAAACAAGAAACAGGATCGTCGCGCACATCAACGCCGCCGAAAATCCTTGAACACGCGCTTTGAAAACTTGCGGCGTCATTACACGAACTCCTCATTTTCTTGGCGCATCAACAGCGCAGTTTTCAGAACCCAACCCAACATAAAAATGCCAACACCCAACAGGATAATCCCGACTTGCGCTGAATCGTAGTACAAATACGGACTGCGTCGTTCAGCGGTGTTTTGATAGGTGATCATCCAAGCCCAAACCGACGTTGCACCCATAAGGGTAGCCCCAGCGATCACCGCAAACACGCCAACCCGTTGCAGCGCGCGGATCATCTGAATGCTGAAATGCCCACCCGAGCGGATCAAATTTGTCAGATACATCGTAACCAACAGCATGATAGCCGTTGCCGAAATAGGAAACATCCAAGCCATAAAATACGAAACACGCAACCACGTCGGGATCACAACATCGCCGCGAACCAAATAATGTTTTTCCCACAGACTGTGATCGAGGAAGGAAAACTCAACCAAAAAACCGATTGCGCGGTATGAATAGTAAATCAGAAAAACACCCATTGCCGCCAAAATAGCGCTTGAAAACCGTCTGATGTAGGTTGATGGCATCAAAATCTCCGAAATGCGAAAAATTCATGTTTTGCGATAATTAATTCAATAACCACCCAATTGTCAACCAATTCAGAGTTTTTCTTGCCGGCCAATCACAACAAATTGGACTCTGTTACAAAGTTTTTACACCTAATTTGCTAAAAAGGCCTTGAAGGTTTTCCATTCTCGCCGAAGTCTAGGGGAAAGGGAAAACCCAGCGTTTGTAGGGAACGTGTTAAAATGAAAGTGCGAGTCAAACATGCCATCTTTTTCGAGCAGCCTTGAAAACGCCATCCACGCGGCGCTTGCCCATGCAAACGAACGCAATCACGAACTTGCGACGTTGGAACATTTGCTTCTTTCGTTGATCGACGAACCAGACGCCGCACAGGTTATGCGCGCCTGCGAAGTTGATCGCGAAAGCCTGCGCAAGACTATCGTCCAATTCCTCGATTCCGAGCTCGACAGCCTTGTGTCCGAAACAGAAAACCCCGAAGCGCAGCCAACCACGGCCTTTCAACGGGTCATTCAACGCGCTGCAATTCATGTGCAATCGTCTGGTCGCAACGATGTAACAGGCGCAAACGTCCTTGTTGCAATCTTTGCCGAACGCGAAAGCCACGCTGCATTTTTCCTGCAAGAACAGGATATGACCCGTTACGACGCGGTGAATTTCATCTCGCACGGGGTCGCCAAAGACCCCAGCTTTGGCGAAGATCGCCCCCTGACAGGGTCTGATGACATCGAAGACCTTAACTTTGAGGCTGACGAAGCCACCAAAGAAGAAACCGCCCTGCAAAAATATTGTGTCGATCTAAACGCAAAAGCGGCCGAAGGCGACATTGACCCCCTCATCGGGCGCGATCACGAAGTTGAACGCTGTATCCAGGTGCTGTGTCGTCGTCGCAAAAACAACCCAATCCTTGTGGGTGATCCCGGTGTCGGCAAAACCGCCATCGCCGAAGGGCTCGCCAACAAAATCGTCCAAGGCGAAACGCCCGACGTCTTGCTTGGCGCCACAATCTATTCGCTCGACATGGGCGCATTGCTGGCAGGCACACGCTATCGCGGTGATTTTGAAGAACGCCTCAAGGCCGTGATGACCGAAATGGAAGACCACGAAGATGCGGTTCTGTTCATCGACGAAATCCACACTGTTATCGGCGCAGGTGCCACATCTGGCGGCGCAATGGACGCATCAAACCTGCTGAAACCTGCTCTGCAGGGCGGCAAACTGCGGTGCATGGGGTCAACCACCTACAAAGAATACCGTCAGCATTTTGAAAAAGACCGCGCCTTGTCGCGTCGCTTCCAAAAGATCGACGTGAAAGAACCATCCGTAGAAGACGCGGTGAAAATCCTTCAGGGCCTCAAGCCAAACTTCGAAGAGCATCACCAGATCACCTACACCCCAGAAGCGATCCGCACATCGGTGGAATTGGCCGCGCGTTACATTCATGACCGTAAGCTGCCAGACAAAGCCATCGACGTGATCGACGAAGCAGGCGCGCACCAACGAGTTATCGCAGAAAATCGCCGGGTAAAAATCATCGACGTGCCCCAAATCGAAGAGGTCGTTGCAAAGATTGCGCGTATACCAGCCAAAACTGTGTCCAAAGACGATGCAGAGGTTCTACGCGATCTGGATGCAAACCTGAAACGGGTGGTCTTTGGCCAAGATGCAGCGATCGATGCGCTCACTTCCGCCATTAAACTGTCACGTGCAGGTCTGCGCGAGCCAGAAAAACCCATCGGCAACTACTTGTTCGCAGGCCCAACGGGTGTTGGTAAAACAGAGGTCGCAAAACAGCTTTCCGATACGCTTGGCGTTGAATTGTTACGCTTTGATATGTCCGAATACATGGAAAAACACGCGATCAGCCGTTTGATCGGTGCGCCTCCTGGCTATGTCGGGTTTGATCAAGGCGGCCTGCTTACAGATGGCGTCGATCAAAATCCGCACTGTGTACTGTTGTTGGACGAAGTCGAAAAAGCCCACCCTGATGTGTTCAACATCTTGTTGCAGGTTATGGATCACGGCAAACTGACGGACCACAATGGACGGACTACAGATTTCCGCAATGTTGTGCTGATCATGACCTCGAACGCGGGCGCATCAGAAGCCGCAAAAGAGGCCATCGGCTTTGGTCGTTCGCGCCGTGAAGGCGAAGACACCGCAGCAATCGAAAAACTGTTCACACCGGAATTCCGCAACCGTTTGGATGCTGTGATTTCATTCGCGCCGCTGGGCAAGAAAACCATCGCCAAAGTTGTGGATAAATTCATCCTACAACTCGAGGCACAGCTGATGGATCGTAACGTGATTTTCGAGCTGACCCCCGCCGCCGCAGCTTGGCTCGGTGACAAAGGTTACGACAGCAAAATGGGCGCACGTCCCCTGTCGCGCGTGATCCAAGAACATGTGAAAAAACCATTGGCCGAGGAGCTTCTGTTTGGCAAATTGACCAAAGGTGGGCTGGTCAAAGTCTCCGTGAAAGATGGCAAACTCGATTTGGTGATGGAGCCGCCAGAAAAGCGGCGCATCCCGAAATCTAAGCCGCCGCTACTCACGGCTGAGTAATTTCACGTAATCGGTGTGAAAAGGGCGTGAAATACCGTCTCTTTTCAACAATTTACTTCCGATTGTCTTGTATTACCCGAACCCTTACGGCAAGCATGCTGTAAGGATTTTTCTTTACCATTTGGTGAAATTTGTGCGTGACGCAATTCTTTCTGGTCTTTGGGCTTGGGTAACTTTGGGAACTGAAAAATTCCAAGGCCCGTCCAAACGGCGTATCATTATGACCAACATCCTTGTGATGTTGGTCTCGGTGTTATGTGTGCCCCACGTTATATTTTTCGCGATCTACGATGCCCAAGGCCTGATCGTCCCAATCATCATCATCTCCCTCGTCGCAATCGCTTTTCAACTTACGCCAATTTTGAATGCCCTGTGGCCCTACGCCGGTGGCCTCTACAATCTTATCCTCTGGCTTGGCTTTGCGACCACAAATGCGTGGATGTTCTCTGCGCAATCGGCCATCCATTTCTATTTGCTGGCAGGTGCCACCACTGCAATTGCCATCTTTGGCGTCCGTCAAAATCTGCTGTCGATTATTTCAATTGGATTGGGACTAACTGCCTTTATTTACGCCGATCGAAACTTCGCCGAACCCGCTGATTTTCTAAATCTGACAAATACATTCCTCACGATCCTGTATTTCATCTCGATCCCCACAACACTGCTGGCGATCTTTTGCATGGTCTTTTACGGCTTCAAACAGGCCAGCACCGCAGAAGAGGCATTGCAACGCGAATATGAATATTCCGAAGCCCTGCTCGCCAACATGTTGCCCGGGCCCATCGCCGCGCAACTGAAACGCAATCCTGGCCAAACAATTGCCGACAGCCACGACGAGGCAACCATCCTGTTTGCCGATATCGTTGGCTTCACGCCGCTAGCATCACAACGGACACCCGATTCAGTTGTCAGAATGCTGAACATGCTTTTCACCCGTTTTGATGACCTCGCCAATAAACACGGGCTCGAAAAAATCAAAACGCTGGGCGACGCCTTTATGGTCGCGGGCGGAATGCCCGATCCCCAACCAGATCACGCCGTGCGGGTCGCCCGAATGGCGCTTGATATGTTGTCCGAAACCGAACTTTTCGCACGCGAAGTCAATGAGCGCTTGGAATTGCGCATTGGGATTCATTCAGGACCCGTGGTTGCGGGCGTGATCGGAACGAAAAAGCCGTTTTACGATGTTTGGGGCGATACCGTGAACACCGCCGCGCGGCTTGAAACCTATGGCACGAACGGAAAAATTCAGGTGACCGAAGAAACCAAACGCATTCTTGAAGGGGATTTCAACTTTGAGGAACGCGGCACCGTCAGCATCAAAGGCAAGGGCGACATGGAACTGTGGTATCTTGAAGGCTCTCGCCCGAGCTAGCGTTATTCTGCTGCCAATTGCGTAGGCCAGCGCGTCAATTCACAGATCGTCGCAACCACACCAGCCAAACGCAAACGGATTTCATCGAACTGCTCCGTTTTCACGACATTCTTCTCATCCAAATACAGCGAGCGATCGACTTCGATCTGCAAACAACTTTGTCCCAAACTTGGTCGCCCATAGGCCTGTGTGATGTGCGCGCCCGCAAAAGGCGTATTTCGGGCAACACGAAACCCAGCATCGTCCAGTGCAGCCTCTATTTCGTCCACAAAGGCGCCCTCACACGATGATCCGAACCGATCCCCCAAAACGATCTCTGGCATACGACCAAACCGCCCTGACACGTTCGTCAGCGCCTCTCGTGGCATCGAGTGGCAATCAATCAGCAACACCTTACCAAACGCGGCACGCGACGTGTCCATCAGCTCGCGCAATTGGGCGTGGTAGGGATGATAAAACCGATCCAGCCGATCTTTGGCGTCGTCTACAGATATCTTGCCCTGCATCACCGCGCGCCCTTCGGAGACCACGCGCGGGATAACACCCAAACCCGACGAAATCCGTGGATTACTGCCAACCAAATGCACACCGTCCACAACCGCTGGATCTAATTCATCGGCATTGCGGTTTAAATCGACAAACGCACGGGGCGCAGACGCCGCTAACAAAGGCGCGCCGTTATCAATCGCAGACATGAACAGTTGATCGACAAACGCATCTTCCGAGCTGCGAATCGTTACCGCATCCAAAAGCGAGTCTTTCAGAAAAGACGACGGGTAGTCGCGCCCACTATGGGGGCTCGAAAACACCGCACCACAACTGATGGTGTCAGGCAAATGCAAATGGTATTCAGCAGGCGTCATAATATTCTCTTTTTGTTGCTTAACGATATCATTCCTGCGTTACGGATGCAAAACCTCTTGAACCCACCTGCGACTCCGCATATAGCACGCGAACACGATTTTCTGCTGTAAGGGCAGTTGCTTGGATTTGGGTGTATAGCTCAGCGGGAGAGCACTTCGTTGACATCGAAGGGGTCACTGGTTCAATCCCAGTTACGCCCACCATTCCCCAGGGGATGGATTAAACTGAAACAAACAGGCGCACCCCCGCGCGCCGCGAAAAAGGAGAAGGCCCATGAAGGTCAAAAACTCGCTCCGCTCGCTCAAAGCGCGCCACCGGGATTGCCGCGTGGTTCGTCGTAAGGGCCGCGTATACGTGATCAACAAAACTCAGCGTCGCTTCAAAGCACGTCAGGGTTAAGTTCCGATCATCGGAATTCAAAAAGGCCGCAGCAACTTTGCTGGCGGCCTTTTTCTGTTTCTAAAAACGTTTTATCTGCCGGATTTTTTCTGTTTCAACACATCAGAAACCCGCGCCAGAGCCTTTTCGTTGTTCAAACGCATGTAATTCATCACACCATTTTGACGCTCAGGAATTAGTTCTTTAAATTTGTCATCATCCGTCACAATCAGAAATACCGATGGACCCTGAACCGCATTAAACGCTTTCAACTCCTCTTTTGTGTATATCGCCTCAAACTGAAATTCCGATGTGTTCAGCACACTTAACCCCAGTAACCGCTCTGCTTCGGTAACTTTTTCACCCAATCGAGCTGCCACAGAAGCGAGCGTTAGATACACGGCCATTCAAAATCCTACCCATCAATTTCAGACGTCATACCACTGTATCACATAAATTCTTAAACAAATAACTCCTCCGCCGCCTTGTTTTGACCAATCTTAGTTCTCATATCAGGGTCAGACACAGCCTTAACACTCTAGGGGGAGTACGATGGCCGCACTATTAGATTGGTCGGTTTTTCAAACCGGCGGTACAAGCACGGTATCAGACAGCGCTTCGGGGGAGGATGCTGACGTAACCGTAACAACATCAGGCATGACTTTCTTCGCAGATGGCAGCGGAACCTATGGAACCACAGGTTTTGTGTATGGGTCTGGCGGCACGACCGCCAATCCGAATACGACATCCGTCGATTTTGGTGAAAATGTCCAAAACGCGAGCTTTGAACTTCTCGACGTGGATGGCGGCGACACCTGGAGCGATGCCGTAACAATCGATGCGAGAGACGCTGATGGCAATCCCGTTGCCGTCATTTTCAGCAGCGTCGACCCCGCCCTTCAGACCGTCACCGATAATGGCGATGGAACCTACACAGTATCCGCATCGGGTGCTGCCAGTAACAGCTTCGATGGCTCAGGCTCCGCAGACAGCGTAATCGTTCAATTCGCGGGTCCTGTTGCGACAATCGGCATCAGTTTTGAAAACGGCCCCTCAAATGCAAATTCAGGCACCGTTGGTATCAACGACATCAGCTTTGACATCGTTTGCTTTACGCCCGGAACACTGATCGCGACGCCTCTTGGCGACAAGCTGATAGAGGATTTAAAAGTCGGCGATCTGGTGATCACCAAAGACAGCGGCATCCAAGCCATTCGCTGGATTGGGCGCAAAAAAGTATCTGGCGCGCGTTTGCAATCTTTCACCCATCTCCGTCCGATCTTGATCCGCAAAGATGCATTCGGACCAGATCTTCCGAACAAAGATATGCACGTTTCCCCGCAACACAGGATTCTGGTGTCTGGACAAAATGTCATGATGAACTTTGCAGAAAGCCAAGTCCTCGCTCCTGCCAAAGGGTTGATCACCGATCAATCTGTTATCGTGGACAGTTCTGTAAAAGGCGTCGAATACATTCATGTTCTGTTCGACAAACACGAAGTAATCTATTCCGACGGCCTCCCAACCGAGAGCTTTCACCCCGGTGATCTGTCTCTCTCTGGCCTAGATGATGATACACGCAACGAGGTTTTTGACATCTTCCCAGAACTGCGTAGCGATTTTGGTGCCTATGGACAAGCAGCACGCCTGTCCCTTTCCGTCAGCGAAAGCGCTTGTCTGCGCTAGGCAAGCGGCGGCGCTAGTTGGTGCCAGCCGCTCTACTCCGTCATCAAACGCACAGCGGTACGCCGTGTGACGTAACCAGTCGCCGCTAGGCCACGCGCATTCTGATAGGCCCGAATGGCCTCGCGCGTTTCCTCCGTAAATGTGCCGTCGAGTTTACCTGGTCTTAATCCGATCGCCTTAAGCTTGCGCTCGACCAGAACCATCATCGACGGCCCCATCCCCAAAGATTTTTCTTCTCTTTTCGCAGCAGCAAGCTGTTCGTTTTCAACATCCGTCGCCGCCAACTGATTGATCCGCGCCTCTGCAAGCTTCCCAAATGCTCCATTCGGAAACTCTGCAAGGAAACTGCGATAGCCAGCAACCGTATCAATGTTCTTTGCATCGTCCCACGCAGCGCGCTCCACCACCTCAGCCGAGGCGCGGTTTTCTTGTTCGATGCGCTGTAACTGCGTCCGCGCGGCGGTGTTATACAACCCATTTGGAAACTTGCTCAGATACGCCAAATAATCTGCTTCAGTACCGCGTGCGCCCGTTTGCGCCCACAATCTTGCATCCGCAGCATCGCGTGCGCGCTTTTCACGTTCAGCTTCTTGCGCTAACTCTTCTGCCCGCCGTTCTGCCCTTTTGCGCAACCGCAACAGGGTTTCGGGGTTCATGAAACCGTCACCATCCAACCCGGTCTGCGCCTGAAACCGCTTTATCGCAGCCCGTGAACCTGGCCCAAACAGGCCATCAATCCCACGTGGATTAAACCCAAGCAACGACAGCTGTTCTTGCACACGGCGGCGATCATTTCGCGTTAGCGCCAAATCCAACTCAGCTTTTTCCTCGGGCGAATATTTCGGCGTCGCATCTGCGATCACTTGCAACATCTGATTGGCTTGATCGGTAAACTCACCAGACGGATAGCGCCGCAAATACGCCTCATAAGATGCTTTGTTACCCATCGCATCAACCGCTTGCCAAAACGCCTCTTCTGCCAGCGCGGCCGACACACCCAAATCAACAACACCCTCGTCGCTGCCCTCTGGATCACTGGCCCCGTTCAAAGAAACCCAATCCGAAACGAAACCTGAAACATCCAATTCTTGGGATGCCTCAGCCGCCTGTGCCATAGAAATATCCTGTCGAAGAAATTCCTGCAATAATGCCCGACGAACGGCAGACGGCGTTCCCTTAGCAACCAAAACCCCTTGTGGTATTCGCAAGTGCCCAATGCCTTTTTGGATTGATGCCGCAACAGACGCGCCGCCCGCTTCATCCGCTAAAAACAAGGCGGCACCACCAGGCTTTTCGCCCAAAAATGACAGCACAGCAGAAAGCGGAAGCGCATCAAACCCAACATTTGCCAGTGACGGAGATTGCAAATCACTCGGCGCAAACCACGTGCTCGATTTTGTTTTCATAAACTGGCCAGACAAAACGACCACCACGCGATCCGCGTCGCCGTGCAAACGTTCAAACTGATCCAGCGCAGATTTCATCTGAGATTCTGTTGCATCCGCAACCTCGATAACCTGATAGCCAGCCGCCTCAAACGCACTCGCGGTTCCTAAAACCGCCCGCGCATTCGCTACAGGGTTGAAATTGCGATAGGCTTCATTTCCCACCATCAACACCAAATCCTGCGCGCTAACAGCACCCACCCCCAGCGTCAGCGCCATAACAGTGCTGTTTAAAACGTTACGAAGTCCCATTTTACTCTCCTCAGTGCTGACCCCTCACGCGTTCAGCACGTTAAGGATCACTCATAGGTGCGTTGGTCGTCAATCACCTTACCATCATTTGGCAATGATCCAATGTTATGCAATAACACGTCTCCACGAAGTTTCAGAACATCGCGCACGGACGCTTCAATCGCCTCAACATTTGCACCGTCCTTGGCCTCACACAAAACCTGCATTTTATCCGCTTCACCTTCGCGGCTGACCACAACGCGGGCCTTGGAAACATCGCCGTGGCGCGCAACCAAATCCGCAACCTGTTCAGGGCGCACAAACATGCCCTTAATTTTCGCAGTCTGATCTGCACGACCCATCCAACCTTTGATACGCAAATTGGTGCGCCCACACGGGCTTTGCCCGGTCAAAACAGCAGACATATCGCCCGTCGCAAAACGTATCAGCGGATAATCTGGGTTCAACGTGGTGACAACAACCTCGCCAACATCGCCATCCGCCACAGGGTTCCCCGTGCCGGGCGTCACGATCTCCACAATCACGCCTTCGTCGATGATCATGCCTTCCATCGCAACACTTTCATAAGCAATCGAGCCTAAATCGGCCGTGCCATAGCCTTGCAAACACGCAATGCCACGATCTGCATATTCTTGACGCAAAGACGGAAACAACGCCCCTCCGCCGACGCAAGCCTTTTTCAGACCAGACAGATCAACGCCCATTTCGTCGGCTTTATCGAGGATAATCTTCAAATAGTCAGGCGTGCCTGTATACGCGGTGACGCCACATGCCAACGCGGCCTGAACCTGCAATTCCGTTTGCCCCGTACCTGCAGGCAAAACGGTTGCACCAACGGCTTGCGCGCCATTTTCAAACATCATGCCCGCTGGCGTCAGATGATAAGAAAAACAGTTCTGAACCACATCACCTTTACCAATTCCTGCCGCAAACAATCCGCGCCCCATACGCCACCAATCGCCACCGCGCATCCCAGGTTCATAAATTGGACCGGGCGATTGAAAAATATGATCGAACTCGCCAACTTGGCGCGCGCCATAGCCACCGAGCGGCGACACTTTCTTTTGCGCTGCACCCAATTCGGATTTACGCAAAACAGGAAGTTTCGCAAGCGCCGCCATATCCACAACATCCGCTGGGTTAACGTCATTCAAAGAGGCGCAATATCCGCCCGCATTTCGAACAGCATTGGCAATTTGGCGTGGCAGCGCCGTGGCCAAATCCGCCCCACGTTGATCCGCACTGCGCGTTTCTAAATCATCGTAAAATCTGCCCACATCGGCCTCCATCTAGCATCCCGCCCCCCTGTTTCTTTTGAGGACAAGTATCTCGGGGGTAAGGGGGCAGCGCCCCCTGTTCACTTAATTATCTTTACGCCAAACGTGAAAACTCAAGACAACCAGCGTTTACGACGACGATAAGACCGCACATCACGGAACGATTTACGCCCCTCATCCGACATGCCCAGATAGAATTCCTTCACATCCGGGTTCTCGCGCAGATCAGCAGCAGGGCCATCCATCACCACACGCCCGCTTTCCAGAATATACCCGTAATGCGCAAACCGCAGCGCCACGTTTGTGTTCTGCTCGGCCAGCAAAAACGATACGCCTTCTTTTTCGTTCAAATCTTTCACAATCGTGAAAATCTCTTCCACCAATTGCGGCGCCAACCCCATTGACGGCTCGTCCAACAGCACGGTTTCTGGCATGGACATCAACGCCCGCCCAATCGCCACCATCTGTTGTTCCCCACCCGAGGTATAACCCGCCAGTGATTTGCGGCGCTCCTTCAAACGGGGGAAATATGTGTACACCAGATCAAGACTGTCTTTCAGCTCGGCCCGTGAAATCTTGCGGGTATATGCCCCCGTCAGCAAATTCTCTTCAACAGTAAGGTGGCCAAAACAATGGCGTCCTTCCATCACTTGGATCACACCGCGTTTCACCAATTCCGCAGGCGACAGGCCCGCAACTTTCTGGCCGCGATATTCAATCGTCCCTTTGGTCACATCGCCCCGTTCAGATAACAACAGGTTCGAAATCGCCTTCAACGTCGTCGATTTCCCCGCACCATTGCCCCCCAACAACGCGGTGATACCGCCTTTGGGAACGCTCAATGAAACACCCTTTAGAACCAAAATGACGTGATTATAAATCACCTCGATATTATTCACTTCTAACAAGGTTTCTTCGGTTTTTGCAGCGTCGAGCATGGGTCAAATCCATCTAAATTGGAATGTCTGGCGCAGCGCACCGCGCCAGACAAAAAGTCTTAGTTACAAGTCTGTGTTTTCCACTCAGGCTTGTCAGAAACATACTGCGCCGCAGCTGCATCCAGAAGTGGTGAAACCACGTCTGTCATTGGTGCGATTGGGTCAGAAATTTTGTCCCAGCTTGTACCGTTCCACTGCTGCATGAATACGGAACCAGCACCCTCGTGGTCTGCACAATCACCTTTGATCGGTGCTGTGAAACCAGCAAGGCCCAATTCAGCCAAACGTGCTTCGGACAGATCAAACGTTTCCAGACCGATACGCATATCCGCACCCGTGATGGATTTTTTGCCAGTCGCTTTTTGTGCAGCCGCAATTGCTTCGGCCACGATCACAGCGTTGAACATGCCACGGTTGTACAAAACGCCGCCAACATCTGCTGGGTCAGCTTGTGAATTGCCAGCTTCTACAACATGTTTGATCATGTCTTGAACCGCTGGGAAATCCGTACCGATACCAGAGAAGTTTGCGCCGATGTAACCTTTACCGGATTCGCCAACTGGACGCAGATCAACGTCTGCCGCTGCCCACCAGTTACCAATGAACTTGTCCATTGGGTAACGGATTTTCGCCGCTTCTTTGATCGCAGATGCGTTCATGGCACCAAAGCCCCACATAACCATCCAGTCAGGGCGCTCTTTGCGAACGTTCAACCACTGTGCGGATTGCGCCTGCATTTCTTTCACGCCAACTGGAAAGTAAGCCACTTCGAAACCCATTTTCGGGGACAGTTCTTCCAGCAAAGGAATAGGCTCTTTACCGTAACCAACGTCGAGGTAGATAAAGCCGATCTTTTTGCCTTTAACGCCACCGTTTGCGTCGATGTATTTCAGGATCGAAGACATTTGCGACCAGTAAGACGCTGGATATGTGAACGTCCAAGGGAAAGTTTCACCCTTCGCCGCAGCAGACAAACCATAGCCCATGGACAGAATAGGAATTTCATCCACTGGCGCTTTTGGGATCAACTGAAGCGTGATGCCTGTTGAATACGGGTTATAAACCAAGGCGCCTTTGCCTTTGGTTGCTTCATAACATTCAACGCCTTTTTGCGCGTTGTACGCTGTTTCGCATTCTTCATTTACGATCTTCGCACCACCGATGCCGCCATCACGGGCATTCAACATTGCAAAGTAATCGGAAAAACCGTTGGCGATCTGAACGCCAGCGCCCGCAAATGGGCCCGTCCGGTATGACAGTGAAGGAACGTAAAGCGTGTCCTCCGCCTGTGCTGTTTCATATGTTGCACCTGTGACCACTGCGGCCCCAAGAACACCTGCAATAAGCTTCTTAAGCATTTTGCACTCTCCCTAGTGTGGGCCACCGCAATGGCAACCCGTGATCGAGACCTCTCCTTGTGCCAACAGCGCGGCCTCGTTTGGCTGCTGGCGCATCACGGCGTGCCCTAGTGCGGGAACGGCCAGATTCGTAACTTCTGTTTTATGATCTGCCACAAACGGGCCATCCCGTGGGGCTCTGCAATCAGGATCACAACAATCATCACACCAATCGCAACCAAGCTGACGTTTTCCATCACTGTCGCATTGATCCCGAACCAGCTCTTACCCAGCTCTTTCAGAACAATCGGAAAGGTCCAGATGAACGCCGCGCCCATGAACGACCCTGTGATGGAGCCAAGCCCCCCCAAGATCACCATGAACAGGTACAGGAACGAGTGGTTCACATCGAAGCTCTCAACTTCGGCAGCGCCCAGCCACATGAACACCATCAACGCGCCAGACACGCCGATGAAATAGCTCGAAACCGCAAACGCCGACAGCTTGGCCGTGAGTGGTCGCACACCAATCAACTCGGCTGCGATATCCATATCGCGGATCATCATCCAGCTGCGCCCAATACGTCCGCGCGTCAGGTTACCCGCGATAATTGCAAGGAAAATCAGAATGCTCAGCACCACCAGATACCGCGTCACAGGCTCCGCACTTGGCCCCGTCACGATCCAGCCAAACACCTCGCGCTGGGGCACTTCGATCGCGCCAGACGCGTTATAGTTATAAAGCCAACCCACACGGATAAAGCACCATTCCAGAAAGAACTGCGCCGCCAACGTGGCCACAACCAGATAGAACCCTTTGATCCGCAGGGACGGCAACCCAAACAGCGCCCCCACAATCGCGGATACAAATCCACTGGCCAGAATAAGCACGATGATATTCACGTCAGGGAAATACGATGTCAGCTTGTAACAGGCATAGGCCCCGACCCCCATAAACGCACCTGTCCCAAGGCTAATTTGCCCCGTGAACCCAACCAGAATGTTCAATCCAATTGTGGTGATCGTAAAGATCAGCACAGGGATCATAATGGCGTTCATTGCGAACCCATATTCCAATCCCGGAATGCCAAAGAACGGCACAAACAGATAGGCCAGCACCAGCCAAATCGCGATCCCGATCTTGTCTTGTTTGATCGGAAAGACCTGCATGTCTTTTTCGTAGGTCGTGTTATATTGCCCTGCTTCGCGGTAAAACATTACGCAACCTCCGGGAATTGTTGTTTGATGAATTTAGGGGCCCAATACAGCAGCGTAAGTGCGAACAGCATTCTACCAACTTGGACCATCATTGCGATCCAAGTTGGCATGAAAGGCCAAGTGTCTGCCCGTGAATATATCTGCAAGAGGTTCCGGATGATTGAGATAAAACCCATCACTTCTCCGAGAAGGACCAATGCCAAGGAAAGCAGTAGAACTTTATACATTGTTCTTTCCATGTACATCACACCCTCTCGATAATTTTGTCGCCAAACAGGCCTTGTGGACGGAACAGCAGGAAGATCAGCGCGATCACGTAAGCGAACCAACCCTCCACACCAGAGCCGAACAACGGCCCCCAATAAATCTCAAATATTTTCTCACCAATCCCGATGATCAAACCACCGACGATGGCCCCAGGGATGGATGTAAACCCACCCAAAACCAGAACAGGCAGCGCCTTAAGCGCGATGATTTGCAGACTGAAAGACACATCAGAACGCGCGCCCCACATGATACCCGTGACCAGCGCCACGATACCTGCTGCAAACCAAACGATCACCCAAATTTGGTTCAGCGAAATCCCAACAGACAGCGATGCCTGATGATCATCGGCCACCGCGCGCAACGCACGACCAACCTTGGTATAGCTGAAAAAGAAACCCAAGCCGACGATCATCAATACAGCAATCACAGTCGCTGCAATGTCGATATGCTGGAAAATCACCAACCCGCCACCCGGCTCCCAAACGCTGGAGCCTGTTGGCAGCCATAACTGCTCGGTGATCATCGTCTTTGTCTCGCCGCCAAAAATCCATTGGCCCAAACCAATCAGGATATTCGTCAAACCAATCGTCGCCATAAACAGAATAATATCAGGTTGATTCACCAGTTTTCGCAGCACAAATCGCTCCACCGAAAACGCCAGCATGTACATCACACCAAGCGTAATAATCAGCGCCAAAAACGCGGGAACACCCAGTTCCGTTAGCCCCACCAGCGTCAGTGCCGAGAACACAACCATGATGCCTTGGGCAAAGTTGAAAACACCAGACGCCTTAAAGATAAGCACAAACCCGAGCGCGATCAGCGCATACAGAACGCCCGAAACAAAGCCTTCCCACAAAACTTGGATCAGGAAATCGGGCAACGACCACATGTCCACGAACGGACCAACGAAAATGCTATACAGAAAATCTAACATCAGTGTTCAACCCCCAAATAAGCGTCAATCACCGCTTGGTTTTTCTGCACTTCATCTGGCGTGCCATCAGCCAACATTTTACCGTAATCAAGAACCACGACGCGGTCCGCCAAATCCATCACAACGCTCATGTCGTGTTCGATCAGCGCGATCGTGGTGCCGTATTGATCGTTCACATCCAGAATAAAGCGGCTCATGTCCTCTTTTTCCTCAACGTTCATCCCCGCCATCGGCTCATCCAGCAACAACAGCTTTGGCTCCATCGCCAAGGCGCGCGCCAGCTCGACCCGCTTTTGCAAACCGTAAGGCAGATTGCCCACAGGCTCTTTGCGGATGTGCTGAATCTCTAGGAAATCAATAATTTCTTCGCAACGACGACGATGCACAACTTCTTCGGCCATCGCAGGGCCAACCCGCAGCATTTGCCACAAGAAATTCTTCTTCATCATCAACTGACGACCCGTCATCACGTTTTCCACGGTCGTCATGCCGTGAAACAACGCGATATTCTGGAACGTCCGCGCAATACCCTGCGCTGCAATCTGATACGGCTTCATGGACGGGCGTTTTTCGCCACGGAACCAAACTTCGCCCTCTTGCGGATGATAAAACCCGTTGATCACGTTCAACATCGACGATTTACCAGCGCCGTTCGGCCCGATAATCGCCCGAATTTCACCCTCGCGGATATCAAACGAAATATCCTTGATCGCCACAACACCGCCAAAACGCAGTGTGATATTCTTCATCTCCATCATGACGCCACCAATGGTGCGCCCGTCTGGGGTTACGTAACTGTCAGTTGCGGTCATTTTCTCACCATTCCAGTGTAGGGCGCAGAACCACAATGGCCCCGAACACTACACCCAACCCAAATATCCAAGCATCGTTCACAGAGCGCGCTGATCCGAAATAGTTCTTGTAAAAGAACTTCCCTTTTTCCAATCCGCGTCCTGCATTTTCCTCGATCACGGCGAATGCCAAAACAGCCACCAGACCGAACATCAAAATTTGCATTACTGTGCCGCGCAGAAATCCCGCCAAAACGAACAAGATAAACGCCCAAGCGAGCGCCAAGATCAGCGCTTTGCGGTTCAACATCACTGTGCAGCCACCTTATCAGCGGCAGTTGCGAAAACCTTCGCATCGCGCATTTCCAGCGTCGCACTGATGGAACCCTTGCGCCCATCTTCGTACATCACTTCTGTCTCAGTCGAGATATGCTCAGAACCGTCATACAATCCTGCGATTAAATCCGCGAATTTCTCTTCGATGATGCGACGGCGTACTTTCTGCGTCCGCGTCAATTCTCCATCATCCGCATCCAACTGTTTGTGCAGCACACAGAACCGATGGATTTGACAGCCCGACAACATCGGATCCTCTGCCACAGATGCGTTCACCGTCTCCACATGCTCTTGCAACGTGTCCAAAACCTGCGGATGCCCGGCCAGCTCCTGATACGACGAATACGCAATATTGTTACGCTCCGCCCAGTTGCCCACAGCCGTTAGATCAATGTTCAAAAACGCAACACAGCGGTCTTTGCCATTGCCAAAAACAACTGCTTCCAAAATGTTCGGGAAAAACTTCAACTTATTCTCAACATACTTTGGCGCAAACATCTGGCCATCGGACATTTTGCCAACATCTTTGGCGCGGTCAATGATCCGCAAATGCCCAGTGTCTTCCTCAATGAAACCCGCATCACCCGTCGCAACCCAGCCTTCGGCATCTTTGGTTTCAGCCGTGCTTTCAGGGTTTTTGTAATATTCAACAAATGCGCCAGGTGATTTGTAAAACACCTCGCCGTTGTCCGCGATCCGCAATTCCACCCCGGGGGCAGGCACCCCAACCGTATCCGCGCGCACTTCGCCGTCTGGCTGCACAGTCACAAAAACCGACGCTTCTGTCTGGCCGTACAACTGCTTTAGGTTAATCCCAAGCGAGCGGTAAAAATCGAAGATCTCAGGCCCAATTGCCTCGCCCGCCGTGTACCCAACACGCACACGGCTTAACCCGAGCGTGTTTTTCAACGGACCATAAACCAATAAATTACCCATCGCGTATTTCAGCCGTTCGCCAAAACTCACAGGCTTCCCGTCCAGAATTTTCGGGCCCACTTCTTTGGCAAAATCCATGTATTTCTTGAACATCTTGCGTTTGCGCGGGCTTGCGTCTTCCATGCGGATCATCACCGATGTCAGCACACCCTCAAAATACCGTGGCGGCGCAAAGAAATAGCTTGGCCCGATTTCGCGCAGGTCATGCTGCATGGTTTCTGGGCTTTCAGGGCAGGCCACACAAAAACCGGTCCAGTATCCTTCACCAACCGTAAAGATGAAATCGCCAACCCATGCCATTGGCAAATACGCCAACACACTGTCGTCCGCGTGCAGCCCGTCAAATTCAGCAGCGGCCTTGCCCGACATGATGATGTTTTGGTTCGACAAAACAACACCCTTCGGGCGGCCCGTCGTGCCAGATGTATACAGCATCACGCAGGTCGTATTGATATCTTGCTTGGCCAACCGCGCATCCAGCTCGGCCTTTTTCGTGCCCGCAAGTCCGCGCTTTTGGATTTCGCGATAATCGTGCAAATGGGTGTGGTCGTATTTGCGCAAACCCCGTGCATCGAGATAGAGAATCTCTTCCATGCCCGGCAATTGGTCGTTCACATCCAAACACTTGTCGACCTGTTCTTGGTCTTCGACGATCACGAACCGCGCAGAACAATGATCCAACACAAAGGCCATCTCGTCGGCCACAGCATCGGGATACAACGGTACAGGAACCGCGCCACACGATTGAATAGCAACCATCGCCCAGTAAAAATACGGGCGGTTCTTACCGATAATCGCGACGTGATCACCCTCATTCAGGCCCAATTCCAACAGACCCAGCGCCAAAGCATTGATCTCGTCGCTCACTTGCGCCCAAGTCCAGCTTTGCCAAATACCGAATTCTTTTTCGCGATAGGCAGGCTTGTCACCGAATTTCGACGCATTACGCGCCAACAAACGCGGAATAGTAACGAGGTCCCCGACAGGGGATTGACCAGTTGTCACGAATATTTCCTCCCAGTTGCCAGCGCCCAACTTTTGTGGCCGTCCAGCGTCGCGCAGAGCGATGATTCTCCACGCAACATCATTGATTGAGAAAGAAGTGACGTCAAAACCATTCTGAAATTTTTCGGAAATGTATCAAATTGTTACAGGCCGCATTGTGAAACAATGCGGCGCCGGCAGGGCTTTGCAAAGCAAAGGACGAGAGGCAGGCGACACCAACATTCCCCTAGCATTAAGACCGCAACCTCTGCTACCCAACTCCCCATGTCGGACCAAACCACAACCCAGATGATGCGCGCAGGGCTGAACCTTATCGGCCAAGCCCTGACGATCTTTGACCAAGATTTGCGCCTGTCTGTGGCCAATCGGCGGTATCAAGAAATGTTTGATCTGCCCGATCACATCGTTGAAATCGGCTCCGACTTTGCCGATGCCATTCGTTACCTCGCATCGCGCGGCGATTACGGCGAAGTTGGCGACCTAGAAGAATTCGTCCAAAGCCGCACCGACCAAGCCCGCGCCTTTGAACCCCATTACATGGAACGCCAACGCGACAACGGCCAATGGATTTCCGTCGAAGGCAGCCCGTTACGCACAGGCGGTTGGGTCACCGTTTACACCGACATCACCCAAATCAAACAACAAGAATCCTTGCTGCGATCAGAGGGCGCAAAACTCGAAGCAGATCTTTTTACTCGCTCCGAAGAACTCGCCGAAACCAACCGCTCCCTTGCCGCCACAATCGCCACGCTCGAAGAAACCAAACGCGACCTCACCGAGTCCGAGGCCCGTGCGCGAATGACCTCCGAAATGACCCCCGCGCACATCGCACATATCGACCGCAATCAACGCTACACCTATTCCAACCGCAAACTGTCCGAAGTTATCGGTTCCCCGCCACGTTCAATCATCGGCCTGCACGCCAGCGAGGCCCTTGGCCCCGAGGCCTACGCCCAAGTCGGCCCGATGTTCGACAAGGCACTACTTGGCGAACCCTCCGTCATCGAAATTGATCTCCAAGACGCCACACGCCGTATCCGTGTCGCCCTCACGCCAGACACCGCACCCAACGGCGCGATCAACGGCGCCTATGTTTTGTCGATGGACATCACCGCCGAGGCACAGGCCCGCGCCGCGCTCACCCAAACGCGCAAACGCGAACTTGCCGCGCAACTGACCAGCGGCCTTGCCCATGATTTCGCCAACTTGCTCACCGTGATCCTCGGCCTCCAGGGCAAACTCGAACGCATTGAAAACCTCCCCGATGTGGCGCGGGATGCAATCACAACCACCAAGGCCGCAGCCCTGCGCGGCGGCGAATTGCTCGACAAATTATCAGATGTGTCTGGTCGCCGTGATCTGTCAATTTCCGCCGTCTCCATCGACGAATTGTTCAGCAATTTAACTAATCTTGCAACCGCCGCCCTGCCCGACGGCATCACGATAGAAACCAAAAACAACGACATCACCAACGCGGTGATGCTCGATCATGGCTTTGTGCAAGACGGCTTGCTGAACCTCATCCTCAACGCGCGCGACGCCATCGGCGACACGGGTCACATCCATCTGTCGGCCCGTTTGCGCGGCACGGTTTGGATCGAATTTATCGTGACCGACACAGGCACAGGCTTCACCGAAAAGGCCCTGCAAAGCGCACTCGACCCGTTCTTCACTACCAAAGCGTCCGAGGGCTCAGGCCTCGGCCTCACGATGGTTTACGACTTTGCACAAATGTCTGGCGGCCGCGTACGCATCAAAAACCAACCCAGCGGCGGCGCCGTCGTCACCATCCAACTCCCTCTGCGTTTTGGCACCAAGACCACCGATCCCGGCATGGTCCTTTTGGTCGAAGACCGCGAAGATTTGCGCCTACAAACCCGCGAAATGCTCCGTGAAATGGGCCATTCCGTGATCGAGGCTGACAACGCTGAAGAAGCCCTAACCCTGGTGCAAATCCCCGGCATCAGCCATGTGTTGACCGATATCATGCTTGGCGATGGGATGAACGGCTTTGATATGGCGCGAAATCTGCTAACCACGGGCCACAACATGCCCGTTATCATGATGACAGGCCTGCCCGCCGACGACCCGATCCACCAACAGGCCAGCGCCCAATTTCCATTACTGAAAAAACCCTTCGCCGCCCCGCAATTGGCTGAAAAATTCCAAGAGGTTCACGCATGAACACGCCCGCCCCTTTAATCACCATTCTGGACGACGAACCGCAAATTCGCCTTACACTCGCCGACGCTCTGGAAGCTGCGGGTTTCAGAACCGCCAGTTTTGCGCGCGCCACCGAATTCGAAGCCTCGCTCAAAACCATAACCCCCGACATTTGCCTCGTTGATCTTGGCCTGCCAGACAAAGACGGCCTCGCGCTGGTTCATCGTCTGGCTACCGATCAGGGCGCGGCAATCATCATCATTTCTGGCCGCAATCAGGTGCAGGATAAAATCACGGGTCTGGAACTTGGCGCGGATGATTACATCATCAAACCGTTCGATCCAGCCGAAGTCGTCGCGCGTGCCCGTGCCCTGCTCCGCCGTGGGAAATCGCCCCAATCGGAGGCCTCGCAAGTTGCCAAATTCGCAGGCTGGTCAGCCGATTTCGACCAATACCTCCTCACCCCAGATGAGGGCGATACAGCACCCCTGTCTCAAGCCGAAGGCGAAGTCTTGCGCCTGTTCCTAAACGCTCCAAACCGCCTCATTTCCCGCGCTTTCATGCAAGAATCCCTCGGTGGTGATGCTTCCGACAGCTTTGATCGCGCGATGGATGTGCGCGTCTCTCGGTTGCGCACAAAACTGCGCGACGATCCCAAAAACCCCAAACTCATCAAAACCATCTACGGCGCAGGCTACATTTTTCTGGGCGACGTTCACTGGCAATAATACCCTATACCAGCGTCTCGATCACCTCGACCAACGCATCAACAACGGGCGATTCCCCAGAAATAGGGCTGCGCTCCAGCACCAGTGCCAGATCGATCGGAACAGGGCGATCCATCGCAACAACCAATGCGCCACTTTTCAGCAACGGTGCAACCAAACTGCGGTGCGCCATCAAAATACCGGCCCCACTTTTGGCCTCCTCCACCGCCATGCTGAACAACGAGTAACTTGGCCCTGACCCCGAATAGATTTGATCTGGAAAAACGGCTTCAAACCAACGCGGCCAATCCTGCGCCCAGCTTTGATCCGAAATATGACGCGCAGACATGAACGCCTCCAGATCCGTAAAACCCGCAACCAACGAAGGCGATGCCACAGGAATAAGCGCATCCAGCCCCGTCAAACTCTGTTTAGGGTTCAATTCGAAAAACAGGCTCAAATCAAAGGGTTCGCGCGCCAAATTCGGGGCCTCTTCCATTGCTGTTACCGACACCTGAACACCCTGCACCGCGTCGCGCATCGCAGGCAACCACGCGACAACCAACAACTGCGCAACACTCGGCAGCGCGGCAATGTTCACGTTTTTGGGCGCACCCAACGCACGCAATCGCTGGCTCGCAAAGCCAACAGCATCAAACGCGCGTTCAAAATCCGCCAATACAGATTGCCCCAACACCGTCAGGCTCACACCTTTTGCACGCCGCTCAAACAACGGCGCACAGCACCAGGCCTCCAGAAATTTGATATGCTGCGCAACCGCACCAGCCGTGACATTCAACTCCCCCGCCGCCTGTTTAAACCCACCCAGACGCGCAGCACTTTCAAATGCACGCAATGCATTCAGTGGTGGCAAACTTGGACGTGGGGGCGCGACAGACATAGCAAGACTCAGTTTTTCTAGGCCTATTAATTAGCAATACTGATTTGCAATTCAACCCCAGCATCTGCAAAATCACTACAACTTCAGCAAAGGATCAGGCAATGACCGCTCTCAAACACCGCCCATGGGTTCCCTCAACTTCCGAAACGCTCGTGCAAAAAATCGCAGGCGAAACGGCACTATCCCAATCGGCCAAAATTGCAACGCGCCTTGAAACCCTCGCAAATGATAATCGCGAAATCCACGAACACAGCTGCTTTAACCTCAATCCCGCGACAAACGTCATCAACCCGCGCGCCTCCGCACTTTTGTCCAGCGGCATCGGCGAACGCCCCTCCCTCGGCTATCCCGGCAATAAATACGAAATGGGCCTAGAAGCGATTGAAGAAATCGAGGTCATCTGCGCCGAGTTAGCCGCCGAGGTTTTCCGCGCCGATCACGCCGAAATTCGCGTCCCATCGGGCGCAATTGCCAACCTTTACGCCTTTATGGCCACCAGCAAAGCGGGCGATACAATCATCGCGCCGCCCCCGTCAATCGGTGGCCATGTCACCCACCACATCGCTGGTTGCGCGGGCCTTTACGGTCTAAACATTCTGTACGCCCCGATTGATGCAGACGGCTACACAATCGACATAGAAGCCCTGCTCCACTTGGCCCATAAATCAAACCCATCGCTGATCACCATCGGCTGTTCGCTCAACCTGTTCCCACATCCAGTCAGCGAAATTCGCGCCATCGCAGATGAAGTCGGCGCCAAAGTATTGTTCGATGCAGCCCACCAATGCGGCATCATCGCAGGTGGCGCTTGGCCCGATCCATTAGCCCAAGGCGCACACATCATGACGATGAGCACCTATAAATCCCTTGGTGGCCCCGCTGGCGGCCTTATCGTCACAAACGACGCTGATATGGCCGAGCGCCTAGACGCCATCGCATTTCCAGGAATGACAGCCAACTTTGACGCCGCAAAATCCGCCGCGCTCGCCATGACCTTGCTCGATTGGCGCGATCACGGATCAGCCTATGCAAAACAAATGATCGACGTCGCCCAAACCTTTGCAACCGAACTGTCCGCACGCAACATCCCGATTTTCGCAAACGCAAAAGGCGGCACAACCTCCCACCAACTCGCGATCGAAGCGGCCCCGTTTGGTGGCGGACAAACCGCAGCCAAAAAACTGCGCCAAGCAGGGTTCCTAACCTGCGGAATTGGCCTGCCCATTGCTGAAATCGAAGGCGATCTAAACGGCCTGCGCATCGGCACCCCAGAAATCACCCGCTTTGGCGTGACCCCAAAAGACGTTCCCGAAATCGCCGACCTGCTCGCGCGCTCGCTTATGTCGAACGACCCAGAAAGCCTTGCAAAAGAAACCGCAGCTCTGCGCAAACGCTTCCAGACCCTGCACTACATGAACACCTAAACAAAACGGGGCGGCCAAGTCGACCGCCCCGTTTCAATGTTCTTCAAATACCTAAACGCTTTGGCCACAGATCACTCCGCCGCAATTACGTCCTCAAATTTCTCCGCTCGCACAGCCGAGAATTTGAATTCTGGAATTTTACCATAAGGATCAAGCGCGGAATTCGTCAGGATATTCGCCGCCGCTTCGACGTAAGCAAACGGCAAGAACACCATATCTTCGGCCACAGCGCGATCGGCGCGTGCCATCGTCACAATCGACCCGCGTTTCGTGGTCAAACGGATCATGCCACCCGGCTCAATCCCCATCTTGCGCAATGTTTTAGGGTGCAACGAGCAGTTCGCCTCTGGCTCCAATCCGTCCAAAATACTTGCGCGGCGCGTCATCGAACCCGTGTGCCAGTGCTCCAACTGACGACCCGTAGTCAAGATCATCGGATACTCATCATCTGGCACATCATCTGGCGCGATAATCGACGCTGGCGTGAATTTCGCGCGGCCATCTGGGCGCGGGAAACCATCGCCAAACACAATCGGTTGGCCAGGGTCCGTTGGGGACAATGACGGATAGGTCACCGCCTCAGTTTCCAAACGCTCCCACGTAATGTTGTCGAAAGATTTCATCCCCAACTTCATCTCAGCGAAAATCTGGCTCGGATGGGTGTAGCCCCACTCCAACCCCAAACGATCCGCCAATTCCGTTGTGATCGCCCAATCTTCACGCGCCTCACCTGGCGGTGGAACCGCTGGGCGGCCCATTTGTACCTGACGATTTGTATTCGTCACGGTGCCCGTTTTCTCTGCAAACGCAGACGCAGGTAAAATCACATCGGCATAGTTCGCTGTTTCCGTTAGGAAAATATCCTGAACAACCAAATGCTCCAACTTAGCCAACGCATCACGCGCATGTTCCACATCAGGGTCCGACATCGCGGGGTTTTCACCCAGAATATACATGCCACGAATATCGCCATCGTGAACAGCATCCATAATCTCTACCACGGTCAGGCCTTTTTCAGCCCCGAAATCCACGTCCGATTTCCAAATTTCGTTGAACGCGGATCGCACGCCGTCATCCCCAACAGGTTGATAATCAGGCAAGAACATCGGGATCATGCCCGCGTCAGATGCGCCTTGCACGTTGTTTTGTCCGCGCAACGGGTGCAGGCCCGCACCCGGACGGCCAACTTGCCCCGTCATCAGTGCAAGGCTGATCAAACAGCGTGAATTATCCGTGCCGTGGATGTGCTGCGAAATGCCCATGCCCCAGAAAATCATGCCCGCTTTTGCACCTGCAAACAGACGCGCCACTTCCTTCAGCTCTTCTGCATCAACACCGCACAACTCCGCCATTTTCTCTGGCGGGAAATCCTTGAGGTGCGCTTTTTGCGCTTCCCAATTTTCTGTATACGCTTCGATATATTGCTGATCGTACAACTTCTCTTCGACAATCGTGTGCATGATCGCGTTCAGCATCGAAACATCCGTCCCTGGGCGGAATTTCAATCGATGCGTCGCATATTTACCAAGACCAACGCCGCGCGGATCCATCACAATCAGCTTGCCACCGCGTTTGGTGAACTGTTTGAAATACGTCGCCGCAACAGGATGGTTTTCAATCGGGTTGGCCCCAATCACAATCGCCACATCTGAATTTTCAATCTGATTGAACGTCGCAGAAACCGCGCCCGACCCAACATTTTCCATCAATGCCGCAACCGAACTTGCGTGACACAACCGCGTGCAGTGATCGACGTTATTGTGCCCGAACCCCTGACGGATCAGCTTTTGGAACAAATACGCTTCTTCATTTGTACATTTTGCCGACCCAAAACCAGCGATTGATTTGCCGCCACGCTCATCGCGCAATTTGGCCCAGCCACCCGCTGCAAAGGTCATGGCTTCTTCCCACGATGCTTCGCGGAAGAAATCCAGAACATTGTCGGGATGTACATTCAAACCCTTGGCAGGGGCGTCATCACGGCGGATCAACGGCTTGGTCAAACGGTGTTCGTGGTGGATGTAATCGAATCCGAAACGGCCTTTCACACACAAACGACCCTCGTTTGCAGGGCCATCAATACCGTCCACCCATGCGACTTTGCCGTCTTTCACTTTCAACGAGACCTGACACCCAACACCACAGAACGGGCAAACGGATTTCACCTCTTCGTCGAAATCTTTGCTGTCCCCAACAAGAAATTCATCGAGCGCCTTGGCAGGCATCAACGCACCTGTTGGGCAGGCCTGCACACATTCACCGCACGCCACACACGAACTGTCACCCATCGGGTCATTCATATCAAAAACGATCTGGCTGTCGCGACCACGACCCGCCATTCCGATCACATCATTCACCTGCACTTCGCGGCACGCACGCACACACAAGTTGCACGAAATACACGCATCCAGATTAACCGACATCGCAACATGGCTGTCATCCAACAGCGGAATACGGTCTTTTTCAGTTTGCGGAAAACGGCTCTCAGCGACACCGTTCAAATCGGCCATATCCCAGAAATGGGAAGATTTATCGTGTGCTACATCACGCGCTGGCTGATCGGCAACCAACATTTCCATCACCAACTTGCGGGCCGTTTGCGCGCGATTAGATTCGGATTTTACGACCATGCCTTCGGATGGCTTGCGAATACACGATGCAACCAGCGTGCGTTCGCCGTCCACTTCAACCATACACGCACGGCAATTCCCGTCAGAGCGATAGCCCTTTTCGCCAGAATGGCACAGGTGCGGAATGGTCGTGCCTTCGCGCTTTGCGACTTCCCAGATGGTTTCATCTGATCCCGCGACAACGACCTGACCGTCGAGTGTGAATTGAATTGCATCTGCCATAGACGTGTCTCCCGAGACTGTGGGCTTTTCATCCATAGACCACGGCATGCCAATTTTTCACAGTGAATAATCGACATTTTCCCACCCGATAACGTCTTAGAAAATCACCATTGATCAAACTCGCGCAGAAGTGCGCTCACGAATCTGTCACGCCTATCGACCCGTGGCAAATTTCTGCTAAGCTGATCTGATAACTTCACAAAATAGACCGGAGCCCCAAAATGCGGCGCTTTCTCGCAATTTTTGCATTTCTCTTTTCCATTTCTGGCCTGCCCGCGCTGGCCGCCGACATCTCAGATTTCCTCGGAACCTTCACAGGGACCGCAAAAATGTCCAGCGATGGCACAGAAGCCGATCGCGATATGAGCGTCACAATTTCGGATGCAAAGAGTGGATTTACGCTTTCGTGGACCTCGATCATTCACAAGTCGGATGGCCGCGTCAAAGAAAACAAATACACGATCACATTCACACCGTCCCAACGCGACGGCATCTTTGCATCCGCCATGAAAACCAACGTGTTTGGCAAAGCAGTGCCGCTTGATCCACTAAAAGGCGACCCCTACGTCTGGGCGCGGGTAACAAGCGACACCATGACCGTATTCTCACTGTTGATCGACGAAGACGGGAATTACATTGTGCAAGAATACCACCGCACATTAGCCGAGGGTGGCCTGAACCTCGAGTATCGTCGTTTCCGCGATGGATCAGCGTTAAAGGCGGTGAATGCTTTTTTGGCGAAAAGCTAACGTCCAAACAGCCGATAATACGCCCAAGCGGGCAAAAAATTGGCGCCACGAAACAGCCATGAAAACACCCGTGGAAAGTTGCTCTGGAAACGGGTGGATCGCATCGCCGCGATCACATTGTCTGCGGCGGCGTCAGCCTCCAGCAGAAATGGCATCTTGAACGCATTTTTCTGGGTCAACCGCGTCTTGATGAAACCCGGGTTCACCAGTTGAACCTTCACCCCCGTTGCGTGCAATTCCGCCCGCAGATTTTCCGCCAAATGCATCAGGCCAGCCTTGCTCGCACCGTAGCCAATTGCGCCCGGCAAACCGCGAAACCCTGACAGGCTGCCAACCAAAACCACATGCCCCGCATCTCGTTCAATCATCGCAGGAACACATTCACCCAAAACCCGCGCAGCACCCGTGAAATTGATATCACACATGGCTTCAACCGCCTCTGCATCCCACGCGCGCGCCTCCATCGGCCAGTACACACCCGCCGCGTAAATCACGCCGTCAATCTGCCCCACATCCGTCGCTGCATCTTTCACCGCCGCTAAATCGGACACATCGACGGGATGCACAGACGCACCACTTGGCAACACATCGGCCAGTTCCTGCAAACGCTCAGCACTTCGCGCACTTAATGCCAACTCGACACCCGCCTCTGATAGCTTAATCGCCAAGGCACGGCCTAGCCCCTCAGATGCGCCAACCAGCCAGTATCGCGAACCCGCTTGCATCACACATCAGCCTTGCGGATAGTCGCCACCAGCTCTGCCACCTTGATCCCGAACTTGCGCATCTGGCTACGGTTCACGATTGTGCCGTTGTCCAACAAGTACATCCAATCAGTCACATCCAACGTGTGCCCACCAGCAGTTTCTGCCAGCATAATACGGTATTTCAAATTGATCGCAGACCCAAGCTGAACGCCCCGCCCCGTCCCCACAACGTCAGGGGCCTTTGCATCAAATGCGCCACCGTCTTTTGCCGTCAAAAACCACTCGCGTTTTTGCACTGTTCCGCTGTCATAGCGGAAATCCTCCGTCAGGTGCCCTTTGTTCCCATCCCACGTGCCATGCATATCCGCCACAAAACGCGATACCACACGCCCTGTTGGCCCGTACAAAACACCTTCACAAATCAGCGGCCCATTCAGATGCTCTTGGATATCGAGCACGGGCCCATCGCTGTAATCCGCAGGGGTCTGCGACTTAAATCCAGTGAGGCGAAACGCCAGCAAAAAGCCAGCAAAAACCACCGCGCCGCCCAGCGCAAAAAGTACTAGATCAGACATGCTGCACCTCCTCGATTGGCGTCCAATACAGAACGGCCAGTGCTAAAACTTTTAAAACAGATGGCACAACCGCGTAGGTGATTGTCAAAACCAAAAGCACCATCGGCGGGTTCGCCTCGCGGGTTGAAAACCCAGCGTTGTCCAACACAGGCAGAACCGTAACCGCCGCCAACGCCAGCGTGAATTTCGCGCAGAAATTCCACAGCCCAAACGCCTGTCCACCACCGCGATGCACCAGCTTCACGCGCTGGCTGAACATTGCGGGCAACAGGGTCATATCCGCTCCCAGCGCCGCCCCCGAAAACAGGCAAATAACTGCAAATGGCACGACATCGCCCTCGCCCAAGGTCACCGCAAAGCTAAAGGTGATAATCGCCATCAACATGCCGGCCATCAAGGTCCATTTTGCGCCCTTTACATGGGAAATTCGCGCCCAAATCGGCACGCTCGCCGCCGCAGAAAGAAAGAACAGCAACAACAATGGCCCAGCACTTTGCGCACTGCCCAAACGGTATTCCACAAAGAACAAAAACAGGCTCGAACTCACCGCCGCAGGGGCCGCATTCAACAGCCCCACCACCAGCAATTGACGGATAACAGGATCCGCCAGCAAGGCCCGAATATTCGTCGGTTCAACAACCGCTTTGCCCTGCCATTCCTGCGCCATCATCACCGCACCAACAGCGGCGGCAACCGCAAAAACAATCGAAAACGCCGCCATCGGCGCACCAAATCCAAGGCTCAGAAAAATTGTCGGTAAAATTGCCGCGAGGCAAATCCCGATCAACGCACCGCTTTCGCGCCACCCTGCCAAATGAACATGCCCATCGTCGCCCAACTTTTCGCCCTTCGCGATGCCGCGTGCGTAAAACAGGATCGAAAGCGCGCTGAACGCGGTGAACAAAACCGCCAAACAGGCGATAAACCACAGCAATGGATCAATCGGCGCTGGCACGGCAAACAGCGCCACCATCGCACCCGCCAGCAGCGCCGTCATGGCACCTGCAAACGCGCTGCGCCATTGGCCCAGATGATCAACCACCCACCCCAAAACAGGGTCTTGAATGAAATCCAACATCCGCAACCCCAGCAAGGCCGATGCGATCATCGTCAACGACAGATCATATTGATCCACATAAAATTTCGGCGCATGAATATACAGCGGCAAACCTGCCGCTGCTAAAACCCCTGCAAAGGTAGAATACCGATGCAGCCCGACATTGCGTCCCTGCACCATCTAGCCGTTACCGCGCAAACGCCGCGCCCCTTTGGCATCGCGCGATGTGGGCGCCAGCCAAATCCCAAAGAACCGTTTGCGCACATTCGGATAGGACATCGTACAGCTTTTGCGCCCGTTCACATACATCGCAATTTTGTTCGCAGACTCCGCAACCCCAGTAATGCGCGTGCCTTTGTCCACATCAACCAAACACCCGATCAGCAGCTTTTCCAGCTTTGCATGATCCTCGGGTTTTCCGCCTTCAACGCGGGCGATATCCTCCACGGACGTCCGCGCCAAAAGCTCCTTTGTGAACGGATAAAGATAGCTGATCGACAAAGCGAATTCCTGATCAAAGCTAAATTCGCCAGAATTCGCGGTCCACAACTCGGCATTGAACAACCGAAACCACCAATACCGCGCCGTGTGCTTGCCCTGCAATTGCGGTGCGGAAATCTCTTTTTTCACCTCATTTGGGGCCGCTTGGCCATTGGCACCTGTGGACAGGGGCGCAAACAGCGCGACCGCCAAAACGGTGTTTAAAATCTTCAAGATGAAACCTCCGTTTCAGGTGCAGCAGGCGGATTGCGAAACCCCGCGCCTTTCCACCACAACCGCGCGGCCTGCCAATGGATCAACGCCAACACCCGCAACGATCCAAGGGGGCGTGCAATCGCCGCGCGCAGAATTGAACCGTTGGTCATGGTCTGACGACGCCCATGAAAGGTCGCGTAAACGCCGCCATCGTTACCACTGCGATAATCGATCACGATGCCAACATGGCTCTCCGTCACATCAAATCGAAACGTGTATTGCCCCTCAACGGGTTGAAACGGCGACACATGGAACATCTTTCGCGCCTTCAACCGATCCGTAGGCGAAATCCGACGCAGGTCTTTGTGATAACACAGATAGGAATGCCGCCCGCCATAGGTATTGCTCACCTCCGCGATCACCATGCGCAAGATATCAGACGTGTCATACACCAACCAAAAACTCACAGGGTTGAACACATGCCCCCACACACGGGGCTGTGCCAACAACAATATGCGGCCCTGCGTTAGCCCTTCAAATCCGTGTTCGGCCAGGACGCTGTGAACCCAGTCCAAACCGCGCCCTTCGCCGACCGCCCCACCATGATCCACATCATGCAACGCCGTCACATTTCCTTTGTTGCGTGAAAACAGGCTTGGCCCATCGTCAGCCTTGGATAAATCCGCCAAAACGTAATCCACACGGTAGCGGAATGCGTTTTTGATTGCGCCGTGGCGACCATGATAGGTGTGGCCGCAAATGTGATCTGGTCCTACGCCCATTGCGGAATCATCCCCATATCTTGCGCCACATCTACGCCGCTGGAATAGCCGTCTTCGTGAAAGCCATTGCGCAAATACGCCCCACAAAACCAAGTATTCCGCTGCCCCTGTAACGCCTTCAACTTGGTCTGCGCATCCAAGGCCGCCCGATCAAACACGGGGTGCATGAAATTGCTTTCCTCGTAGATCAGCTCGTCCTTGATGTTCACACTTGGGTTCAATGACCCCAGCAGCAAATCATCCTCTGGGATCGGCTGCAGCGTGTTCATCCAATAGGTAATCCCCACAGGATCAGACACATTTTGCTTCGCGGTTGAATAGGTCCAGCTTGCCCAACAGGCCCTTCGCTTTGGCATCACGGCGGGGTCTGCGTGCAAAACCGCACGGTTGTTCTGATATTTGATCGCGCCCAGCAATGCCTTTTCATCGGCAGATGGGTCTTCTAACATTTTCAACGCTTGATCCGAATGACAGGCAAACACAATGCGATCAAACTGCTCCCATACACCACCAGCCAAGCGCACTTCGCCGCCCAGCCCAGTGCGCCGCACGCCGACAACATCGGCACCTAAACGGATATCACACCGCTGATTGCGCATCGCCGCCTCCATGCGTTTGACGTATTCGATTGATCCACCCTCAACGGTGTACCACTGGTGCTGCCCATACACGCCGAGCAGATTGTGGTTCTGGAAAAACCGAGTCAACGCCTGCGCAGGGAAAGACAACATCTGTTCCAGCGGCGTCGACCAAATCGCACCGGAAAACGGCAGCAGGTAATATTTCTGAAACCATTCGCCCATTTTAAGACGATCCATCAACTCGCCCAGCGTCACGCTCGGGTCTTGGGAAGCCTTCAACGCTTTGGAATTGAACCGCATAATATCAATCAGCATCCCCAAAAACTTGGGGTTCACCATGTTGCTTTTCTGCGCAAACAGCGCCGCCAAATCGTTGAGCGCATATTCCACGCGTCCCCCGTCTGCCGAAACCCCAAAGCTCATCTTGCTTTTGACAACGGGCACGTCCAATTCTTCGAACAACGCAGTCAGACGCGGGTAATTCGCGTAATTGAAAACGATAAACCCTGTATCAACTGGCTGATCGCCATTTTTACCTGCCAAAACAGTCCGCGCATGCCCGCCCAACCGTTTCTCGGCCTCAAATAGGGTCACATCATGCGCCTTTGACAACAAGTGCGCCGCCCCCATGCCAGAGACACCTGCCCCGATTACAGCGATTTTCAGTGGGGCACTCGGAGCAAACTCAAACGGCATTCAGCATTCCTTACTTGGTATTCGTAAAGGATACGTTTCGCCGTATTGAATGGATCACAAAAACAACTGCTAAAAAAACTTTGCCCCCAGTGATCCAATTTCGAACCCACGCCGTATCCCCCACATGATCGAAGCAAACATATCCTGGCAAAAAACCAATGCGCCGCCGTGGCGTGTAGGATATGGTGCGCTTACGAAAACTAAAAAATTAAGGAAACCAATGGCACGGGCCCAAAATCAATCGTGTCTTGAGCCAGATTGGTCAGCCAACATCTTACGCGTGCGCGACACGCGCGACGAAACTGCTTTTGCAGAATTGTTTGCCCACTTCGCCCCGCGCATCAAAGGGTTCTTGATAAAATCTGGCGCGTCCGCCACCATGGCCGAAGAATGCGCCCAAGAAACAATGGTCACGGTTTGGCACAAGGCGCATTTGTTCGATCCAACCCGCGCCTCAGCGGCCACCTGGATTTTCACCATTGCGCGTAACAAAAAAATTGATGCCTTTCGCCGCTCCGCGCGCCCTGAACCAGAAGACCTCGCTTGGGGCCCCGAACCAGAGCCAGAGGCCTCTGATGCTTTGGTGCTCCAGCAGGAAACCCAAAAACTCGCCAAGGCGCTCGAACAGCTGCCGAAAAAGCAACGCGACATCGTGCGTCGCGCCTATTTTGGCGACCTGACACATTCCGAATTGGCCCAAGAAACCGGCCTACCCCTTGGCACAATCAAATCCCGCATTAGGTTGGCGCTAAACCGCCTCCGCCAGACTTTAAGTGAGTGAATAGAATGACCGTGAAGCACGTTTTAAACGACCAATTGGCAATGGGTTACGCCGCTGGTGCCCTGCCCGAAGCCTTTGACATTGTTGTCGCCGCGCACCTGTCCCTGTCGGACGAAAGCCGCGCGCTTGTCAGCAGCTACGAGGCCGTTGGCGCCTGCGTCATGGAAGAATGCGACAGTGTTGAGTTGAAATCAGATGCCTTTGCGGCAACGCTGGGCCGCATCAAATCCAGCGACACAGTTATCGAAAAACCGGGACCAAAAGGCGTGTTGCCAGAACCCATCCAAAAATACCTGGGCGGCGACCTGGAAAAGGTGAAATGGAAATCCTTGGGCGGCGGCGTCAAACAAGCGATCATCCCGACAAACGACACAGCACAGGCGCGCCTGTTGTTTATCCCAGCGGGGCAATCCGTTCCCGATCACGGCCATCGCGGCATGGAATTGACCTTGGTTTTGCAGGGATCATTCGCGGATGAAGTAGACGAATTCGCCCGTGGCGACCTCGAAATCGCGAATGAGGACCTAAACCATCAACCCATCGCCAGCATGGATGCCGATTGCATTTGCATCGCGGCCACAGATGCGCCTTTGCGCTTTAACAGCCTGCTACCACGCTTGCTGCAACCGTTCTTTAAAATCTAAAACCCCTCGGCGCGGGGGAAATTGGGGGCATCATCGGCCCCTTTTTTCTGCCGTTTTGCGAATATTTCGCACCAAAAACCAAACAATCGCCACGACTGGCACAACAACAACCGCGCCAACCCAGCTTTCACTCCAGCCAATTTTCGCGCCAAACGGATACAAAAACTTCACCAACAGGCTGACCGCATAATAACTTATCGCAACCACAGACAGCCCCTCGACAGTTTCTTGCAGACGCAATTGCAAGGCCGCGCGTTTGTCCATGTTCTTCAAAATCTCTCGGTTTTGCTCATTCACATGCACGCTCACCCGCGTCCCCAACAACCTTGATGCCCGCGCCGCGCGCCCCGATATATCCGCCAACCGCATTGATGCAGACCGACAGGTCCGCATCGCAGGTTCAAACCGCCGCGACATAAATTCAGAAAACAATTGATACCCAGCAAGGCGTTCTTCCAACAGCACATCCACCCGCGCATACACCAATGCGGAATAAGCCTCTGCCGCAGTAAATCGAAAGGTTGTTTTCGCAGAAAAACTCTCAATCTTACTGGAAATATCCAGCAGCGTGTTCAACTCCGCTTGCGGATTCTCCGCTTCCTTTGACATGCCAGCGACAACCGCGCCAAGGTCTCGGTCCAAATCCGAAAGACCCGCGAAAACATCCCGCGCAATCGGCAGGGTCAACATCGACATGGTTTTATAGGTCTCGATCTCTATCAGCCGTTGCACAATTCGCCCCATCCGATGGGCACCCGTGTTCCCGATTTGAAACACCGCAAACCGAATGTGATCTTGCGCATCCAAACGGAAATCACCAACAATCGCCGCCTCTTTTTCCAACACAAAGGCCGCCGCCATCCCCTCGTCGAAAAACCAATCCGCACCAACTTTTTGAATACGCTCTATCGCCGCTTGCGGTTCGCGTGCTTGTTCGATGCGGACAAGCACAGATGACAACAATCGCCCAGAGCTTTGTGCCCGCCATTTTTCTGGGAAATACTTGAACAGATCACCCGAAAACGGAATTTCGGAAACCTGATCAGCAAATAATGTGTAGGTCGCAAACTCCGAATGGCGTTCCCATTTCAACCGCACTTTGCCCAAATCTGCGGAATGATGCGATGCATCTGGCGCTGGGTGCGCGGCGCCGTACCGATCCATCAGCGCGATCAAATGCGCGCGATCCGCATCCGGGTTCGCCAGATCCCGTTCAATCGCAATAGACGCGGCACTGCTTGGTCCGCGCACAACAGGAAAAGGCCGCGCATGCAATTCATTGCTCAGCACAATTCTCTCTGGATGAATTTCCAAACCCGACAAAGACATTTTCGCACTCCAACGCTTCACTTATGTGAACGCGATGAAATCACGCGGAACAACCCACAACTTAACGCTGCGTCAATTTGTGCAACAGGCCCTAACTATCCTCGGGCGCGATCCGCACGATGTTATCCGCTGGGCTTTCTTCGATTTCAGCAAAATCAAACGCATCGAGCCGTTTCGCGCGATTACCTGCTTTCGTCGCCGAAATTTTGATATCTTCCACGTCCTTGGCCGCCTGCCCAAAATGGCGATCCAAATTACCAACCCGTGTTTCCAGCCGATCTACATCTTTGTTCAGCAGGCCCAGTTCCTTGCGAATGGCCCCCGCCTGTTCCTTCATCCGCGCATCTTTCAGAATGGCGCGCATCGTGTTCAACGTCGCCATGCAGGTGGTCGGGGACACAATCCAAACCCGCGCATCAAACCCCTCGCGTACCACATCGCCAAAATTGGCGTGTAATTCGGCATAAACGGCCTCAGATGGCAGGAACATCAATGCCCCTTCTGCTGTTTCACCCTCAATAATATACTTCTGCGAAATCGCACTGATATGCGCGCGCACCGCCGCTTTCATTTCGCGCACCGCGATCTGAACCATCGCAGGATTATCCGCCGCACGAATCTTCTCGTAAGCCTCCAACGGGAACTTGCTATCAATCACGATCGGCCCGGGTGGGTTCGGCAAATGGATCAAACAATCCGCCCGCTTCCCGTTCGATAACGTCGCCTGAAACGTATACGCATCGGGCGGCATCGCCTTTTGCACAATGTCATTCAGCTGAATTTCCCCAAACGCCCCGCGCGTCTGTTTGTTCGACAGGATATCTTGCAGCGACAAAACATCGCCTGACAGTTTTTCAATATTCGTCTGCGCCTTATCAATCGTCGCCAGTCGTTCCTGCAACTGCGTCAAAGATTTCGTCGTCTTCTCGCTGCTGCCCTGCAACGTGTCCTTCATTTGCCCCTGCATTTCAGCCAAGGAGCGCGCGCTTTTCATCGCGTTTTCGTGCAGCTTATCCTGCATCTGCTGTTGAACATGCGCCAATCGGCTTTCTACCGTGTGCATCGCCTGCGCCTGCGTTTGGGTCATGCTGTCCAGCCCGCCTTTCAACACATGCTGGCTCTCGTTCATCACCCGCAGACCTTCGCCCATCATCAACATCTGATTGGCCAGCGGCTCCGCAGCGCGTGCCGCCCGCCCCGATGCCCGTAGCGCGAAAACCAGCAAGAACAACACCAACACCAAAGCCAAGCCCAGCGCGATGCCCCCTAGAACCAAAGGATCGTTGAAATCAATTTCCATCAGCGCCGCCCAAACAGTTTTTCAATGTCATGTAATTTCAACTCCACATACGTCGGGCGGCCATGATTGCATTGCCCAGAATGCGGCGTTGCTTCCATTTCGCGCAACAACGCATTCATTTCTTCGGCCCGCATCACCCGCCCAGATCGGATCGAGCCATGACAGGCCACGCGGCTTAAAATCGCCTCTAACTTGTCTTTCACGCTTTGGGTCTGGTTCAAATCCGCCAGCTCGTCTGCGATATCATTCACCAATGCAGCTGCGTTCACTTCGCCGAGCAACGCAGGGGTTTCGCGCACACAAACAGCCGTCCCACCGAAATCCTCGATCACAAGGCCAAAGCCCGCCAATTCATCACCCGCACTTAAAACACGCCCATGATCATCCGCAGCAAGTTCCACAATTTCAGGGATCAACAACGCCTGCGCTGCCACACCATTTTCGGCCATCTGCCGTTTCAATCGCTCATACACCAACCGTTCATGCGCGGCGTGCTGATCGACAATCACAATCCCATCTGGCGTCTGCGCAATCACGTAATTCTCGTGTACCTGCGCACGCGCCGCCCCCAACGGTTGATCCGCAACAACAGGGGTTTCAACCACCTCGACCCGCGCAGAATAGCTCGGCTGCGTTTCTGCAAACCCCGCTTGGGGCGCAGCAGAATAACGCGGCTGGGATTGCCGATCCATCTGATAGATCGCCCCCGCAGGTGCGGTTTCAGGGCGAAACGCCCCCAGCGTTGCATCCGCCACCGTGGTCGATGCACGATGCCCTGCATCAGCCAACGCATGGCGCAACGCGGTAACAATCAGTCCACGCGCAATGCCAGGATCACGAAACCGAACCTCGCTTTTGGCAGGGTGCACATTCACATCCACCAGCGTTGGATCGCATTCCAAAAACAGCGCCAGCGCAGGGTGGCGGTCACGGTGCAGAAAGTCAGAATATGCTCCACGGATCGCCCCGAAAAACACTTTGTCGCGCACGGGTCGCCCGTTCACAAACATATATTGCGCCGCTGCAGACCCGCGTGAATAGGTCGGCAGGCTGGCAAATCCTGTAATCGCCAAACCCTCGCGTTCGGCATCAATGCGCAACGCATTTGCCGCAAAATCCGCGCCCAGTATTTTGGCCAACCGCGCATGCAGCGCATCAAACAGATCACCCGTCTGCGGCGCGACTTGAAACACCACGCGGCCTTCACCGCCCCCCGTCACATCGCGCAACGTGAACCCGATCAACGGCTCTGCCATCGCCAAGCGTTTGATCACATCAATGATCGCACCGCTTTCGGATCTATCCGTGCGTAAAAACTTTAGCCGTGCAGGGGTCGCATGAAACAAATCGCGCAATTCGACCACCGTGCCCCGCGACAGTGCCGCAGGTTTCAATGCATCTAACGCGCCGCCGTTCACCGAAATCGTCGCCGCCCCATCCGAGCCTTCAGCCCGCGATGTAATCGTTAATCGCCCAACGGCCCCCAAAGACGGCAGCGCCTCGCCGCGAAACCCAAAGGTGTGGATGTTCAGCAAATCCGATCCGTCGATTTTCGATGTGGCATGACGGGACAGCGCCAAATGCAACTGATCCTCAGGAATGCCGAACCCATCGTCAGTTACGCGCAACAGCGTTTTACCACCATCAGCGTAGGCCACCTCGATCCGTGTCGCATTCGCGTCGATGGCGTTTTCCACCAACTCTTTCACCGCGCTCGCGGGGCGTTCAACTACTTCGCCTGCCGCAATGCGGTTGGCCGCAGCATCATCCAGCTGGCGTATCGGCGCGCGATTTGCGCTTATGTTGGGGTCAGGGGCGTTCATGCCACAATGGATAGCACGCAAAGCCCCGATTCGCGATTGCCGAATTCAGGGCTTTGCACATGATTAACCACGATACATCAATCGGTGGATACAACGCCCTCAGGCTGGCCAACCACAACAAATCGCAACCCATCAGGCTGCAAATGCTGTTTGGCCACCCGCGCGATATCCTCAACTGTCACCGCATTTAGACGCTCATTTCGCGTATTGATATACTCTGGTACAAACCCATCCAACTGCATGCCTGCCATCACCCGTGCAATCTTGGCATTGCCATCAAAGCGCAGCGCATACGACCCGGTCATGTACTTTTTCGCCTTGTCCAACTCTTCGGGCGTAACGCCGCCTTCTGCCATCCGTTTCCACTCAGCCGCGACAACGTCAATCGCCTCGCCTACCGTCCCGTTCGCAGACGCCACAGACCCGCCGATGTATTCGGTCGCACCCAACCACGCGATGTAAGTGTAAACGCCATAGGTCAGGCCACGCTTCTCGCGCACCTCATCCGTTAGGCGTGATCCAAAACCGCCACCGCCCAGAATGTGGTTCATCACAAACATTGGCATGAAATCTGGATGATCCAAATCAACACTCGTTGGCTGCGCCCAAAGCGCGACAGATTGCGGCGATGGAAAATCAACAACCGTTGTGCCGCCAGTCGCACCAAACGCGACCCGCGCAGGTAAATCAGCACCTGCCTCTGGCAACCCGCCCAACAGCGCGTCCAACATCGGGCCCAGCTCTTCGGCAGTAACATCACCCACAACGGAAACGATCAAATGATCTTTGCTCATGCTGGCGCGGTGTGCTGCAAACAAATCATCGCGCGTCAGGGCCTTAACCGTTTCCAACGTCCCATCCGTAGGCAGGCTGTAGGGATGCCCCGCAAAGGCAATCGCATTCAAGGTTTGCCCGGCAATGGATTGCGGGTCTTTCAAATCGCTTTCAAGGCCAGATAAAACTTGCGCACGTACACGGGTTATCGCCGCATCATTAAACGCAGGCTCAACAATCGCTTTTCGCAACAACGCCAATGCTTCATCCGCGTTTGATTTCAACACTTGCGCAGAAACCACAACACTGTCGCGCCGCGCACTAAACCCGAAATTCGCCGCGAGGCTTTCGGTTTCACGGCGAAACGCCGCCGCATCCATGTCGCCCGTGCCTTCTTCCAGCAATCCAGCCATCAAATTGATTGATCCCGTTTTGCCCGGCGCATCCAAACTGGTGCCGCCCTTAAATCCAACCTGCATCGCGATGATCGGGATCGAAGGTTCGTTCACTAACCACGCCTTGATGCCCCCCGCGCTAGTGACCTCTTCAATTTTGATTTGCGCCGCAGCGGGCAGGGCTGCGATCACTGCAACCCAAAGAACTACGAAAAATCGGATCATTGGGATTCCTCCGTCGCGGGTGGCAACATTAAACCTGTCACCGATTGTTTTAGCACCAACACTTTGCGTGCGGCGGCCATAATGTCTTCTTCGGTAACGCTCTGCAAAACATCAGACCAGCTTTGCACATCTTGCACCGTCAAACCCGCCGTCAACGCCTGCCCATAGGTGCGCGCCACGCCGGCTTGATCATCCAACTCGTAAATATCCTCGGCAGCGATTTGCACTTTCAGACGTGCCAGATGCTCTGCATCAACACCCTCTTCCAGAAACTCCGCCAACACCTGATCAACGGCGTCTTGCAAATCGTCCAGCGTCACATCAGGGCGCGGCATCGCGTAAACGCCAAATGTTTCAGGGTCATACGACATCGAATCGTACCACGCACTGGTGTGAACCGCGATCTTTTGCTCCAGCTGCAGTTTTTGCCCCATCACCGATGAAATACCCGATCCGCCCAGCAATTGCGCAAACAACAACAACGCGGCGGCTTCTTTTTGATCCCCAGACTGGCGTTTTGGCGCTTGATAGCTGCGCACAAAATAGGGCTGTGTTTGACGCGGATCCTGAAACGTAACCGTCACAGGCGACAAATGGGGCGGCTCTTTGGGCCGCACCCGTTCTGGAATATTATCAGACGGTTTCAACGGGCCAAAATGTTCCTCTGCCAACGCCTTCACGTTTTCTGGGGTCACATCACCGGCGATCACCAAAATGGCATTGTTTGGCGCGTAATAGGTTTCGTAAAAATCCAGCGCCGCTTGCAAATTCAACGCTTCAATCTCGTGACGCCAGCCAATCACAGGGTTGCGATACGGGTGGTTCATAAACATCATCGCGCGGCGCTGTTCTTGGAACAGGCTGTTAGGATCACTTTCCGTGCGCGTGTTGCGCTCCTCGATCACCACATTGCGTTCTGTTACAACGTCTTCTTCCAACAGAACCAGATTGCGCATCCGATCGGCTTCTAACTGCATCATCAACGGCAAACGATCCGCGGCAACCCGTTGGAAATAGCCCGTGTAATCATACGACGTGAAGGCATTGCCCACACCGCCATTTTCCTTGACGATCTTGCTAAACTCACCCGGTTTCAGGGTTTTTGTCCCTTTAAACAGCAGGTGTTCCAGAAAATGCGCCACCCCCGTGTATCCCGCTGGCTCATCCGCCGATCCGACACGGTACCAAACCATGTTGGTCACAACAGGCGCACGGTGGTCTTCGATCACCACCCCTTGCAGCCCGTTTTCCAATTCGAATGTCGTGACCTTGCCTGTCTCGGCAAAAACGCTTTGCGCTGCCAGAACGGCCGCAAAACAAAAACTAACAGTCCGCAACAGCATGGGACCTCCAATGAGTTAACTCGTTGATGAAACAGTAGACTGTTGGCGCGCACAATCAACGCCACTCAACATAAACGTGAGTGACGTTACAGTTTATCGTTTTTCGACGGGCGAAACAGACGGTGTTTTTATACCTTTGCGGCGCAGCAATTCATTTGTGCGACGCGCTTCCAAAGTATCGTCTTTATACGTTTTCAAATAGGTATTCACTTTGAACAGCCGCTCTAGGAATAATGGGCCGTTGTCATCGCGGAATTCTTGATCTTCTTCAGCAAGAACTTCACGAATGTTGGATGCTGTGCCACGGCGTTCGGCAGCGGCCAACAAGGCGCCTTCGCCTGCACCAACGCGCGTGCTGTCCAAACGATCAGGCTGTCCACCAAGGGCAGCAACGGCATCGTGTTCCGGCAACGGGTCTGTGCGATTGCGGGCACCGGGTTTTGGCTCGGGTAATGAAACCAGATCATCAGGCAATTCCAACGCACGGGTTGGAACGATCCCGAATTCATCAGGGCCATTCTGTTTGTTTTCGTCACCAGCAAAGAATCGACCGACCCCTTGCGTTGTGTCACAGCCAGCAACAACGCCAACCAGCGCAACCGTCACTACAATTTTCAACCCAGCAATTTTCATTGCGAATACCCTCAACCTGCTCTTTTGTTGTGTTTACCGAAGTTTTTGGCGGGCGTCACGCTTTTCTGTGCAGCTTTTCAGAAAACAGCACCAAACCGAATGCCCCGACAAAAATGGCGATATCGGCCACGTTGAACGAATAAGGGTTTCTCCACCCACAACACGACATATTCAAAAAGTCGGCAACAGCGCCGTAAACCACACGATCCACCGTGTTGCCCAGCGCCCCGCCAACGATACAGCCCACCAAAAACGCGCCGAACCACCCTGTGAAACTGCGGCCCCACCACAAAACCCAAGCGGAAATCGCGATGGACACAACAATCAGAATCCAACGCAAATCGTAATCCGCCAAAAGCCCCAGATTGATGCCCTCATTCCACGCCATGCGGAAATTCACCAACGGCGGCAGCACATCAATCGCCAACTTCATTTGCAAATCCAGATACTGAACCACAAAAAACTTCGTCAGTTGATCGAACACAAAAATCCCAAGGCTCATTGCCAAAATGCGCTTCATAGCTACCGTCCCTTTAGTGGCGAAAGTGCCGCATTCCTGTGAACACCATCGCCAAACCCGCGTCATCTGCGGCTTTGATTACATCTTCATCGCGCATCGAACCACCTGGCTGAATAACCGCTGTTGCGCCCGCTTCTGCGGCCGTCAGCAACCCATCTGAAAACGGAAAGAACGCATCAGACGCCACGACCGAGCCTTGTGTCAGTGGCGCATCCAGCCCCAAAACATCCGCCATATCCTGTGCCTTACGCGCGGCAATCCGTGTGCTGTCCACGCGGCTCATTTGCCCCGCACCCACACCCACAGTCGCGCCATCTTTTACGTAGACAATCGCGTTCGATTTCACGTGTTTTGCAATTTTCCATGCCAACAACAGATCGGCCATTTCCTGCGCATTTGGTGCGCGTTTCGTCACAACCTTTAAATCAGCAGGGTTCACAAAGCCGTTGTCACGATCTTGGATCAAATACCCGCCAGAAACCTGCTTCCAGACCTGTCCGCCTGTGCGCACATCAGGCAAACCGCCCGTGGTCAACAAACGCAGGTTTTTCTTGGCCGCAAAAACCGCCTTCGCCTCATCTGTCACATCAGGCGCAATCACAACTTCGGTGAAAATTTCAACAATCTGTTCCGCTGTTGCCGCGTCCAACGTCTGGTTCAGCGCGATAATCCCGCCAAACGCCGATGTGCGATCACAATCAAACGCCGATTGATAGGCCTCTGCCATGCTCGCCCCAGTCGCCACGCCGCACGGGTTCGCGTGTTTGATAATCGCACAGGCTGGCCCGTTGGCAGGGTCAAACTCCGCCACCAACTCAAACGCCGCATCCGTGTCGTTGATGTTGTTGTAAGACAGCTCTTTGCCCTGATGCTGCTCTGCCGTGGCAACACCGCGCCGCGCATCCCCATTGGAATAAAAACTCGCCGATTGGTGCGGGTTTTCGCCGTACCGCATCGTCTGCACAAACGTCCCAGCAATCGCCTTGCGCCGTGGTGCATCCGTCCCGATCGCACTGGCCATCCAAGTCGAAACCGCCGCATCATAGGCACCTGTGCGCGCGTACGCCGCCTGCGCTAAACCTTGACGAAACGCCAGCGAAGTCTGCCCGTCGTTGGCATCCAACTCGCCCAACAACCCATCGTAATCTTCAACATCCACAACAACCGAAACAAACCCGTGGTTTTTCGCCGCCGCACGGATCATCGCAGGCCCGCCAATATCTATGTTTTCGATGCAAGTGTCGTAATCGCCGCCCGCTGCAACAGTTTCTTCAAACGGATACAGGTTCACCACCAACAAATCGATATTGCCAATGCCGTGCTCCTCCATCGCCGCCACATGATCCGCATTATCGCGCAACGCCAGCAATCCTCCATGCACCATCGGATGCAGCGTTTTCACGCGCCCATCCATCATCTCGGGGAAATTGGTAATTTCGGACACATCTTTCACAGGCAGCCCCGCATCACGGATCGCCTTCGCCGTGCCGCCCGTCGATAACAACTCGACCCCGCGCGCATCCAACGCACGGGCCAGATCAATCAGACCCGATTTATCAGAAACAGAAAGAAGAGCGCGGCGCAGCGGTTGAAGATCATCAGACATGGGAACAGTCGTATCCTTTTATGTGTCCGCGCAGGCCATTCAATCAACTGCTGCGCGTCAAAGTCCAGCTAATGCCGCCCTCATAATCCACAACGCGCCCCATGACCACAACCTCTTGTGTCGCACGTGGCTTAAGGCGGCCTTGTTCAATAAATATTGTGTCGCGCAACTCCAGATCTCCGTCTTTCGCACGCAACAACCAGATCTCGCCTGTTTTCAGCTGAATAGACGCGATTGTCCCGTTCAGGCCCAGCTCTACATCCACATCTGGGTGGAACCGAAAATGCGTTTCAAACGGCATAGCGCGGTTTTCATCCGCACGCGCACCAAAACGCACACGCTCGCCTGTGGATTTGCAATAAAACCGTTCTTCGCCCTGCACTTCTTCGCCAGAATGCACGACTGCCAATTGGCGCTCATGGATCAGACCGTGCGATTGACTGTATCCATCATGGCGCGCCAGTAAGGCTTGGCCAAACTCGTTATCGTCCTTTTTCGCGTTCACAAAACTCGGGGCCGCAACCCAGCGCAAGCGTTTGTCTTTCCCGATAAACCGCGCCGATGATACTCGATCCAAAACCGAAACATTATGCGCCGCGCTCGCCCGCGAGGCATTTCGGATTTGCGTCGCATAGCCCCGCGCTGGCCCCATGTTCACCAAAATCGGCACCCGCCCCGAAGACATTTCAAACGACAACGCGCCAGCATGCACATTTTGCGAATGCTCGCTTGATGGCATGTTCGCGGTATCAACCACCAAAACTGTTCCCGACGCAGACATGCGCGAATACCCCATCGCACCGCCCATGCGCGCAGGGCTGCGAATCCCTGCATCGGCCAGTGCTTGATCCACGCGATCCGCTTGCCCCGCAGCGCCACCGTGAAATTGCACCATCCGTCCATCGCCCAAACGCAGCGCACGAATGGCAGGCGCGATGCGCTCCAACGCCAGCAAAATCTCGCTGTCTATCGCTTGCCCGTGAACGCTGACCGCTTGGTTCACCCAAGACAACAGCGTGAAAATCTCCATCAATTCTTCTGGATTACGGCTGGCAATCCCGCCATCTGCCCCAATCTCGCGCACACATTCGCGGCCCAGCGCCTTAAGGGCGGGTTGCAAAACATGGCCCTGCCCTTCCAGCGCCAAACCGCAATACGCCAATCCCGTAAGCGCTTCGAACCTCGGCAAACCAGCGCGCACAGATTTCCACCGTTTGCGCAGAAAATGCGCCTGATGCCCCAAACTGCGGAAAAACGCCTGCGACTGTTCACTGTCTGCACGTTGCAAGATCAGGATCGCATGATTGATCCAGCGCACCACACGCCGCCCCGCCAGATCGGGCACCCAGCCATCACCGCGCCCACGACCATATCGCTCCACCCACTCAAAAACCCACGCCTGTGCCTTGGCCCGCGCCTCTGGCGTATCGACAGCGACGACATCATCGAGCCACGCAAACCCGTGCATCTGAACCCGCTGATCGTGCCCAAGGCTCACAATGTCCCAAGGCACCGAATCTGGCATTTCATGAATATTTCCGCGCACCAGATAATTGCCCGCCAGCATTTGCACACCGTGCGCCGCTTGCCCATAAGATCGCGGCTCAGGTTGGGACACAAACGCAGTTGCAGGGGATGAAAGCCGCGCGGTTCGCATCGCCACACGATCAGCAATGCGCGGCCAAACACGGCGCAATCCGCGCCACGTTGCCAAAGGATATTGCAGAACCTGATTTGCCCAGCTCATGTTCGTTAACTGCCTGCCTGTTTCATAAAACGTATAGGGGGCAGCACCGCGCCTGTCATCACTGCTTGTGCAGTAACGCCATATAAAACCCGTCCATACCACCCAACTCCGACCAGTAATTGGGCCGCAGACGGATTGCACCCTTTGATACGGCCCACGATGGATCGAGGCCATAATCCGCTGGCGTAACCGCCTTTTCGGCCATATCGCTGTCTTCCAGCAACCGCGCGATTTGCCGCTCTCCCTCGGCTTGGATCAATGAACAGGTCGCATACACCATCCGCCCATTCGGGCGCAGCCACGCGCTGGCGCGTTTCAACATCGCTTGCTGCAAACTCAACAACGGCTTCAAATCCAACGAAGGCCGCACGTAGGGCAAATCAGGATGGCGCCGAATGGTACCCGTTGCCGAACACGGCGCATCCAGCAGGATCGCATCAAACGCGTCATCTGGCTCCCAATGCATCGCATTTACCACTTCCATGCGCGGTTGAAACCCCATCCTGCGTGTATTTTCCATCACACGGTGCATCCGCTCTGGCGACAGATCGAGCGCGGTCACATCTGCCCCCGCCGCACACAACTGCATGGTTTTGCCACCCGGTGCCGCACATAAATCCAAAACCCGTTTGCCACTGATATCACCGAGCAAGCGCACAGGCATCGCCGCTGCCGCATCCTGAACCCACCAATCGCCGCTCTCAAATCCATCCAACGCCGAAATTTGCACCGACTTGCGCAAACGCAAACTCCCCGTCGGCAACACGTCAGCATCCAGCCGTTCAGCCCATTCCTCTGCCCGTTCAGGCTCTTTCAGCGTTAAATCAAACGGCGGGCGATCCAAATGCGCCCGCTCAATCGCTATCGTTCCCTCTTCGCCAAACGCTTTCACAATCGCGCCGCGTACCGCTTTGGGTAGTTGCGGCACAGGCATATTCTGCAGGCTCTCTACATCCAGCGCCCCCAATTTACGCCCCACTGCATTCACCATGCCGCCCAAATGTTTCGTCTTGGTACTGGCGCGCACGATTTCCACCGCCGCATTCACCGCCCCATGCGCAGGGATACCATCCAGCACAATCTCCGCCGCACAAATCCGCAAGGCATTCAGCGCACGCAATGGCGGCTTATGCTCCAAAAACCCCTCAAGAATCGCATCCAACCTTGGCATGTGGCGCAAAGTAAGTGCCGCCAAACTTTGCGCGCGGGCCCGATCAGGCGGCGCCAGTTTAGAAATCGGCCCGTCCTCGCTTTGAACCGCGTCGCCCAGCATGGTGCGCTCCATCAAAACCGCATGGATCAGCGCCACAGCGCCAAATCTGGCCGAAATCGTTGCAGTATTCATGGATGCTCCTATCCGCAGGGCCAACTTGCCTTGGTCCGTGTTGCGGCCTATCTAGCGTACAAACAGGACAGGCACAAATGAGCGATTCCGAAAAAGACAAAAAGCTGGCCGCTGCCGCCAAACGCGCCTTGGCCGAGGCCGAAGCCCGTAAAAAGGCAGCCGCCAAGGATCAAATGCCAACCGAACTTGGTGGTCGCAACGGCCCCGAACCCACCCGCTTTGGCGATTGGGAGAAAAAGGGCATCACCTCAGATTTCTGATCCCTGATTTCTTTTTCGCTTAAATACTTAAAACCTACAGCCCAAGCACATCCAACATACTGTACAAACCAGGCCCTTTATCCTGGCCCCAAAGCGCTGCTTTCAACGCACCGCGCGCAAATATCCCGCGATCTGTCGCCAAATGGCGCAGCACAATCCGCTCGCCGTCCGCTGCGAAAATCACATCGTGTTCGCCAACAACATCGCCACCCCGAATGGCCGTGAACCCGATATCCCCGCGTTTACGCGCGCCCGTAATTCCGTCGCGCCCGCTGTCGCGCACATCTTCCAGCGCAACACCGCGCCCCTCAGCCGCCGCTTCGCCCAACATCAATGCCGTGCCACTTGGCGCATCAACCTTGTGACGATGGTGCGCTTCCACAACCTCGATATCGAAATCCTCGTCCAGCGCCTCTGCCACCTTTTTGGTCAATTGCACCAACAAGTTCACACCCAAACTCATGTTGCCAGCCTGAACAATCGGCGCATGCCGTGCGGCGGCTTTCAACTTCTCCATGTCCGCGTCAGTCATTCCCGTCGTTCCAACCACATGCACCGCACGCGCTTGTGCACACAGTGCCGCATGCGCCACCGTGGCCTCGGGCGATGTAAACTCAATCACCGCCTGTGATTTTGCAAAAACCTCCAGCGGATCATCCGAAACAATCACGCCAATATCGCCGCCGCCCATGCACGCGCCCAGATCCTTGCCAACCCAATCATGGCCGCTGCGTTCGGTTACACCCGCCAACGTACAGGCATCGCTCTCAAGCACAGTCTTGATCAACATCTGTCCCATTCGGCCAGAAGCTCCAACAATCGCAATCGCAGGCAGGGTCGTCATGATCTTATCCTTCACTAAATCTTCCCTCGGCTTTACCCCGCTCACCCGCAAAATCAAACCCCACACCACACAAACCAATGTTGTAAGGCGGCTCTTTCTGCCATAAATGAACCTTCAAAGGATACATCATGGCAAAAAAATCAAATTCATCGGCTGGCCCGACCCAACGACAGCTCCGCGTGGGCGAACTGATCCGCCGTTCCTTGGCCGAAACTTTGGCCCGTGGTGATATCCACGACCCCGATCTGGCGCATGTTTCCGTAACAGTGGGCGAAGTACGCGCAACCAACGATCTGCGCGCCGCCGTTGTGCATGTTTCCCCGCTGGGTGGTGTGAACGCCGATATCGTGATCGAGGCGTTGAACCGCAACAAATACGAACTGCGCCGTCAGATGAACAAATCGCTGACCCTGAAATTCTCACCAGAACTCAAATTCGTCTACGACCACACCTTTGATCAAATGGATGAAACCCGCCGCCTTCTGGATCAAGACACCGTGAAACAGGATCTCGACATTGATGAAGCTTAAACTCGCGGCCCTTCTTTTGTGCTTTGGCGGATTCGCCAGCGCATCTGAATGCGTCGATGAAACCTACAAAGGCAACAGCTTCACCAAATGCACTGTCGATGTGGCTGCCTCCGATCTATCGCTGTTCCTGTACAAACCAAACGGCAAACCCTACGGCCAGTTCACCACACTGGATCGCGCCCTCATCGCAAAAGGCAAAAAACTCGCCTTTGCGATGAACGCAGGCATGTACCACGATGATCGCGATCCCGTCGGCCACTACGTCGAAAACGGGGTAGAGCTGAAAAAGGTCATCCCAAACGCGGGCCCCGGTAATTTCGGCCTGCTGCCCAACGGCGTCTTTTGCATCCGATCAAAGCGCGCCGATGTGATTGAAACACTCAAATTCCAAAGCCAAAATCCAACCTGCAAACACGCCACACAATCTGGACCGATGTTGGTCATCGACGGCGAACTGCACCCACGTTTCTTGCCAAAAAGCACCAGCAAATACATCCGCAACGGTGTCGGCACCACATCCGACGGCTCCACGGCTGTCTTCGTGATCTCAAACAACACCGTCACCTTCCACGCATTCGGCAGCTATTTCCGCGACGCGTTGAAACTGCCCAGCGCCCTTTATTTTGACGGCAATATTTCACGGCTTTACGCCCCCAACCTAAGCCGATCCGATTTCGGCTTTCACACACTCGGCCCCATCGTCGCCGTGGTAGAGGACAACTAATGGGACGCAAGAAAAGTGGCCGCAACATCTCTGGCTGGCTCGTGATCGACAAGCCCGCTGGCATCACCTCGACCTCCGTGGTGAACAAGGTGAAATGGGCGCTCGGCGCGAACAAAGCAGGCCACGCAGGCACGCTGGACCCTGATGCCACAGGCGTTCTCGCCGTTGCTTTGGGCGAAGCCACCAAAACCGTCCCCTACATCACCGACGCGCTCAAGGCCTACACCTTCACCGTCCGTTTGGGCCAAGCCACCAACACCGATGACGCCGAAGGCGAAGTTATCGCATCCAGCGACACACGCCCCACAGACGAAGAAATCATCGCCGCGTTACCCCCTTTCATCGGCGACATCCAACAAGTCCCGCCAAAATTCTCTGCCGTGAAAATTGATGGTCAACGCGCCTATAAACTTGCCCGCGCTGGCGAAGACATCGAAATCGCTGCCCGCCCCCTTTGGGTCGAAGACCTCAAATTCCTCTCTCGCCCAGATGCAGATCACGTCGAGCTAGAACTCACCTGCGGCAAAGGCGGTTACGTACGCGCAATCGCCCGCGACCTCGGCGATGTTCTCGGCTGTCATGCCCACGTCCTGAAACTGCGCCGCATCTGGTCTGGCCCCTTTGAAACCTCCGACGGCATCACCCTTGATCGTGTCGAAGAACTCGCCAAATCCCCAGAACTCGACGAGCACCTCCTGCCGCTCGAAGTCGGCCTCGACGATCTGCCTTGCCTGTCCTGCAAGCCCGAACAGGTGGCAAAACTGCGCAACGGCAATCCTGCAATGGTCATCGCTTCAAACCTCGAATACGGCGACGAAGCATGGGTCGCGTGCAGCGGTGAACCCATCGCAATCGGCATCTACAAAGCAGGCGAACTCCACCCCTCCCGCGTTTTTGTAAAACATGATTGAACGCACGTTTCAAAAAGGCGACGCGGCCAGCACCGCCACCTATTCGGATTGCGAAAACTACCGCTACACGCTGACCCGAACATGGGGTAAATCGGGGGGCAAGCAGGGCAAACACGCCCTGTTCATCATGCTCAACCCGTCCAAAGCGACCGAGGTTCAAAACGACCCCACCGTCGAACGCTGCGAACGCCGCGCCCGCGCCCTCGGCTTTGCTGCCTTTACCGTCACCAACATCTTCGCCTACCGCGCCACCGATCCACGCGTGATGCGCGCCCAAACGGACCCAACAGGCCCTGAAAATGACGCAGCAATCCTAAACGCCGCCAAAATCGCAGACACAATCATCTGCGCATGGGGCACACACGGCGAACACAAAAATCGCGGCCCAGAAATGGAAACAGTGCTCCGCGCCCAACCCAAACCGCTGTACCACCTCGGCCTCTCCAAAGCAGGCCACCCCAAACACCCCCTCTACATCAGCTATTCCGTGCAGCCAGAAATCTGGCGCTAACCCAATTTCTTTTGTCCAAAAATACTCAAAGAAAAAGGGCCCCGAAGGGCCCTAAAATCTTTCAAAATGAAACGCTGATTTAACCCAGCGCGTCTTCACAGCGTCCACAAACACCTTCATGGCTGTGTGTGCCAACATCGGGCAGGATTTTCCAGCAGCGCAAACATTTGTCGCCGTCGGCTGTGGCAAACACCACCGCAACGCCGTCCGTATCTGGCATCGTGAACGCGCCTGTAGGTGCGGCATCGCCCGACAAAGAAATCCCAGACGTGATACAAATATCGTCAAACGGCACAGACTCGAGCATCGCCAAAACATCTGCATCCGCCACATAAACACTCGGCGCGGCCTCCAGCGATGCACCGATCACCTTGTCACGGCGCTGCACTTCAATCGCACCCGTCACAACACGGCGCACTTTGCGGATCGCATCCCACTTCGCCGCCAACGCTTCATCGCGCCAAGCCGCTGGCGTTTCAGGAAAGTCCCGCAAATGCACAGAACTATCCTCACCCGGATGCCGCTCTAACCAAACGTCCTCCATCGTGAACACCAACATCGGCGCAAGCCATGCGGTTAAGCGATCAAACAAGATATCCAAAACCGTCCGCGCCGAACGCCGCGCAAGGCTATCGTCCCCGTCACAGTACAAAACATCCTTGCGGATATCGAAATAGACCGCCGACAGATCCACGGTGGTAAACTGGAACAATTGCTGCAAAACACCTTGGAAATCATAGGTGTTGTACCCGTCGCGCACTGCCACATCCAACTCAGCCAAACGATGCAACACCCAACGCTCCAACTCTGGCATCTCGGATGGATCAACGCGCTCTGCATCCGTGAACCCGTCTAGGTTCCCCAGCATAAACCGCATCGTATTGCGCAAGCGACGATAGCTATCCGCCACGCCTTTCAGAATTTCCTGCCCAATCCGCTGATCCGCGGTAAAGTCAGTTTGCGCCACCCAAAGCCGCAGAATATCCGCGCCGTATTGCTTTACAATTGTCTCAGGCACAATCGTGTTGCCGATGGACTTGGACATCTTCATGCCCTTTTCATCGAGCGTAAATCCGTGCGTCACAACCGCCTTATACGGCGCGCGCCCCTTGGTGCCACAGGCCTGCAACATCGACGAATGGAACCAACCACGATGCTGGTCCGTGCCTTCCAAATACACATCCGCGATCCCGTCAGGCGATCCATCAGGGCGGTCGCGCACAACAAACGAATGCGTCGATCCAGAATCAAACCAAACGTCCAGAATGTCGAACACCTGATCCCACTCATCATGATCAAAATCATCGCCAAAGAACCGCGCCTTCGCGCCGTCTTCATACCAACAATCCGCACCCTCAGCGCGGAACGCGTCGGCAATCCGTGCGTTCACGGTATCATCGCGCAGAATGTAATCCGCATCTGTCGGCAGCAATCCTTTACGCGTGAAACACGTCAGCGGCACACCCCACGCCCGCTGGCGTGACAACACCCAATCAGGACGCGCTTCGATCATCGAATACAACCGGTTGCGCCCCGTCACAGGGGTCCATTTCACCAGCTGATCAATGGAATTCAACGCCCGCTCGCGGATCGTTTTGCCATAGGTGTCATTGCCGCCAATCGGCTTATCAATCGCGGCAAACCATTGCGGCGTGTTGCGATAAATCACTGGCGCTTTGGACCGCCAAGAATGCGGATAGCTGTGCTTGATCTTGCCGCGTGCCAGCAACCCGCCAACCTCAACCAGCTTATCAATCACCGCTTTATTCGCGTCGCCCTCGCCGCCCTTGCGGTTCAGAATGTACTTCCCACCAAAGAACGGCAGGTCTTTGCGGAACGATCCGTCGTCCATCACATTGTAGGTGATGACCTGCTCCAGCATGTTCAGATCGCGGTACAGCTCATACTCCTCCATCCCGTGGGACGGCGCACAATGCACAAAGCCTGTGCCTTCTGTATCGGTCACAAACTCCGCCGCGCGGAAATCACGAACGTCATCCCACTCGCCGTTGCCATCCTCGGCTCCAGCCAACGGGTGTTTTAGGGTTAGGCCTTTCAATTCGCCACTGGTTACGGAACGAACACGAGAATAACTATCTTCCTCAAGTCGTGCGCGTCTCATTACATCTGCAGCCAAGTTGTCAGCCAACACAAATGTGTCCCCGACAGTAACCCAAGATTCTTCTGGTGTGCCTGTTACCGTGTACAGACCGTATGAAATGTCCTCACCGTAAACCACTGCTTTGTTCGACGGAATGGTCCAAGGCGTTGTGGTCCAGATGACTACATAAGCATCTCGGATATCTGTGAACAGCGGACGTGTATCGGTTGGATCCACGCCCCATTTGAAAGCTTCCTTGTTTACATCATCAATTTCTTCAAACTTTGGGGCATTCGCTACCTTAAACTTCACCCAAACCGTGAAACTGTCCTTGTCGTGATACTCCACCTCAGCCTCAGCCAATGCGGTTTGTTCAATCGGCGACCACATCACAGGCTTTGATCCCTGATACAGGGCACCGTTCATCACGAACTTCATAAACTCCTCGGCAATCACCGCCTCAGAGCTGAAATTCATCGTCAGATACGGGTCTTCCCAGTTGCCCTGAACACCCAAACGCTTGAACTCTTCGCGCTGAATGTCGATCCAGCCTTCGGCAAATTTGCGGCATTCCTGACGTAGCTCGATCACAGGCACGTCGTCTTTATTCTTGCCCTTCTTGCGATACTGCTCCTCGATTTTCCACTCAATCGGCAGACCGTGGCAATCCCAACCGGGAACGTAACGCGCGTCTTTGCCCATCATCTGCTGGCTGCGCACGATAAAATCCTTCAGGATTTTGTTCAGCGCGTGACCGATGTGCAAATTACCATTCGCATACGGAGGCCCGTCATGCAGGATAAACGGCGTGCGATCACCCGCCTCGGCCCGTTGTTTGTGGTAAATATCTTGTTTCGCCCAGCGCTCCAGCCAAACAGGCTCGCGTGTTGGCAATCCCGCCCGCATCGGGAAATCGGTTTTCGGCAGGTTCAACGTATCTTTGTATTCAGGGGTATCGGCACACATTTTCGTGGCTCCGTCTTGTCATAATGTCAGAAGGGGCGGCGCAGGTTTCAAACGCCTTGTCCCGGCGTCTCAACTCTCAGAGCGCCGGGGTAATAATTCGAATGATAATGCCGAATATTTGTTCCATAAGGGGCGTTATAGCTGCGCAACCCGCCCTCGTCCAGCCAATGAAATGCGACAAAGCGGGGCGTTACAAACAGGCCCAAACACGTTACAAAATCTCCATGACTTCAAAATACAAAATCGCCGTCGCGGGCGCAGGCATTGGCGGGCTCGCGGCCGCCGCTTTCCTTGCACGCGATGGCCACACCGTCACCGTTTACGATCAATTCGATGCCCCCGCCCCCGTCGGCTCTGGCCTCGTGATGCAACCCATCGGCCTGATGGTTCTTGATGCCCTTGGCGTTGGCGAACGCGCCCTGAACTACGGCAACAAAATCCACGACATGATCGGCATCGAATCCAAATCAGGGCGCAAAGTCCTCAACGTCACCTACGACGGCACCAAACACGAACGTTTCGGCCTCGCCATGCATCGCGCCAGCCTGTTTGATTGCGTCCATCACGCCGCAAAAACTGCTGGCGCCACAATCGTGTCCTCCACCCCGATCACCGCCACGCAAAACCTGCCAGCAGGCCGCCTCCTCCTTAGCCATGAACGAAAACTCGGCCTTTTTGATCTGGTCATCGACGGCAGCGGCGTTGATTCCCCACTTTCCCCGATGCAACCAATCCCGCTCAGTTACGGCGCACTTTGGGGCATCGTCGACACGCCAACCAAGCCGAAAAACACCCTCGCGCAATGCTATCGCAAAGCCTCCACGATGGTCGGCATCTTACCCGTCGGCTTCCTCCCCAACGACCCAAAACACAAAACCGCCCTGTTCTGGTCTTTGCCGCGCGATGACTTTGACGAATGGCGCAATGCGCCCTTTGCCGATTGGCAGTCCGACGCCGCAACCCTCTGGCCCAGCTTTGCCCCCTACGCCGAACTGCTGACCGACCACGCCGACCTAACAATGGCGAAATACAGCCACGGCACCCTGCGCAACCCAACCGAAGATCGGCTCGCCTACATCGGTGACGCCGCCCACCGCACCAGCCCACAACTCGGCCAAGGTGCGAACATGGCCCTGCTCGACGCAATGGCACTGGCGCAATCGCTCCGCCACAAAACCGTCGAAATGGCGCTGTCCGATTACGCCCAAATGCGCCGTTGGCACGTCCGCATTTACCAACTGATGAGCCGCGCTTTCACACCGTTCTACCAATCCGACAGCACGATCCTCCCAATCCTGCGCGACTATCTGCTCGCCCCGGTCAGCGACCTGCCAGTCGTGCGCACAATCTTGCAAAAAATGGTCAGCGGCGAACTCACCTCCATCGGTCCGCTCGCGAAAACTGCGCGCAAACCCTAGATCGCGCGGCCTTCAATTACCTGCGACATTATTAGCATTTGAAATGCGTAATTGAAAATCATATTAAATAGGTATCCTAAATGTTTATTAAAGGAATCACCTCATGGAAAAAATTGCAGACGCAATCCTGTGGCCTGGCACAAAAATGTGCGAGTTCTTCGACGTCGATCCCAAAGGCGAACTTGGCCTGCTCCGCTCGTTTTTCAACATGTTATTCTGGCTGCCAGTCGGCCTGATCATCGTCTGGTTTACGAATTGAACACCCACGCTCTGCCACCGCGTATCCCCCTCACGCGTAGGCAAATCGAAACTGTCGTGAAACATTTTTATGCCCGCGTTCGCGTTGATAAAACGCTCGGCCCCTTGTTCATCGGCATCCTGTCAAACGACCCCGAAATCTGGCGCGTCCATGAAGCAAAAATCGCCAACTTCTGGGCCAACGCGATCCTCCACGAGCGTAGCTATGACGGCAATCCGATGCTCGTCCACTCTGGAATATCAGCGATTGAACCGAGCATGTTCACCAACTGGCTCGCCCTGTTTGATCAAACCCTATCAGACGAACTGCCCAGCGACCTCGCGCTGCAATGGTCCACCCTCGCGCACCGTATTGGCCGTGGCCTGCGTTTCGGTGTCGAATCCGCACGCGAAACCTCTGGCCCGCCGATCCTGCGCTAAGATTTTCCGAAAAGCCCGGTCAAACTGCGCTTAATAATCCCCGTCACACGCGGCTTATCCTCGCTCACAAACGGCATCGGTCTGCACACTTCCATCGCGGCGACACCAACCCGCGCGGTCAACGCGCCGTTAATTACACCCTCACCAAATCGACGCGAGATTTTGGACAAAACACCGCCGCCCGCAACCGATCCAATCAGATCATCGCCAATCGCCACTGCGCCTGTCGCCACCAAATGCGCAGCCACGGCCTTGGTCAAACGCCACGCGCCAAACGTGCCAGACCGCCCACCGTAAATTTGTGCAATCTGTCGGATCATCCGCAGGTTCGCTGTCAGCGCCACCACAACATCCGCCAACGCCAACGGCACCAAGGCCGTCGCCGTCGCGACTTGTCGCGCTGCATTTTCAATGCACCTTTGCGCCTGTTCATCGAGCGCCCGCATGATTTGCGTCTCGTTCAGCTGCAAAACCGCGCTCGCATCGAACACATCGTTTTGCCTTGCCTCGACCTCGGCCAATGCCCAGCGCAGATCGGCCCGCCCACGATACAGGCCCGCCAATCGCCCTTGAAACACCTTAGCCTTCGCCATGTCGCCGTCGCGCAAAACCGCCTCCGCATCGCCGCGCAGCCCATCAATCCGTTTGAGACGCGATAACGTCGCCAACTCGCGCGCTGCCATTACCAGCAACGCCACCGTCACCAACCCCAACAGGCCCAGCGCCCCGCGCCCCAGCCAGATATTACGCGCCAACATTTCAGCGGCAAAATCCCAGACGAACACACCAATCATGAACGTGATCAACCCGAAAACAGCGCTCCAAAACAGCCGCCCAATCCCAAACCCACGACGCGCAGCCGCAAATCGCAATCCATGCTCCAACGCAGGCGCGTGTACCTCAGTCACCACCACAGGTGCCTCCGCTGGCGTTGGCACAGGTTCGCTCGCGTCTAATTCTATCACCACAGGTTTCTTGCTCATCCCAACCGATCCCCGATCAAAAACTCCGCCGCGCGGTCCAATCGAATATGGGGCGGCCCATCCCCAGCCTTGATCGAAACCTCCGCAGGCGCAAACCCCATCACCGCGTATTCCCCATCAAGCCAGCCCTGCTGATCCGCCTCCGCAGGTTTCAACAACACCGACGGATCATCAGGCAACGCGCCTGCAAACATCGCAACCTGCTTACCCGTTTCCAGCGATCGCCCCCGCACCAAATCCAAACTCTCACCCTCATGCTTTCGCGTTTCTTCCGTCGTCGCCCGCAATGACGCAATCGCCATCGCATCCGTACGCGCCCCTTGATATTCCGCTTTACTGCGCGCAGATCGCACCAACGCGCCCATGATGTGGGTCAACGCTTGATGCTGGTTTTGATGCAAATGATCCGCCTTTGTTGCCGCGAACAAAACCCTCTCTACCGATTTCCCGCGCAACGCCGAAAACCAGCCGTTCTGCCCCGCCTTAAAGCACCCCATAATCTCGGCCAAAGCATCGCGCAAATCCCCCACCGCTTGTGGCCCCGAATGAATTGCCCCCAGCGCATCAACCAACACAACTTGGCGATCAATGCGCGAAAAATGATCGCGAAAAAACGGATACACGACTTGTGATTTATACGCCTCAAACCGCCGCGCCATTTCACGCGCCAACGATCTGCGCGGCGCATCGCCCTCTTTCAACGGTGAAAACGTCAACGCAGGCGAACCCGCCAAATCCCCGGGCATCAAAAACCGCCCCGGCGCACAGGCCGATAATCCCGCCGCGCGACACGCCTGCAAATAATCCGTAAAGGCCGCCGCCAACGCTTGCGCCTGCGCCTCGTCCAACGCATCGGTGCCATCCGCGCCGTCCAACAACGCCAACCACTCCGTTGCCATTTCAATCCGCGCTGGCCCGCGCGCCAACGCAATCGCGCCTTGCGACCACTGCGCAAAACTCTGTTCCATCAGCGGTAAATCCAGCAGCCATTCGCCAGGATAATCGACGATATCAATATGCA
>JABBAP010000050.1 GCA_018607905.1 Paracoccaceae bacterium | reverse complement strand
CGCGAATTTTGCGAAAACTGCGGCACCCATATGCTCACGCGCCGCACGGGCCTCGATCAACTGATTCTCAAAGTTGGCACGCTTGACAACGCGGACGAATACGCCCCCGCGGTGGCGATCCACACATTGGACAAACAAGATTTCCACCTGATCCCCGATGGCATTCCAGCCTTTGAGCGCCTTCCACCACGCCCAAAGAAGTAGCTCAAAAATGGCCAACGTCACCTCCGCTCAAACGGTGCGCGACGCAGCCAGCTTCAAAACATCCCAGTAATTGCGCCCAATTCGCATGTCATCCCCATACCCTTTGGCAATCATCAGTCTGTGCAACCGTGGCAAATGTCGGCAAGGCACATGCATAATCAGGTGATGTTCCAAATGATAATTCACATAATACGGCGCCAAAAAAAGCCGCATAATCGGCCCCGCCTTTGTTGTTCGCACATTGCGCAACGGATCGTCTGAAAACTCGACCACACCGTGTTCCGCAATGTTTCGCACCCGCAGCACCAATTGATACCACGTCAACAACGGCAGCGCCCAAAACGCGAACCACCACCACCATGCCCCGACGGCCCACATCAGTGCAAAAATCACCACATTAACCAACATCGCCTGCCCTAAAACAGGCCCAGCAAAGGCCTGTGCAAGGTCATCATTGGTTAAATCATCGTCCTCGCCCACCAGCTTGAACGCCATCATCACCTGCTGGCTACGCTGTTTAATCCCCGTTTGCCCTGAAATATCGCGCCAAACCTTGCGCCACATACTGGCTTTTGTTGTCGGAAACGCGCGCGACAGGTTAAGATCAGGATCTTTGTCGGTCTGCGTGTGCTGATGGTGTTGCAAATGGTACCTGCGATATTCAAACATATCCGCCAAGATGGGCCGCCCACACAGCCAAACACCTGCTAACTCATTCGATCTACGTGTTTTAAACAGGGCTACATGGGCAGCCTCATGCATCAAAATTGCCAACCCCAACTGGCGTGATCCGATCACCATTACCGCCAATACAAAGGTCAAAATATTCGGCCAAAGCCCAAAAATCAGCAGCGCGCCCGCAATAATGCCCCAACAATGCACAACCAGCCACAGCCCCCAAAGATCAGAACGACCATTAAAAGAGCGGATTTCGTCACTGCTCAGAAATGCTTTGCCTGGGGTCATGTGTTTTGTCGTGCCTCCCGCCAAATAATTTCGGGTGGATCAAACGCCTGAACGCGAGGTAGTTCAGCACTAAACCTTTCCACATCCACCAAACAAGAATGCGCCGTCGGCCCCTGCCCCAACTGCGATGTTCCGACATCCCGCGTCAGCGCATTTGGGTTCCCGTGGCGACACATGCCATTCTCATCTGGGTCCCACCAAGCCCCCGTCGACATCACAATCACGCTTTGGCGCACTTCATCCGACAAAACCGCCACACCCAACGCCGCACCGCGATCATTGAACACCTTAACTGCATCGCCATCCGCAATCCCGCGCGCCGCCGCATCCGCTGGATTCAAAACCACAGGTTCGCGCCCCTTAATCTTTCCAGTTGCTGCAACGCCGCCTTGATCCAGTTGCGAATGCAGCTTTTTACGCGGCTGATTGCTCATCATATGCAACGGGTGGTCCCCCACCGCGCCCAACCATTCATAAGGTTCGCGCCAAACAGCGTGCCCTGGGCAATCGTCATACCCAAATCCTGCAACTACATCCGAATAAATCTCAATCTTACCGGATGGCGTCGTCAAAGCATTTGCAACAGGATCATCGCGAAATTCGCGCATCATCACGGTCGGTTTTGCCTGATCTGGCGTCTTGTACCAGCCCATCGCCTGCAACTCGTCCCAATCTGGCAGTCCCATGCCTTCAGCCTCTGGATTTTGCCGCGTTTTATCCCAGATCCAGCGCAACCATTCGTCTTCTGATCGCCCTTCTGTGAATTCTTCTTCTACGCCCATTTCTGCTGCGATACCTTTGAAAACCTGATGGTCCCCTCGCACACCTTTGGGCGGTTCCACAACCTTTTTCATAGCAACAATATACGGATCACGCTGGGCCAACTGCAGGTCCTCTCGCTCCACATGCGTTGTCACAGGCAGCACAATATCGGCGCGTTTTGCCGTCGCATTCCAACACCAATCATTCACAATAATCGTGTCTGGCTTTTCCCAAGCCTTTGCAAATCGGTTCAAATCCTGGTGGTGGTGATACGGATTTCCACCCGACCACCAAATCAGCTTAATGTCGGGAAAGTCCAAGGTTTTACCGTCATATTGGGTCTTACCACCTGGATTTTCCAACAAATCTGTAACTCTGGCGACTGGAATATAGTCCGCGACTGCGTTCTTCCCCATCGGCAATCCAGCACCTGGCGTGAGCCGTGTATCGCCACCAATGCTGTTCTCTGCGCTAAAGCCAAAGGCCACGCCGCCGCCTTCCAAACCGATCTGTCCCAACATCGCTGCCAGCGTAATCGCCATCCAAAAAGGCTGTTCCCCGTGATGGCTGCGCGTCAACGACCAGCTCACCGAAACAATGCAACGTTTGGTCGCCATTTTGCGCGCCAAGGCACGAATATCCTCGGCTGGAATCTCGGACAATTCGCTTGCCCAATCCGCATCTTTCGCAACACCATCGACCTGCCCCGTCAGATACGGGACAAACCGATCAAAGCCGCTGCAATATGTATCCAGAAACGCGGTATCATGCAGATTTTCCGTGTAAATCGTATGCGCCAATCCCAACATTATCGCCACATCGCTGGTCGGTCGCGCCGCCCACCATTCCGCGTTCAAATCCGCTTCCATATCCGATTGCAGCGGGCTGATATTCACAAATTCGACGCTAGCTTCACGTGCCATTTTGAGCCCTTCACGCTGCACATGCCGCCCTGTTCCGCCCGCTTCGATCTGGCCGTTTTTCACTGGGATGCCACCAAACGCCACCACCAATTCACCTTCAATTGCGATCGAACGCCAACTGGTCGTACGGTTCATATGGTCGCGATAATTTCCCAAAACATGGGGCACAATCGCTTCGGCCGCCGCAAAAGAATAGGTGTTCACCGACGACGTAAACCCGCCAATACAGTTCAAAAACCGCTTCATCTGGCTTTGCGCATGATGGAAACGTCCCGCCGATGCCCAACCATAAGACCCAGCATAAATCGCCTTTTGCCCATGATCCCGCTTCACACGGCGCAATTCATCCGCGACCAATTTGTTAACTTGATCCCAAGTGACCTCGACAAACGCATCTTTGCCACACAAATTTGAGCGTGATCCAGCGCCCTCTTCAAGCCAAGATTTACGCACCATCGGCGCAGTAATTCGGCTGGGCGCGTCCAAGGCATCGACGATGCCATTGCCAATCGGGCTCGGGTCCACATCGTCTTCGAAATCGAGCAATTTCACAAGTTTCCCGTCACGTACTTCGGCACGGTAAACCCCCCAATGGGTCGATGTTAACGGATAATCTTCGGCCATCGCTCTGCTCCTTGGATTCGTTAAAACCCTAGGTCAACCGCGTCAGCATCTCCAGAAAAACCTTGCGTTCGCTGGCCGACAATGGCGCCAGAGTATCATCAGTCACTGATTTGCCAAAATCATGCAGCTGTTCGATCAACTCCGCACCCATTTTTGTCAGCGAAACCATTGTCCGCCGTTTATCCCCAGGATCAGGATTTAGCTGAACAAAACCCTTTGCTTTCAAACGTGTAACTACGCCTTTAATGGTCGCAACATCCATCGCCGTGCGCCGCCCCAACAGATTTTGCGAACAACTTCCCATTTCAGCCACACGCACCAAAGCCGAAAATTGCGTCGGCGTCAGCCCCAATTCAGAATGTTTGTTAAACAGCAACGCATGGCGCTGGCTCGCCAATCGCAAAATATACCCAACTTGTTCGTCGAGCTTATAGACCATCAGCGCAGCCCATCCTTGCCGATGGCATCTTTGTGTTCCAACCCGCCAACGCGCGGCAAAGGGCGCCCGCTGTCGGTTACTGCCACCGCCACTAAAATCTCATCACGACGCGGCGCATCATTCATTCGCACCTCAACTCCATCGAAATGGCTCCTAACATAGGCCGCATCTTTGTGCCCCAAAGGCACGTCCAGATCCTGCCCCGGTCCACCCATTTTCTTACTTGAAGGCACCAGTGCCGCGCCCTTTTCAACCGCTTTACGCAGCGGCGCTCCCATCTTTGGATGTAATATCGCAGCGGCATGTTCCAACTCTCCGTTTTCGCCAACCATCGCCGCCTTGCCATAGCTTTCGGCCTGCTCGGGCGTGATCCCCAACGCCGCAATACAGCGATCTCCAAGCAACGCACCCAACTCTGCGCCAATCTCCATAAGTGGTTCTAAATCCTCGACAAACCGCCCCGCAAACGGGTTCTCGATCACGGCTACAGCCACAGCTTTACGCGTTGCGGGGGCAATTGGCTTACCCATTTCGGTATGCGTTTCTTCTACCCAAACGGCAGTTTTTCTAATCTTCGCTTTCATCGCAAACCATCCTTTCCTTCAACGTCATTCGCGGCCAACCCACCAACCCGCGCATGAATGCGCGCACCCGTTGTCATCACCAAAATGAACGCCAATTCATCGGCGCGTGGCGCATCGTTCAAGCCAATTTCCATTGCATCAAAATGACTGCGCACGTAGCTCGCGTTGATGTGCGTGATCGGCACATCCAACCGCGTACCGACCGCGCCAACTTTTTTCGTGGATGGCACAATCGCGGCCGCATCGCCCAGCAATTCACGCATCGCGTAACCGCCTGGCACATGCCACAACGCACCGTGTTCCAACTCGCCGTCGATCCCAACAATGGACCCCTTACCATACCCCTGAACCACCGATTTATCACCGCCAAGAGCCGCCAACCCCTTTCGCGCCATTTGCAACCCCAGTGGTTTCAAATCGTCCATAAATCCCGCGATATCAGCGTGATACGCGCCCGCATAGGGATTTTTTATCACGGCAACTGTCGCGACACGACGCAACGGTTGATCAGGTGCAGGTCCGAACTCGTGATGGATTTCCTCCACCAGTGTTACACTCTTTCGAACAACAACATCAGGCATTTGCCAACTCCTTCATTCCAACAACACGTTTCTGTCCCTGCAAGACCAGAAACGCTGTTTTTATTCGCCCACTTCGCACCAGTTCTAAGGCTCTCGCTTCACCATTATTAAGTGCGGCATCAATTTGGTTTAACGATAAACTACCACAAGCAGTAACAACCAAACGCTCCCCCAAATCACTGTCAGGATCAAGATCAAAGGCCCGCTCGCGAACCACTTGCGCCGCTTCCACATCCACTGCATTCGTAATCATCGTCGCCGCCACATCCGCACCCGCTCCGCACCCTGCCAAAACCGTAACGCTATCCGCAATTCCGCGCGAAAGGCTTCGCCCACCGCGCCCACTTGTGGCAATCCCACTGATCCCGTCACCCGCACGGATCGTCACTTTGCCAAGCGCCGTGGCGTCCAAGCCAGCAACACCAACATCGAACGAACCCGTCGCAAGATACAGCGCAATATCGCCACCATTATTCACGTAAGCTTTTGAGATATCACGTGTTTTCATCGCAGTCAAAACTTCATCTGCAACGGCCCCTGCAACCGCCGCCATCGGCGTCACGAACTCTGAAAATCCAGATGCGGCCCGCGCCATCCGCTGCGCAATCACCCCTTTTGGCGAAACGGGCATGGCTGTTCGCAACAATGGCAACTCCGCTACCAATTCTTCCAAAACTGTTGAAAACCGCGCTTGCGCAGTGGCAAATGCTGCGTCCCGTGCACCCTCAGCACCAACAATCAGATCAATCGGTCCATGCTGCAAATGCAGCCGGTCCCCAGATATTCGCGCGGCAATCATTTCGCCGCCTTTGTATCAACACGACGTTCGCTTCCATCCAAAACATCATTCACATTCTGAATTTCGTCAACAAAACCGCCCAATGCCACGTAATCTTCGCGCCGCATCGTAAACTCAATCGGCGCCACCAGCGCAGGTGTTGGAACATAGCCAAACGCATTGCTCGGCATTTTCGTGACATCAGCCATCACGGTAATCCCGCCGCCGGGCCATAGATACGCCTCCGCGCCGCCAATGGTCACTTGCGTCAGCGTTTCACGTACCGAGCGCGTCAATTTCACCGGGTTTTCCGTCACACCCGCGCGCAGTGATCCGCCCGCGCCGCCCATGAACAGCACCGAACATACTGACGGTTCACAGTTTTCCGCGACGCGCTCTGCACTTAACCGTAACGCGGCAGACGGCTCTGCCACTTGTGGAACCAGATCATCATCCAGCTCAAAATACGCCCATTGTTCGCCCGTTGTTGAAATCATAAATAGCCGCAAACCGGGCCAAGCTACCTTTGGATTGATCGTTTTGATTACACTCAACGGATCGGAAATATTTGTGCCACCCCAACCTGTACCCGGTTCGGCAACTTGAAAATACCGTCCAGGGGTCGATCTGCGCCCAACCACCCGAATACCGCTTGGTGGAATGTCCAACAGCACACCCGCCTGATGTTCAGACAGAACGCCTGTGATGTGATCATCGACCACAATCACCTCGTCTGCGTGGCCTTTCCATTGCGCCGCAAACATCCCAATCGCAGCCGATCCACATCCAACCCGCATCAGTTTTTCGACGTCACCGTCGATCACAGGCGCCTTACCAGCCTGCACAATCACAACAGCACCATCGTCAATTGTCATCTCAACAGGTTCACAATTGCACAAAGCCAACAAAGCATCGCAGGTCACGCGACCTTCTTTTTTGGAGCCACCTGTCAGGTGATCGACCCCACCCAGCGACAGCATTTTGCTGCCATATTCGGTCGTCATCACATGGCCAATGGCCTCGCCGTCGACGCGCACAATCGCGCGTTCTTCACCGATATGGCGGTCCGTGTCGATCTTCACTTTCACACCACAATAACTGAAAATCCCTTCGGTCACGACCGTCACCATATCCACACCGCGCGTCTCAGCAGATACAATAAATGGTGCAGGTTTGTAGTCGGGGTACGTCGTGCCCGCGCCAATCGCTGTCACAAACGGGCGGTTTCCCTGCACGATATCACCGCTCCATTCTTGGGCCAAATCACCGCCCATAAACGGAACCGCAGGCCCGCCATTTTCAATCACTGTCAACGGATCAAGCCGCACCAGATCTCCACCATGGTTAGCATAGCGATCACACGCACCTGATCGCCCTTCGGCGATAAAACACAGGACGGGGCACGCATCACACCGAATTTTCTCTGGCCGATCAGTCATTCTCTGCCTCCAAAATTGCTGCACGCAATCTCGCAGGTGTCACGGGGACACGGCGCATCTGCACGCCCGCCGCCATATTAATCGCATTGATCAGCGCGGGTGCGGTGGGGATCAAAACATGCTCGCCCAACCCTTTCGCACCAAACGGTCCATGCGCATCAGGCTCTTCGACAATCAGGGTTTCAATCGGCGGAATATCCCCAATGGTCGGAATCAAATAATCATGCAGGTTTTCAGTGCGCCCTGGGATAAACTCCTCCATCAACGCCATGCCCAATCCTTGGGCAATACCACCATGTACCTGCCCTTCGACCAGCATCGGGTTCACCGCATGACCCACATCATGGGCCGCCACAAATCGTACAGGCGTCACCGTTCCCAGCTCCATATCCACGTCGACAATCGCCAAATGCGCGGCATATCCAAACTGCGCATAGGGCACACCCTGCCCATTTTGATCGAGCGGCTTGGTCGGCGGATCATAGCTTTCCTCGGAGCGCAAAACATACCCATCGCCATCCACATCCAAACCTGCCAGCGCAACTTTATGCACCGCCGCGCCGTCCGTCACAATCACAACCCCATCACCCGCCGCGATACGCGCGCTCGCGCTTTCCACATTACACCGTCGTAAAATCTCAGCCCGTAGCGCAAGGCCAGACAGCCGCGCCGCATTTCCCGACACAAATGTTTGGCGCGATGCGCTGGTTTTACCCGCATCAGGCGTTACATCTGTGTCTGCGCCAATCAATTCCAGATCATGCACATCAAACCCCAACGCCTGCGCAAATATCTGAGAAATAACAGTATTTGCGCCCTGCCCAATATCCATCGCCCCTTGGTGCAGCACAAATTGCCCATCAAGGCGAACCCCCACTTTGATCGTGGATGGGTTGGGCAGCGACGTATTCCCACACCCATACCACCCCGCAGCGATACCAACACCGCGGCGAACAACGCCGCCTTTGGCATTAAATTCTTCGACTTCTACCAGCGCATTTTTCCACGCATCCCGCAGCGCTTCAAAACACGCGCCAATGCCAACACCTTGCTCAAACACTTGCCCACAGACCGTCGGCATCCCGTTTTTCAGCGCGTTACGGACCCGAAATTCTAGCGGGTCGAGTCCCAGTTTAGCCGCCAATTCATCAAACAAAACCTCTTGTGCAATCGCGGCTTGGGGCACGCCAAAGCCTCGAAAGGCACCACTTGGCGGGCAATGTGTGTGCACGCCCACAGCCTCGGCGCGGTAATCCTTAACGTGATACGGACCCGACGCATGAACAGGCACGCGGTTCGCCACCGTCGGCCCCCAAGACGCATAAGCCCCCGTATTAAACACCCCATCAAACCGCATCCCAGACAGCATTCCATCTACATCGGCACCGATCTGAACCGACATTTTTGCTGGATGCCGTTTCGTCGTGGATTGCATAGATTCGCCGCGCGAATAATTTATCCGCACAGGCCCATTTATCGCCTGCGCCGCCATCGCTAAAAACGGCTGGACCGAGATATCCAGTTTTGATCCGAACCCACCGCCAACACCTGTTGGCACCACACGAATTTGGCTTCGATCCAACGCTAAAATTTCTTCTAAACTGTCCAAATCCATCACGGGGGCCTGCGTACAGGCATGGACCTCCACACGGCCATCAACGATATCCGCAAACCCCGCTTCTGGTTCGATATAGGCGTGTTCAACGAACCCCGTCTCAAACGTTCCCACCACCTGCACGGTCGCAGCGTCCAACGCCGCCGCGCTGTCTCCGCAGGCCACAAACCCGGTGATCATCACGTTGTTCGCCCGCCCCGAATGCAGTTCTGGCGCACCTTTTGCCATCGCATCTTCAGGCTCCATCACCGCTGGTAATTCCTCCCACATCAGGGGGAAATCGCCGTCTTTGAACCGCGCCATCAGGTCTGGTGTACCGACAACCGCCGCCACTGCTTCGCCACGAAAACGGGCTTCATCCACCGCAAACACAGGCTGATCTGCAAACGGTGGGATCACGCCAAAACAATTGCGCCCCTTCACATCCGCCGCCGTTAACACGGCCAAAACGCCGTCCGTATGAGTGCGGAACCCTTCTAAATCGCCAAATCGAAACGCGGCGCGCGCGAACGGCGAACGGATCACATGCACCACGGCCACGTCCGCGCCGGCAACATCATCGCCAAACTGCTCGCGTCCAGAAACCTTATCCGCTCCGTCCAAACGGCGGATCGACGTTCCCATCGCACCCGAACCATTCAGCGGCTCTACTCCGCCAGCCGCAGCCTCAGCCACCGCATCCAAAATCTTGCGATACCCTGTGCAACGGCACAAAACCCCGCCCAGTGCATCCTCAACCGAGCCCTCGCCAGATCGCATCCAAGCCACCGCTGACACGATCATCCCAGGGGTGCAAATCCCGCATTGCGCTGCACCGTGGTTCTGAAATGCTTCGCCCAGCGCACGGCCCTCCACACTGGCAATCAGCCCCGAAACCGTCTCAACAACGCGCCCCGCCGCCTGCGCCGTTGCCGTCAAACAGGCACATACGGGTTCGCCATCGACCAGCACCGTGCACGCCCCGCAATCCCCTGCGTTGCAACCAATTTTAACGTCCTTAGCACCACATCTTTCGCGTAACGACGCAGACAATCGTTCGCCAGTTTCAACGTCCAATCCGATATCAGAACCGTTCAACGAAAACCTGATCATGGGCACAGCTGAACCATCCATCACGCCTGCTCCATCGCGGCAATTAATGCGCGTTCAATCAGCGGAACCACCACATCCAAACGATATTCGCCCGATCCGCGCACATCATCAATTGGCGATAGGTCAGATAGATGCATAGGCATTACGCACCCCCGAACATCGCGCGCACCGCGCAAATCTGCTTCCAACATTGGCAATCGTTGCGCGACCGGCGAGCAAGCACCGACAGCCACACGCAGGTCAGAAATTGCACCATCTTCAACGATCAAATACACAGCAACCATCGCGATTGAGATCACCAAATACTTGCGGCTTCCTAGCTTTGAAAACCCCGAAACCGCCTGCCCAGTGTCGGGCACATGCAGACCTGCCAAAATCTCACCTGGCGTTAGCGCCGTCTTACGCACACCCAGCAAAAACTTTTCCAGCGGCAAACGTCGCGCACCGTCTGGCCCAACCAACTCGACCTCTGCGTTCAACGTCAGCAAAGGCGGCACACCGTCCGCCGCAGGGCTGGCATTGCACAGATTTCCCGCCACTGTTCCCATGTTCTGAATCTGCACCGATCCAACCTCACGCGCCGCCGCTTTCAGCCCATCAAATCCGCGCGGTAAATCGGCGCGAATAACATCTGTCCACGTCGCACCGCCACCAATACGCCATCCCGTATCGGTTCGGTTGATCCCCGAAATCTCGTCAACGCGGCTAATATCAAGGATTGGAAAGTCGGGTAGAACATCGCCGTGACTGGGGTAAAAATCTGTCCCACCCGCCAGTATCCGCACGCCCTCAACCTGCGCATCGCGCACCGCTTGACTTAGGGTTGTGGGCTGGAAATACATGGCGTCTCTGGCGGTTATTTGTTTGTATACTAATAAGTCGCCAAATCGCAGATTCTGTCAATCAAAAATCAAGGGTACACTAACGAAAAAGGGCGCCCAATCGGACGCCCTCAAACTCTTATGCTTGGTGGCTTACAGCCCCCATTTCGCCCGTGTCTTATCGAAGAAACCCGAAGCTTTCTTCACTTTGACCCAGTTGTTCACATAGTTGATCCAAACCTGATCTTTCTGTGGCAACAACATCGCAATCGGCGTGCTCGACGGCGCTTCTGTGTTTGGAACCCGTGTAACAGGGAACTTAGACATCAGTGTCGAACCCTCAATGTTGGAGGTGATAAACACATCCGCGCGGCCTGCGATCACCTCTTGATAACCACGCGCAGGCGCTTCGACGACCTTAATATCGCTGTCTGGGAACCAGTCGCGAACCATCTTTTCAAACGATGTCCCAAGCGTGGTCGCGACCTTTACGTCCGCCTTGTTGATGCTGTCCATACCATCGAAATTGGCAACCTTGTCCTTTGTTGTGAAAGGATAAATCTCTACTGACAAATAACTTTCTGAAAAGCCTGCAACCTTCATGCGTGCTGGCGAAACCGATGCCGAACCCGTCACGTGGTATTTGCCTGCAACAACGCCGTTCACCAACGTTTTCCAGTCTGTCGGTACAAATTCAACCTCGACACCGAGGTCTTTTGCCAACTCTGTCATCACGTCAATATCGAACCCTTTATAGGTGTTCGTGGCTGGGTCCTTGACGGACATGGGGTTCCAATCCCCAGTCGTCCCTACTTTCAAAACCCCAGCATCCAGAATTTCGTTAAGCGCAGATTGCGCCGAAGCAGTGACAGCCATGCCAAAACTAAGAACCGCCGCAGTTACGGCTGTTTTCCAATGTTTCATGTGTCTTCTCCGTTAATATTAGCCCGCTAACTCATTTAGCGCGGCGTTAGTCATTGAATATGGAAACAATCCCCCGCTATGTTCAAGCGAATTCGTCCCCCGCTTCGGGACATAGCCCACAGCGCGAAAAAGGCGAGGGATAATGACAGAAAATAAGATTGAAATGATCAACGTTAATAAGTGGTTTGGCGATTTTCATGTGCTTAAAGACATCAACCTAAATGTGTCAGCAGGCGACCGCGTGGTAATTTGCGGCCCCTCTGGATCGGGAAAATCCACGGTCGTGCGCTGTATCAATCGTCTTGAGCAACATCAAAAAGGCGTGATCAAAGTTAACGGAACCGAGTTAACCAACGACGCATCTGCCGTTGCCGCCATCCGATCAGAGGTCGGCATGGTCTTTCAACAATTCAATTTGTTCCCGCATCTTTCCGTGCTCGACAACCTCACGCTTGGCCCGATAAAAGCCCGTGGTCTGTTAAAGTCCGAGGCAACTGAACGCGCCATGCACTACCTCGAACGGGTTCGCATTCCCGAACAAGCCAACAAACGGCCCGGCCAATTGTCAGGTGGTCAACAACAACGGGTCGCCATCGCGCGATCCCTCGCCATGGAACCCCAAGTCCTGTTGTTTGACGAACCCACCTCTGCGCTTGATCCCGAAATGATTTCCGAAGTCCTCGATGTGATGGTCGAATTGGCCGAGGAAGGCATGACCATGATTGTTGTCACCCATGAAATGGGATTTGCGCGCAAAGTTGCTGATAAAATGATCTTTATGGACGAAGGCGAAATCGTCGAAGCAGGCCCGCCTTCGCAATTCTTTGAGGCGCCAAAATCGGCCCGCACGAAGAAATTCCTCAGCCAGATTTTACAACATTAAGGGCGATGATCATGAAAAAACTCCTCGCTCTTCCGGTTCTCCTCGTGCTCACTGGCTGCGGGTCTTCCGATATTTGGGGGTGGTATGTCATCAACCCGAACACCGCAAACGGCTGGATCAACATCAGGTTTTTGGTCAACGGCATGGGCAACACGATCCTCATCTCACTTGTCGCTGCCTTTATTTCCATCACGCTTGGCCTGTTCATCTGTCTACCGGGCCTGTCAGAACGCCGTTGGCTGCGCATCATTAACCGCATTTATGTCGAATTCGTGCGTTCTATCCCGTTGTTGCCGATGTTGTTTTGGGTGTTTTACGGCTTGCCAATTATCTTCAAATCCATGGGCTTTAACGTTCCGATTGATCCGTTTTGGGGCGCCGTCATCACGCTCGCCCTCTCGGATTCTGCGTTTACCGCCGAAATCTATCGCTCGGGCATCCAATCGATTGCGCGGGGGCAGACCGAAGCGTCCCAAACCATCGGCCTGAATTACATGCAAA
>JABBAP010000076.1 GCA_018607905.1 Paracoccaceae bacterium | reverse complement strand
GGATGGAAACAGGCCAGCCGCATCGGGTTGCCAGATTTCGATCATCGCATCGCGCAGCGGCGTGCCAGTTCCGTCAAAAACCGTGCCTTTGAGCGTGATTTCAGTGCCCTGAACAGGCCCCGTTTTCATGGATGTCCCGAGATCACCACCGTAAATGTCGATGCCTGCAAAATTAGGTGTGCAACCGATATGCACGTAGGGGCCCGCGGTTTGGCTGGGGCTTTCGCGTAAATAATCAAGTTTTTGTACCATGGTCAAAGACCCTCCGCACGGTTTTCAAAGTAAGTTTGGCGGCGCCCACGGATCACCAAATCAAACTTATAGGCGCGGCTGTCCATCGGCACTGTTCGGTTCATATCGAGCGGAGCAGTTAGCGCGTCGATGGCCTCTTGGGTTTTGAGGATGCCGACAATGGGGCAGAGTTTGATGTGGGGATCGCCTTCGAAATACATCTGGGTGATGAGGCGTTGCGCAAAGCCGTGACCAAAGATCGAAAAGTGGATGTGGGCAGGGCGCCAATCGTTCATGCCGTTGGGCCAAGGGTAGGGCCCGGGTTGAATAGTGCGAAGCTCATAGGATCCATCTTCACCAGTGATTGTGCGCCCGCAGCCGCCAAAATTGGGATCAAGCGCGGCCAAATAGCTTTCTTTTTTGTGACGATAACGGCCACCTGCGTTCGCCTGCCAAAACTCAAGCAAGGCACCGGGAACACCGCGTCCATTTTCATCCAAGACACGGCCATGCACGATGATGCGTGGGCCAATCGCGCTTTGGCCTGATTGGGCGTAATTGTGGATCAGATCGTTATCCAGATCACCGATCAGGTTGTGGCCAAAAACAGGCGAGGTTTCTTCGCTAAGGGTGGATGGAAAGGACAGGAGCGCGGATTGTGGGCTGCGTTTGACGCTGGTTTTATAGGGCGGCGTTAAGGCGTCGGGCTGCCAAACACGGTCGCGCGGAATGAAACCGCCAGATTTTGGTGGCGTGTTGTGGCTGCTCATACGGAGACTCCCATTTCGGCAAAGGTTTGTTTGGCCAGTTTAATCGCATGGTTGGCTTTGGGAACCCCCGCATAAACCGCGACGTGCATAAAAGCCTGTAGCACGTCTTGGGGGCTGGCGCCTGTGTTGGCGGTTGCGCGAATGTGCATGGGGATTTCTTCGAAATTTCCAGTCGCGGCAAGTAGGGACAGCGTCAGCATGGAGCGTTCGCGTTTGCTGATCGTGTCGTCAGACCAAAGCGTGCCCCAAGCCCCTTCAGTGATCATGGTTTGGAAGGGTTCATCAAAGGATGATTTGTTTGCTTCGGCCTTGTCGACATGGGTATCGCCAAGAACGGAACGCCGCGTGGCCATGCCTTTTTCAAAACGGTTAGACATTTGTGTATTCCTTTGAAAATGGGGCCTGCATCAGTAGGGCAATCCGACATAATTTTCGGCCATCGCCTGTTGCGCAGCCTTGTTAGAGCGGAGGAATTCGATTTCCGCGACCTGCATTTTGAGGTCGAATTCTGATTGATCAGGGTAGGTGTGCATCAGCGAAGAAAACCACCAGCTGAAGCGTTCGGCTTTCCAAACGCGGGCCAGTGCTTTTTCGGAGTAGCTGTCGAGGCCATCGGTGCTGTTGTTTTCATAGAAATCGCGCAGCCCGTTATAAAGATAATTCACATCCGAGGCGGCGGTGTTGAGCCCCTTGGCACCTGTTGGGGGCACGATATGGGCAGCGTCGCCGCACAGGAATAATTTACCCCAGCGCATCGGCTCGGTCACAAACGAACGGAGCGGTGCGATAGATTTTTCGATGCTGGGGCCAGTGACGATTTTGGCGGCTTGATCGGCGGGAATGCGGCGCTTGAGTTCTTGCCAGAAGGCTTCGTCTGTCCAGTCTTCTGGTTTGTCGCTGAGCGAGCATTGGATGTAATAGCGGCTGAGGTTTTCATTGCGCATTGAGCAAAGCGCAAACCCGCGTGGCGAGTTTGCGTAGATCAGTTCATGATTTACTGGTGGCGTTTCTGACAAGATGCCGAGCCAGCCAAAAGGATAAACCTTTTCGTATTCTTTGCGCACATCCAGCGGGATCGTTTGGCGGCTGACTCCGTGGAACCCGTCACAACCCGCGACGAAATCACAATCAAGTCGGTTTGCTTTTCCACCAATCGAATAGGAAACATGCGGGGTGTCGGTGTCGGCGCCGTGAATTACAACTTCTTCCACATTAAATTTAATTGTGCCGCCAGCTTCTTCACGGGCTGCATACAGATCGCGCGTTACCTCGGTTTGCCCGTACACAATAACTGGCTTGTCTGTGTGTTCTTTGAAATTGACGCGAAACATCTCATTCCCATAGGAAATCTGAGTGCCGTCATGGGGGATGCCCTCGGCGTGAAGGCGATCAGCGCAGCCCGCTTCGTCCATCAGGCTGACCAGTCCTTGTTCCAAAACGCCAGCGCGAATGCGGCCAAGCACGTAATCTTTGGTTTTGCGTTCCAGCACGACACTGTCGATCCCGCGCGTGTGTAAAAGCTGCGCAAGCAAGAGGCCCGAGGGTCCACCACCGATGATTGCAACTTGGGTTTTCATGACAGGCTCCTGGATATTGATGATTGTGTTTCGCATATTTATATGGGTAATAAAAGTAATGTATTGAGTATTTTAGTTGCTAAAAATGGAATGAATATGGATCGACGCATTAAATTTCGGCACCTAGATGCCTTTAGCGCCATCGCGCGGGCCAGCAGTTTTAAGATTGCGGCGGAACAATTGAGCCTAACGCAGCCCGCGATTTCAAAGACCCTGAAAGAGCTGGAGGAGATCTTGGGGGTGAGCGTGATGGAACGCAGCCGTGCGGGTGTTTCGTTGACCCCAGAGGGCGAAGTTTTTCTGCAATTTGCAGAGCAATGCACCGCCGCGTTGCGCCACGGGTTGCGCAGTATCAAGGCCGCGAATTGCGGGGCAGGGCAGTTGAAGGTGGGCGCATTGCCGAGCGTCGCGTCTTCGCTTTTGCCCCGTGCCGTGCTTGCCTTTGCTGGGGAAAGTCCTGGCACTTTAGTTGAGATTTATGAAGGCCCTCACAGCGATCTGACGGCGCGCCTCAGAAGTGCCCGCCTTGATTTGGTGATTGGGCGATTGGGCAAGCCAGACACAATGGTTGGTTTGAGCTTTCAGCAACTTTATTCCGAAGAAGTTGTGGTCGTTGCCAATCCCGAAAGCGCCGCCGCAGACATCGTTGATTTTGCCCAACTCGAAGGATTTCGGGTTCTGTATCCGCCCAAGGATTCTGCGATCCGCCCTTTGATTGCACGACTGTTGATTTCCCAAGGGGTGCCGCTGTTTCAGAACCGAATTGAAACGGCGTCACCAGCATTTGGGCGGTCTGTCACGATGGCAGATCCGAACACTGTTTGGATCATAAGCAAGGGCGTAGTGGCGCAGGATATTGCGAAGGGGCGGCTGGTTTGTCTGCAGATTGACATGGCCCCAACCCTTGGTGCGGTGGGGGTTATGAGCCGAGCAGAGGAGGTTCCGTCTGTTGCGACACGTTCGTTTTCCAAGGTGTTGAACGGGATAGCGGGTGGAGTTTTGCCTATTTTCAAACCGCTCGAGCATTCTTAGTTTTTGATTTGCCGACCCAAATATTCGCCTGTTTTTCGGTAGTGATCTATCAAAAAAACCGTTGCCCTTATTGCGTCCCGATCCAGTGCTGCGTCGAGAATATTTTGGTGCTCTGTTTGTATAGACCGTTCCTGGTAACGTGGGCCATCCGCCGCGAGGTTACGGTAGCGGATGTTGAGGTCGTAGAGCTGGGAGCAATAGCGTTCTAGCACCGGAAGTTTTGAATTGCTCAACAGGGCCATATGGAAGTTTTTATGGGTATCTTCAAAGTTGGCGGTTCCTGCTTTCATTGCCTTTTTCATGTGATGGTGGCACAGGACAATCCGTTCTTCCCAAAGCGCATCTGCATTGGTGATGGAGGCTTGAAGGGCTGTTTCTTCTAGCGAGCAGCGCAGCAGCAAAATCTCTTCGAAGTTGGCTTTCCCGACGGGTGCTGCGCGAAATCCGCGTTGATCAATGCGCTCGACTAACATGTCGGATGTTAATAAGCTTAAAGCCTCTCGCACGGGACTGGCACCTGTGTTCAAAAGCCCGCGCAATTGTTCGATTTTCAGTTTCTGACCAGGCGGGAGTTCACCTGACAGGATCATTTTGCGCAGCGTTAGATATGATCCATGCGTGGCAGAAGTTTCCTTCCCGTAAACATCTTTCATATGCTTCATATCGGGTGTCCTTTGATCAGAATACGGTTAGGTTTACCTTAGCTCAGTGTTGTTTCTTCATCTGAGAGTGTACGGCCCTGAATGCCTGATCCTTCATTGACCAACCAACGGCGTAAAACGTAGGTTCGCGCCCCCGAGCTATGCATCGGATCTGCGTCAGCGAGCTCTTTGGCGTCGTGCAAACTATCTGCGCGATAGATGATAAGTCCAGCGCCCTCCATCTGGGTGCCTGTTTCATCTGATAATGGTCCAGCACAGGCTAAGTGACCCGCGCGTTCCATCTCTGCTTGATAAGCAAGGTGTTCTGTCAAAAATTCTTTTACATGCACCGTTGAATTTGCAGGGGTGCTGATAACGACAAACAATTCTAATGCCATTGCACCGCGTACTTTCGCCTGAAATTTATACTCTGCCCATGCGACCATGTTGGCCTCCAAAAAAATCGATATTTGTTGACAATTGGCATTATTGTCGGCAGAAATCAAGCGAGCTTGAAGGGAAAGTACACATGAAATTTCTAGTTGGGGAAACGCCGCAGGGTGATGCGGTTTTCGTCGTAGATGGTGATAGGGCAGTAAATGTAACGGCTTTGAATCCTGCAATTGGGCCTGATCTGCAAAATATTATCGCACGGCCAGAATTGATTGCGGCGTTGGGCACAAAGCTGGACCAAGGTGCGCGCGTTCCCGTGTCGTCGATTACGCCTACTCTGCCTGTTGCCACGCCAAGCGCAATCATTTGTGTGGGTTTGAATTACATCGAACACATCAAAGAAGGCGGGTATGATATTCCCGATTATCCCGCGTTATTCATGCGTTCAAAGGCATCAATTATGGCTGCGGGGCAGCCGATGATCCGCCCAACCTGTTCAGAAACACTGGATTATGAGGCGGAACTTATGTTGGTGGTTGGCAAAGGTGGGCGCCATATTTCTGAGGAAGACGCGCTGGATCATGTTTTTGGCTACACCGTTTTTAACGACGGATCTGTGCGGGAATATCAACGCAAAACCCATCAATGGACGCCCGGTAAGAATTTTGACAGCACGGGCGCGATCGGGCCATTTGTTGTCACGCCTGACGAGGTTCCCGAGGGCGCGGCAGGCCTAAAGATTGAAAGTCGCGTTGGCGATGAAATCCTACAGAGCTCTGATACTGCAAACATGATTTGGGGTGTTCGTAAGATTATCGCAATTGTTTCGGGCTACACGACTCTTGCACCGGGGGATCTAATTGCTATGGGAACCCCACCGGGGGTTGGTCATGCCAAAAAACCAAATCCACGGTGGTTGAAACCAGGGGAAACGGTTGAAATCGAGATTGAAGGCATTGGCATTTGCGCAAGCCCGATCATCGACGAAAAAGGATAAAGTCAATGATTGCTCCGACAGGAAATGAACTAGAGGCGTTGCGCGCGCAAGCGCAGCAAGATCACCGTGACCTTCATGGTCGTATTGATCGTCTTTCTGATGATGCAATTGATCTGATCTTGCGGAGCGCGCGTTCGCACTATGCCTGGACTGATAAGCCCGTCACAGATGCAACGCTGCAAGAGATTTTCGAAATAACAATCAGCGGCGCAACCAGCATGAACACGCTGCCAGCGCGCATCGTGTTTGTAAAAAGTGCTGAGGGTAAAGAACGCTTGGCCAAGGCCATGAAACCGATGAATGTCCCAAAGATGATGGGCGCGCCAGTTACTGCGATCATTGCCCATGATTTGGACTTTTGGAAGGAGCTGCCGTTTTTGTTCCCCCACGAAGATCGCCGCCACCTGTTTGACGGCAACGATGCTTATGTTGCCGATACCGCCTATCGCAATGGAACGCTGCAAGGGGCGTATTTGATGATCGGGGCGCGTGCGCTCGGGCTCGATGTTGGCGCAATGTCTGGCTTTTCAAATGCTGTGGTTGATGACGAATTCTTCGCTGGCACAACTTTAAGATCTAACTTTCTGTGTAACATTGGTTTCGCTGACGAAACGGCATTGTTTCAGAAGTTGCCACGCTTTTCGTTCGATCAAGTTTGCAGTTACGCATGAGGAGGTTTTGCGATGGCCATTAAGATGAAAACGATTGTGACGTACAAAACACAAGCTGCGTGCCCCACGGCTGCCCGCAGCGAGATCCCCATTCGTGATTTAAACGTGGTGATTGACGAGCCGATTGAGCGTGGTGGTACAAATTTGGGTGCAACTCCGACAGAGATCGCGCTGAGTTCTTTGATCGCCTGTACAAACGTCATCGGCCACAAAAGTGCTGAGCGTTTGGGGGTCGATTTGGGTGAGGTCACGATCGATGCCGACTGTAAATTTGATCGGCGTGGTGTTTTGATGCAAGAAGAGATCGACGTCCCATTTCCTGACATTACTTTGACAGTGAATTGCAGCAGCGGCGCAACCCAAAATCAGCTTACGCAAGTTGGTCTTGAAACATCAAAATACTGCGCAATTGCCAAATTGTTTTCGGCAGCTGGCACCAATCTGATCGTGAATTGGATAAAAACGAACTGAATTTTAATAATCTGGGCGCTACTGCCCATGTTTCCGGGAGGAAAACACATGAAAAACTTGACCAAACAAACCCTTTGGGGCGCAGCACTTGCGACCTTAATGGCGCTACCGGCAATCGCACAAGAAAGCGTTTCTGCCGTTGTGATCGACGGCTACCCGGCGCGCGCGCTTTGGGTGAAAGAGTTCAGCAACTTCTTTATCCCTGAGGTCGACAAACGCCTTGCTGAATCCGGTGCCTATAAAATGAGCTGGCAAGAAAATTATGGCGGTTCCATCGTAAAACCAAAGGGCGTTTTGGAAGGCGTGCAACTTGGTCTGGGTGATATCGGCATCGTGACGACGATCTTCCATTCATCAAAATTGCCAAGCCAAGGTATTTCTGGCTCAACGCCTTTCGTGGCCTCTGATGCGCGCGCAGTTGCAAAGGCAGTTGATGAAATCGCCCGCGAATATCCTGCGATGCAAAATGAGTTTGCCGCACAGAACCAAGTTTATCTTGCAACGGGCGTCGTGCTCGACAGCTATCAAATGTTCTGCACCCAAGCAGTGTCTTCGATTGCTGATCTTGAGGGTAAGAAAATTGCGGGTGCTGGGCTGAACTTGCGCTATCTTGAGGGCATCAAAGATGCCGCAGGCGTGCGTGGTGGTTTGACCGATTTCTACAACATGCTGCAAACAGGCCTTGTTGATTGCGGTATGCTTTGGCCAGAAGCAGCGAAGACCTTTAAAATCGCTGAAGTTGCGCCTTACATGTTGCGTGCAAATCTTGGCGCTGTGAACTCTAAAACCATCACTGTGAATGCTGATTATTGGGCGAAATTGCCTGACGAAGTTAAGACTGTTCTCAAGGCGGTTGCGATCGATTACCGCGATCACGTAGCAGGTATTGCGATGGACCGCGCAGCGGCCTCCGAGGCTGCTTACACAGAAGCTGGCGGCACGATCGTCGATGTTCCTGAAACGGATCGTACAGCTTGGGCCAATGCCATGCCGAATGTTGCCAAGGAATGGGCTGATACGCTGAATGGCAAGGGCGAAGCGGGCACAGAAATGCTAGCGACATATCTCGGCAAATTGAAAGCCGCAGGCTTTACTAGTGTTCGTGACTGGACGGCTGAATAAAACGCTGGCGATTTCGGGGAGAGGAAAACCCATGCTAAAATCTGCACTGGCTTGCATTTCTTCGATCGCCAACGCGCTTGCAATCGCTTCCAACGCCTTGGGCACGCTTGTCGTGCTGGCGTTGGTGGCCATTCTTAACATCGACGTGATCGCACGCAGTGTCTTTTCTGCGCCGATAAAAGGCACCTACGAAATGGTGCAATTTTCCGTCGTCCTGATTGTTTTTTTACAATTAGCAGACGTGGTGCGCGTGGATCGTCTTACGCGCTCTGACGGGTTTCTTAACCTTGTGGGCAATCGCCGCTCGGGCATTGCCGCAAATATGCGCAGGATCATTAACGCGGTTTCGGCGATTTTTATGGGGTTGATTGCCTACATCACATTCCCCGAGTTTTTGCACATGTGGGACACGCAAGATTACTTTGGTGTGCCGGGCCTGTTCACGCTGCCTTGGTGGCCCGTGAAACTTGTTATTTCGATCGGGACAACGCTGGCGTGTTTGATTTTTATTCTCAAAGTCATCACCGCCGTGGATCGCCCCGATCTTGCCCCAACATCAAACGATAGCGAGCCCACCCAATGACCCCAATTGAGATTGGCCTCATCTCGGTCATAGCAATTGTTTTTCTGATCTATTCTGGCGTCTACATCCCAATTGCGCTTGGTATGGTGTCTGTTGTTTCAATCTGGCTGATGCGGGGTGACTTCACGCTTTCGCTTAACCTGCTAAAAATCGCGGTCGGTGACAGCGCGATGGAGTACAGTTTTGCCACCATTCCGCTGTTTACGTTTATGGGGCTTATCGTTGCCAAGGCGGGATTAGGGCGCGATATTTATGAGGTCATGACCATGCGGTTTCGCAAGGTCAAAGGCGGTATCGGTATGGCCACGATAGGCGCGAACGCGATCTTTGCAGCCGTGACGGGTTCGTCAATTGCCTCGGCCTCGGTGTTTACCAAAGTTTCCGTTCCCCAAATGATGGCGCAGGACTACAACAAGCGGTTTGCTGTTGGTGTTGTTGCGGGTTCATCGGTTCTGGGCATGATCATTCCGCCTTCTGCGATGCTGATTATTTATTCATTTGTGTCTGAACAATCTGTGGGCGACATGTTCCTTGCGGGGGTCATTCCGGGCATCTTGTTGGCAATCGCTTACGTTGGCGCGATCTGGTTTATGGGGCGCTACACACCGGGCTTTGTTGGTGGGCGCGTGGTTGCCGACACCGAATGGATGTCTGGCCGCGAAGTCGCATCAAAAACCCTGCCGACGCTGGGGTTAATAACCATCGTTTTGGGCGGAATTTACACTGGCTGGATGACTGCAGTAGAAGCGGGCGCAACGGGGGCGCTGGTGGCGTTGATCATCGCGCTCATTCGTCGGTCTATGTCGCTCAGAGGTTTCTGGGACGCATTGCTTGAAACGGGCCACATCACAGCGGCCATTCTTTTCTTGATCACAGCGGCGTCAATTTACAGCCGCATGTTGGGCCTTGCAGGATTGCCAAACCAGCTCCAGGATTTGCTGGCTGGCAATTCAGCGTCGTTCTGGACGATCATGTTGCTGTATGTTTTGATGATGCTGTTTCTGGGAACCTTGCTTGATACAGCGTCGATTATCTTGATCGTGGTTCCGCTGTTTCTGCCCCTAATGGAGGCAATGAACATGTCGCTTATTTGGTTTGGCATTATCACAGTTGTCGGCGCAGAAATCGGGTTGCTGACGCCCCCTTTAGGTATTTCTTGTTTTGTTATAAAATCGACCATCAACAATGATCGGATATCTCTTAAAGACGTGTTTATGGGCGCTTTACCTTTCGCATTCGTAATGCTCATCGTCCTGTTTATCTTGATCCAATATCCAATCCTCAGCCTCGCTCTCGTCTAAGGAACTGATCAATGCGCAATGTTACAAAAGACAATATTACCGATGTTTTCATGGATTATATGTCGAAAGAAGCAGATCCACGGATGCACGAGGTGATGGGATCACTGGTGAAACATCTGCATGATTTTGCCCGTGAAACGAACCTGACCCATGATGAATGGCGAACAGGTATCGCCTTTCTGGAAGGCTGCGCTGCGATTGAAACCGAGGACCGCCACGAGTTTGTGCTTGCGTCAGATGTGCTGGGCCTATCGTCGTTGGTTGACATGCTACACTCCAGCGTTGATGCGACGTCGTCTTCGGTTCTTGGCCCGTTCCACATTTCAGGCGCGCCTCCCTTGGCTGTTGGTGGCGATATGAAACGGCATTTTGGTGGACCAATTTTGGTGGCCGAAGGTACGATAAAAGATACGGATGGAAACCCGATTTCTGGTGCTCAACTGGATATCTGGCAAACAGCGCCAAATGGGCTTTATGCAAGCCAAGACGACGATCAAGATAGGTTCTCGTTTCATGGTTTGATGACTGTTGGCGCGGATGGGCGGTATGCTTTCTCCACGGTAAAACCTGTGGAATACACCGTTCCAACCGACGGGCCTGTTGGCGATATATTGCGCGCTTGCGGACGCCATCCTTGGCGACCATCGCACCTACACTACATCGTAACCGCGCCGGGCTATAACTCTTTGGTCACTGAGATTTTCCCAAGTGATGACCCTTATCTTGACCAAGACACAGTGTTTGGCGTGCGCGATGATTTGGTTATGAAATATGTCGAAAAACCTGCCGTAGAATTCCCTGATGGTATGGAAATATCAGGGCAAGTAAACGAACCGTTTTTATACGTGGAATTTGATGTAATGCTGAGCACTGCTGATACTTTGAAATCCTAATCGAAACGTCAAAAATCGCCGATTCCGCCGTCAAATTGGTAACAAAGCTCAAATTTTGTCGGTAACGCGTTCAATTGTTGTATCGCGTAAGGGTAATTAGGCAGAATAGAGATATTCGCCAACGATCAAATCGAAAACACTGTTCTTGAGCGCCTCACCAGAACGAATTTCCCGTGCAGTGTTGCCTTTTTTTCTGCCCAGAAATTTTAGGCGGATGCGACATTTAGCATGTAAGAGCTGATAAACTCTTCAATCAATTCGCGCTTGTTGCACAATTGAGTTCCGCCTCCTTGCATACTTGAAACCACTTGCCGTTTCTGAAGGCCTTGCGCCCGCTCATTTTAATCAAGACTGTTTTCTTGTTCTAAGATACCTAGCAGCAAAGCCAGAATATAGGTGAAGTTGATTTCATCGCGGTGGATTAGTTCTAGCTCAAAATCCACTTCACCAACGATAGAATTTTTTTGTGCTGTCGCTCAAGGCGTTCTGGGTTTGGAAGCCAGATTTGAAGGCCCGTCAGCCAGATATCTTCAGTTCATCAGAAAGGATCTTCCACCCCTTTTCATAGAGCATTTGAACAAAGAGCTGCGTGTTCTTGATGTCGGTACAGGCGTCTGAAACTGCATATGTTAGGTTTGCGATCGTACCGTCGATCTTTTCTGTTTTCAGGCTGAGAGAACCGCATTTTGCAATTTTTGCGTGAAATTCAGATAGTGGGCCTTAATCATGTCTACGGACTGGTTCGAGTTCTCTACTCGCATGATCAAGATTTCCTGAATTTCTTGGCGACGCGAATTCGCGTGGTACTTCACTTCCTCGTCAAAGGATCGGCCCTCGATTACTTTCGCATAGTAGGCGCGGTAGATCTCATCAGGAGAACCGTTTTCTTCATTCCGAAATGCCGCGAAAGCAAGTGATAAGATAAGCCAAAGATAATTACTCAAATTGTATGATGACGCCGTTTTTCAAGTCTCACCCTTTTCTTGAGAATAATTCATCGCCATTTTCGTGTAGCGGTAACTAACAAGATTAGGTCGATATTTAGTGACCAGAAAGCTGGTCGTAGTCAGCACCTCTCAAGAATGCCAAGTAGACCGCAGCTAGGTCAATTGGTCGGTCGAGCATTGGAACGTGGCCGCATTGATCACGGACAGAAAGTTTGGATCGCTTCAGCCGCTTTGCCAGTTCAACCGCTCCACTCACATGGAATATTCTGTCAAATCTACACCAGACAATAAAGGTCTTCATCGCAAGAGTAGGGACCAACTCCAGGACAGTCGACGCTGTTGATTGGGCGTGAACTACATCCGAAATGCGTTCGTTCTTTTCAGCCATCGCGATTTCGCTCTTCAGCCAAGTCTTCAGGATCGGGCTCGGCACATAAGGCGGGTTCGGCGACAACCATCCCATGCGTGCTTCAAAATCAGTTTCTGACCTCACCAACAAGGGCTTGATTCCATGTTCAAGCGCCAGATCCATGTCGCTTTTGATGAAGTTTGGAACACCCAAAGGACTGCCAACAAACGCAAGACTTGATACGCGCTCTGGGTTTGCGTGGGCCAACAAAGTCGCGACATAAGCACCCATCGAATTGGCCGCAAAATGGGCCGTTTCAATGCTCAAGGCGTCAAGCACGTTCAACAAATTTTTCTTCTGGCGCCCAATACGATATTCATCGTCATGCAGTGCCCCATTGTCACCAAATCCAGGCAGGTCAACGGCAATGACATGGTATTTATCGGTAAGATGCCGCGCCATCTCACCCCAGTGTTCTTTACGCGCATAGATTCCATGTATCAACACGATTGTTTCACCCTGACCGCACTCCAAATAATGAATGTCTCCGAGTTCTGTTTTCACGATCTTTGTGGATAATCCTGCCGATGCAGTATTGAGTTTTAACAAAATTGCCGCGATCTTTTCTGGTATCACAACCCAGGCAAATACTGCGCCAGCGAAAAGAAAAGACAGCCCAATGGTCACCATAATTGGGTATTTTTTCATCGAATCTCTTCGTCAAATTATTGAAATGTACGCAGATGCTTCACGGCGCGAAGTAATTCACCTAGAAGAAACGTGCGAATAAATTTCTTGCTTTTTGTCGAAGAGCTATGGGATTCAAGCACCACACGTCCCGCCGAATGTGGGCCCAAACTCAGTTAACTAAAGTTAAAAGGGGCACCCATGCAAGCAAAGCCGTCAGTCTTTCGAAACCATCTTTTTCGTTAAAAGCAGCAGAGCTCGCCCTGCATGAAAACCTGATGGCGTGCGTTATTTTTGCGTGTGGGAACCCTGTTCTTGTTGAAAACGATATAACGTCTCTTGAGGGAGAAATCGTCTTCATTCAACCGGGTGTCCAGCACCGTGTTGTCGTGCGCGAAGGGGGGGCGAAAGTTATCTATTTGGACGGTGTCCAACTTCCTCAGGCCAACGTCGCATTCCAAAAAATTGATGCGCGGTGGTCCCATGTGCCGAAAGGCTTTGAAGATGGAAATCACAAATTGACCTCAGACCTTCGGCACGAGATTGAAGAGAAAAGACCGGCACCAGATCCCAAAGTTATGGAAATTGTTGCACGACTCTATTCCGCTCCGTTTGAGCGCATGTCGCAGAATGAACTGTCAGAAAGGCTGGGCCTCGAACGTACTTTGGCCCTGCGTCATTTCAAGGCTACGACGGGCCAGACCTTTCGCAAGTTCAAAATCTGGGCGGGGATTGTGGCCGCAGCACGCCACGCCCATCAAGGTGAGAAAATTGGCCTCGCAGGGATCGATGCTGGTTTTTCAGATGCAGCACATACGGCCCGCACAGCTTTGGAAGTCTTCGGCGTGACCCCAACAAAAGGGCTTGGTGGTTTGATCAAAATGCAGACGTTGGAATAGAGCTATGACACTACAG
>JABBAP010000053.1 GCA_018607905.1 Paracoccaceae bacterium | reverse complement strand
TTGGAGGCGAGTACGAGAATCGAACTCGTGTACACGGATTTGCAATCCGCTGCGTCACCACTCCGCCAACTCGCCATCCTTTGGTGTAAGGAGGGCTATAGCAATGGCAAAAAGGGGTGGCAAGGGGAAGTTAGCCGCCAAGCTGCATGATCAAGCGGAACACGACAAATGGGGCAATTGTTAGAGTGGCTGCTGCGGCAATCAGCAGACGGGGCAGAAGGGTTTCAAAGCGACGCCATAAAATACCCAGAAGAACACACACCAGCAGGATTTCGAAGACAGAGAAGATGCCACCGTGGTGATTTGCATCCCAATAGCTGACGGGGCTCTCGAATTTCCACATGGTGATTGGCCAGAAATGGGCGCGCGCATCGTCTACGTGCAGGGGGAAATCACACAGAAGATGGATGAACGCGGCGGCGCAAAAAACAATCAAAATGCGGCTTTTGGTGTACAGGGCAACGGCCAAAGCGATGGCCCAGAGGACAAATGAATTGTCGATGGCAAAGATTTGCTGCCAGTAGTCAGAATAGTAAAGTTCGTCGAAAATTTCGTTTGTTGACGTATTCAGAACAAACCTGTGCCAAATGAACATAAAATACAGTGAAAAATCTGGTATAAAGCCACCTAACAGGGCTGCTGTTGTCACTTTGCGTTGCTCTGGCTTGGCAAAGATCGCAGCGGCCAGTATCAGGTGGGTGGGTGTGTTCATTTGTGCGCGTATCTGCTTTGTTTAGATGAGTATAGGGTGTGGGATGGCGAAGTCCATTATGATCCAGGGGGCTGGATCGAACGTTGGGAAATCCATGATCGTTGCTGGGTTGTGTCGTGCTTTTGTACGCCGCGGCCTGCGCGTGCTGCCGTTCAAACCCCAAAACATGAGCAACAATGCCGCCGTTACGGGCGATGGCGGCGAAATTGGCCGCGCCCAAGCGTTGCAAGCGCGCGCGTGTAACGTGCAGGCGCACACGGATATGAACCCTGTTTTGCTAAAGCCTGAAACGGAAACTGGGGCGCAAGTTGTGGTGCACGGAACCCGCATCGCCACCCTTAAGGCGCGGGAATACGGCAAGTTGAAGCCGACTTTGATGCCCAAAGTGTTGGAGAGCTTTCATCGTTTGGCAGAGCATTGTGATATCGTTTTGGTGGAGGGTGCTGGCAGCCCAGCCGAGGTGAATTTACGCGAAGGTGACATCGCGAACATGGGATTTGCGCGTGCCGCAAACGTGCCAGTTCTGCTGACCGGCGACATTGATCGGGGAGGTGTATTGGCGCAATTGGTTGGGACGCATGTGTTGCTGGGGCCAGAAGACAACGCGCTGATCAAGGGTTTTTTGATCAACAAATTTCGCGGTGATGTCAGCCTGTTTGACGAAGGATTGCAAATAGCTGTGGAACACACGGGTTGGCATGCTTTGGGCGTTTTGCCGTGGTTTGGGGGTGCTGGTAAATTGCCCGCCGAGGATGCTACGGATATTGCTGGCGGGGGCACTGGTGCGTTCAAGATCGCGGTGCCGCGATTGTCACGGATTGCGAATTTTGATGATCTGGACCCGCTAAAGCTGGAACCAGGCGTGAGCGTGGTGATGGTGCCCCCTGGCGAGCGGATTCCTGAAGATGCGAATTTGGTGCTTATTCCGGGCAGTAAATCCACAATCGGTGATCTGGCATTTATGCGCGAACAGGGCTGGGACGTGGATATTTTATGCCATGCAGAGCGCGGCAAACCTGTGTTGGGAATTTGCGGTGGCTATCAAATGCTGGGCGCAATTATCAAAGACCCTGATGGCATTGAAGGGCCAGCGGGGCAGGTTCTGGGGTTGGGTTTGTTGGAGGTTGAAACGGTGATGACGCCGCAAAAGACCCTGACCGAAGTGCAGGGCCATGATCTGAAATCTGGTGCGGATTTGGCTGGTTATGAAATTCATATCGGCCACACCCAAGGGCCAGATTGCCTGCGCCCATGGCTTGAGATTGAAGGATCAGATGAGGGCGCTTCGAGCGCTGATGGGCTGGTGCGCGGATGTTATGTGCACGGGATTTTCAGCTCGGACGCATTTCGGCAGGCGTATTTGGCCAGTTTGGGCGCAGAAACCAGTGATTTGGTGTTTGAAAATGTGATTGATGAAACGCTGGACGCTTTGGCGGATCACATCGAAGAGCATCTGGACGTAGAGATGATCTGGTCGCTGGCGGCTGATATTGTGGTGCCGCCAGCGGCCTAATTTTATTCGAAATCACGAGACGCCATAGCGCGGTGAATTTCACGGCGCACCAATTTGCGCACGTTGCGCGTGATGCGATCGCCCAATTCGCCCTGCAATTCAGACCGAACCATTTCGGATACCATTTCGCGCAAGGTTTCCTCATCAAGGAAGGTATCGTCGTCAGTGTAATCCATCGGCTCTTCGAACAACGCACTGCTCGCGGCTGCGGCAGGTTCTGGTTCGGGAGCAGAAAGCGGCGGTTCGCGATTGATGATGGTGTCACGAACAGGGGCTTGGGCCGCGTCTGTTTCGATTTCAACATCATCGTCTGCGTCAGGTACCATCTGCATGAAATCTGGCTGCGGTGGAACGCTTTCCAAATCTGCCTCAAAGGGGCTGTCGCTTGGAAAACTGACATCGTCCAGCGTTTCTGACGTCTCGATATCACTAAATTCAGCAACTTCTATGGCGTCGTTTGCCGTGCCTTCTGCGGTGTCGTTTTGATCGTCGTCCAAAGGTGTTTCTAACGATGGCGCACCTGACAGATTTGCAGTCAACGGTGGTTCAGCGCGTGCGAAATCCTTCATCGAGAGATGCAATGCGGACATCATTTCAGCGGTCGCGTCTTCGGTAACTGTTTCGGTTACTTCATCGACCATTTCAGCGAAATCTGCCGTTTCTTTTGGCGTGTCGATTGAAACATCTTCGATGTCTTGCACATCTACATTTTGTGCAATGTCAGACTGGGAATGGTCCACAGCTTCGGACATAACCAGCGATTCAATATCGGCGATGCGTTGTTCAATTTCCGAGGCCGCAGGGGCGGGGGAATTTGTTTCACTTATGCGCAACGACGGGGTCAGAACAAGTTTGTCTTGCTCTGCCGCGTTGCTTTGCTGCAACAACTGCGCGTCGGTGTTTGATGCGTTTTTATCCGTGGTTTCCGCGTCTGAAGCTGTTCTCGCTTCTTCCGACACTAACCGACGAATTGATGATAGGACGTCTTCGACATCCATTTTTCTGCCTGTTTCGGACATTTGTCCACTCCTTTTGCCTCGGCGTGAAGTGTACTTAGAAACGTAGATTCGGGCAACTGTTGTCTAAAATCAGCCGCCGTTTCTTTTTTTAAGCTTATCGAAAAGTTTGATGCGTTTTTCGCCTAAGATACCGAGTTGTTTTTTTGTGACGGCCCGTGCGTTCACATCTGGATTATAGATCGGAACACCCAGATTAAGGTGCTGCGCGGTCATCAAACCCATCTCTGCGAGGACCTGGTACTGCGCTACATATTGATCGCGGATGGCGTTCACCAATTGCGATCTTGCGGACAATAGTTCTTGTTCGGCGTCAAGGGCATCAAGGGTTGTTCGCGCACCGAGTTTGGCCTCTTCTGTGACACCTTCAAAGGCAACTTGCGCCGCGCGAACCTGTTCGCGGTTTGATTTGATAGATGCGCTAGCAGTTTTCCAACCTGCCCAAGCATCCCGCAGACCTTGGCGTGTGACATAGCCAGATTGCTGCACGTTTGAGAGCGCCTGTTGATAGAGCGCGATATCGCGGCGTCGATCACTGTCCAACCGACCCCCTTGATAGATGTTGAATGTGCCTGTGATGCTGGCGGTGACGTCATCTGTCGTTAAGCGTGTGCCACCAAAATTTGACCCAAAATCGTATCCAACTTGGCCGTTTATTTGTGGGTGACGGTTTTTAAAGGTGGATTTCGTAGACAGTTCTGCGGCCTTAGCGTTGAATTGGGCCTGCATCACGCGAGGGTGTTTGCGTATGGCAACGGCCTCGGCTTTTTCAACGGTGCCTGGCAGTTTTGGGGCCGCTGGTGGGTTGCGTAAATTGCGCGGTGGAATGCCGACAACAGCCGTGTAGGCGTTTTCGGATCGTGCCAGTTGCCCGCGATTTGTTTCCAATTGGGACAGGGCTGCCGCGAGGCGTGCTTGGGCTTGGGAAACATCTGTGCGGGTGACTTCGCCAACCTCAAAACGGTCGTTTGCGGCGCGAACCTGTTCACGCAAAACGCGCACGTTGTTCTGGGCCAAACGCACAAATTGCTGATCGCGGCGCACATCGACATAGGCCAGAACGGTGCTGAATAAAACGGATTGTTCAACCTGCAACAGGGCTTGGCGGCCAGCCAGAACGCCCATACGAGCGGCATCAATGTTCAAACGATCCGCACCACCATCAAAAAGTTGGATGGTCAGCGTGGTGTTATGGGTCCATTGCCCTTGCGGGTCACGAAGATCGCTGCGGGTGTTCAGGCGGGCGGCGCGGGTGGCGCGAATGGTTTGGGTTAATGCAGGCAATAGCAAGGAACGCGCCGAAATAACAGATTCGTCCGTGGCGCGCAGTGCCGCCTGTTGTGCCAGAATTTGCGGGTTGGTTTGATACGCTAGAACAAGCGCATCAGCCAGCGTGGTGGCAGATGCAGGCAGTGACAAGACAGCCAGCGCAACCGCGAAGCCCGTTGATTTTAACCGTTTAAGCATCCGCGTATTCCCATCAATTCTTACAGTATCCTGCACTGTCACAACTTGCGATAATTTGGTTAGCCAAAGGTAAATTCGGCCGCTTTTTCAAATCCTGGTAGGATCGGCGCGTCTGCCTCAAAGGCGCCGCGCCAATCGACGCCGGTGTCGCGTTTTAGGCCGATTTTGCATTTGCCCATGCCGCCCATCTGGCGAATGGCGACAATGCGACCGCCGACTTTCAACTGATCCATGATTTCCGCTGGAATGGTTTCGGCCGCACCTTCGAGCACGATCACGCAATACGGTCCGTGCTTCGGTGCCCCCTGTGCAAGTTCGCCCTGCACAACCATCACATTGTCTGCGCCATGGGTCGCGAGCAGTTCGGAGGCTTCTTTGGCCATGGATTCGTTTGGCTCAACGCCAACAACGGCCTCGGCCATTTTCGCCATCACCGCAGAGGAATAGCCATAGCCACACCCTAGATCGAGAACCAATTCGCTGGGTTGGATGTTAACAAGATCCAGCATTTTGGCAAAAGTGCGAGCATCCAGCACGACCCGCGCCGTATCAAGCGCGATATGCTCGCCCATATAGGCCACTGCGCGTTTCGACGACGGAACAAATTCTTCGCGTGGTACTGTCAAAAGCGCGTCGATGATCGGGTATTTGGTCACATCCGAAGGGCGAACCTGACAATCAACCATTGTTGTACGAGCCGCAGTAAAATCCGTCATGGCGAAACCTTTAAGTCTATTTTGTAAGCAGTTGATACTTGTAGTGCCATACTGCGGCGCGGGCTGCAACGGATTTGGCGTTTTGAAGGGCGGTGAATTGTCGCTTAGGTGTTGGTGGCGGGTGCATCGGCGTGGGTGGCAGATAGGGGTGTGGCGCTGCCAGTGGAGCTGTGCATGTATTCAAACGGCTTTTCGCCCTGAACTCGCGGCGTACGCAGCAGAAAGAATTTACCAATCCCAGAACGGGATCCGACCGCAGGGGCGTTTGCATCCGTCGGGAATCGTGATTGCCAACCCAAGGGCAGTTTTAGCCCATGTTTTTCGGCGTTTTCGCCCATCCAGATCAGCGGGATGTTTGAAAGCGGGCGTGATTTTGGGGTTTTCCAGACATGCCCGCCGATATCTGCATGCGCACCCTTGAACCAAACCTGTTCTAAATGCCCCTTCCAGCCGGGCTCCACATCCCAGATCACGGGGCGATAGGCGGTGCGATCTTCGTCGAGCGCCAGCGCCTGATAGCCTGATTGCACGGGGTCTGAAATGTTGGTGGAATGAAATTCGGTGGCCATTGGCGCGAGGTAGGTCAGGATGGGATAGGGCAGGCCAAGCGCCTTGACGGTGTCCCAAACGCCGATCATTTCGATGCTGGGATTATCGTGGCAGTGGATGGATTTGAACGTGCTTCGCGCCGCTGGGTTGGACTGAGATTCGTACAGACGGAAGGCAAATCGCAGCTTTTCGTTCGTTGCATTGTGGCAGCGCAACAACCCCACGGTGCCAATCATTCCTGAAATCGAACGCACGGCGTAGGCACCGCGCGAAAATCCAAAAAGGTAGATTTTATCGCCAGCATTGTATTTCTCGGCAAGCTGAGCGTAGCCGTCAAAGATTGCCTGATTTATGCCCCAACCAGAGGCGATTGTGACCCAATTCCAAAACCCGTGCCCTTGGATGCCGGGGTGATACCAAAGCGATCCATCCTCCGGGTTATGGGCCTCTTTTAACAGTTTATACAGCAGGCCCGCGTTGGTTTCCTCATCTTCGCCGAGGCGGCTTTGGGTGCCATCGATGATCAAAACATGGGTGCGGGGTTTGCGCGACGGTGGCGTTGGAACGACATCGCCGTCAGATCGCAAAAGCGATGATTTCAGACGCGCGGTAAAGCGTCGCCAAACGGATTGCGTGGCGTCTGTCATTGCGCCCCTTGCAGCCAGTTCCACATGCGCAGTGGCGTGACGGGCATATCGACGTGGCGGATATTTTTGTCCCAAACCGCGTCTTGCACCGCGTTCATCACGGCGGCCAATGCACCAACGGTTCCTGCTTCGCCGCAGCCTTTCATGCCGATTTCATTGGCCGTGGACGGCACCAGTTCAACGTGGAAATCCATGTGCGGCACATCGGTGGCGCGTGGCATGCCGTAGTCCATGAAACTGCCTGTCAGCAGCTGGCCTGTTTCATCGTATACCGTGTGTTCGGTGATGGCTTGGCCGATGCCTTGCACCACGCCGCCGTGGACTTGGCCCTCTGCGAGCATCGGGTTTATCAGCAGGCCAAAATCATCGACGATGGTGTATTTCACGACCTGTGTGTGGCCTGTTTGGGGATCGATCTCGACCTCGCAGTAATGCGCACCGTTGGGATAGCTGCGCCCCGGTAGGTCGTATTCAACGGATTGATCGAGCAGATCGTTGAGGCCCTTTTCCTGCGCCTTTTCAACCACTTGGGGCAGGGTGATTTTGCGATCTGTACCGATGATGTTGAACGCGCCATCGCTGAAATCTACGTCGCCTGCGCTGACTTCTAACTCGTCGCTGGCCAGCGGTTTTAGGGTGTCGATCACCAGATCAGAGGTTTTGAAGATGGAGTTGCCTTGCATCGTCACCGATCGTGAGCCGCCCGTGCCGCCGCCGTTGGGAATGGCATCGCTGTCGCCTTGGATGATGTTGACGTTAGCGGGATCCCAGCCTGTTTTTTCGCAGACCAGTTGCGTGTAGGCGGTTTCGTGGCCTTGGCCGTTGGATTGCGTGCCAACATACAGGTTTAGGATGCCGTTATCGCCAAATTCGATGCGCGTGGTTTCTTGAGGCGCGCCCAAGATGCTTTCGATGTAAAAACATAGGCCTAGGCCGCGAATTTTTCCCGCCTTGGCGCTGTCGGCTTTGCGCACTGAAAATCCAGTGATGTCTGCTTCGGCTTCGGCGCGGGACAGGACTTTGTCAAAATCGCCCGTGTCGTAAAGTTCACCCGCAAGGGAGGTGTAGGGCATTTGCGCGGCAGTGATAAAGTTTTTGCGCCGTAGTTGCGATTGATCCATGCCAAATTGGCGTGCTGCGTGATCGATCAGGCGTTCCATCACGTAAATTGCTTCGGGGCGGCCTGCGCCACGGTAGGCATCAACGGGGGTGGTGTTGGTGTAAACGCCTTTCACCCCGAAATAGCCGATTTGCACGTCGTAAACGCCCGGGAATACCTTTTGCGCCAGTGTGGATTGGATGTTTTGGCCGAAACCTGATGAGTATGCACCGAGGTTTGAGATGGAATTAATGCGAATGGCGATCAGTTTGTGGTTTTCGTCGAACGCGCCTTCGGCAACGGTCGTTAGATCGCGGCAGGCGTTGTCAGAGAGCATGGCTTCGGAACGATCAGGGTTCCAACGCACGGGTTTATTCAGCATTTTGGCGGCAAAAACAGCCAGCAGATATTCGGGGTAGGCGTGGACTTTCATACCAAACCCGCCGCCCACATCTGGGGTGGTGACGCGCACGTTTTCTGCGTCTGTGCCAAAGGCCGCAGCGATGGTGCGTTTCAGGCCCCAAACCCCTTGGCCCGAAAAACAAAGGTGCAAATTATCGCCGTCAACTTCGGCGTAACAGGCGCGTGGTTCCATTGAGTTGCAGATGACGCGGTTGTGGATGATATCGAGTTTGACGTGGTGCGCGGCGGATTTGAAGGCGGCATCTGTCGCGTCTAAATCGCCAAAACCCCAATCGTAAGCGAGGTTTTTAGGGGCCTCTGCGTGCAGTTCTTCGCCGTCAAAATCCAGTTCCATCGAGGTGGGCAGATCGTCGTAGTCGATAAAGATCTGCTCGGCCGCATCGCGGGCCTGTTGCAAGGTTTGCGCGATCACCATCGCGACGGCTTCGCCTGCGAAAAGCACGCGGTTTTTGGCGAGGATCGGGCGATAGGGAATGGGTGCGGTGGTTCCGTCGATGTTTTGAACAGGAATGCCCGCCATCTTGTTTTCCATCACGCCGTCCAGATCGTCGGCGGTGTAAACGGCGTGCACGCCTGCACTGGCTTTTGCATCATCTGTTTCAATCGCAGTGATATTCGCATGGGCCATTTGCGAGCGAACGACGTACATGAACAGCGCGCCCACAGGTGCGATATCATCGGTGAAACGGCCTTGGCCCGTGACCAAACGAATGTCTTCAACGCGGGCTGCGGGTTGGGAAATGCCGAACTTTACAATTGGGGTATTCATGGATGCGCCTTGGCTAAATTGGTTTTCGCTAGGGTATTGCATTATGGGCGCAGGTCCAGTTCAAACGCTACGCAATTTTATGTGTCTGATTTGAAATAAACGGATTTGTAGTGGTTTGCGCAGGTCGAAATTTAAACTCTTGCCAAAGGGGGGCTGGGTGGTGTTGCAATGAACGCGAAACTTACGAAAGGAACACATGATGGAACAGGTCAGTTTTACCGCAATGAAGGACGGCACCAAGGAAGATTATGAGTTTCTTGAGGAACACGAGGTCGAATACACCAAAGGCACGGCGGATCGGCTGTTGCACGCGCTGGAGCATCTGGACGAAGGGCTGTCTGGGTATAAAATCACACGACTGGGACATTCGGTGCAATCGGCTACGCGGGCATGGCGGGACGGGGCGGATATTGATTGGGTTGTGTCAGCGTTGTTGCACGATATTGGCGATATTTTTGCGCCCTACAATCACGATGAATATGCCGCGACGATCCTGAAACCGTTTGTGCGCGAACAGTGCCGCTGGGTGGTGGAAACCCACGGGGATTTCCAGATGGTGTATTACGGGCACCTGACGGAGGGCGGGGATCAGCACAAACGGGATCGCCACAAAGGGCACCGCTATTTTGCCGATTGTGCACAGTTTTGCGAACGCTGGGATCAATCGAGTTTTGACCCTGAGTACGACACCTTACCGCTAGATTTCTTTCGCGAGATGGTGCGAGAAGTGTTCGCGCGTGATCCCTATGACAAGGCCGTTATGGGTGCAGCGGATCAACCTTTGATGAATGCGGATAAGGCGGCAGAACGGGCTTAGCTTTCGGTAAAATGTTTGGCGATCTCTGCGCTCGCCGCATCAAGCGCACCTGATCCGTGTGGGATTTTCATTGCCTTTAGCCCTGCATCAATGGTGCCGAGCGCACCCATCAACATCACAGGGTTCAAATGCCCCATGTGGCCAATGCGCATGACGTTGTTCCAGCTTTTTTCGCCCTGAACCGCAAGCCCGAGGCCGATGCCGAGGGTTAGGCCCGCTTGATGTTCGCACCAGTGTCGTAGTTTTCCACATTCATCATTTTTGGACAAAACAGTTGTCACCGCTTGGCTGCGTTTGGCAGGGTCTTTGATGTTTAATTCAAGACAGCCCCATGTTTCGACCGCCGCCCAAACGGCGCGCGACATTGTTTGGTGGCGGGCCCATGCGGCTTCGATCCCTTCTTCAAGGACAAGAATATTGAGCGCTTCGCGCAGACCGTACAAATGATGCGTTGGCGCGGTGCCGCAGAAATGTTGGTAGTAGGCTTCTGGGTTGGCGCGGGGGTGCCAATCCCAATAAGGCGTTTTAAGGTCAGCGTTTTGGTAGGCGACATCTGCTTTGTCGTTGAAGAATACGAAGGACATGCCAGCGGGGGTCATCAACCCCTTTTGGCAACCCGTGACCATAACATCGACGCCCCAAGCATCCATTTCAAAGCGATCACAGCCCAAAGACGCGATGCAATCGACAAAGAACAAGGCAGGGTGGTTGGCCGCGTCAATTGCGCCGCGCAGGGCAGGAATATCGTTTTGCACGGAACTGGCCGTGTCTGTTTGAACGGTGAAAACGGCCTTAATGGTGTGATCCGTGTCGTCTTCTAGGGCCTTTGTTACGGCGGCGGGATCGGCATCTGCGCTGTCGCCAAAATCGAGGATTTTCGTTTTCACGCCCAGTTGCGTCGCCATGTCCGCCCAGCCTTGGCCAAAGCGCCCCGTGACCAGCACAAGAATCGTATCGCCTTTGGAACAGGTGTTGGAAATCGCCGCTTCCCAAGCACCGTGACCGTTGGAAATGTAAATCGTCGCAAAGTGTTTTGTTTGCGCCACGGTTTTTAAATCAGGAAACAGACTGGCGGTGAGATCAATCAATTCGCCTTCGTAAATATTGGGCGAGGGGCGGTGCATGGCTGCCAAAACGCGGTCTGGCATAACGGATGGACCAGGGATGGAGAGTTGTTCACGGCCAAAATTGAGCGACATGGGGCAGGCTTTCTGTGGGGCTTGTTTGCCTAAGACCTATGCGGGGAAACACAGAAGGTCAAAACGAATTTCATCTTATCATGGACAGCACGGGGTAAGATGGTACAAGGTCGGCCCGATTGGCCTAGCGGCTGTTGTTCGTAAAGGCTTTCATGAGCACCACAGAAACACCCCGTTTGAACGCCCGTCAGGCCTATGGCCGACTGTGGCGTGATTGGATGATCCCCCATTGGCCGATGATGTTGGTTGCCCTGTTTTTCATGGTGATTGTCGCCGTATCGACCGCTGGCTATGCGAAATTTATGGAATGGGTCATCGGCGCGTTAGAATCAAAAAGCTTTTCGGTGATTTGGTGGGGCCCAATCGGGGTTGTCTGCCTGACCCTTATCAAGGGTCTTGGGCATTACATGCAACAAGTCGTGCAAAACAAAGTATTGAGCCGTGTGCAGGCGAACATGCAAAAGCACATGTTCGATCGTCTTGTGTATATGGATTTGGCGCATCTGTTGGCGGAATCTCCTGCGGCGCTGGCCACGCGGTTTTCAGCGGATATTGAATTGGTGCGCCAAGCATCGATTCTGGTGTTTGGATCCGTCAGAGACGTTTTAACCCTTATCGCCGCGATCATCGTGATGTTGTCGATTGATTGGGCGATGGCGATTGGGCTGGTTTTGGTTTTTGCATTGGCACTGGGGCCGATTGGCATTTCGGGCGCACGCATTCGCCGTATCGCGACCGAAACCCAAGGCGAGATCGCTTACATGACCGAAAACGTCAACGAGGGGCTGTCTGGGATTCGGATGGTGCGCACGTATCAGTTGGAAGAATGGCTAAAGCGCACATCAAACGGTGTGTTTGAGAAGTTGTACGGATTGCGGGTTTCCTTGGTGAAATGGCAAGCGTTGGTGACCCCGATGATCGAGGTTTTGGGTGGTATTGCCATTGCGGTTTTGTTGTTCTTGGTTGCGTGGCGCATGCAATCTGGCGCAATTGAATTGTCAGGGTTCATCGGATTAATCACGGCGCTGGGCGTTGCAACAAACCCCGCGCGTAAATTGGGCGGTGCCTATGCCGTTGGATTGCAGGGCATGGCCGCGTTGGAACGTGTTTATGCGTTGTATGATGCTGAAAATGAAATTGAGGACGGCGATTTTTCTTACGCTGATGGCACCCGTCCAAAGGGTGACATCGGGTTTGAAAATGTCAGCTTTGTGTACCCCGATGGATATGCGGCGTTGCACGATATTAACCTCACGATTGAAGCGGGTAAAACTTATGCGTTTGTAGGGCGTTCCGGTGCAGGTAAATCGACTATCTTCAACCTGTTACCCCGATTATTTGACGCCACAAAAGGCAAGATCACAATTGATGGGCGTGACATTACGGATCACAAACTAACCGCGCTGCGCAATCAAATTTCGGTGGTTTCGCAGGACAGTGTTTTGTTGTCTGGCACGGTGTCGGAAAACATCGGTTTTGGCCGCGAGGGTTCGGACAAAGAAGCCTGCGTGGCTGCTGCAAAGGCGGCGGCGGCGGATGATTTTATTTCGGCTTTGCCAATGGGATATGAAACCAAGATCGACCCTTCAAAGGCGAGCTTTTCTGGCGGGGAACGTCAGCGATTGTCGATCGCACGGGCGATTTTGCGCAATGCGCCGATCTTGATGTTGGATGAGCCAACCTCGGCGCTTGATGCCCAATCAGAATCGGCGATCCGCAAAGCATTGGAAGTGCTGTCCAAAGATCGCACAACGCTGGTGATTGCGCACCGTTTGGCGACGATCATGGATGCGGATCAGATTGTGGTGATGGATAAAGGCCGTGTTGTTGATCAAGGAACTCACGCAGAACTTCTGGAACGTGGTGGTATCTATTCGGAGCTGTATAACCTGCAGTTCGATATGAAATCAGAGAATGGGTCGCGCAATCGGCCGCGTTCATTTGCGGGCCCGGGCAGGCGGCGCGGGTTGTTAGAAATGGTCGGACGGTTCGTTGGGTTCGGCAATTCAGGCGACCCGCTTTAATACCGTTTCACAAGGGTTTCTGGCGACACGCCCATCAGATATTTTGACAGGGTCAGCAGGTTTTTACTGCCCCGTTTCAGATACCCCTCAGCATCATATTTCGCGGCACTTGTTGTGGCTGTTGCGTCAAGTTGCGTAAGTTTCCCCCGCAAGGCGCGCACAATTTTCACGTCTTCCATCAGAGGGATATCAGCATATCCACCGACGTTTTTGTATAGGGCCGTTGGCAATAGCAAACCCTGATCGCCGTAGGGCAGTTGGAACAATTTTGAACGCAAGTTGGCCCACGCAGCGGTTCGACGAGCGGCAGGTTTTGTGCTGTCGAATGCTAGGCGAAAATAGGCGGCATTCTGGGATGTATTGATGTGATCGCGTACGGGGCGCGTCCAATCCTGCGACAGAACTGTATCTGCGTGGATCACCATCAGCCAAGGCGTTTTGAGCGTTTTGGCCGCGGTTGCAAGCTGAGTGCCACGACCCGGGGCTGATGTGATCAGCGTTGCGCCGATGTCATCTGCGATTGCAGCCGTGCCATCGGTTGATCCTCCATCCGCGAAGATCAATTCTGCGATCAATCCGTCTTGGACACCATCAAACATGCTGGCCAAAGTGGGGCCAAGGCTGTCGGCTGCGTTCAGCGTCGGGATCAAGACAGTTAGGGGTGCGGGCATCGTCACGCTGGCCTTCAAAGGGTTCAGGCCTTACATACCGTGTTAAGCGCCCAAGGGCGAGCATGAGATAGCGAGGTTCCCTGATGGAACGAAGTGTTTTGCGATTGTCTGGATCAGACACATATAAATTTTTGAATGATATGGTGACCAATGATCTGTCTGGGATGAAAGACGGGTTTGTGTACACCGCGCTTTTGACGCCGCAGGGGAAATATCTGTTTGATTTCTTTCAAACAGCGGATGGCGATGACATTTTGTTGGACGTATCCGCCGCGCGCGCGCCCGCACTGGCGCAGCGTTTGACGATGTATAAATTACGCGCCGATGTGGTTATTTCTGACAGCGGATTGCATGTTCATCGTGGGTTGGGCGATGCGCCTGCGGGGGCGTTTGCTGATCCGCGCCACGTGGCGATGGGGTGGCGGATGATTTCGGATGCACCGCAAGCAAATGATGATGTGGATTGGGATGCAATTCGTGTGGAACACTGCGTGCCAGAAAGCGAAGCGGAATTGATCGCGGATGCGTCGTATATTCTGGAAAGTGGATTTGAACGGCTGAACGGCGTTGATTTTCGCAAAGGATGCTATGTTGGCCAAGAAGTGACGGCGCGGATGAAGCACAAGACGGAATTGCGCAAGGGGCTGGCGACAGTTTCTGTTCGCGGAACTGCCCCAGTTGGCACAGACATTCTAGCGGATGGAAAAGTAGCCGGCACATTGTTCACCCAAGCGGGCGGCAAAGGCATTGCATACTTGCGGTTTGATCGCGCCAAGGGCGATATGACGGCAGGCGATGCCACCGTCACGCGGTTAGATTAGGCGGCTGGATTAATCATTGCGCACAAGTTTGGCGAAACGATCAAACACTTGGTTGGGTGCGGCGATAATTGAACCGTCCTCAATTGGGTTACCGTGTTTGGTTTCGATGCTTTCAACAAGCCCGCCTGCTTCTTTTACGATCAGAATGCCCGCAGCTATGTCCCATGGTTTCAGGTTGCGTTCCCAGAACCCATCGTAGCGACCAGCGGCCGTGTAGGCGAGATCAAGCGAGGCCGCGCCCCAACGGCGCACACCAGCACAACCCGGCAAAATACGCGCCAAATCACCCAGTGTTTCAGGCAAATCTGAACGGCCCGCAAATGGCAGGCCCGTGGAAAAGATCATTTCGCTCATGTCGCGGCGGCCCGCAACGCGCATGCGACGATCATTCAACCACGCGCCAGCGCCTTTTTCAGCGGCAAACAATTCTTCCCCGATTGGATTGAAAACAACAGCGGCGACGATTTCACCTTTGTGTTCCAGCGCGATGGAAATCGCCCAATGCGGCAAACCGTGCAGAAAGTTCGTGGTGCCATCAAGCGGATCGACGATCCAACGACGGGTCGGGTCTTCGCCTGCGATTTCTGAGCTTTCTTCGCCCAACCATCCATAGTTAGGCCGCGCTTCCATCAAGTCTTCTTGCAGCATCTCTTCTGCTTTGAAGTCAGCCTTAGACACAAAATCACCCGGGCCTTTGGTGCTAACTTGCAGGTTTTCCACCTCGCCAAAATCGCGCACCAAGGAGCGACCAGCCCGACGGGCGGCTTTAATCATGATGTTAATATTTGCAGACATTTGCGACATGAGGGGCGTCCTGTAGATGGGGTTAGCGGCTCTTTATGCCTCTGGCTGCGCAATGCCAAGGGAATTTTAGGTGTTTGGTTGACGATCCCGCGTGATTGTAACGAAATCACGCATGTATCCGTTGTCCACTTCGCTGGTGCGGATGGCAGCGTACAGGCGGCGGGTTAGGCCCTTTTTGGTCAGCTTTTTGGCGACAAAATCATGGCCGTATTTTTCCTCGGCGATCACCCAATCGGGCAAGACGCTGACACCACGCCCTGATGCGACCAGCAGCATAATCACCGCCGTTAGTTCCACTTGGCGCAAGGATTTTGGTTCAACACGGGCAGGGGTGAGCAGTTCGGAAAACACATCAAGACGGGTTTTGTCGACAGGATATGTGATCAGGGCTTCATTGCGAAAATCCTCGGCCTCGATGAAGGGTTTTTTGGCCAGCGGGTGCGTGCGGGCACAAACAAAGGTGGGTTCGTAATCGAGCAATGGGATGAATTCGACACCGTCTAGTTCTTCCGGATCAGCAGAAACCACCAAATCAACCTCTTCGCGTTGCAAAGCGGGCAGGGCATCAAAAGCGAGGCCCGGGCGGATATCTACGTCGACATTTGGCCAGCCTTTGCGGAATTCTTCGAGCACGGGGAACAGCCATTCGAAACAGGCGTGGCATTCGATTGCGATGTGCATGCGGCCTGCTTTGCCAGCGATCAGATCGGCGAAATCAGTTTCGAGTAAATCTATCTGTGGCAGAACTTTTTCAGCTAATTGCAACAGCTTATGCCCAGCTTTCGATAATTTCAGGGGTTTGGAACGACGCAAAAACAGCTCCATTCCGACCTGTTCTTCCAATGCTTTGATTTGATGCGATAATGCGGATTGCGTGACGTTCAACACCTCTGCTGCGCGGGCAAGGCCACCCTGCTGGTGGATCGCACGAATGGAACGTAAGTGTCGAAATTCGAGATACATGGCATGCCTCAATATGAATCATTCGCGTTATTATTATTAGAAATATGAATTTGCTTCAAGTTCGATTGAGCGGGCATAAGGGGGTGAGCTTCAAAAAAGAGAGTTATCATGACCCGCACATTCGATCTGTCCTTTGAATTCTTCCCGCCAAAATCGCTTGATGGCAGTTTTCGGCTTTGGAATGCCGTTGAAACGCTGCAGGTGTTTTCGCCCGATTTCATGTCGATCACCTATGGCGCGGGTGGATCGACGCGCGATCTGACCTGTTCGGCGGCTAGCGTGATTTCGCAAAATTATGGTGTGCCTGTTGCGGGGCATTTGACCTGCGTTGATGCGTCGAAAGACGAAACGCTGTCGGTTGCGCGGGCGTATGCGGCAAAGGGTGTGAAACGCATTGTTGCGCTGCGCGGGGACGGAACGGGGCCAAACGGTGAGTTTGTGGCGCAGGCGGATGGGTTTGCAGGGGCAATCGAGCTGATTACCGCGTTAAAAGCACTGGGCGATTTCGATGTAACGGTTGCCGCCTATCCCAATCGCCACCCCGATGCGGTGTCTGACACATCTGACATCGATCATTTGAAGGCAAAGTTTGATGCGGGGGCGGATCGCGCGATCACGCAGTTCTTTTTTGAAAAGGATGATTTCCTGCGGTTTCGCGATAAATGTGCCGCTGCTGGGATAACGCAAGAAATTGTACCCGGTGTGTTGCCGATCGAGGATTGGCAAAAGACCCGCAAATTTGCAAATGCCTGCGCGATTCCAATTCCGAGCTGGCTGGAAGAGGGGTTTCGCCATGCAAGGGCATCGGACACAGAACGGTTGTTTGCAACGGCGTTATGCGCGGAAACCTGTGATGATTTGCTGAATGAGGGCGTGAGCGGATTGCATTTTTACACGCTGAATGATCCGAACCTTACCGCTGATGTGTGCCGTGCGCTTGGCAGAACGCCGCGTCACTTGGCACTGCAAGCGAGCGCGTAACGCTTGAAGGTAGGGGATGCTTGGACGTAGGCTTTGGCAAAGAATATTTGCCGGAGCAAACACATGCGCGATCTGAAACCTGCCCTTTCCCCCGCGGATTTCCCCAAACACGCCGATGTAGCGGAATGGACGGGGCTGGAATATCTGCAAAAAACCCTAACAGGCGAGGTTGCGGCACCCCCGATTGCGGGATTGATGAATTTCCGTTTGGAAAGTGTTGAAAATGGGCGCGCCGTGTTTCGTGGTATTCCAAAATTCGAATCCGCGAACCCGATGGGAACAACGCACGGCGGCTGGTACGGCGCGATATTAGACAGCGCGATGGCCTGTGCGATCATGTCCAAAACGGGCAAGGGGCAAAGCTATACCACGTTGGAATATAAGATAAATATCGTGCGCCCCGTGCCAGAGGGCATGGAGGTAGAAGCCGTAAGTGTAGCAGGCCACGTCGGGCGCACGACGGGGGTAGCAGATGTTGAATTACGCGGTTTGGAAGACGGCAAATTATACGCGACGGGATCAACAACCTGCCTGCGTATTTTGTAAAAATGAGCTAGGTGGCGGGGTGCGCGCCGAGGTCTAGCAACGTGTCTGTCAGAATGGATTTCAGCGTGTCATCCAGCGTCGGGCTGCACACCAATGGCAAGCCTTTGCGCGCTTGGGTCCAACCGATCACACGCACATTTTTGGCCGCATCATCAAAGCGTTGCACCAAATCCCACGTTTTACAATCGATGGCCGCGATGTCTGCGACGCCATCCGCAACCATTTGCACGGAATGACGGTGGCCGCCTGAATGCAAGGCTTGGCTGTAGAATGCTTTGCGGTTGCCTATTGCGGCTGTCATGTCGGCGGTCACGCCCAGATATCCAGATAAGGACACGCGGTCGTTAAAGGCCAATCGTTTGCCTATCATGGCCTCGACGGGCAAGTTTGCGTCGCCTGTTTTTGGTGGCGTAAGGTTTGGGCCACGCCCCGTGGCAATGATGGCAGAGCGATAGAGCGGGCCGATTCCACCTGCAAAGGGTGAGAAATCTGGCTGCGCGAGAATGTGCAATTCGGGCGCAACACCGCACGAAATTGGCCCCCAACAGGTTTGCGATAATAACAAGCGGGGATGGCGCAACAGCGCGTCCGTTTCATCGTCCGTTTTGGGGTGATAAAAATCGACCAATGGCTCTGCGCCACGGGATTTCAAACCCAACAGGATTTGGGCCCAATAGCCAGTGGTTTCCTCCCGTAATTCGGGTAGGTCGTACATCGGTAATGCAGCGCGGTAACGGGTCACTCGGTCTCCTTGCTCCGGTGCCAAGCCGGGTGGACGACAGGTTCTTTGGCTATCAAAGCATAAGATCGAAATAACTTCCAGTAGTTGGGGTAAATATACCCGTCATTCAGGCGATGCCACTTGTCACGGTCTTGGGCATAAAGCGCGGGTAGGTCGTACCAAGGCATTGTGGGGTTTTGATGGTGAACAAGGTGCAAGTTGTTGTTTAGGAATAGAAAACTTAACGGTGATCGTTCCACAACGATGGTGCGGCCTTCGGGTGTTTCGTGCCATTGATGCTCGGCGAAAGTTCGCAGAGAGATAATCGCAGCGCCGCCATAACTGGCAGTGATAACATAAACCCAAAGCGGAATTTGAAAGATTTGCGTGATGCAAAACACAATCGGGATCAGCCCGAACGCATGCAGCGCCCATGCGCGGATCACTGGTTTTTCGCCCCGTAAAATGGCGGCTCCGTCGGCCATGATCAGGGCAAAAGTTGACAGCGGTGGCCCAAGGATTAAACGCCCGATAAGCGTGTTCGACAGGGCCAGAAGTTTTTTGAACCAAGTCGGAAAACCGTCGTATAAATACATCGCACGGTAATAGCTTTCTGGATCATCAAACGGGTCAGTCAGGCGTTCATCGGCGTGATGATTTAGGTGCATTTTGCGGTATCGTCTGAAGGGCCAGATCAGGCCCGGGTTTGCGAAAACCAACGCTTCGTTAATGCGGGCATTTCGCGTTGGATGGCCGTGGATTATTTCGTGCACGAGGGATGAATGCAGCGCGTTAATCACCGCCATGGCGATCAGCGCGAGGGCTGCGGAGTAGGGATACAAAACCGCGCCCGCGCCAAACCAAGCAGCATAAGTTGCAACAATAAGGGCAAGGGTCGGCCATTCAATTCGAAGGTTCGAGGTGGTCACATCATGTCTTTCTAAATATGCGAACGGATGAATTCAGCGTTTCGCATAGGGGTAAAGAACGCGATATCTGACCTTCGGGCAACCAGTTTCACGACGAAAACTGCCAATCCTAGTCGTTATCTGACAATCCAGCGCCCGCGCCAGCCAAGCGGGATGCTTCCGTTGCTGGGGCATAGGTTTTATGTTCCCAAGCACCAAGGCGCGCCCAAGCCTGTGCTGGGGCTTCGCGGCGCGGGGCTGGGGCCAACTGTTCGCCTGAAACGGGGCCGCGCGAAAACTCTGCTGATGCTTGGGTATTTGTTGCGAGGTACGCGCAAAACATCGCTTTGGGGGTTGTTGAAAACACGCCCTGTGCAAAGGTCAGTTGATAGGTGTCTTGTGTGATTTTCGATAATTCTGCTGCGAAAGACAGCAACAGGATTGGGCTGTGGACGTTTTCAAAGGTCACTGGGTCGCTCGGGGGCGCGTCGCACAGGCGGGTGCCGATGTAGATCGGGCATGTTTGGGGGGATCGCGCGTCTAGAACATCTGCGAGTGCGGTGATGCCGTCGATGCCGTGTTCCCAGAGCCACGCGGTTGCGCGGCCCGCTTCATCCGCCAAGCCCCAGCTGTAGCCAGCGCCTTTTGCGGCCTTGCGCCCTGTGGCGGTTATTTCGCTTAGCGACGGGATCATGTTGGCAACGCAGGAAAGAACCAATCGTCGGCCGCTGTGGCCAAATCTTGGGGGTAGGGCGCGCCCGCAAACATGTTGATCCGCACCCAGCGATCGGATCGCGGATCAAAGTGTTTTGCGCCAAAAAATGACAGTTTGAAACGCAGCATGTCGATGGGCAGCATTTGCGCGCAAATCGTGTTGTCGCGAATTTCGGCGTAGGGATATTTCGCGGCAATTTGCACACGTCGCGCGGCATGTCGGTGTTCTGGATGGGTTAGCAGAACCTCGGCGATTGTGGTGTTTTGATCTTTTGTTTCAAGGCATTGCGCAAAACGAAACACATCGCGCAGCGGGCTGAGCGGTTGTTCGTATTCTGCAATGTCATCTTCGTCGTAGCGTTCGCCCAAACGGGGTTCCAGCTTTTCCTCGGACACATACCAGACCCGCGCGGTGTGGTTATTTTCATCCCAGTCGAGGGTTTCGGCCCAGCCGTAAATCTGCTCAATTTGGGCCAAAACATCGCCGGATTTGACCTCTCCTTTGATGCGAAAATCAAGGGATTCATCGGCGGACATGCAATCAGATAATTCGTCCACAAATTCGGGGTGGCATTCGATCAAAAGGGACACGACAAGTTCGCAGCCTTCTTCGGATAAATGCGCCTCGGCCCAGCAAAAAATCGCATCCCAAGACACAATTTCGCCAGCAGAAAGAAAGGTTTGCAACGCGTCAAGGTCCGCGCGCAAATCTGCAAGTTTGATGATTTGTAATGGATGTTCTGAATGCCAAAGCTGCCAGTTTAGATCGGCACGCTGCACAAGATCGCCAAAACGCGATTGGTCGTTTGGTGTGAAGGATTTGAGCGTGCGTACTCGCGACAGGGCCTCCTCTTTTGAGGCCACCCAGTTGTTCAGCAAGATCGGGTGGTTCAGAATAAACGGCGCCATGCCGAGGCCGGTTGAATTACCGATGCCAAATTGCCGGCGCATTGCGGGCGCGATGGGTACGGCTGCATCGCCGCCTTTGGCGCGGGCCATGTGTTCGACTAGGTCCATCACAAAGGTGCGGGTCAAGTAAACCGACAGCATTTCTGATTGGAACGGCGCGGTGAATTCGGGGCGATCCGCGATGTCTTGGCGATCTGCTGCGCCGAATTTGCCAGAGCCATAAACGGCAGTTGTGCGCATGAGATAACCAACGTCGCTTACCTGTTGCGGATCTGGCTGTTCGCCTGCAGCCAATCGATCCACCACATGCGCCCACAGGCGGACAGAACGGTTGGCGCGCGACAGGGACAATTCTGATTGGGAAATACGCCCTGCTTCTTGGAAAGGTACGTTTTGTGACAGTCTTTCGATGTCTTTTGGTGTTGGGATGCCGTCAAACAACGTGAATGTGCAATCCCATGCCTCTGCTATCACACGATCAGAGCGCAGATCAGCGGGCAGATCATGGGCAAAGGCCACCAGCGAATAGGCCCGTGTTGGCGTGTGTGCCGTGTACACCGCGTGGCCGACGCCGTTGCCGTCAATTTCAAATTCAGTCGCTTCAACGCGCCAATTTTCGCGCTGCATGCGCCGCATCAGGATGCGCATAAACGACAGGCGATGCGCGTGCGCAGACCCCATGCGCGACAGTTTCATCACTTGGGATGGCGGGCGCAGCGGGATCTTATCGACGTGTGGTTCAATCATTTTTGCGGGCCGAAATTTTCGGTGAAAAAGCGGTGCCAATTGTCGCCCATTATGCCGTCGACTTCGCCGGCATTCAGGCCCGTGGCGCGCAGTCCGTCGCGGATGTTTCCAAAATCGCGGTTGTCGCCAAACCAGCTTGGCATCGGGGGAAAGCCCGCGTTGTCTTTGGTGCCTTCGCCGTAGTCGATTTCTTTGGACCAGCGGCCAACGCGCATCCATTCGACCACGCTGTCGGGTTGATCTTGGCACAGATCAGACCCAAGGCCGAGGTGTTCTGCCCCGTATTTGTCCGCCGTTCGTGCGATCATTTCGCAAAATTCTTGCAAGGTGCAATCGCCTTTGCCCTTGAGGTGGTGCGGGTACATCGAAAAGCCGAGCATGCCGCCGTTCGATGTGACCGCGCGGATCACCTTTTCGCGTTTGTTGCGCAGGGCAGGTTGCCATTCATGCGGATTGGCGTGGGAGACAACGATGGGGCGTTCGGAAATATCTGCGGCCTCCATCGTGGAACGATCCGCGGAATGGCTCATATCTAAGACCATGCCAACGCGGTTCATTTCTTTGATCACTTGTTTGCCCATACGGGTGATGCCGGGGTCTTCGGCCTCGTAACAGCCTGTCGCGAGCAGGGATTGGTTGTTGTAGGTGAGCTGCATGAAACGTGCGCCAAGGGTGTGCAGGATTTGCACCAGATCAATGTCGTCCTCGATCGGGGCAGGGTTTTGAAAACCGAAAAAGATCGCGGTGCGGCCCGTTTCGCGTGCCAGCGCCACGTCTGATCCCCACAGGCCGTGAAAGATAAGGTCTGGAAATTGCTGAAACCAGCGGTTCCATTGTTCCATGTTCAAAACGGTTTCGCGAAAATTCTCGTGATAGGAAATTGTGACGTGCACAGCATCCACTCCGCCCGCCCGCATTTGGCGAAAGATTTTTTCAGACCAATTGGCGTATTGCAAACCGTCGATCAAGAAGGGCATGGCAGGCTCCGAATTTCGTTGAGCTGACTTTGCCGATTGTGGCGCGAGGTGTAAATATTGTTATGAAACGACGTGGGCGTCCACGACCCGTTGTAAGATGGCTGGGACGCGGGCGTGGTTGGCTGTTGTGCGCGCAGGGTTTGCACCCAAGTCATCCAAGCGTTTGATCTGTAAAGCATTGTTTGTATTGAAGTTTTGGTAAGGTCGACACGGTCAACTCTCTCCATCGAGCCGCTTTGCGGGATCTAAATCTGGGTGCTGGCATCCTTCGTTTGCTAAAATATTCACCATCGGTTGAAGAAAGATGCCGCTTTGGGGCCCCGCGATGGCGCACGCAATCCGTTACAATCGTTGGGAAAAACGGCGCCAGCACCGTCGCGCCTCGTGCATTTTACCGTCAATGTTAACGGTATACATTTGTATACAACCCCCTTTTCAATGCCCAATTCTTGCGTTAGAGACGGGGCAAATTCGAATCCCACACAAAAGGTATGGTCGCCTATTTCGTAATATGTTGGTGCCCCGCAGGCCCAATGCGCGACCCATACCATCACCCGAAAGGACATCACATGGTCAACACTGCAAATCCAGATATCGTTTACACCAAGGTTGACGAAGCACCAGAATTGGCCAGCGCATCTTTGCTGCCGATCTTGCAACGGTTCGCGGCTGCGGCAGGTGTTTCTATTGGCACCAAAGACATTTCACTTGCGGGCCGTATTCTTGCGACCTTCCCTGATCATTTGAAAGAAGACCTACGTGTGTCTGATGATCTGGCGGAACTTGGCGCTTTGGTGAAAACAGCGGCGGCCAACGTGATTAAGTTGCCAAATATCTCGGCGTCTGTGCCCCAGCTGGTGGCGGCAATTGAAGAACTGCAATCCCAAGGGTTTGCGCTGCCAGATTATCATGAAACACCGTCTAGCGATGCTGAAAAGGAAATCCGCGCACGTTACGACACGCTGAAAGGCTCCGCTGTGAACCCCGTTCTGCGCGAGGGCAATTCTGATCGTCGTGCGGCAACGGCCGTGAAGAAATTTGCGCAAGCCAACCCGCACCGTATGGGCGACTGGTCCGCGGACAGCAAAACACGCGTTGCGTCGATGTCGGGCAATGATTTCTTTTCAAATGAGCGTTCGGCCACGTTGAAAGAAGAGGCAACTGCGAAAATCGTGCTGGTGACTGCATCTGGTGAAACCGTGCTGAAAGACGCGGTTTCTTACCCCGCAGGCACCGTGGTTGATGCCACGTTCATGAGCGGATCTTCATTGGGCGCGTTCTTGGCCGAAGAGATTGAAAAAACAAAGGCAGAAGGTGTTTTATTCTCCCTTCACCTGAAGGCGACGATGATGAAGGTGTCTGACCCGATCATCTTTGGCCACGCAGTTAAAGCATGGCTCGCGCCCGTGTTTGAAAAATTCGGCGATCGCATGGCCGATCTGGGGGTGAACCCGAACCAAGGCATGGGGACGTTGCTGGAAAAAGTTGAAGGCGACGCAGAGATTATGGCGGCGATTGATGCGGTAACTGCACAGCGCCCGCCGATGTACATGGTGAATTCCGACAAAGGCATCACCAACCTGCACGTGCCATCCGATGTGATTATTGATGCCTCGATGCCTGCCCTGATCCGCGCTGGCGGCAAAGGCTGGGGCCCATCAGGGGAGGAAGCGGACACGGTTTGTGTGATCCCCGATAATTCCTATGCGCCGATCTACGACGAGGCGATTGCGTTCTTTAAAGCCAATGGCAAAATGAACCCGGCCACCGTTGGTACGGTTCAAAATCTTGGCCTGATGGCGCAAAAAGCCGAGGAATACGGTTCGCACCCAACCACGTTTGAAATTGCCGAGGCTGGAACCGTTAAAATGGTGCTGCAAGACGGTAGCGTTCTGCATGAAACGGCTGTTGAAGCTGGCGATATCTGGCGCTCTGCGTCCACGCGCAAAGCCCCCATCGAAGACTGGGTGAACCTTGCGATTGAACGTCAAAAAACCACTGGTTTCCGAGCTATCTTTTGGCTCGATGAAAACCGCGCGCATGATGCGGAATTGATCGCTTATGTGAAACCAATTCTGGAAGCCAAAGGTGTTGCTGATAAGTTCGAGATTATGAAGCCTGCTGATGCGACACGCGCGTCGCTCGAAACCATCACCAAGGGCGAAAATACGATTGCTGTTTCTGGCAACGTGCTGCGCGATTATCTGACCGATCTGTTCCCGATCTTGGAATTGGCGACCTCTGCGAAAATGTTGTCGATTGTGAAATTGATGCAGGGTGGTGGGCTGTTTGAAACGGGTGCTGGTGGGTCTGCGCCAAAGCACGTGCAACAGCTAGAGGCGGAAAACCACCTGCGATGGGACAGCCTTGGGGAGTTTTGTGCGCTGGGCGAAAGCTTTAAATTCTTGGCAGAAACCAAGAATAACGCGCGGGCGAAAATCCTTGGCGATGCGGTCGAAGATGCGACGCAAGGTATTTTGGACAATGGGCATTCCCCAAGCCGTAAAGTTGGCGAGCCTGATAATCGCGACAGCCACTATTGGTTTGCGCGCTACTGGGCAGATGCGTTGGCCGCACAAACGGATGACGCTGGTTTGGCTGAAGAGTTTGCCCCCATCGCGGCAGCACTGGCTGAGAACGAAGCGAAAATCATTGCCGAATTGGCAGCAGCGCAAGGCAAAGCGGCCGACACGGGCGGGTATTTCCACGCAGATCCAGCCAAACGCGACGCGGTTATGCGCCCAAGTGCAACGCTGAATGCGATCATTGGCTAACCGCCAAGCGGGATTAATGCCTAAGAATTAAAAGAGGGCGCTCCGTCGGGGTGCCCTTATTGTTGCGTTCAGGTCGATGAACCTTACGATCATTTTAACGATTCCATTCTAAGGCTGGCACGATGACAATCCGTTTCTTCTTTTGTCTGATTTGGATTGGCGTGGCCGTTGGATGTTCGTCGCCAACCAAATTGGCGCAAACACCAAATATTCTGCTGCCTGTGTTGCAATATCCAGATTCCGATTTGCCAGATCAGTTGCGCAAAACGCAATCGATTGTTTATTTTGTGACGGACCGCGAACAGGCGGACAACCCAACACCAGAGGTCGGTTACACCCATGAACGCTCGGCGTCGATGTTGTTGGGCAAACAGATCGTGCAGTTTGGCGATGGCCTTAGCTGGGACGAATTGCGTGCGCTAAGTGTGAAAAAACATGGCAAAGTTGTTACCGTAAAAGCCGTGAGCTCTGACGAGGTCGTTCGCTTTCCGCCCACGCCATTCCCGCTTGTTCAAACCAGCCGTGGTGCCGTGCCCGATCCCGTTATCGTTGCTAGCAATGCAGCCGCAGAGACGGTTTTTCGCAAAGAAATTGGCTCCGCACTTAAGATTTCGAACACGGGTGAGGTGCTGATTTACGTGCACGGCATTCGAAATGACTTTCAAAGCGGCTCTGGAACGATGTCCAACCTGTGGCATTTTTCAGGGCGCAGGGCCGTACCGATTGTTTACACCTGGCCTGCCGATAACCCTGGTTTGCTTGGGTATTTTACCGATCGTGAAAGTAGTATTTTCTCGATCTATCATTTCAAACAATTTCTCGGCCTTCTGACCGAGATGCCCGAGGTGAAGAAAATCAACATCGTTGCGCACAGCCAAGGTACGGCGCTGACCACATCGGGTTTGCGCGAAATGATAATTGCACAGCGGGCTGCGGGGAAAAATCCGCGCAAGACATTAAAGATTGAAAACCTGATACTGGCCGCGCCCGATCTGAACTATGATGTGTTTGGTCAGCGCGTGATTGCCGAAGGGTTTAACGAGGCGTTCAAACAGGTCACGATCTATACTTCTGCGAAGGACAAAGCATTGGGTTTCGCGCAATATTTTATGCGCGGTGTGCGGTTGGGGCGGGTCACGCATGATGATCTCGACAGTATCGAAAAACGGGTGCTGGCAGGTGCGCGCAACATTCATATCGTCAATGTCGAGGCCGTGGCGGGGCGCGACAGTCACAGTTATTTCCACCGCAATCCCGACGTTTTATCTGACATTGTCATCACGCTGCGCACAGGTTTGCCGCCGGGTGGCGAAGAACGCCCGCTGGAGTTTCAAAAGGGTAATTTCTGGAATTTACACGCTGGCTATCCGTTTGAGCGGCCTCAAACCGTGTTTGAAAATGAAAATCCATCACCCTAGGCTTGACCGCCCGTTAATGTTTGGGCTCTAAAGAGCGAAAAACAAAAAGGTACGAGCAATGATCAAACTTACACTGGAAAACGACAAAACCATCATGATTGGTGTGCCAAATTTGCAGGCCGTTATTACGGGCGCAACAGGCGCAGGTGCGCTGTTGGTTCTGGGTGGTGGTATTTTGTACGACGTGCGCGAAAGCCCAGATGCAATCGCGAAAATGTGCGATGAATATGAACTGCGGATGCGCTCGGTCTAAGGCGTAATTTAACTGCGCGGCAGGCTCGTTTCGGGATCATATAAACACGGTTCAACGATCTGCGCTGGCACTGGCACGCCGATAACCTCGACGCTGATGCCGTCGCTGACGTCTGGATCAACAAACGCCATCGCGATGTTTTTGCCAACACGGTGCCCCCAATCTGCGGATGCGATTGTGCCAACGACTTTGCCGTCTTTGACAACGCTTGCACCCGGATGTGCCGGTGCATGCGTGCAATCAATTGTGAGGGTCACAAACTTTTGACGCGGCCCGTTGGCTTGCATTTTTTCTAGTGCCGCCTTGCCGATAAATTCTTTGTCCATTTTCACAAAGCGGGACAGATCGGATTCGAATGGATTAAATTCGGTGATCAAGTCCGCCTTCCAGTGGCGATAGCCTTTTTCCAGCCGCATGGATTCAACGGCGCGTGCCCCAAACAGGTGTAGGTCGTGGGGGGCACCAGCTGCGCGAAGCGCGAGGTACGCTGCGTAAAGTTGGTTGTTTGGCACGTGAATTTCATAGGCCAATTCGCCAGAAAAGCTAACAGCCATCACCACGGCGGGTGCGATGCCGACAAAGGCCTCGCGCACAGATAGCCACGGGAACGCCTCTTTGGACCAATCACCGCGAGAGGCAGCAGACAGCACGTCGCGCGATTTTGGCCCAGCCAACAAAAGGATCGTGTGATCGTTGGTTAGGTTGCGAACCCGCACGTCTTCATTCGCGTCAATGTTTTGCGTCAGCCAATCCATATCGTGAAATTCAGATGCAGCAGCAGAACCGTACCAGATACGCCCGTCAGGCAGGTTCGCAATCGTCGCCTCGCCTTTGATATTGCCGTGGAGGTTCAGCAAATACCCGAGCCCAACGCGGCCAGATTTTTTGGTCACGAAGCCACAGAACATCCGATCAATAAAGCCGCGCACATCGTTGCCAGACAGCTCGAACCTGTTGAAACCATTCACTTCCGTAAGGCCAACGCCTGTTTGTACGGCTTTCACATCGCGGGCAACCACATCGAAGGCTTCGTTGAAATGAAAGCCGTGGGTCTCGGAAAAATCAGCCGATGGTTTGATGTAATCGAGCCGCTCCCAGCCATTCACAACGGTAAATTCAGCACCCTCCGCTGCCAGAATCGGCGTGATTGGTGTCGTTTTGGCAGGGCGACCCGCAGGGCGGTGTTCGTGGGGGAAATGAAAGCGGAATTCGTTTTGGTAATCTTCAATTGCTTTCAGGGCGGTTAATTCCACATTCGCGTGCCCCGTGAAACGGCGCGGATCGATGCACCAGGTGTCGTAGCAAGCCTCGCCGTGGACGATTTGCTGGGCAAGCAACCAGCCGTGGCCGCCACCTTCGCCAACACCGGCGCGCAGGCCGATGATGCAGAACGCGTTTCGTTTTCCGGGGATTTTCCCCACAAGCGGCGCGCCGTCGATTGTATAGGTAATTGGGCCGTTCACGATTGTATGAATTCCGGCCTCCATCAGGGCTGGCATCCGATCAAATGCGCCTTCCAGAACGTCTGTGACGCGGTCCAGATCATCGGGACACAGCGCGTTCACGAACTTTGGATCAATGCCGTCCATGCCCCAAGTTTTGCAATCTTGTTCATAAAAGCCGAGCAGAAGCCCGTTCTTTTCCTGACGGCAATAATAATCCGAAATCGGGCAGCGCAGCAGGGGCATGCGATGGCCAGCTTCGGCAATCGCAGGGATGTCTTCGGTTAGGAAATATTGATGTTCCATTGATGCCACGGGGTGTTGCACGCCCATCATCGCGCCGACCTCGTTCACGCGGTACCCGCCCGCGTTGATCACCACTTCGCAGTCGATATCGCCTTTGGTGGTGTGCACGGTCCAACTGTCGTCTTTGTGCTGCGTCAGGCCCGTTACGGGTGTGTGGCGGTACACTTCGGCGCCAGCTTTACGGGCACGGCGCGCCAATGCTTGGCACAATTGGGCGGGGTCAATATCGCCGTCTTGGCCGTCCCACAATCCGCCCACAAGGTTATCTGTTGAAATCAGCGGGTGACGTCGTGCGCATTCTGCCGCATCAATCACCTCAAACTCCACATCCATGCCCTTGGCCATAGAGGCAAATTGCGCATACCCATCCATCTGTGCCTGCGTGTTGGCTAGCCGAATACCCCCATCCGCGTGGTGATAGTTGATCGGGTAGTCGGGATCATTCGCCAAGTCATTGTACAGCTTGATTGAGTGGGTCTTTAGTCCGACCATCGTTTGGTTCATGCCAAAATTCGTGACCTGCGCCGCAGAATGCCACGTTGTGCCCGATGTCAGTTCGTCGCGCTCGACCAGAACAACATCTGTCCAACCCTCTTGGGTAAGGTGATAAAGCGTGGAGCAGCCAGCGATGCCGCCCCCAATAACCACTGCGCGTGTTTGCGTTTTCATCGGATGACCTCTTTTAAACTTTTGCCGATAAGCAGATCAATTGCGCAAACGGTCAAGGTAGCATGGCTGTTTTCGATTTTCAGAAGGGGAACAGTTTTTGTTTGTGAAACTGCGAATGGGATGGGAAAAGGGGGGTAACAAATTGAAAGGCTGCCAAATGTCCCACCTAACTGTCGTCCACCATCCGCTAGTGCAACATAAACTGTCGCTGATGCGCCGCGTCTCCACGCCCAGCAATCAGTTCCGTCAATTGCTGCGCGAAATCAGCCATTTGCTGGCCTATGAGGTCACACGCGATCTGCCGATGACAACCGAGGAAATTGAAACGCCGATGGCAAAGATGAACGCGCCGATGCTGGATGGTAAGAAGCTGGCGCTGGTGTCGATTTTGCGCGCTGGCAACGGGTTGCTGGACGGTGTTCTGGAATTGATCCCATCCGCGCGTGTTGGTTTTGTTGGCCTCTACCGTGACGAAGAAACGCTCAAACCTGTGCAGTATTATTTCAAAGCACCCGATGGCATGAACGAACGGGTTGTTATCGCGGTTGATCCGATGCTGGCCACGGGCAATTCGTCTGTTGCGGCGATTGATCTGCTGAAAGAGGCGGGTGCGACGAACATTAAATTCCTATGCCTGCTGGCAGCCCCTGAAGGGGTGGCGCGGATGAAAGAGGCCCATCCTGATGTGCAAATCGTGACGGCATCGCTCGATGAAAAACTCAACGAGCTGGGGTACATCGTGCCCGGCCTTGGGGATGCAGGCGATCGGATGTACGGCACGAAATAACCCAAAGCGTTGCGTTTTGCGCAGCTCTGGTCTTAAACTGAAAGGGTCGCGGCCAATGCTGCGCCCCTTTTTCTGTGCGCAAAGGATATCAAAATGAGCCGCCCTGTCACCGTTGCCAACCTGCAAACCCGCCCGCAACCCGATTTTGAAACGGCCCTAACCGAAGCCATCAGTCTGGCAGTACGCGCCGTCGCAGATGGGGCCGATTTGCTGTGTTTGCCCGAATATTGTGGCGGATTGAAAACGGATGGTGCCGCGTTTGCGCCACCCCATTCACCAGAGGCAGAGCATCCCGTTTTGGAAGGGCTGCGCAATTTCGCCAGTGCAAACAGCGTTGATATGCTGGTCGGGTCCATCGCCGTTACGGGACAGGGCGCAAAGTTCAACAATCGCGGGTTTTACGTAGATAAATCGGGCGAAATCCTCAGCCGTTATGACAAGATATTCCTGTTTGATGTGAACCTGTCACAAACCGAAGTGTACCGCGAAAGCGACCGTGTTGAGCCGGGCAACCAAGCAATTGTCGCAGACACACGCTTTGGTCGCATCGGCCATTCCATCTGCTACGATCTGCGGTTTGCACAATTGTACCGCGACCTTGCGCAAGGCGGAGCCGAAATGCTGTTTTGCCCTGCGGCCTTTGCCGTGCCAACAGGCCAAGCGCATTGGCATGTGTTGAACCGCGCGCGCGCAATTGAAAACGGCGCATTCATGATTTCACCCTGTGCTGTTGGCGCTGTATCAGGGGGTGGGGCCAGTTACGGCCATTCGGTCATCGTCGATCCGTGGGGTGAAATCCTAAGTGACGGGGGCGATGCAACGGGCGTGACGATGGCGCAGATTGATCTCTATTTAGTGGCCGCTACACGCAAACGGATTGCCAGCTTGCAACACGACCGCCCTTATGGCCTGCGTCAGGTTGAGCCTGTGAGCACCGCAGCAGAATAAATGCCGCGCCACATCTTCTTCTGGCCCTAAATATCCAAAGAAAAAGCCCCGCTGAAACCAACGGGGCTTTTTAATTCATCAGAACAGTTGGCTTATGCCAGCGAGTTGTCGATCTCTTTACACGCTGCAACCAGACCTTTGACCGCATCAACAGATTTGTCGAACATGGCCTTTTCGTCTTTGTTCATCTCGATCTCGATGACTTTTTCAATGCCACCCGCGCCGATCACTGTCGGAACGCCAACATACATGCCGTTCAAACCGTAGGCACCGTCCACGTTTGCCGCACATGGCAGAACACGTTTTTGGTCTTTCAGGTAGGCTTCGGCCATTTCAATCGCGGATGCGGCAGGGGCGTAAAATGCGGACCCTGTTTTCAACAATCCAACAATCTCTGCGCCGCCATCACGGGTGCGCTGAACGATTGCATCCAGTTTTTCCTGTGTGGTCCAACCCATTTTCACCATGTCTGGCAAAGGAATGCCCGCAACAGTGGAATAGCGTGTCAGCGGAACCATCGTGTCGCCGTGGCCACCCAAAACAAATGCGGTGACGTCTTTGATCGAAACCTTGAACTCATCCGCAAGGAAGTGGCGGAAACGTGCGCTGTCCAAAATACCAGCCATGCCGCAGATTTTGTGCTTTGGCATGCCAGAAAACTCACGCAGGGCCCAAACCATCGCATCAAGCGGGTTTGTGATACAGATAACGAATGCGTTTGGCGCGTGTTTGGCGATCCCTTCGCCAACAGATTTCATAACCTTGAGGTTAATGCCCAGCAAATCATCGCGGCTCATGCCAGGTTTACGTGCAACACCAGCGGTTACGATGCAAACGTCTGCATCTGCGATATCGGCGTAATCTGTTGTGCCAGACATAGCCGCGTCAAACCCGTCTACAGGTGCGCTTTCTGCGATGTCCAATGCTTTACCTTGTGGGGTACCTTCGGCGATATCGAATAAGATAACGTCGCCCAGTTCCTTCAAAGCTGCCAAATGTGCCAGTGTGCCGCCGATTTGGCCTGCGCCGATCAAAGCAATTTTTGCTCTCGCCATGTCTCTAACTCCTGTCATGTGAAACTCGCCCGCTTGCTAGCGTTTAAGCCAGGATAGAGCAAGGTGCATTTGGGTGCAGGACCAGAGGCGTGACGGGGATAAATTCGACAAGTCTTTGAGGTTAAAGGGTTTTGTGATTAATGCTGAAATATTAGGCGGCTGCATGCCCCAGCATTTGTGTATGCCGTGGCATACAAGCGATTCGAAATCGCGGATTTTTTCGGTTTGAAAAGAGAAACGCCGCGCAGGATTAGGCTGCACGGCGGTAACAATATTTAACGCGGTGGGTTGTTTTAAACCTTATCGCCGCGCGTAACGGCGGCTTCGTCTACCGGCTGGAATGCTTCGCCTGCTGCGACAAGACAGGTCATGCCATTTGGCATTGTGATGACAATCGTCCATGTGCCGCTTTCGGTGCTGGCGTAGGTTTCAACGACGCCATTATTGGCAGCCAAACCCACAGAGCGGCGCGATTCACCGTATTTTGTTTGCAATCGTTCAATCACTTGGCCGCGCTGACCACAGTTTGCCTGTTGTTGCGCTTGTGCGGCCTGTAGCGCAAAAATGATGCAGCCAAAGCCAAGGGATAGTGCAAAGAGGGTCTTTTGCATTCTGTATTCTCCGTCTCAAAGACGAGGAGGCGAGACCGGCCTTAGGTCACTTTGGATCGTCGCCCACATCGCGAACTATGTGCTCACAGGTCTGCTTCCGAATTGTAAAAGGTGGCCAACCTGCCAGCCCTCCGTCACCTGTGATGAAGTGCATTCAAGGTCGCACCAAGGGACGAAAAAATAGTTAACGCAGCGTGCGGAGGCCAAATTTCGCCTCTTATTGATATTAAAATCAAATTAACAAACACCGTTTCCAGACTGATTTACTGTATCGGCGTTGCTCTTTTGGTGCATCTGTGATTGATCGTGCGCGCAACCCGACCATTCCACAGATGAGGCCGACTTATGGATTCCACCAACCGCCCGTTCCGCTCGCTTTTGTATATTCCTGGATCAAAAACCCGCGCATTGGAAAAGGCGCAAACATTGGCCACAGACGGGATTATCTTTGATCTGGAAGATGCTGTTGCCGTAGACATGAAAGCAGAAGCGCGCACTTTTGTGGCGAATGCGTTGCGCGATTTGGATTACGGAAACCGCGCTTTGATGGTGCGGGTGAACGGGTTTGAAACAGAATGGGCCTTGGATGATTTGGCCGAAATTCTGGATACGGGACCAGACGCAATTCTTCTGCCCAAAGTTTACGGCGCGGCGGATATCGAGCGGCTGGCGGACATGCTGGATGCGCATCCAAAATGTGCGCAAACCAAGATTTGGGCGATGATGGAAACCCCGTTAGCGATGTTGAATGCACGCGATATCGCAGCTGCTCCGCGAATGGCGGGGATGGTGCTGGGATCAAACGACGTCATCAAAGATCTGGGCGCGAAAACCGACCCAGCGCGTACGGCACTCGCCACATCGATGGGGTTTTGCCTATTGGCAGCGCGGGCTTACGGGCTGATCTGCATCGACGGCGTGTACAATGCGTTTCGCGATGTTAAGGGTTTGCAGCTGGAATTGGATCAAGGCCGCATGCTTGGGTTTGACGGTAAATCCCTGCTGCACCCCGATCAGCTTGCCCCAGCAAACGCGGCCTATCGCCCGTCTGACGCGGATATTGATTTGGCTAAACGCCAGATGGCCGCATTTGAAGAGGCAGAAGCCGCTGGCAAAGGAATTGCAGTTTTGGATGGTCAGATCGTTGAAAACCTGCACATTGTTTCTGCGCGCGCCTTGTTGGCGAAAGCAGATGCCATCGCGGCGTCGCAAACCTAAAGGAAAACGTCCATGACACTTCTTTCAATCGGCCTCGCAGCTTGGATACTGGTTCATTACCTGAAACGTGTGCTCCCTTCTGCGCGAGCAGGATTGGATTCCGGGCTGGGCAAAGGCGCTGCTAAGGGTTTGATCGCGCTCGTCCTTGTGATTTCGATTGTGATGATGGTTATGGGGTATCGCAGCGCGGAAAATCTGCATGTTTACACCCCGATTGCTGGCATTGGGCATTTGAACAACTTGCTGATGTTTATAGCGATTATGCTGTTTGGGATGGGCAGTTCAAAGGGTAAAATGCGGGCTTGGTTTCGTCATCCGATGTTGATGGGTGTGATCGTTTGGGCAGGCGCCCATTTGCTGGTGAACGGTGATCTTGCCTCTGTCGTTCTGTTTGGCGGCATGGCCGCTTGGGCCGTGATCCAAATGGCGCTGATCAACCGCGCCGTTCCAGATTGGACACCGCTGAAGGCAGGGCCGATCAAACGCGATATCCGCCTTGTCGTCATCGTAATCGTTTTGTTCATAATCATTGCCTCCATCCACATTTGGCTGGGCCGCAATCCATTCTTAGGAACCTATCCATGATTGTTTACCGCTTGATTACAGAAGACGACACATCGCTGTTTTGCCACCGTGTAACAGAGGCAATGTCCAAGGGTTGGTCGCTGCACGGCTCGCCAAGTTATGCGTTTGATGGAGCCAACGGCGTGATGCGCTGCGCACAGGCCGTGACCAAAGAAACAGATACAGAATACTCTCCTGATATGAAATTGGGACAAGCATGATGGTCAAAACCAACCCCGGCCGCTTTTTTGAAGACTACACAGTTGGTCAGGTGATCGTCCACGCCGTGCCGCGTACAGTTTCAGGGGGCGAACGCGCCTTGTATCATGCGCTGTATCCCGCACGACACGCGCTGTATTCATCGGATGAATTTGCGCGCGCATCGGGTTTGGCGTCTTCGCCGCTCGATGATTTGGCGGGTTTCCATGTGGTTTTTGGCAAAACTGTTCCAGATGTTTCGCTGAACGCTTTGGCCAATCTGGGCTACGCCGAGGGGCAATTCCTCAAGCCGGTTTTTGAAGGTGACACGCTGCGCACCACGTCTGAAGTGATTGGGTTGAAGCAAAATTCCAACGGGAAATCGGGTGTGGTTTGGGTGCATTCCAAGGGATTTAACCAGCGCGACGAAGTTGTCATTGATTACAAACGCTGGGTGATGGTGCGCAAACAAAACTTGGATGCGCCCGCGCCTGAAACGGTGATCCCCGATTTGGCGGCAGTGATTGCGCCATCGGATTTGGCGATCCCAGAGGGCCTCGATTTTACCAATTACGATTTTGCGCTGGCAGGGGAACCCCACCGCGCAGCCGATTACGAGGTCGGGGAAAAGATTAACCACGTCGACGGTGTCACGATTGAAGAAGCCGAGCACATGATCGCAACGCGCCTGTGGCAGAACACCGCGAAGGTGCATTTCGATACGTCTGCGCGTCCTGATGGCACACGGCTAATTTACGGCGGGCACGTGATTTCGATGGCGCGGGCCCTGTCGTTTAACGGTTTGGCCAACGCGCAGATGATTGCAGGCATTAACGCGGGCGCACATGCGAACCCGTGTTTGGCTGGCGATACCATCCGCGCGTGGACCGAAGTTTTGGACAAAGCCGATGTGAATGCGCCGGGTGTTACCGCCGTTCGATTGCGCCTTGTGGCGACCAAGGGCGACAGTGCCGTGATGGAATTGCGTAATGATGACGGACGTTATTTGCCAGAGGTTCTGTTGGACCTCGATTACTGGGTTTTGATGCCGTCTTAGGCGCTTTGGGTATTTAAGAAACAAAAGACGCGAGCGAAGGACACATCCATGACCGATCCAACCGTTGACCCCGACCAAATCGTCACTGCGGAAATCCTAGTGCCCTGCGATGATGTTCGCACCGAGATGCCCTATTTCGAAAAGGCGCTGGGCTTTCGGCTCGATAAGATTTTCCCATCCGATGATCCAGCGGTAGCAATTATTTCTGGCCACGGCATTCGTTTGCGATTGGAACGAGATGCAAATGTTGCGCCTGTCACGATCCGTTTTGCCTGCACGGATCCTGCGTTGTTTGCGCAAGGTCAGACCAAATTCACAACGCCAGCGGGTAACACGATTATCCCGTATCAGCACAATCCGCCGCTGTTTCAACCTGAAACGCAGCATGTTTTTGCTGTGCGCAGGCTCGCAGATGAGGCCCCTTGGGTGATCGGTCGGGCAGGGATGTTGTACCGCGATTTGGTGCCTGATCGTTTGGGCGGCTCAATCATCGCCAGCCATATTCGCATTCCAGATGGGGGGCCCGTGCCCGACATGGTGCATTACCACACCATCGGGTTTCAGCTGATCTATTGTTATCGCGGTTGGGTGCGTTTGGTTTATGAGGATCAGGGGCCAGAGTTCATTCTGAAGGCAGGCGATTGCGTCATTCAGCCCCCTGAGATTCGTCACCGCGTTTTAGAAGCATCCGACAATGTAGAGGTGGTTGAAATCGGCGTGCCAGCGGATCATGAAACCACCATTGATCACGATATGGAATTGCCAAACGGAACCGTTAATCCAGATCGTGTGTTTGGCGGGCAAAAATTTGTGCACCACCAGTTGAAAGATGCGGTTTGGCAGCCGTGGCGGGTAAACGGGTTTGAACATCGTGACACGGGCATTTGCGATGGAACACAAGGTGTCGCCAGCGTTCAGGTTGCACGTTTTACAGGTGAAACGCCCAAACCAACCCAGCACAGCAGCGATATTCTGTTCACTTTCGTGCTCGAGGGTAGCATGACCATAACAGGTGAAGGGCACGATCCGCGCAATCTTTCGCCCGGCGATGCCTTTGTTGTGCCACCCCATTTCAAGACCACCTATGGTGAGTGTTCTGATGATTTGGAGTTGTTGGAAGTGTCCCTTCCTGGACGATTTGAGACGACAGAAGTTGCCTAAACCTGTTTTGTGATCACTAAAAAATTACTGTGATCACAAAATACGTGGCAATTTCAAAATTGTTCTGGATTATTCCCAACGCCACATCAAATAAATGCGTGCATCCCTAGGCCTCGGGCAATTTCTTTGGTACTAGGGCTATAAAAGCTGACCAAAGAGGAACCGCATGGCTGATGTGAACCGTGGCAATCGCCCACTCTCACCCCATATTTCGATCTACCGCATGACCATTACGATGCTGGTGTCGATTATGAACCGTATCACTGGCGCTGGCATGGCGCTTGCTGCGATCTTGATCGTCTGGTGGCTGATGGCCGCCGCATCTGGCGCTGATTATTATGCAACGGTGAATGGATATCTCACGTCATGGCTTGGCCTTTTGATCCTTGTGGGATCGCTTTGGGCGCTTTGGTTCCATTTCTTGGGTGGCTTGCGTCACTTGTTCATGGATTTCGGCATCGGTTACGAGCTTAAAACCGTAAACCTGACGGGTTGGATTGTTCTGCTTGGCAGCTTCGTGTTGACAGCGCTCAGCCTGATCTGCATCATTTAAGGAGCGTTCGGATGTCTTATAAAACTGATCTTGGCCGCGTTATGGGCCTCGGTTCCGCCAAAGAGGGTGTTCATGAATGGTTTTCAGGCCGCGTCCTGTCCGTTGCATTGATCCCACTGACAATTCTGTTTTTGTGCTTTGTCGCACCGCTGATCGGCGAAGATCACGCAACCGTTGTTGCTGCCTTTCAAAACCCGTTTAAAGCCATCGTTGTGATCCTGTTCCTTTTGATCGCATTCAAACATTTGGCCGACGGTTTGAAAGAAATCATCGTTGATTATGTTCACGGTAAGGCCGCGTTGCCCATCGCGTTGATCGCGACCCGCCTGACCTGTTATTTCTTTGGCGCCGCTGGTGCGTTCGCTGTTGCCAAAATCGCCTTTGCTGGCTGATCGGAGACTATTTCTATGTCCGCTTACGAATATGTAGATCACACCTATGATGTTGTTGTTGTTGGCGCGGGTGGCGCGGGATTGCGTGCCACGCTCGGTATGGCCGAACAGGGTCTGAAAACCGCCTGTATTTCCAAGGTCTTTCCAACACGTTCGCATACGGTTGCGGCCCAAGGGGGCATTGCGGCCTCCCTGTCGAACATGGGGCCAGACAACTGGAAATGGCACTTGTACGACACGGTCAAAGGGTCTGATTGGCTGGGTGATACGGACGCAATGGAATACCTTGCGCGCGAAGCACCAAAGGCAGTTTACGAACTCGATCATTACGGCGTACCGTTTTCGCGTACCGAAGAAGGCAAGATTTACCAGCGCCCGTTCGGCGGCCACACAACCGAATACGGTGAAGGCCCGCCCGTACAACGCACATGTGCCGCGGCAGACCGTACAGGTCACGCGATCCTGCACACGCTTTACGGTCAATCGCTGAAAAACAACGCGGAATTCTTCATCGAATATTTCGCGCTTGATCTGATCATGGCCGAAGACGGCTCCTGCCAAGGGGTTATTTGCTGGAAGCTGGACGACGGTACAATCCACCGTTTCAACGCCAAAATGGTTGTTTTGGCCACGGGTGGCTATGGCCGCGCTTACTTCTCGGCGACCTCTGCGCACACTTGCACGGGTGATGGTGGCGGCATGGTTGCCCGCCAAGGTTTGGCCTTGCAAGACATGGAATTTGTGCAATTCCACCCAACGGGCATTTACGGTTCTGGCTGTTTGATTACCGAGGGCGCACGCGGGGAGGGTGGTTATCTGACCAACTCCGAAGGGGAGCGTTTTATGGAACGCTATGCGCCGACCTACAAAGATTTGGCGTCGCGCGATGTTGTATCGCGTTGCATGACAATGGAAATTCGCGAAGGGCGCGGCATTGGCGCGGATGGGGATCACATCCATTTGCACCTCAACCACCTGCCACCCGAAGCTTTGGCCGAACGTTTGCCTGGTATTTCCGAAAGCGCACGTATTTTCGCGGGTGTGGACGTGACCAAAGAACCGATCCCCGTCTTGCCAACTGTGCATTACAATATGGGCGGCATTCCGACGAATTATTGGGGCGAAGTGCTTGATCCGACATCCAAAGATCACGACAAAATTTTCCCGGGGCTAATGGCTGTGGGCGAAGCGGGTTGTGCGTCTGTTCACGGGGCGAACCGTCTTGGTTCGAACTCGTTGATTGACCTTGTGGTGTTTGGCCGCGCCGCCGCGATTAAAGCGGGTGAAATCATTGATCCGAAAACGAAAAATGCTGACCTGAACATGGCGAGCGTTGACGCCGCGATGGAACGGTTTGATGCGACACGCAATGCGTCTGGTTCGATCACAACAGCCAACTTGCGTTTGGAAATGCAGAAAACAATGCAAGCAGATGCAGCTGTTTTCCGCACCGATAAAACGCTGGCTGAAGGGCTGGATAAAATGACAGAGGTCGCGGCCAAATTGGACGATATTTCTGTCACCGATCGTTCGTTGATTTGGAACACGGATCTGATGGAAACGCTGGAATTGCAAAACCTGATGCCAAACGCATTGGCGACAATTGCGGGCGCAGAAGCGCGCAAAGAAAGCCGTGGTGCACACGCGCATGAAGATTATCCAGATCGCGATGACAAAAAATGGCGCAAGCACACTTTGGCACGTGTCACTGGAAATAAAGTTAAGCTGAGCTATCGTAATGTGCACGTTGACCCCCTAACTACTGAAAAGGACGGCGGGATTGAGCTGAAAAAGATCGCGCCCAAAGCACGTGTCTACTAGCGGGCGATATGCTGTTAGGGTTGATTGGAACACAAGCAATCATCAAGGAAAGAGGAAATGATGTTTAAAACGTCGCTTATTTTTCTAACCTTTGGGCTGGGCGTAGCTTTTGCAACATCTGCGATTTCTGCCCAGAAAATCCCTGTGTCAGCCGCCATTGCACAGTGCAAAAAGCAAAACGGCTGGTATCAAGGCGATGGTGGACTTGCTGCCTCTGGTCAATCACACAATGAAACACATTTTCGCACCTGTGTTTTCGTAAAATCTGGCAAATACCCGCCAGCTGAACGCAAATCAGGCCTAACGATATCTGGGTCCGCCCGAATTGGTATCGTTGTTAACTAATTAGGAGCAGACGAATGAAAAAATCACATTTCCTCCACGGTACAGCGGTGCTGACATTGGCGCTCGCCCTGTCGCCCGTTGCGGTTGAGGCAAGCAATCGTTTGACGCTGGATCAAGCCGTTCAAAAATGCACAGATCGCGCAGTAATCTTTGGACGTACACCTTTTGGTCGGTTTGGCGAAAGCCCACCCGAAAACTTGGTTCAGGACCAGTACCGCGCCTGCGTTTACGCAAATTCCAAACAGTATCCAGTGGCCAAAGTACAGTACCGCGATTCAGTTCTGACCTTGCTGCGTGATGCTTTTAAATGAAGACGGTCGTCGTTTTCCTGCCCTTTGCTTTGGTACTGCTGGCCTGCGAGCCGCAACCAAACAGGGTTGCGAAAATGACAGTTCCAGAGGCAGAGACCCTTTGCACCGCACGCGCGAAGCAATACGCGCATCAACCTTTGTTGATCCCCGATGAAAACGGCACAATCCAATTGGGCCTGCTGGCCGAACGGCCCGACAGCTATATGGTGAGCGATTTCTACAAACGATGCTTTTATGTAAATGCAGGCCAACGCCCTGCAAGCATTCCCAAATTGCCAGCATTCGGATAGAATTAAGACATGGCAAAACCGGCGTTCAAAAACATAAAAATCATCTGGCACATGGGGTTTCAAAAAACCGGAACCACCAGTTTTCAATCAATTTTACGTCGCAACGAAGACACCTTGCGCCAGCACATTTCGATCTTTCCAAAACGCAACTGGACACAGGATGTTCAAAATGCAGGCCTTGCCTATTGGGCCAATCCAACTGTGGAAAATGAAAAGGCGTTAACGCAGGCGGCCCAAGATATTCGGAGTTCCATTCGCGATGACGTTCTGCAAAATCTGAACAAACCAGTCGGGCGAAATGAGAGCCTGCCATCTGGTGCATTGCAATTCATGCGTGAGATCAATCGCTCGCGTATTCTCGAAAACGGCCTTGATATCGTGCGCCGAAAAATACTTAACAATCCAGGGGCGTTTACATGACCGGACCAAAGACACTTATCGCATCTGTGCTGATCTTGATCACGGCGTCTTGTGACTCTGCCCAAGAAGCGGTGACAAAAGGCACGCGGGACACAGCGAAAACCGTCGTAAACCAAGTCGTTGAAACGCGGTTTCCAGGCGTAAACGCCGCGCCGATCACGGATTGCATCATCGACAACGCATCGGTCTCTGAAATTCTGACTATTGCCAAGGCATCGGTTGTTGGCATTCAACCAGATACGGTAGATACTGTGATCGATATCAGCCAAAGACCAGATACAGTGGCGTGCATCGCCAAAAACAGCCTGAAGTTGTTGGGCTAAAGGGAATAAGACTATGGTAGAACTCGCACTTCCGAAAAACTCTCGCATGACCGTGGGGAAAACATGGCCTAAGCCAGAAGGCGCGACCAATCTGCGTGTGTTCAAGATTTACCGCTTTAACCCTGATACGGGTGAAAACCCGCGTGTCGACACCTATCACGTAAACATGGACACCTGTGGTCCGATGGTTTTGGACGCGTTGATCCAAATCAAAAATGAGATTGATCCGACCTTGACCTTCCGTCGCTCTTGTCGCGAAGGTATCTGCGGGTCGTGCGCGATGAATGTGGGCGGGATCAACACCTTGGCCTGTATTTACGGCATGGATGAGGTGAAGGGCGAGATCAAAATCTATCCGCTGCCCCATATGCCCGTGGTCAAAGATTTGATCCCTGATTTGACCCATTTCTATGCTCAACACGCCTCCATTATGCCGTGGCTCGAAACCAAAACGAACCGTCCGCAAAAAGAATGGCGTCAGTCCATTGAAGACCGCAAAAAGTTGGATGGGCTGTACGAATGTGTGATGTGCGCATCCTGTTCCGCCTCTTGCCCATCCTATTGGTGGAACGGCGACAAATACCTCGGCCCAGCGGCATTGCTGCATGCGTATCGTTGGATCATCGATTCACGCGACGAGGCAACGGGGGAGCGTTTGGACGAATTGCACGACCCGTTCAAATTGTACCGCTGCCATACGATTATGAACTGCGCGCAGACCTGCCCGAAGGGGTTGAACCCTGCCAAGGCGATTGCCGAAATTAAGAAAATGATGGTTGAACGGGTAATGTAAGCAGGCTTGGCCTCCCGTTTTGCCTCAATTGAAAGGTCAACAGCGTCTTAGCTTCCGCCTCCGTTGAAGAGATGTTCAAATGGGCCACGGCACCTGTGCTTTGCACGGCCATTTCTTCGGCTTCAACTGCATCGCTCAGATCCGCTGGCTCCACATCCTTTTGTAACGCGGCAACCGACTCAAGACCGAACGCTTTGAAACTGGTCAGGTATTGCCCACAAAAAGGGCAATCAGAATTGGTAACACATCCACGGCAAGCCAATGAACGGGCAGTTCTAGGATCGGAGAATAGGTAAGTTGCTATTACGCAAACAAAAACATCAATGCAAAAGAAGCGGCTGTTACCAAAATCAACGGCTTATGGGTGTCCACAGTGACCTGCTAAAGAATTTTTAGATAATCAACCTAGAAGGCACATATTGATCAAAATCTCGATCATTCTGCTATTTCCCAAGATGCCGCACAGCATAAGCCGTGGGGGAAAGCTGGCCACTAACTCCATTCGCCGATAAGCTTTTCCAAACGAATTCTGGAGGCTCTCATGACCCAATCCTATCAAACAGATGTCCTTATTATCGGCGGCGGCCTCGCGGGCCTTGTGGCGGCGCATAAAGCTGCGGATCGAGGCCGCAAAGTGATGATTTTGGATCAAGAAGGCGAACAGTCCCTTGGCGGACAAGCCTTCTGGTCGCTTGGTGGGTTGTGCATGATCGACACGCCCGAACAGCGCCGTGTGAAAATCAAGGACAGCCATGCGCTGGCGAAACAAGATTGGTATGGCTCTGCACAGTTTGATCGCGACGAGGACGCAAACCCAAAGGCGGTTGCAGATGCCTACCTCGATTTTGCGGCGGGTGAAATGCGCCCGTGGCTCCACAGCCTTGGGATGCGCTGGTTCCCCGTCGTTGGCTGGGCCGAACGGGGCGGCGGCATGGCCCACGGGCACGGCAATTCGGTGCCTCGGTTCCATCTAACGTGGGGCACTGGCCCGGGCGTGGTTGCGCCCTTCGAAAAGCTGGTTCGTGAAGCCCACGCCGCAGGCAAAGTCGAATTTGGATTTCGCCACCGTGTCACGGCCATTGATTTCAAAACAAAAACGGTAACGGGCGAGGTTCTAGAACCCACCGATGCCGAACGCGGCCATTCCACATCGCGCACCGCCGTCGCGGATTTCAGCGCGTCGGCAGACAGCATCATCATCACATCAGGCGGCATTGGCGGTGATCACGACGAGGTGCGCAAGCTGTGGCCTGTGGATCGTCTTGGCCCTCCACCCAAGCGCATGGTTGCGGGGGTTCCTGATTACGTGGATGGCCAAATGCAACGCCTGACCAAAGCGGCGGGCGGCGGCGTGATCAACGAGGATCGCATGTGGCATTACTGTGAGGGAGTGCAAAACTGGGATCCGATCTGGCCCAATCACGGCATTCGCATTTTACCTGGCCCGTCATCTTTGTGGTTTGACGCGCTTGGAAATCGGATGGAAGCGCCGTTTTTGCCAGGGTTTGATACGCTCGGCACGTTGAAACGGATTTTGTCGACGGGGCATGAACACAGCTGGTTTATCCTGACCCAAAAAATCATCGAAAAAGAATTCGCGTTGTCGGGATCAGAACAAAACCCTGATTTCACGTCTGGTAAATGGATCGAAGTTCTAAAATCGCGGCTGGCCAAAGGCGCAACAGCACCCGTGGAGGCATTCAAGCAAAACGGCGAAGATTTTGTTGTGCGCGACACGCTTGAACAGCTGGTTGCGGGGATGAATGAAATCACGCCAGATACGCCGCTGGATTTGGATTATATCCGCACCCAGATCGAGGCGCGGGACCGCGAAATGGCTAATAAGTTTACCAAAGATGCACAAGTCACCGCGATCCACGGGGCGCGACACTATCGCGGCGATAAACTGATCCGCACCGCCAAACCGCATGAGATTTTGGATGCGACCGCTGGTCCATTGATTGCGGTGCGTTTGAATGTTTTGACCCGCAAATCCCTTGGGGGATTGCACACCAACATCAAATCCCAGCTTTTGGATGACAACGGCGATGTGATCGAGGGCATCTATGCTGCAGGTGAGGTCGCAGGCTTTGGCGGCGGCGGATATCACGGCTATAACGCGCTGGAAGGCACATTTTTGGGCGGATGCATATTCTCGGGTAAGATCGCGGGTGAAAACGCCTAGGTGTAAAGGCGGCTCGGCTTTGGATCGACAAAACTGCGCAACCGATCCGCGCTGTTTCGTGCAAACTTCAGCATCATCTTTCTACGCCGCGCCGCCGCCAATTTCTGTTCGGGGGCAGGGCGGATAATTTCTGCGTCATAGGCATCTGCAATGATCAGACCCGTGTCATTGGGCAGTAATTCCGTCGGGAAATCAGGCGGAACAGACCAAAAAAACCGATCACACCATTCCAGGTAGCCCTGCCATTTGTTATCCGACATGAAATCTGCGCGCGATGATTTGCATTCAACCACCCAGATTTCTGATTTGGGACCAATCGCCATTAGATCAACACGCAATCCCGATGTGGGCACAAATTCCTCAAGGCAAATGAAATCATGCTGGCGCAAATGGCGCGCGGTGCCACGGGCGATCAATTGACCAGGTTGAAGGTTTGCTAAAGAATCCATTTGCCAATTATGAACAAAAAGTGAACATCGCGTCAAGTCCGAGTTCACCTTGTTCTTTCAGTCCATGCACCCTAGATAACGGGGTAGGCGGGTACTGCCCTTCTCGTGCCGAAGTTCTATTCCACTGGCCAATAAGCACCTTGAGGGAGCTGGCTCTGTGACTGGCCCTGGCCTATCGTATCCGGTGCCCACCTGTTAAATCAGGCTCTTGGGAATACACACACTTCGACGGTTGTGCCGCCCTGCGGTTCAGTGGTCCCGCCGCTTTTCACCTTTTACCCACCGCTTTTGGCTGGCGATTTCGCCTTCGGCGAGGATATTTAGGGCCAGAAGAATGAAGAGGTCACCATGTCAATTGCAAAAAAGAAAGCCGACGCGCGTAAGCTGGCGTTTGGGGCGCGAAAAACTGCATTTGGAACTGGGTTGGACCAGGCCGCCAATCGCAATCTAATAGGGCAATTGGCGTTGTACCGTGAAGCAGAGGTTATTGCCGCCTACATGCCGATCCGCACCGAGGTGTCGCCGCTTGCGACCATGACGATTTTGCACGGCCAAGAAAAACGCATCTGTGTGCCTGTGATCCAAGGGGATGGTATGGCGCTAAGGTTCCAAGAATGGACGCCTGACGCAGAAATGGTGGATGGCCCGTTTGGTGCATCTGTTCCTTTGAGGGGTGAATTTTTGCAGCCCGATGTGTTGATCACGCCGCTGCTGTCCTTTGATCGCAAAGGATATCGGTTGGGATACGGTGGCGGGTTTTATGACCGTAGTTTTGAGCAGCTGTCAGCGCTGAAACCCGTGATCGGCGTCGGCTTTGCCTATAGCGCCCAGGAGGTGAAACGTGTGCCGACTGAGCCGACAGATTACAAACTGAATGCGATTGTCACAGAAACTGATGTGCTGCGTTTTTAATCGACACTTGATCGTCGCTGCAGGGCCGCGTATCGCTCCACTATGAAATTACTTTTTTTAGGCGATGTGATGGGTCGTGCGGGTCGCCGCGCGATTACCGAGAGGCTTCCTAAGCTGCGTGCGGATTGGCGGCTTGATTTTGTTGTGGTGAATGGTGAAAATTCCACCAGTGGCATGGGCTTGAATCGTGCGCATGCCCAGATGTTGCTGGAGGCCGGTGCCGATTGCTTGACCCTTGGCGATCACGCTTTTGATCAAAAAGAAATGCTGACCTTTATCGAGCAAGAGCCGCGTATTTTGCGCCCGCTAAATTATGCGCCGAACGCCCCAGGTAAAGGCGCGCGTATGTTTACGGCGCAAAACGGACGCAAGGTTTTTGTGGCGCAAGCGCTTGGTCAAGTGTTCATGAAAAAGCCGTTTTCCGATCCGTTTTCTGCCCTTGATGCAGCGCTCAAACTGGCTCCGCGCGGCGGCATGGCAGATGCAGTAATTGTGGATTTTCACGCCGAAGTTACGTCTGAAAAGATGGGCATGGGCCACTGGCTTGATGGGCGTGCATCCCTTGTTGTTGGCACGCACACGCATGTTCCCACGTCCGATACGATGATCCTACCCAAAGGCACCGCGTTTCAATCTGATGCGGGCATGTGTGGCGATTATCATTCTGTGATTGGCATGGAAAAGGCCGAACCGCTGCGCCGTTTTGTAACGGGCATGGTCAAAGAACGCTTCACCCCTGCAAACGGCGAGGCGACCCTGTCAGGTGTTTACGTTGAAACCGATGATCGCACGGGCGCGGCAACCAAAGTTATCCCAGTGCGAAACGGCGGGCAATTGTCGCAAAGCGGCCCCGTTTGACCAGTCGCCTGCTGCCATTTGTGTGCCTAATTGGCATGGGATGCGCGTGGGGCCTGTCGATGCCGATGTCCAAACTGGCGGTCAGCACGGGGCGTGAACATTTCGGGATTATCGTCTGGCAGATGGGGATCGTGGCGATGATAATGGCTGCTCCGCTGGTCTTGCGGCCACGCCCGATCAGCGTTGGATTGCGTCATTGGCGTTTGCTGTTGGTGGTGGCGCTGTTTGGAACAATCATTTCAAATTCAATGTCTTATCTTGCGGCGGGCCAATTGCCTGCAGGGGTGATGGCGATTGTGATGTCGCTCATCCCGATGTCTGCGCTGCCCATCGCGCTTTTTTGGGGGGCGGAGCAATTCAACTGGCGGCGTTTGTCTGGATTAGTCTTCGGTGCCATCGCAATGGTCGTGCTGATCGGCCCTGATACCAGCTTGCCAAACCCTGCCGCAGCGCCTTTTGTGCTGATCGCCGCAATCGCGACTATTTGTTACGGGTTTGAGGGCAATTACGTGTCGCGGTTCGGTCTCGGCGGGCTCGATGCGATCCAAGTGTTGTTCTACTCCTCTATCCTCGGTCTGTTCATCATCACGCCGCTCGCGTTGGCAACCGGACAATTCTATAACCCTCTGAACGGCTACGGTGTTGCGGAAAACGCGTTGATCGTTTCATCCGTCGCGCATGGTATCGCGTATGCCTGTTACATTTGGCTGGTCGGTCGGGCAGGGCCGGTGTTTGCGGCGCAAGTGTCCTATGTTGTCACCATTGCAGGGATTGCCCTGTCGATGATCCTACTTGGCGAGCGGTATTCTGGGTTTATCTGGCTGGCGCTTGGGTTGGTTTTGATCGGCTTGTTCTTGGTGCAACCTAAATCCCAAGAGTCAGAACAGGCTTGAGCCAAACCACCACCTGCGCCACAGTGGGGCTCAGGCAATAGGGGGCCATTATGCTCGCAGATTATATCCCACAGGCATGGCACGCGTGGCTGTCACTCGGTATTGTGGCGGTCATGTTCACGCTATTCGTGCGCGAAAGTTACCCAACAGAAGTGGTCGCAATCGGCGGCGTCGCGTTTCTGCTTTTCACGGGCGTGCTGCCCTATGAAACCGCGCTTGGCGTGTTTTCTAACCCTGCGCCGTGGACCATCGCAGCCATGTTTATCCTGTCGGGCGCTTTGGTGCGCACTGGCGCGCTTTCGTCGCTTTCCGCTTGGGTCACAACCGCAGGCGAGGAGCGCCCAAAAACCGTGATGGCTGGGTTGGCCTTGTTCACCGTTGTCGCCAGCGCATTTATGAACAATACGCCAGTGGTCGTCGTGCTCATCCCAGTCGCGCTGCAAATGGCGCGAATGATGGGGGTCAAAGCCTCAAAACTCTTGATCCCGCTGAGTTATATGGCAATTTTCGGTGGGATGTTAACCCTGATCGGCACCTCTACAAACCTGCTGGTGGACGGTGTCGCGCGGGCAAATGGGCTCGAGGGGTTTACTCTGTTTGAAATCACCCCAATGGCGGCAATCCTTGCGGTTTACGGCGCGATTTATCTGATGGTGCTTGCGCCACGCCTGTTGCCTGATCGCGAAACAATGGCGGAAATGCTGCGTGACAAATCGTCGATGAAATTCATCACCGAGGTCGTTATCCCAGAGGACAGCTCGCTGATCGGGGAAAGCCCGCATCAGGTTGATGCGTTTAAACGGGACGGGGGCCGCGTGATGGACGTTTTACGCGGTGACAATACGCTGCGGTTTCAACTGCCAAAGGTCATTTTGGAAGCAGGCGACCGCGTTGTTTTACGCACGCGCATTACCGAACTCCTCGGCCTAAAAGAAAACAAAGAGGTCATTCTTGCGGATAAAGTTTCGCACCGGGAGACCACAACGGTTGAAGCCTTGATCACGCCTGGCTGTCGCATGATTGGCCGCCGTATTTCCGCGCTGAACCTGCGCCGCCGCTTTGGTGTTTACCCAATGGCGGTGCATCGCCGTAATCAAAATCTAGGGCGCGAAATCGGCGAAATTGTTGTCCAAGTCGGCGACACAATTCTGCTGGAGGGGGCACCCAAAGACATCCAAACCCTGTCGCGAGAAATGGAGTTGATTGATCTGGCGATGCCCGAAGCCCGCCCCTATCGCCGCGCATATGCGCCCATTGTTGTTCTGCTGCTTGCAGGCGTTGTGATCCTATCTGCGCTCGGTGTCGCGCCTATCTTCGCGCTTGGCCTTGTGGCGGTTGCCATCGTGTTGCTGACCAAATGTATCGACGCGGATGAGGCGTTCGCCTCTGTCGATGGTCGCCTCCTCGCGCTTATCTTTTCCATGCTTGGCATCGGGGCCGCATTGCAACAATCTGGCGCAGTCGCAATGATCGCAAACGCGGTCGCTCCGATGCTTGAAGGCCTGCCGCCGTTCTTCGTGATCTGGGCCATTTACCTGCTCACCTCGGTGCTCACGGAACTCGTCAGCAACAACGCCGTTGCAGTCGTCGTCACCCCCATTGCAATCGCGCTTGGCACCACGCTTGGCATCGATCCACGCCCACTGGTTATTGCCGTGATGGTCGCTGCAAGCGCCAGCTTTGCCACGCCGATAGGGTATCAAACCAACACGCTGGTCTATTCGCCGGGGGGATATGCGTTCACGGATTTCATGAAAATCGGCATCCCGCTGAACATCACAGTCGGCCTTTTGGCGAGTGCGCTCATTCCGCTGTTTTGGGATCTATAACGGCCAAAACACCAAGATCGCGGGAATACTCACCGCAACAATCAGCACTTCTAACGGCAGGCCTGTGCGCCAGTAATCGCCGAACTTATAGCCGCCGGGCCCAAGGATCAGTGTGTTGTTTTTATGCCCAATTGGTGTAAGGAACGCGCAACTTGCGGCCACGGCCACGGCCATCAAAAACGGATCGGCATTCACGCCCAAGCTTTCCGCCATCTTGATCCCCACAGGGGCGGCCACGATGGTAGTTGCGGTGTTATTCAGCACATCTGACAGGGTCATCGTCACGACCATCAGCACGGTCAGAATGGCCCATGCGGGCATGCCCTCGGTTAGGCCAATCAGTGAGCCTGCAATCAGTTCCGTCCCGCCAGATTTTTCCAGCGCCACACCCAGCGGGATCATCGAGCCCAACAGCACCACAACAGGCCATTCAATATGCGTGTACACCTCGGCCAGCGGCACAATCCGCGTTAGCGTGAACAGCGCCACGACAACACCGAGCGCGACAGGCAGATACACGAGACCAAAGCTGGCGGCCACAACAGCAGAGGCAAAAATGCCAATCGCCAGCCACGTTTTTTCGTCTTGCGTCACGGTCAGGCCGCGTTCAACGAGGGGCAAGCAACCCAGCCAATCGACAACTTGGTTCTGTGTTTCACTAGGGGTTAGCAACAGCAGAATATCACCTGCCTGAATTTGCGTGCGCCGCACCTGTGATTTGATCTGTTTGCCGTTGCGCGAAATGCCCATCAGAATGGTGTTTTGGCGCCAGTTTAGTCCGATCGAAATGGCGTTTTTGCCAACAATACGGCTGGTTTCGGTCACGACAACTTCTGTCAGGCCCAGTCCTTCGCCAGCCGCCTTCACGTTTTCTTGCCGCTTTTCATCTGCGAAACTCAGCTTGAACGTGGTGCGGAACTCATCGAGCGCCTCTGGCACTGCTTCTAGAACCAGCGCGTCGCCTTCTAGCAATTTGCGGTTGCGCGCTGTGCCAAACAGCCGCCGCCCGTCGCGGATCAATCCGATGATCGCAACATCTGCTTTCTCGGCCTCTTCGGCTAAATCAGATGGCTTTTGCCCAATCAATTTGCTGTCCGCTGGGATCGTCAGTTCCGCGACATAATTCGCGCTGTCCAGTAGCTTATCAGCAGGAGAATCCCCATCGCTTTGCGGGATAAAACGCCATCCAATAGTGGACACAAACAGCAACCCAGCCAAGGCCGCCACCAAACCAACAGGCGCGAAATCGAACATTTTGAACGGCTCCCCCAGCGCATCTTCGCGGATCGTGGCGATAATGATGTTGGGCGGTGTGCCGATCATTGTAACCATACCGCCCAAAATCGTGGCAAACGACAGCGGCATCAGGGACAAGCCCGCGGCGCGTTTCGCCTTTTTCGCGGTCTGCAAATCCACAGGCATCAACAGCGCCAATGCGGCCACGTTGTTCATAAATGCCGATAAAACTGCACCGACCGCGCCCATGATCGCGATGTGCGCGCCCAAGCTGCGTGAACTGTCGACCAACGCGCGGGTGATTAAACCGACAGCGCCCGAATTGACCAACCCAGCCGAGATGATCAGCACCAGCGCCACCACCAACGTAGCTGGATGCCCGAACCCAGAGAAAGCGTCTTTGCTTTCAACTACGCCCGCCAACACGCCGACCAGCAGCGCACCAAACGCGACTAGGTCATAGCGATACCGCCCCCACAAAAGGAGCGCGAACACCCCACCGAAAATCACGAAGAGAATTATTTGTTCTGTTGTCATGGTTTTGGTCTAACGAAACCTTGTTCAAACGTCACGACCCCACGGCGTTTATTTCATCAAAAGAACAGGGGCAGCAGAGGCCACCAGCAAAATAGCCATGCAAATGTTGAACGCGCGCAGCCAAACTGGTTTGTTGAGCAGGCGTCGAATTTGCTGCCCCATCAGGGTCCAAACGCTGACGGAGGGCAGGTTGATCGCGCCAAAAACTGCGGCCACAATCAATATTGCCTGCACGGTTTGTCCGGGCGCATAAGCGGTGATCGCGGTTAGGGCCATTGACCACGCTTTGGGGTTTACCCACTGAAATAACGCGGCTTGAATGAATGTCATCGGGTCGCCGCTGGCCTCGCCTTTTTGGGGTGGGGCGGCATTTGCGATTTTCCATGCGAGCCACAACAAATATGCAACAGAGCACACTTTTAGAATGATGTAGGATACGGGAAAGGCATCAAACAACCCGATTAGGCCGAGGCCAACCAGCACGATCATCACCGTAAAGCCAACGCCAATCCCCAACATATGCGGGATTGAGCGCATAAATCCGAAATTCGCACCCGACGCCATCAGCATCAAGTTGTTGGGCCCCGGCGTGATCGAGGAGACCAGGGCAAAGCCCATCAAAGCGGTGAGGAGTTCAAAAGGGATCATGGCGTTCTGCATTGATTTAGAAAGGTTTCGCGTTCGATATCATAGGCGTTAACGCACTCCAATCGCCAATCAATTGTTGTTAAACTTCACATTCTTAGCCGTGATCTAAAGTTGTAGGCGCGCGATGCTTGCCCCGAGGCCGCCTTACATTTATAGACAGCGCGAGACGAAATTTTACGCCGGAGGCACCAATGGCAGGCCATTCCAAATGGGCAAACATTCAGCATCGTAAAGGCCGCCAAGACGCGGTCCGTTCCAAGATGTTTTCAAAGCTTGCAAAAGAAATCACCGTTGCGGCGAAAATGGGCGATCCAGACCCAGATAAAAACCCACGTTTGCGCATGGCTGTCAAAGAAGCCAAAACAAAATCCGTTCCAAAAGACGTGATTGATCGCGCGATCAACAAAGCCTCTGCACAAGATGGCGAAAATTACGAAGAAATCCGCTACGAAGGCTACGGCCCAGCCGGTGTTGCTGTGATTGTTGAGGCAATGACCGACAACAAGAACCGCACGGCATCAACCGTGCGTTCCACGTTTACCAAATCTGGCGGCAATTTGGCCGAAACTGGTGCGGTGTCCTTCATGTTTGAACGCAAAGGCCTTGTGGCTTATCCCGCCGCCGTTGGTGATGCGGACACGATCTTTGAAGCCGCAATTGAAGCGGGCGCAGAAGACGTGGAAAGCACAGATGATGGCCACGAGATTTACTGTGAATTTACCGATCTGAGTGACGTGTCAAATGCGCTTGAGGCAGCGCTGGGTGAATCTGAAACAACAAAGTTGATTTGGAAACCGACGACAACCACAGAGTTGGACTTGGACGGCGCAGAAAAACTCATGCGTTTGATCAATGCGTTGGAAGATGACGACGACGTGCAAACCGTCACTGCCAATTTTGATATTTCAGATGAGGTTATGGCGCAGCTGTAATTTTAGGTATTTGAAGAACATTGAAAAAGGCCGCAGAGATAACCTGCGGCCTTTGTTGTTTAGTCTAGGGAAAGCGTTCTGAGTTTGCGCCAGAACAGCGTGCGCCTTTTTGGCGGTTTCGGGATGCGAATTTTCATTCGCATGTTAGTCATTGCCCACATAATCTGACAGTAACTTGTCGTTGCGCGCTTCCTCAATGCGGTTGATTTTGTCTTGGCGGTTCATGTCGTCAAAACGGTATTTCACCACGTTGATAAGCGAGATCGACAGCATCAGAATGCCCATGCCCCAGTAGCCTTTGGTCGAGAAATCGACGGGCGCGTACCACAGGGAGCCACACATCATGGCATAGGCGATGACCACGGCCGCGAGGTTCAGATAGACATAAAGCTGTGTCGAAGAGATTTGTTGATTGTGCATTTTATATTCCTTTTTGTACTCAGTTACAGGGGGTTACGTTGCGATTTCAGTTTGGCCAGCACGTCAGCGGCCGTTGTTTTGGTGGCATCTCCGCAGCCCGATGCGCCAAGGCGTTCCTCCAGATTGCGTTTGTTCAGATCGTTGTCCAGCTCCTCGTAAATATCAGCGAGGTTCTCTTTCTCGTCTGATCCGATGATGCCGTCGATCAATTCCTGTGCTTCTTTTGCCGGAGCATTGGGCAGAGAGCCTGCCACACGCCGCGTCGCGTTTTGCTCTGCGCGGATTGCTTTGGCGGAAATGGCGCCTTGGCGCAGATCGACCAAACGGCGCTGTGCCTTTTCAACGCGCAACCGGAGCGACGTGATCTTACTGTCGAGCCGCGTCACGGTGTCCTTGCGACGGACCAGCTCGTTTTCCATTTCGGCCACAGCGCCAGCGGTTTCGGTTGCCAGATCCGTCAGCTTTTTATCGAGCGCCTCTTTCGCGCGTTTCATCAGATCGCCAATGCGGTTTTCCAATGCTTTTGTTTGCTTTTCCTCTGCGCGGTGGCGTTGGATCAGGGCGGCAAGGGATGCCTTTGCGCCATTCAAACCCGATTCAGTTTCTGCGATTTTCTGATCAATCAGGTCGAGCGCATACAAATCGCGCACCCGCTTTTCTTCTTGAACGGAAATCCCGTTAAACAGTGTTTTTAACGTCTGGAACATTTTTTTCTCCATTTATGAACGATGTTCACAAATTAGATACAAAACTGCGGTTACTCGATCAAGTAAAAACTTGAACAATGTTCACAAATTCATCTAACAGATTGTTTTCAAACAGAAGAAAATGCAGAAATCACAATTTCAATTGCGTCAGATACCTCGGGATCGGCAACCCCAGAGGGGCGTTTTTGCACAGAAAGCAGAATCACACCGTGTATCGCAGAGAATATAGTGCGTGTGCGCAGGTTCAGACCGATCGCATCCAATTCGGGTTGCAACTGCGCCAAAGGTTTTGAAATATGCCCCATCAAACGGTGCAGCGCGTTGCGGTACCAATCCGGAATTTCTTCGGGTTCGGCCAGATCAGACGCAAACAACGCTGTCCACGTGTGATGGTTCGTGGTGGCAAAGTGGTGATAGGCATGGCTGAGTTTTAGCATCTGATCTTTTGGGGGCAGGGTGTGGGCATCGGCCATCACCTCGTCCAATTGCGCATCCATTGTACGGAACACTTCGGCTTTGGCGTAAAATACCAGTTCGTCCAAATCCGCGAAAATGTTGTAAATTGCGCCGAGCGCACAACCAGCATCGTTTGCCAGATCTCGGGCCCGCAGGGATGCGATACCGTTTTCCTGAATGCGGTTCAGGGCAGATTCCAGCAACCTCTCCCGAAGAGCTGCACGTTTTTCTTCTCTTTTACCGGCCATGACGGGCCCCGTTTGCGATGGTTTGAACTGCGTTCAATATGGCGCAGACGGGGCCTTTGTGGCAAGGGGCGTCATGCACCTCGAAAGATCATTCCTGTAATGGGGCGTGCGGCAAACATCGCCGCCAGCATCGCGGCCATAAAGATCAATCCGCCAGACCCCCCGAATGAAAGCGAAGCAAATGCAGGACCAGGGCAGAACCCAGATAATCCCCAACCCATGCCAAACATAATGCCACCTACGGCCAGACGGGTATCAATCTGGGTGGATGGGGGTGTTGGCAATGGCCCACCTAAAACGGCGGCTTCTCGATTGGCAGCGATACGCCAGGCGAAAAACATCGGGATAATCGCGCCGCCCATGACAAACATCAACGTCGGATCCCATCCGCCAAACAGATCAAGAAACCCTTGAACGCGCAACGTGTCGGTCATGCCCGAAACAACTAAGCCGCCGCCAAACAGACCGCCACACAGTAAAGGAACAAGAATACGCATCACAATACTCCCATGCCGCGTGCGGCGATAATCACCAGAACACCCGCGCCGATATAGATGACGGTCGCGATGATGCTGCGCACAGATAGGCGCGACATGCCGCAAACCCCGTGGCCCGACGTGCACCCCGATCCCAATCGCGTGCCAAACCCGACCAGAACACCTGCAACAATCAACAGGGGCACATTCGACGTGACGTTGGTGGCCGGCATATCCATGAACACAGACGCCACAGCAGGCACCCCGATCACGCCTGCCAAAAATGCGGCGCGTTCGCCCCAAGCAGAGCCAGCCGACCCGTCAACAATCGAGCCCGCAATTCCAGATGCGCCCATAATGCGCCCGTTCACCAACAGATAGACCGCCGCCGCGCAGCCAATCATCAGGCCGCCAATCAGCCCATAAATCCAAGAGATTTCCATTCCCGACTCCTTTTTGTTTCCCCGCTTTGTAAGCGTTCCATGCGCAATGACCAGTCATCATTGCAACGCCTCGCTGCTCCGGAAAGGGAAACTTTCCCAGCGTAACATAGACCATTGAACCCAATATGGATGGATTGCCGCATGTACATGGCCCCGAATCCTGCTAGTTAGGCCGCCTAGATGTATAAATCTGTTGCGATTCCACCCAATCGGGGTGGCCTTCGCGCACAACGCTTGAACAAAGGAGGTTTGTCATGCGCATCGGGACTCCCAAAGAGCTCTTTGAAGGCGAACAACGGGTCGCAATGACCCCGGACTCAGCCGTACAATTACAAAAACTTGGCTATGAATGTGTCATCGAAACAGGTGCGGGCGCTGCTGCTCGCTTCTCGGATGCAGATTACAAAGCCGTGGGTGTAGAGGTCGTGAAAACGGCAGCGGCCCTGTACAAAACGGCAGATGTTGTCGCCAAAGTACGCCCCCCAGAAGACGTCGAAATCAAACGCCTGCAAAAAGGCCAAACGCTGATTTCGTTCTTCTACCCCGGTCAAAACGACAAACTGATGGCGGCGGCCAACAAAAAGGGCGCGCATGTGATTGCGATGGACATGGTTCCTCGTATTTCGCGCGCTCAGAAAATGGATGCGTTGTCATCCATGGCCAACATCGCAGGCTATCGTTCGGTGATCGAAGCAAGCAACAACTTTGGTCGTTTCTTTACAGGGCAGGTGACTGCCGCTGGCAAAGTACCTCCTGCCAAAGTGTTGGTTGTTGGCGCGGGTGTTGCGGGTCTCGCGGCAATCGGTGCGGCCACATCCCTTGGCGCACAGGTTTACGCCTTTGACGTTCGCCCGGAAGTGGCCGAGCAGATTGAATCGATGGGCGCAGAATTTGTGTTCCTTGAATTTGATGAAAAGCAAACAGACGGTGCAGAAACGGGCGGCTATGCCTCTCCGTCCAGCCCAGAATTCCGCGACGCACAGTTGGCGAAATTCACTGAACTTGCCCCTGAAATGGACATCGTCATCACCACGGCCCTTATTCCGGGTCGCGACGCACCCGTGCTTTGGACCAAAGAAATGGTCGCCTTGCAAAAAGCGGGCTCTGTGGTTGTTGACCTTGCTGCAGAACGCGGTGGTAACTGCGAACTGACAGTGATGGACGAAAAAATCGTGTCCGATAACCACGTGACGGTGATCGGCTATACCGATTTCCCATCGCGCATGGCGGCGCAATCTTCGACGCTGTATTCCACAAATATTCGCCATATGATGACGGATTTGACGCCAGAAAAAGACGGTGTCGTGAACCACAACATGGAAGACGATGTCATTCGCGGGGCCACGGCCACGTTTGAGGGCGCGATCACTTTCCCGCCACCACCGCCAAAAATTGCGGCGATTGCGGCTAAGACTGTTGAAAAAGTGCCAGAGCCTACTGCCGAGGAAAAGAAGGCCGCTGAGATCGCTGCTTTCCAAAAAACCACGCAATCCCAAGTCGGTTTGCTGGCGGCAGGTGGCCTGTTGATGTTGATCGTGGGGGCCTACGCGCCTGCCAGTTTCATGCAGCACTTTATCGTGTTTGTTCTAGCCTGTTTCATCGGCTTTCAGGTCATTTGGGGCGTCAGCCATTCGCTGCACACCCCGTTGATGGCCGTCACAAACGCCATTTCAGGGATCGTGATCCTTGGTGCGTTGCTACAGATCGGATCGGGCAATTGGCTCGTTGTGTTCCTGTCGCTGATTGCGGTCTTTATCGCGACAATTAACATCGTTGGGGGTTTTATGGTCACACGCCGTATGCTCGCAATGTTCCAACGGTCTTAAGGAGGATTTGATATGAGCATTGGTATCGTAACTGCTGCCTACATCGCAGCCTCCGTGTTGTTTATTCTGTCTTTGGGCGGGCTGAACAACCAAGAAAGCGCGAAACGCGCCGTCTGGTATGGCATTGCAGGCATGGCTTTGGCCGTGGTTGCTACGGTCTTTGGGCCGGGTGTCTATAACGTCTTTCTGATCCTGATCGCGGTCGCGGCAGGCTCGTTTGCGGGCTATTATGTTTCTGGCAAAGTCCAGATGACGGAAATGCCGCAACTTGTTGCCGCGCTCCACTCCTTTGTGGGTTTGGCAGCGGTGTTTATCGGCCTGAACGCGGATTTGATGTTAACCTCGGTCACCGAGCTGCGCACTGCATACGGTGACATGCTAATCGCCAACGGGGGCGTTCTGCCTGCGGCCGGCAACGCGATGGTGCAACAAATCGAAGACCTTACTGGTTTTGGTAAAAAGCTGTTTACCAAAGACGCAGTTGAGGTTTCGATCCTTAAGGTCGAAGTCTTCTTGGGCGTGTTTATCGGTGCAATCACCTTCACAGGATCGATTATTGCCTTTGGCAAATTGGCGGGTCGCGTCGATGGCGGTGCAAAGAAACTCCCCGGTGGGCATTTCCTCAATGCAGGCGCTCTCGCGATCTGTTTGATCCTTGGCTTCATGTACATCGCTGGTTCTGGCATCTGGACGATGGTTCTGATGACCATCGTTGCAGGCTTTATAGGCTGGCATTTGATCTTGGGCATTGGCGGCGCGGACATGCCCGTCGTTGTGTCCATGCTCAACAGCTATTCTGGGTGGGCAGCAGCAGCCATCGGCTTTACACTTGGCAATGACCTGTTGATCGTTACGGGTGCGCTGGTTGGCTCTTCTGGTGCGATCCTGTCTTACATCATGTGTAAGGCGATGAACCGGAACTTTGTGTCGGTGATCTTGGGTGGTTTTGGCGGCGCGTCAGGCCCCGCACAAGAAATCGAAGGCGAAATGGTCGCGACAGATGCAGGCACCGTTGCCGCGCAGCTGAACGAAGCCAAATCCGTTGTCATCGTTCCGGGGTACGGCATGGCTGTTGCGCAAGCACAGCAAGCCGTGTCCGAGCTGACCCAGCGCCTTCGTGCGCGTGGGTGTAACGTGCGCTTTGCCATTCACCCTGTCGCGGGGCGTTTGCCGGGCCACATGAACGTGCTGCTTGCCGAGGCAAAAGTGCCCTACGACATCGTGCTGGAAATGGATGAGATTAACGACGACCTCCCGAATACGGACATCGTTATCGTCATCGGTTCTAACGACATCGTGAATCCGGCCGCCCAAGACGACCCGAACAGCCCCATCGCTGGGATGCCTGTTCTGGAAGTGTGGAAAGCGGAAACAGTTATCGTGTCCAAACGGGGGCAGGGAACGGGGTATTCGGGTATCGAAAACCCGCTGTTCTTTAAGGAAAACACCCGCATGTTGTACGGCGATGCCAAAGACAGCGTGAACCAACTTTTGGCGACTGTAAAATAAACAGTCCCGCATAAAACCAAAACGCCCGTCGCGAAAGCTGCGGGCGTTTTGCATTTTATTGACAGAAACCAGCGCACCGTTCAGGCTGCTGCCAAACGGGATCAGATCAAATGCAAACAGATGTTCAAACAGCAATCATCGGTGGTGGTATCGTAGGTGCATCCGTTCTGTATTGGCTCGCGAAACTTGGCCACACAGACACTGTTCTGATTGAACGGCGCGAACTGACATCTGGGTCAACTTGGCACGCGGCGGGCAACACCACCTATTTCGGTCCATACCCTGCCATGACGCGGCTGTTTGCGGGTTCCATCCGCACCTATCAACAGGCCGAAGCCGAAAGCGGCCAATCCATCGGGTTCCATCAAACAGGTAGCCTGCGCGTGGCCGCAACACCGCGCGAATTGGAACAATTTCATGCCTTCAGTCCGCGCTACCAAGACCTTGGCATTCCATACCACATCCGCACCCCGGAACAGGTCGCAGAATTGCATCCGCTGGTGGATGTGTCTGCGATCTACGGCGCAGCACACACACCCACAGATGGCCACGTTGATCCAACTGGCGCAACACAAGCCTGCGCCCAAGCTGCGCGTAAATTGGGCGCATCAATTGAACGACACCGCCCTGTCACCGAGTTGTACAAACGGGATAATATTTGGGTAATTGCCACCGAAAAGGGCGAAATAACTGCACAAAACGTGGTTATGGCCGCCTCGTTTTGGAGCCGCGAATTGCTGGCCCCCCTTGGCTTAAATGTCCCGCTTTATGCCACGCAGCATCATGAACTGATCACTGAACCCATCCCTGAACTGGCGGGGCGCAAAGGCGAAATTCCGGCCCTGCGCGACAGTTACGCGTCTTGCAATATCCGCCAAGAAGGGCAGGGGCTGTTGGTTGGAATTTACGAAACTGAGCCAAAATTCTGGGCGCTTGATGGTATTCCAAAAGAATTCGCCGAAGATTTATTCCCCCTGAAACAGATCGCCTGTTACCGCATCTCGAACGGGTGATGGAGCGCGTTCCTGCCTTTGCGGATGCTGGGATTAAAACCATTAACAACGGGCCGTTTTGCTTTACGCCTGACGGGTTGCCCATGCTTGGCCCGATGCCCGATCACGCAGGGCTGTGGATGGCGTCAGGGTTCAACGTCGGGATTGGTACGGGGGGCGGCGGAGCAGAATATCTGGCCCATTGGATCGTGAACGGGCGGCCCCATTTTGATCTGCCAGCGGTTGAGGCCGATCGCTTTGGCAACGACATCAGCCTGCAACAAGCCACCGATGCCATTCGCGGCGTTTACGCCCGCGGGTACACCCTGCCTGATCAAATTTAGTAGTTTTTTAGAACGGCGACGCCATCACTGATCTGGAAAGATATCTTCCCAAGATGTTTCGAAAAACGCAATAATTACCCACGCCACAAGGGCCCCGAGGGTCATTCCAATCATCAAGCTCATACTGCCAACCCATTTTTTATCCGCCGCTTTTGGCGTTTTTTCTAAAATTCTGCCAGAAATGTGGCATCAATAAGGCTACTGCCCAAATCATTACTTTTTAGATAAGATTACCGCGATTTTGTTGCGCACTTCTTTGCCTGCCACCTGTTTGCATTCGAAAAAACTGCGGCAGGTGGCGATTTATCAGTTTTTATTGATTGACCAGTCAATAAAAATCCAACAGGGTGAATTCCACAAACCTGAGACTGCCAAATGCCCAAAGTTGGAATGGAACCGATCCGCCGCAAGGCGCTTATTGATGCCACGATCGCTGAAATTGGCGAGGCGGGATCCTTAGATGTGACCGTCACCCAAATCGCCAAACGGGCGGGCATGTCATCGGGTCTTGCGCATCATTATTTTGGCAGCAAAGAACAAATTTTTCTGGCTGCCATGCGCCATATTTTGCGATCCTACGGCGATCATGTGCGCGGTGAACTGGCCAAGGTGAGCCAGCCAAAAGATCGCCTTGAAACCATCATCGCCGCCAGTTTTCATCCGCTGAATTTTACCGACGAAGCGATCTCTGCCTGGCTCAATTTCTATGTTTATGCGCGCACTACGCCCGACGCCAAACGCCTGCTCGAAGTGTATGGCCGGCGGCTACATTCCAACCTTATGTCGAACTTGATCCAGCTTCTTTCACGTCGCCGCGCCGAACACGTGGCCCAAGGATTAGCCGCGATGATCGACGGGTTTTACATCCGCCACGCCCTGCAAGAAAACGCTCCTATCCGCAGTGAAGTCATTGCAATCACGCAAGAATACCTACGTCAAAACCTTGCGCACCCCAAACAGTGAGACAGCCGAAATGACCAAGCCAAACATCCTGATTATTATGGTGGATCAACTGAACGGAACGCTTTTTCCTGACGGCCCCGCCGATTGGCTGCATGCGCCGAACCTCAAAAAACTGGCCGCGAAATCCACTCGTTTTGGGCTCACTTACACCGCATCACCGCTGTGCGCACCGGGCCGCGCATCGTTCATGTCTGGTCAACTGCCATCGCGCACGCGGGTTTATGACAATGCCGCTGAATTCGCCTCGGATATCCCGACCTATGCCCATCATTTGCGCCGCGCGGGGTACCAGACTTGCCTCTCTGGCAAAATGCACTTTGTTGGCCCTGATCAAATGCACGGCTTTGAAGAGCGCCTTACAACCGATATTTACCCTGCTGATTTCGGCTGGACGCCAGATTATCGCAAACCGGGTGAACGCATTGATTGGTGGTATCACAACATGGGGTCCGTCACGGGATCGGGTGTTGGTGAAATTTCCAACCAAATGGAATATGACGATGAGGTCGCTTATAACGCCACGCGCAAAGTTTACGATTATGCCCGCGCCAAAGATGATCGCCCGTGGTGCCTAACCGTCAGCTTTACCCACCCTCACGATCCCTACGTTGCGCGCAAAAAATACTGGGATTTATACGAAGAGTGCGATCACTTGCTGCCCGAAATTCCAGCAATGGATTACGAGGATCACGACGCCCATTCTAAACGCATTTTTGATGCGAATGATTGGCGCAAATTCGACATCACACAAGACGATATCAAACGCTCGCGGCGCGCCTATTTTGCCAATATTTCCTACCTAGACGATAAAATCGGAGAGGTTCTGGAGGCTTTGGAAACCACCCGCCAAGAAGCAACGATCTTGTTTGTCTCTGATCACGGCGACATGCTTGGCGAACGCGGCCTGTGGTTCAAAATGACCTTCTTTGAAGGCTCAGCGCGCGTCCCGTTGATGATCTGCGATCCAAATATGGAACCGGGCCTCGTCACCACCCCCGTCAGCACAATCGACGTTACCCCAACGCTCGCTGATATCGCAGGTGTCAGCATGGAAGAAATTGCACCGTGGACTGAAGGCGAAAGTCTCGTGCATTTGGGGCAGGGCGGCGAACGCACCTCCCCTGTGGCAATGGAATACGCCGCCGAAGCGTCTTATTCTCCGCTGGTTTCCCTGCGCTATGGCAAGTGGAAATACAATCGTTGCAATCTGGACCCTGACCAATTGTTCGATCTAGAAACCGATCCGCACGAACTCACAAACCTCGCAAATGCCCCCGAACACCAAGGCACAATCACCTCGCTTCGGGCCAAATCAAACGCGCGCTGGGACCTCGATGCCTACGACAATCAAGTCCGCGAAAGCCAAGCCCGTCGTTGGGTTGTCTACGAGGCTTTGCGCAACGGCGAATACTACCCGTGGGATTACCAACCCCTGCAAAAAGCCTCTGAACGCTACATGCGCAACCATATGGATTTGAATACGGTTGAGGAAATCGCCCGTTTCCCAAGGGGCGAATAAGCCATGTCAAACGACCAAATCCGCGTCTATGGCCGCGCGTCATCGTCAAATGTGCAGGCCTGCATGTGGGGCTGCGCTGAACTTGGCGTGGATGTTGATCGGTTGGATTACGGCTATAATTTTGCGCCGCTTGATACCCCCGAATATCGCGCCTTAAACCCGCACGGCAAAATCCCAGTGTTGCAACTTTCAAACGGGACAGCGCTGTTCGAAACCCCTGCAATTCTGCGCTACCTCGCGACCGAATATGGCGACGAGACCTTCTGGCCAACCGACCCAGCGGAACGTGCCAAAATCGACATGTGGGCGGAATGGGCCAAGCACGACATCGCCGAGGTCTTTACCGGCCCAATCTTTTGGCGCGTCGTGCGCACACCGCAAGCACGCTGGGACAAACCTGCCATAAAATCTGCCATCGCCGCATTCGAAACCCAACTCACCATCGCTGAATCGCGTCTTGCAACAGGTTATTTGTGCGGCGACGATTTCACGCTGGCCGACATCCAATTTGGCCACGTTCTCTATCGATATTTCGACATCGGAATTGAACGCGCACGCCTGCCGAACCTTAAACGATATTATGAAACCCTAACGCAGCGGCCCGCTTATCAAACCCATGTTATGCGGCCCTACGATGAACTCCGAGACACTGTTTAATGAACACGAAAACAAACGCAGATTACATCATCATCGGCGCTGGCTCTGCTGGCTGTGCACTGGCGTATCGCCTTTCTGAAGATGGTAAAAACAAGGTGCTCGTGGTCGAATACGGCGGCACCGATTGGGGCCCGTTCATCCAAATGCCGGGCGCACTAAGCTATCCGATGAACATGGCGCGCTACGATTGGGGGTATCAATCCGAACCCGAACCTCACCTAGATGGCCGCCAATTGGCCGCACCGCGCGGCAAAGTCATTGGCGGGTCCTCCTCCATCAACGGCATGGTTTATGTGCGCGGCCATGCGCGCGATTACGATCATTGGGCTGAGGCAGGCGCAACGGGTTGGTCGAGCGCCGACGTGCTGCCGTATTTCAACCGCCAAGAACATTGGCACCCATCAGGCCAAGGTGGGGATCGATCCGTGCGCGGCAAAAAAGGCCCGCTGCACGTAAAACGCGGCACCCGTGAAAACCCGTTGAACAAAGCGTTTGTCGAGGCGGGCCGCCAAGCGGGCTATCAGGTGACGCAAGATTACAACGGCATCCAACAAGAGGGTTTCGGCCCAATGGATCAAACCGTTCATCGCGGTGTGCGTTGGTCCGCTGCCAATGCCTATCTCAAACCCGCGCTGAAACGTGAAAACGTCGAACTGATCAACGCTCACGCCAACCGCGTCATCATTGAAAATGGCCGCGCCACAGGTGTGGAAATCAGCCAAGGCAGCACCACCCAAATCCTATCCGCAAACCGCGAAGTTATCATCGCCGCCAGCGCCTTTAATTCCCCCGCGATCCTCATGCGATCTGGCATCGGCCCTGCCGCACATCTGAAAGAACACGGCATCGACGTGGTCGCAGATCGCGCCGGCGTTGGCCAAAACCTGATGGATCATCTGGAACTTTACATCCAAGTCAAATCCACCAAACCCATCACGTTGTATCGCTATTGGAACCTGCTCGGCAAAGCATTCGTCGGGGCCAAATGGTTGTTCACAGGGCAGGGACCGGGGGCCTCAAACCAATTCGAAAGCGCGGCGTTCATTCGCTCTCGCGCGGGCGTCGAATATCCAGATATCCAGTACCATTTCCTGCCCATCGCGGTGCGCTATGACGGCCAAGCCGCCGCTGAGGGCCACGGATTTCAGGCCCACGTTGGCCCGATGCGCTCGCAATCGCGCGGTTCCGTAACCCTCAATTCTTCTGATCCAATGGACCCGCCAAAAATCTTGTTCAACTACATGAGCCAAGACCTGGACTGGGAAGATTTCCGCACTTGCATCCGCCTCACACGCGAGGTTTTTGGCCAAGATGCCTTCAAGCCCTATCACGGCGGCGAAATCCAACCGGGCGAAGACTTGCAATCGGACGACGCACTAAACGCGTTCATCAAAGAACACGTCGAGAGCGCCTATCACCCCTGCGGAACGTGCAAAATGGGCGCAGTGAGCGACCCGATGGCGGTGGTTGATCCTGAATGTCGCGTGATTGGCATTGAGGGTCTGCGCGTCGCAGATAGTTCGATTTTTCCGCGCATCACCAACGGAAATCTGAACGGCCCGTCCATTATGGTCGGTGAAAAAGCATCCGATCACATCTTGGGTCGCGATCCATTGCCTGCCTCCAACATGGTGCCTTGGCTGCATCCCAATTGGAAAACCGAACAAAGGTAAACGCAAAAACCAATCCTTGATTTCAACTTTAAGTTGGCGCAAGATTTCCCTGATTATTTGAATTACTTTATTTTAGGTGGAAATTATGGCCAAGAAACTTGCACTTGTAGTGCATGGGATCGGCGAACAACAAGCTGGTGAAACGCTCGATGCGCTTGTTGGTGGTCTAACGGGGGATCGCCCTTGCACCGTTGGAACCGAGCTGCGCCATTTGCGTGAACGTGACCGCGATCACCCTAAAGACAAAGATACCCGTGATAAAAAGCTGTATCCTTGCCACATTCGCCGCGTCAAACAGGGCAAGGATGAAACCGTTTTTGCCGAAGCATTCTGGGGCGATATTTCACGGGGCGAAATGGGCCAAGTTCGCGGCCTGATCGACCTGTTTAAATTGATCATGGGGCTTGGCCATGTTGTGCGTGAAAATGCAGCCGAAATATACGACAGCCCCAAAGCATTCCCCAGACGCGCGGCAAATTTCTTTGTCTATTTGGTGCACGGCCCCATCACCGCGTTCAACATCGCAATTGCCCTTGCGGTGGCCTTCCTGTTTTTAGTGCAATGGCAATTTGGTCAGGTTCACTGGGACGGTTCGGCTGCAATTTTGGCAAGCTCTGGCATTCTGCTTTTGGGTTGGAAGTTTCTGAGCGATCTTCGACAAAGCTATTTATATCAAATATTTAGCAACTGGCTTGGCTATTCTGGAATATCGCTCATTGCGATTGTTATCGCGTCACACGGTATCGATGCCACCTTCAGCGAACCTGAAAAGACCGTAATGGCTAGTTGGTTGGGATCCAGCTGCAATGCAACTGCTGCCTTTTCAGATTGCTACGATTATTGGTATTCTGGCGTTCTCTCGGTCGTTCTGGCGTTATGTTGGGGCGTTTGTATTTCGATTGTGGTCGTGACGGGCCTTATTGAAACCTGTCGTCGCTTTTGGGCAGGCGATACCGCGAGCAAGGCGCTTTACCCGCAAACATTAACGCTGATGTTAACGATGTGGATGATCATCGTTGTCACGTTATGGGTCGCCGTGTCACAAGCGGTGGTCAAAGCAGCCAGCCAATTTAATCTTGAAACGGTGAACATTCCCGTCATGGAAAAAGGCATGCTGCCTGCCATTAACTTTGTTTATTATGTGTCAATTGCCCTAGCTGTAATCGCTGTTTGCGCTGTTATTGCGTGGCTTGATCGCAAGATTTGGACCATCCGTTATGGTGATGCCTGGCAAGAAAAACGCAAAATCCGCCGCCTGATTGTGCACCCCGTCATTTTGCTTGGCCTAACGCTGGCCATCGCAATTATTGCCGCTGGCGCCTACAGCACCACGAACGCACATCTAAGCCTGGTCGCCGTTGAGGACCGAATAAGCAGTCTGGATTTGCCAGATGAAATGAAGGGAGCGATTATCAAATATACGGTGCAAGGTTACAATATCCCGCAAAAATTTGTGACCTTTCTTGCGGTTCTGGCGAGTATTCTGGTTATGTCCTACACCTATTTTGGCCGCTATCTTGCAATGGGCATTGGCGTTGCCAAAGACATCGTGGTCTATTTTGTTCGCCGCCCAAATTTGCATGTAAATGATATGACCGGTATCAATGTCCACCCGTTTCGCAGCCGTATTCAAGACCGATTGAGCGATACGTTGATGCTGCTGCTGCAATCTGAAAACCCTGACGAGGTGGTGATTATTTCCCACTCGCAAGGCACCGTGATTTCTGTCGAAGCCCTGCGCGGCGGGCGTTTGCGTGCGCAAATGCAAGCGGCTGGCCTAAAACCGATCAACATTGGTTTGGTCACGATGGGGTCGCCCACCAGCCATCTCTATGGGTTCTATTTTTCCAAGGAATTCTGCCTGAAATCGACGCGTCCATCCCATGATGTTCAAGATGGGATTTCCAGTTGGCTCAACATTTATCGTCTAGATGATTTTGTCGGGATGGAGGTCGAAGGTCCAACCCCAGGTTTCCCCATAAACGAATGGGTTCCGGCACTGGGCCACACCAATTACTGGACGGATGATTGCGTTATTCGTCACCTCAAGAAATACACGTTCTCAGAGTTTTCCGACCGCTAATTCTGATCAGGATTCAACCAACTCTGAACAGAGTGATTTTCACTTGCGTCACAGCTTTTTCGCGGCTAAACCCCGCCTAACGGACAGGTGGCCGAGTGGTCGAAGGCGCACGCCTGGAAAGTGTGTAGGCGGGTAACTGTCTCCAGGGTTCGAATCCCTGTCTGTCCGCCA
>JABBAP010000068.1:66010-69224 GCA_018607905.1 Paracoccaceae bacterium | reverse complement strand
CTTGGCGGTGCATGAAATTGGCGCGTCTGGTGGGTTGAATTTGAACCTTGATCGGTTTGGATATCGGTTGGGGGATGTGAGCCTTGGGGATGTAGACTCTGGTGTGCAATTGGACCCGAAATGGGAGGGGGTTGCACCTGAGACGATGCCTGTGATTGCGGTGCGATCTGGCTGTGATTTGAACCCGATTGATGTGACGGACACGGATCAGGCGTTGCGGTTGCAATCCTATGTTTGGGCGGATCAGGCGGATCGGTTGGTACGGGTGAAGGCAGCGATTGCGATTGCGCAGGCCAACCCGCCAAAGCTGGACGCGATGGACGCGGCAGATTGGGTGGAGCAGATGTGCGCAAGCCCAGTGGCAGACGGGCAGTGCCGCGTTTTGATGCATTCCATCGCGTTGCAGTACATGCCCGATGCTGTGCAGGCGCGGATCACGGCGGCGATGGAAACGGCAGGCGCGCGCGGCGACAATCTGGCGTGGGTGGCGTTTGAATTGAACGCGGATGGGCAGGCAGAGTTGAGCGTGCGTATTTGGCCTGGTGGCGAGCGGCGCGTTTTGGCACAGGCCAATCCGCATGTTCAGTGGGTGAAATGGTTGGGGTAGGGTTACCCTGCTACGGTCGTGCAGTTTTCCCACGCGCTCGGGTTATTCGTCCATCCGATGTCGGACAGATATTGCCCATCTTTGGATATTGAGCTGACGTACCACCAGTTTTCGGTCTGGGTTGTTGAAAAAGAGATATGAGCGTTGATGAAATCGTCGCCATAGGAAACGGTGCCAACCACACGCGCATTCGTAGATTGGCTTGCGTATAGCGGAAAATCTGCGCCGACATATTTTCCGCAACCAGATTCAGTGTCATCGCGTAAAGGTTGGTCCACTAGGGTTTGTCTGCGCGCAAAACTGTGAATGTCTAGGCGTGTTTTGTTTGTGTTCATGTTGCAAGCCCATCGCGCCTCCATTTCTTTTGCTTCTGCTACCATCGCTTTGTCTGCGCTATTGAGTTTTGGCGATTTAGTTGTGCAATCTGAATTGTCGAAAACGGCTTTGCCAAGCGTGGAGCCAAAGCAGTATCCATTTGCATCGAAAATTGAGTTTCGCGAAAACCATAGATCATCGCATGCCTCGTCTGCGAAACTGGGCACGGGGGTAAGTCCTGTGAAAAATAAGATGGTCAGGATATTCTTTATGTTCATTTTGAAACCCTTTTGAAAAATAATTAGTATCGAGCAATTTGGGCTATTTTAGTCATGGTTTTGTAGCTTTTGCAAATCTTTCGGGGGTAAGGGCACCGAGCGTGCTTTGCGGCAATTCTCACGAATTTCCTGTAACCAAATCGGTCAGCAATTGGCTGGTGCCGTGTGCGGTTTGAAAGCCGCAGCCACCTTGGCCTGCGGACCAGAAAAATGGGGGGGCGCGTCGTTTTAGGTGAAGATCAAAACTCCAAAATAAAGTGCTGCAAAAAGGAGTGCAGCAATGCCAAGCTTTTCTGACCCGAGATAAAATTCGCCCGAGATTACGATGAGGGCACAGATCGCCCAAAGAATTGTTAACCCTAACGGAATACTTACGCCTCCAAGCAGACCAAGAACGGCAGCTATTGCAACGAAAGTGCCGCCAAAGGCGATGACTCGGACTGAGTTTCGCCAGATAGGGTGTTTTGGTTCGCTTTTAGGCCCATAAATCAATGATGCGATGAATGTGACAATGAGTTCGAGCATCTCGGCCATAGATTAGTGCCTTATCAAAATCGTCTGGGGTTAAGCGCATCGAGCGTGCTTTGCGGCAATTCTGACGGTTTTCCTGTCACCAAATCGGCCAGAAGTTGGCTGGCGCCCGGCGATGTTTGAAATCCGTAGCCGCCTTGGCCTGCGGACCAAAAGAAGGTGGGATCGGCGGCGTCTGGGCCGATGACGAGCGTGCGATCTGGCGCGAATGTGCGCAGGCCTGCCCAGTTTGCGGTGATGCGTGTGACCTCGGTCGTGACGACTTGGGAATAGCGGTCGATCCCTTCGGCGAGGATTAGATCGTCGGCGTAGGCGTCGTGCGGGGTGGTCGCGTCTTCATCTGCCGGAGAGACGAGAAGCTGCCCTGCGTCGGGTTTTGCGTACCAGTTTTCGCCCACGCCAAATAGCATCGGCCATTTGGACACATCAAGATCGTTCGGGGCAGGAATGCGGGCCATTGACCGGCGAAACGGGGTGAGGCCGACGGGGGTGATGCCAGCGAGTTTGGCGATTTCATCAGCCCATGCGCCAGCGGCGTTGATGATAATTTTAGTTTCAATTTGATCTGTGCCGCAGGTGATTGCCCAGCCCGAAGCGGTTTTTGAAATGGTTGTGACGGGCGCGTTGGTGCGGATTTCTGCCCCTGATGCACGGGCGTCGCGGGCGAAATTTTGAATGAGCAGATCGGTGTCGATGTCTTCGGCATTGAAACTGAGCGCGGCCTGGGTGAGTTTTGATTGATCGAGGATTGGGATGATTTCGACGGCCTCGGGCACTGTGATGTGATCCATGTGGAAAGAGGCGGCTTCGGTTTTAAGTTGGGCTTCTTCGCCCGCGCGCGCCACGATCATGATGCCGCGTTTGGACAGAACGCCGCCGTGTGCCGTGCGGAAATAGTCCTCCCCTGCGAGGGACAAATCATTGACGGATTGCGCCCCGTAAAACGGCTCGAATAGGGCGGCGGAGCGGCCTGAGGCGTGATAGGCGAGCGCGAATTCGGACTCGAGTACCAGGGTTTTGCCAAAAGGCGCGAGGCGGGCAGCGGCGGAAATGCCAGCGATGCCGCCGCCGATAATTGTGAAATCAAATGTCATGGGGAATTGGTAGCGGGGCTGAAAGTGGAATGCAAAAGCAAAAAGCCCCGATGTGTATCGAGGCCTTTCTTTGGTTTCGAAAAACCTGAGTTTGGTTATTTCATAAATTTGCCCAAGATATCGTTGAGCGGGGAGCCGTCGCCATCTGCGTCGAGCATTTGGGTGAGTGCGCCGAGATCCATGCCGCCGCCTGCTGCGGATTTACCGCCGCCCATTAGGCCGCTGACCATGTCCATGAGGCCACCGCCGCCGCTGGAGGCACCGCCACCTGTGAGTTGGCCGAGCATGCCGCTGATGCTGTCGTCTGGCATTTGTTTTTGCATGCCGCCCTGCAACATGCCTGCGATGGCCGGCAGGAATTGCATGACGGTGGACATGTCGATGCCTGT
>JABBAP010000068.1:0-65910 GCA_018607905.1 Paracoccaceae bacterium | reverse complement strand
CCTGTCCGGTAACTGCAGCTCCATCAGCGAGTCAAACTTGTAAGAAAATGGTTGCTGAAGGCCGCGATGGCGGGTTGGGTTTAAGCGCCTGTTTATGCAATTATCGTGTTATCGAAGTTGTAGCAGACGAAGACTTAAAATTTCTAATTTTCGATTCTATGCACAATGGGACGGATGTCTCGAAAGCAGTCAAGCGCTTACCAAAGCAATCACGAATTCGAAAACAAAAACGCACTATGTACCGTACTTTCATAAAAAATTGCCAGTAAGCAACGCCGCGCTCAATACGAATCTTTCAACTGGAGTTACTCAACGGCAACAAAGTCCGCTTAGCTGCTACTTCCTAGGTATTCACTTCAACCGCATGTGGGCCATGATTTGCCCGTGGTCCGACGCTAGTTTGTTGTAGGGTGCTTCGGGGTGGGAGCCGTCCGTGATGTGGTCGTTCAGCACCGAGAAGTATTCCATGGAGCCGATGGCATCTGGGTTTTCGGGGTTGAAATGGCGCGACATTAGGATTTGGTCGATGGATTCGTAAACGCCGCCAAAGGCTGATGTGTAGACCATATCGCGCAGGGATTTCTGAACGAAAAGTTTTTCAGCAGATGTTAGGCGGACGGAATTTATAGCCTCTTGGATTTGGGTGTTTTGTTCATCGGAATAGCGGTGATTGCGTTTGGTTGCGTCGTGGCGGCGCATCCAGGAATAGTTTTTGAATGGGCGTTCGCCTGTGATCACGGCAGATGAAACGGCGTGATCGCCGTCGTTCATATCGCCGAGCACGAAGACGGGATTGTCGAGCGCGAGCTCTTCGACGATGAGTTTGCGCAAAACGGCGGCTTCGGCGGTACGGCGCAACATGGAACGGAGTTCGCCCAGCGCACGGCCCACTGGATCGTATTCCAGCGGATTGGATTCGGGCGCAAAGGCTGCGCCTTCGGGTTTGACAAATTCGCCAAGTTTGGATTTCAGGTGGCAGTTGAACACGGTGACAACGCGGCCGTGCACGGGAATGCGGGCCTTGATGATGGGGCGCGATAGTTTCGTCAGGGTGTATGTGCCTGCTTCGCCGCCGCCCAGTTCTGGGAATTTGATGGTGAGGGGTTCGGGGAGGTCTTGGATGATTTCGGGGGTGCCATCAAATCCGAAACGGGACAACATCGCGAGGCCCGGGCGTCGATTGCCTGCGGTGCCATCAAAGATGTTGGGGGCAAAAAACAGGGTGTCGTTGCCGTATTCCTCGTACTTTAACTTCTTGAAAATCGCCTTACGGTGATAGCGTTTTGATTTGTTCGGGATCACATCGGCGTTGGATGCAGCGCCCCGTTCGTTGGTTTCGCGCACAACGCTTTCCAGCGCGGGGCGTTCAAAGATTTCCTGAAACCCAACGATATCGGCGTTCATGGTCAGCAGTTGATCGGCGAGCCAATCTTCTTTCCATGCGTGTTCTTCGACGGTGTATTCCTCGAACGTGTAATATTCTTGTTCAGCACTGATCAGGTTCTTTACGTTGAAACTGGAAATTGTGAAATCTTTGGTTTCTTCGCGAAATGCCATTAGAAATCACCGAATTTATCGAGTGCGAGTTGGAAGATTTCCTTGTCGACATTGCCGCCCGTTGCGACCGCGATAACGGCTTGTCCGTCGATTTCATTACCGTGGAAAAGCGCCGCGGCTAGGCCCGCAGCGCCGCCCGGTTCGAGTATGATTTTTAGGCGGTGATAGGCGAGCGCCATTGCGTGCAGGCATTCGTCTTCGGTTACGACCATGCCAGCGCCCGCAAGGCGGCGGATGATCGGGAAGGTTAGAAAGCCGGGGGTCGGCGTGATGATAGCGTCGCAGATTGAACCCGAAGTGCGTTGGTTCATCACGGGGCGGCCCGCTTTCAATGAATGGTGGAAATCGTCGAAATCTTGGGGCTCAACGGTGCGAACACGCAACAGATCGGCGTATTCTTTCAGCGCGATTGCGATACCAGAGGCCAAGCCGCCGCCGCCCGTTGGGACGAGGACTTCGGCGTCCTTGACGCGCAGGTCTTTGGCTTGAAACACGATTTCGATGCCGCAGGTGCCTTGGCCCGCGATGACTTCTGGATCATCGAAAGGTTTGATCAAGGACAGTTCGCCGCCCTCGTTCACTTTTGCAGCCACTTCGTCGCGGTCTTCGCCGCCAGCGCGATCATACAGAACGACCTTTGCGCCAAGTGCTTTGGTGTTGTCGATTTTCACTTTTGGCGCGTCGGCGGGCATAACGATGACGGCTTTGGTTTTGTGCATCGAGGCCGCAAGCGCGACGCCTTGGGCGTGGTTGCCAGAGGAAAATGCGATGACCCCTTTGGCGCGATCTTCTTTTGGCAGGGCAGACAGGGCAGACCATGCGCCGCGAAATTTGAACGATCCCGTGTGTTGCAGGCACTCGGCCTTTACCAGCACTTTGCGACCTGCGATTTCATCCAAGAAAGGCGAGGTGAGCATTGGGGTGCGGCGCACGTTGCCCTTGAGGCGTTTTTCGGCGGCTTTGACCATTGCGATGGTGGACATGATTTGCTCCGTTTTTCTGTTGGTGTGTTCTTAGCGAAAACGGGGCGTAATAGAAATGCCTGCGGCGCGAGTATTTTTGCAGAGAAGAAATGGGGCGGCGGCGTTAGTTTTGCGCTGCGATATCTGGAATTGTTGTGAGGTCTGACAAAACTTGTTGTGGTGTCCACGGGAGGCGGTCCATCGGTTCACCTGCGCGGTTCACCCAAGTGGTGTAAAATCCGTAACCTGATGCGGCAGCGGCGTCCCAGCCGTTGGAGGATACGAAGAGGACTTCGCTGGGGGCGCATTGAAAGCGGTTGGTGACCAGATCGTAGACGGATTTATGGGGTTTGAAGACTTGGACGTCCTCAACGGACAGCACGTCATCAAGCAGATCGCCGATGCCAGCGGACTGCACGGCGCCGTCGAGCATTTTGGGGGAGCCGTTTGAGAGGATCGCGGTATTAAGCCCTGCGGATTTGAGGGATTTGAGCATGGCGGGAACCTCGGCATAGGCGGCGAGTTCCCAGTAGAGTTGAAGGAGGCGTTCGCGCAGTTCTGCGTCGCCGTGAAGGCCGTTGTTTTCGAGGGCCCAATCGAGGCCGTTTTGGGTGACATCCCAAAAATCGGTGTGGGCATCGGCGACGGCGCGCAGCCATGTGTATTGCAGTTGTTTCAAGCGCCAATCAGTTGCGAGTTTCTGCCAACAGGCAGCAAGAGCCGCGCGGTTTGGTTCAGCGGCGGCCGTGCGGGCGGCGGCGGAGACATCGAACAGGGTTCCGTAGGCATCGAAAACGGCGGTGGTGATGGGCATGGGGTGGCTCCTTTTTAAGGGAGTTTGGCATGGAGCGGGCAGAAGGGAAACGGGTTTTCTTGATCGTGTAAGCGCGAACGGCTAGGTTTTACGCAGGGATACACAATCGGAGGAAGTGATCATGACAACGCAAACAGGTACGTTTTTCTGGATGGAGCATTATTCGAGCGATCTAAAGGCGGCGCAGGCCTTTTACGAAAAAACGGTTGGGTGGACGTTTGAAGCGGTGCCGATGCCAGAGGGTGCGGGTGAATATGTAATCGCGCGCGCAGGTGAAACGATGGTTGCTGGTTTCGTGAATACTGGAGATTTTCCCGGAATGGACGAGGTTCCATCCCATTGGCTGTCTTACATCGCGGTGGACGATGTGGATGGGTTTGTAAAAGCGGCGCAAGATGCTGGGGGAACAATTACAAAGTCTGCATTTGATATCCCAGGTGTTGGCCGCATGGCTGTGACGTTAGATGTGACAGGGGCCGTTGTTGCCGTGATGAAGCCGAGCGAGTGACGGAATTAGGGTATTGGCGGCCCGCGATTGAAATCGGGGCAGCGCAGTTACAGGTTCTCGGGCTGGGCCATACCAATCGCGTGATAGCCGCCGTCCACAAATATGATTTCACCTGTGGTGAAAGCACCCGCGTCGGAGGCCAAATATACGGCTGTTCCGCCGACGGCTTCGAGTGTGGCGTTACTGCGCAGGGGCGCGTTTGCCTCTGTTGCGCGGTAGGTTTTGCGTGCGCCGCCGATGGCTGCGCCTGCGAGTGTACGCATGGGGCCAGGGCTGATTGCGTTGACGCGGATGCCGTCTGGGCCAAGGTCGTTGGCAAGGTAACGGACGGCGGATTCAAGTGCGGCTTTCGCGACGCCCATGACGTTGTAATTGGGCATAACGCTGGTCGCGCCTTGGAACGTGAGGGTCAGGATTGTGCCGCCTTTGTTCATCAAAGGTGCGGCGCGTTTGGCCAGATCAATCAGCGAATAGCATGAGATATCCATCGAGTTGAGGAAGTTTTTGCGCGTGGTGTTGATGAATCGGCCTGTCAACTCATCCTTGTCGGAATAGGCCACGGCATGGATGAGGAAATCAAACGTGCCCCATTTCTCCTTGAGGCTGGCGAACAGTTGATCAAGGGATGCTTCGTCCAGAACATCTGCTTGCAAAACCATGTCTGATCCAACGGATTGCGCCAGTGGGATCACGCGACGACCGAGGTTTTCAGCCTGATAGGTGAAGGCCAGTTCTGCCCCTGCATCGGCGGCTGCTTTCGCGATGCCCCAAGCGATGGATTTTTCGTTGGCGACGCCGATAACGAGGCCGCGTTTTCCTGCCAGTTGTCCTGTCATGGTGTTCCCCTAAGTATTATTCGACGAATTTGCTTAAAATCATCGAGCCATTCGTGCCGCCAAACCCGAAGGAGTTGGTCATCACGGAATCAAGGCCCGCATTTTCCACCAGTTCCGTCGCAATTTCGCCCGCGTTGATCGCAGGATCTAGGTTCACGACGTTGATGGAAGGTGTGATGAAATCATGTTCCAACATCAGCAGGCAAAAGATTGCTTCCATCGCGCCCGTTGCGCCTTGGGCGTGGCCCGTCATGGATTTGGTGGAGCTGATCGGTGGTGTTGATCCTTCGCCAAAGACACGGCGGACCGCTTCGACTTCGCCAACATCGCCGACGGGAGTGGAGGTGCCGTGGGCGTTAATGTAGGTGACTTTGCGCCCCTCTGGCAGGGTGGACATCGCCAACCGCATGGCGCGTTCGCCGCCTTCGCCTGATGGGGCGACCATGTCGTGACCATCCGATGTTGCGCCAAAGCCAGTGACTTCGGCGTAGATTTTTGCGCCGCGTGCTTGAGCGTGTTCCAAGTCTTCGAGGACCAACATGCCGCCGCCGCCGCCAATGACAAAGCCGTCGCGATCTGCATCAAACGCGCGGGAGGCTAGTTCGGGTGTGTCGTTGTATTTCGAGGACATCGCGCCCATCGCGTCGAACAGGCAGGACAAGGTCCAGTCGAGTTCTTCGCCGCCGCCTGCAAACATGATGTCTTGTTTGCCCATCATAATTTGCTCGGATGCCGATCCGATGCAATGCAGGGACGTGGAGCAAGCTGAGGTGATGGAATAGTTGATGCCTTTGATTTTGAAAGCAGTGGCAAGGTTTGCGGAAACTGTGGAGCCCATACATTTTGGCACAGCAAACGGGCCGATGCGTTTGGGCGCGCCTTTTTCCAGCACGGTTTGGTGTGCGGTAAACATGGCGGATGTGGAGGGGCCACCAGAGCCAGCGATCAGGCCTGTGCGAATGTTTGAGATTTGATCTTCGGAAAGGCCAGCATCGGCAACTGCTTGTTGCATGGCGATATGGGCGTAGGCGGAACCCGGACCCATGAAGCGCAAGGAGCGTTTGTTGATGTGCTCGGCTGGGTCGATGTTGACCTTGCCGTGAACCTGGCTGCGAAAACCCCGTTCCGTGTATTCGGGCGCGGCGACGATGCCTGATTTGCCAGATTTAAGGGATGCGGTGACCTCTTCTGCGGATGTCCCGATGGATGATACAATTCCAAGACCTGTGACGACTACACGACGCATGGTGCTCTCCTCATTTGAAAATTATGTTGGGGTCAGGCGTCTGACAGGCCAACTTTCATATCCGTAACAGTATAGATTGGGTCGCCGTCAGCGAATACTTGACCATTGGCCACACCGACTTTGATTTTGCGATCAATGACGCGGGTGAAATCAATGTGGTAGGTCAGCATTTTGCGATCTGGCTTCACCATGCCTGTCAGTTTCACTTCGCCAACGCCCAGCGCCATGCCGCGACCTTGCATTCCGCGCCAGCCAAGGTTGAAGCCCGTGAGCTGCCAAAGACCATCGAGGCCAAGACATCCAGGCATAATCGGGTTGCCTGGAAAGTGGCAATCAAAGAACCAAAGGTCTGGTTTGATATCAAATTCAGCAACAACATGGCCTTTGCCAACGGAGCCACCATCGTCCGAGATTTCGGTGATACGATCCATCATCAGCATCGGTGGCATTGGCAGTTGGGCGTTTCCGGGTCCAAACAATTCACCTTGGGCACATTTGATGAGGTCATCATAACCAAAACTTGAGGGTCTATCTGACATAGGGGCCTGATCCTTACTGCTTATTGCTCTTTTGTCTAACTATCATTGTGGCAATGTTGCTGGCAAGTGGACAACGTATGGTGTGGCGTAGGGGATTGGGCGAAATGACGTTTTTTGACGGGATGTAAGCGCGTAAACGTATTGAAAAGACGCTGAAAATTGCAGTTTGAGCGTGTTTTATAAGGGTGGTTTGGCCTGCGCTACTTTTGCATTTGCGAAAAACCGCGTTTTGGGGCATATTCCCGAAGTTAGAAAAGCATCCAGAGGTGGATATGTCGCTAAACCCAGAGAATGCTGCCAACGCCGACCTTGGTCGTACATGGTTGAGCAGTGCCGAAGTGCGCCCGACCAAGCAACGCTTGGCGCTGGCTGATCTGTTGGTTGGGGATGGGCGCAATCGCCATGTGACAGCAGAAAGCCTGTTTGCGGCAGCGTCTGACACGGGTGCGAAGGTTTCGTTGGCAACGGTTTACAACACCCTGCGCGCATTTTGTGATGCTGGTTTAATGAACGAGGTTACTGTTGATGGGCATCGTTCGTATTTCGATACACGGGTTGATGAACATCCGCATTATTACTGGGAAGCAACGGGCGAGCTGACCGATGCACCGAAATCTGCGGTCGCCTTTGCCAAAGAGCCTGAGGCACCTGCTGGAGCAACTGTGTCACGTGTTGATGTGGTAATCCGCCTTGCGAAAAATAGCCGCGTTTAGACGCGGAGTTTCCCTAAAAATTTGATAAATTGAGTGATCGAGGCGTGGCTTTGGGCTGTATCTTACTTAGTTTTGGCCATTTTTGGCACAACTAAGGCAGATTGTGGCGCATGGTTTGGCGGATTTCTGTGTTTTTGGTGAAATTTAAAATTTGTTTTAAAACAGCTGGTTATGGGGAGATTTCGCCAAATTTTCGTTTGAAATCAAGATCGATTTCCGATTTGGAACCCTATTGTTTCTAATTTTACTAATAATCTTTGGACACATTGTGTTCTAAAAAGGGCTGGTAAAAGGGCAAATTGTGTTCGCCTAAGTTCTAACGAGTAATGTTTTTGTAGAGTAACGAGTGAGGAGGAAGCCCAATGTTGGCGTCCCTATTTAAAAAGTTCACAAGTGACGGTTTTAAGCGCGACGAAAACGGTTCGATAATCGTTTTTGTGATGGTTGTGTTTTCGATCATGATGATGGTCGGCGGTGCAGGCGTTGATTTGGCGCGCTATGAGTTTTCCCGTTCTACATTGCAGTACAACCTAGATCGCGCCGTTTTGGCCGCGGCTTCGTTAAAGCAGCAGGAAGACCCGACGACGGTTGTAAACGATTACATGTCGCGGATTGTTATGAATGAGGAATTCGAAGTTACAGTAACATCAAGCGTTCAAGATTATTCGCGCACCGTAAGCGCGTCTGCCGTTGCAAATGTTGATATGTGGTTCCTGTCGATGGCCGGTGTTAGCCATTTGCCAGCCAAAGTGGTGAGCGCAGCGCAGGAGCAGAAAACAAATCTGGAAATCTCGCTGGTGTTGGACGTGTCTGGTTCGATGGGATCAAACAACCGTTTGACCAATCTGAAAGTTGCGGCAAAGGAATTTGTCGACATTCTGTTGGCTGATATCGAAGAAGACAGCGTTTCGATTTCGATCGTTCCCTTCAACAGCAATACCGCGCCGAGCCAAGGTCTGTTTGATGCGATCAATGTGGCCCAAACACACACGAATACGACGTGTCTGGATTTCACCGATGCGTCTTTTGCAAACGCTGCGGTTGACCCTTTGGTGAGCCAAGCGCAAGCGGAGTTCACCAGCTATTACGGTGGTTTCCAAAGCCCGCATTTGCCGTCCTCTTCTTGTAATGATGAGGGTTATTTTGAGATTATGCCTTATGCAAACGAAGCGAACGTGCTGCATACAAAAATCGATTCTCTGCAAGCGGCAGGCAATACGGCTGGGCATGTTGGGATCAAATGGGGCCTTGCGCTGCTGGACCCTAAATTCCAATCGGTTGTGGATGATCTGATCGTGGGCGGTGATGTGGATGCGGGTCTGACCCGTTTGCCAGCTGCTTATTCCGACACGGAAACACGCAAAATCATCGTGATGATGAGCGATGGCGCGAACACCACAGAGTTTCGCATTGGCGACACATATGGCACTGGCCCGTCTCCGATGATGGAAGTTGCAACGGGTACTGCGTCTTTCTTGCATTACTTGGTTTCAACGGATGGGTCGCAATATTACAGCGTTGCGGATGACGTTTGGATTTCTGCAGCGGTGTTCAACGCGCTTTCTACAACGCTGCCGACATATCTTGGTACGCGCCAGATGGATTGGCCTGAAGCATGGGGCAACATGTCCACCACGTATTATAACAACGTGATGAATGACGCGGGGCCTAGCAATGATTTTCTGGGTGGCACTGCGCGCAATGGCGCGGAAGCTGATCCTTTGATGCTGAATTCATGTGCGGCGGCGGCCACTGAGGGTGTTACGGTTTACACAATCGGCTTTGAAATGAACCCGAGTTCAGTTGATACGCTGCGCGATTGTGCAAGTTCTGTCAGCCACTTCTATGATGCCAATGGCACACAGATTTCCGAAGTGTTTGGCGCGATTGCGACATCAATCTTGAAGTTGAAACTGGTAAACTAAATCACTCGAAATGATTGGAAACGGGCAGGCCATCGCGGTGCTGCCCGTTTTTTATGGCGCGGTGGATAAATCAGAACCACTGGCCCGGTTCCATAAGGCCAAGGTCCATCAATTGCTGTGAGTTCCAGTGGAATTTCTCAGATTTGGCCCAAGAAAAGCTGTCTACGTCGAAAGTGCTGCCCGGATTAGATTTGAGGTATTTGGCCGTTCGAAAGGAACACACTGCGATGGTGACGGAATGGTGCCACGGGCATTCAAAAGTGTTGTATTCTTCGTCGTTGAACAATTGGCCGCCGTCCATTTCCAACCCTTTGCGGGCCTCAAACAAAGCGACGCGGTCAATTCGGCGTTTGGTCCAAGGGAGATGTTCTTCAAAGCGCCATTTCAGCCCGCCGTAAATCGACAGTTGGCGATCCATCACATCGCCGTCTTTCCAACGGGTTAAGGCGTAATATCCAGATGAATCCAGATGGGCGGTTTCAAGGGAATATCCATCTGGATTGTTATCAAGATCGGCTGCGTAGAGATCAACAACATAGGTAAAGGCAGAGGCGCGGCGTTCTTCGGTGATTAAGGTTATCAACTCGCCAATGCTGCGGTCTTCGCAAAAGGGGAAATGCAGGTATTCTGCGTTGTAGCAGTAATAAATCCAGCGCCCTGCAAAGGCTTCGTTTACTTTGTTGACGGCCACGTTCAAGGGAATTTCGTTGAACGGATCGTTGGCAATCTGGTGGCAAATATCTTGGCAATCTTGGGGGAGGACCATATCGTCACGGGCCAACAACAGGATGTTAGCGAACCCAATGCGTGCGTGATGGCGGATGGTCGAACCGATGCCAACGTCATCTTCTGCAAAGATAATGGCGATGGGGCCTTTGGGAAGGTCGGCTTTGCGTGCCTTTAGGAATGCGTCCAAAGAAGGAGCGGTCATCGGTGCCTCGGTTTTAAGACTGTGCTGGCGAGATACCGCCGCAAGATCATTTTTCGGTTAAAATGCTGCAAAATCAGATAAATCGCAAGCTGCCCGTAGGTGAAAATCTGATCTCGAGTAATTCAAACTATTTCCATGCTAATTTTCTTTGATTGTCCCACTTGAAAAGAGTTTCTCACCGCTTAGTTGAGTAGAACAAGCAAAGATGTAGGGTCTTTGTAGTAATTTTTTGCGTAGGGGCGAAGATGAAAATGGAAGATATCCGAGAAGATTCGGCAGTAATGAAATATACGACGGACATCGTGTCGGCGTTTATTCAAGGAAACAAAGTCGAAGTTTCCGAAATTTCGGACATCATGGATACGGTTCACGCAAAGGTCGTGGAATTGTGCCGTGCGGGCGGTACACGTGCCTTGACAACAAAACCTGCGGTCGCCGTCGAAGACAGCGTAACGCCCGATCACATCATTTGCCTAGAAGACGGCAAGTCGTTCAAGATGCTGAAGAAACATTTGAAAACGAAATACGATTTGTCACCAGAAGAGTATCGTTCAAAGTGGAGCCTGCCCGCGGATTACCCGATGGTTGCACCAAATTATGCGATCAAACGCCAGGAATTGGCCAAGGCCAGCGGCTTGGGTCGTAGCCGTTAAGGCAGAGCTTGGGGCCGTTGCCCCTAATGATGAATGTGTGTAAGGCCTGCGCGTGACGCAGGCTTTGCGCGTTTTAGCGGTATGAACTCATGACTGAACCCAAAAAATTGTTTGTGAAAACCTATGGCTGTCAGATGAATGTCTATGACAGCGAGCGCATGGTTACGGCGCTGGGCGAAAGCGGGTACGTGGAAACGAAGACAGCGGATGATGCGGATATGATCCTGCTGAACACCTGTCACATTCGCGAAAAAGCCGCCGAGAAGATTTATTCGCAGCTGGGGCAATATCGTCCGCTTAAGGAAAAGAATCCCGATTTGAAGATCGGTGTTGCGGGATGTGTGGCGCAGGCCGAGGGCGAAGAGATTATCAAACGCCAGCCGATGGTGGATTTGGTTGTCGGGCCGCAGGCCTATCACCGCTTGCCAGAGATGGAAGCCAAGGTCGGCACGGGCGCGTTGCTGGTTGATACAGAATTTCCGATGGAAGATAAGTTCGATCACCTGCCCAAAGCCGGTGCGCGTGGCCCCAAAGCACGCCGCGCGCCATCGGCGTTTCTGACCGTGCAAGAAGGCTGCGATAAGTTCTGCCATTTCTGTGTGGTGCCCTACACGCGGGGCGCCGAGGTATCGCGCTCTGTTAACCAAATTATCGAAGAAGCACATGATCTGGTTGAACGTGGTGTGGTCGAGATCAATTTGCTGGGCCAAAATGTGAATGCCTATCACGGCGAGCGGGATGGCAAAGAATGGGGATTGGCGCAGCTGATCCAAGAGCTGTCTAAGATTGACGAACTGAAACGCATTCGGTTCACCACATCCCATCCCAACGATATGTCGCAGGATTTGATCGACGCACACGGTGAGTGTGAAAAGCTGATGCCGTACCTGCATTTGCCTGTTCAGGCGGGCAGCGACAAGATCTTAAAAGCGATGAATCGCAAGCACACAGCGGCGGAGTATTTGGCACTAATTGAGAAGATTCGCGCGGTTCGCCCCGACATCGCATTGTCAGGGGATTTCATCGTTGGCTTCCCCGGAGAGACCGAAAAAGACTTTCAAGATACCTTAGAGTTGTGTCGCACTGTGCGATATGGCCAAGCCTATTCGTTTAAATATTCACCCCGTCCAGGCACCCCAGCGGCGGAGCGGGAAGACGTGAATGAGGCCGAAAAAGTAGAGCGTTTGGCCCGTTTGCAGGCCCTGCTAAGCGAACATCAAATGGATTTCCAAAAGTCGATGATTGGAAAAACTCTGCCTGTTCTTTTGGAAAAACCAGGCCGAATGGACGGCCAAATGATTGGTAAGTCAGAGTTTTTACACGCGGTTCACATGGATGCAAAACCAGAGCAAGTGGGCACAATTGTTCACGCTAAAGTTCTGCATTCCGAACGCAACTCTTTGGCGGCTGAAATCGCCAAGTGACCCAAAGTCACCCCGATTTTATACAAATTGGAACCAATTGGCGCTAGCCACCTAGGATTGTTTCGCAATCTAGACCTAGTGGTTGGCAATTAAGACCTCACAATCTGTAGAATCTTGATACGTTTACAGAGTATTAAAAGGCGACGCGCCGAAAGAGCGCGGCCCAAGCTATAAAAGTTGGATGTGAAGGGAAGTTCCAGTGTTTAACCGATCTGTTAAATTGATTGCAGCAGCAGTCGGGTGTCTTGTGATTGCGGGTTCCGTCGTTGCGGCGGATGAATTCGTTGTACGTAAATCCACACAAGCTGCCGGAGACCGTTACGTGCCAGGTGTTTGGGTTGATCCAGATGGATGCGAGCACTGGGTGATGGACGATGGCGTCGAAGGCTACATGACTCCGCACGTAACACGCGATGGCATCCCAGTTTGTCGCCGTGGCAACCCTTGCGCCGTCATGAACAGCGACCAATTGTTGAAAACAGACAAAGCAGCAATCAATTCTTGGGGCCGTAAACGCCTGATGGAATTCTTTGCAAGTGCAAACGCTACGGCGTTCATCATTGATGGACACACCGACAGCCGCGCATCAGATGCCTATAACATGCGTCTTTCAGAGCGTCGCGCGAAAGCAGTTGCGCGTGTGGCAAATCAAGCTGGCAAACGGGCGCAAGTACGTTGGTACGGCGAGCGTGTTCCAGTTGCATCAAACGGTTCAGCACACGGTATGAAGAAAAACCGCCGCGTTGAAATCACCTGCGTGCGTTGAGGAGTAGTATTATGACAATCAAAGTAAGCATCGCGATTTTGGGCACGGTTCTGGCTGTAGCTGGGTGTTCGGGCGACAAAGCCAACAAAACCATCGACCGTGGCATTGATTCCCACTCTGTGAGCGAATTGACGGCAGGTATCTGGGTTGACCCGACAGGGTGTGACCACTGGATCATCGACGATGGTGTTGAGGGTTACTTGTCCGCACGTTTGGACAAATATGGCAAACCAGTTTGTTCTGGTATCGCGCCTCCGACCACGGCCGTTGGCAACTTTAAAGGTGGCAAGCGCGACCCAATCTAGGGCCTCGCTGACATAGATTTTAAAGGGCCGGCGATTTCGTCGGCCTTTTTATTTGGAAACTTGGTTAATTGGTGGAATTGCCTCTTGCGCGTTTGAGTGGCTTTTTGCACCATTCAACAAACGACGCATTTTTAACCTATAGGAGCGTTCATTGGCGACATCCGCCCCAACGGACACGGCTACGGCCCCCGAAACCAGTTTGAATTTCCCCGACAACCGCCTGCTGATTGATCTGTGCGGCGAGTTTGACAAGAACCTTACCCATATTGAATCCGCCCTCGGTGTACAAATTGTGCGCCGTGGCAACGAGGTTGATATTCTGGGCGATGAAGAAGGCACTGCGCGCACGGTAGAGGCGTTGCAGGGGTTGTACCTGCGTTTGGAACAGGGTCGCGACGTGGAGCCAGGCGATGTGGATGCGGCCATTCGCATGGGCAAGCCTGCCCAAGATGCAGAGCGTCTGAAGGGCGATCAGACCGAGATGTTTCCAGGTGGCGGGTACGAAATTCGCACGCGCAAAAAGACGGTTGAACCGCGCACGCTTACGCAGAAAGCCTATGTCAAAAGCCTGTTTAAAAACGAGTTGGTGTTTGGTTTGGGGCCAGCGGGAACTGGTAAAACCTATCTGGCTGTGGCGGCTGGTGTTTCGATGTTCATTGAGGGCCATGTGGATCGTATTTTGCTGTCGCGCCCTGCGGTGGAAGCGGGCGAGCGGTTGGGATTTTTGCCAGGTGATATGAAAGACAAGGTCGATCCGTACATGCAGCCGCTCTATGATGCGTTGAACGATTTCCTGCCTGCCAAACAGGTGGAAAAGCTGATCGAGGAAAAGCGGATCGAGATTGCACCGCTGGCGTTCATGCGCGGGCGCACGTTATCGAACGCGTTTGTGGTGCTGGACGAAGCGCAGAATGCCACAACGATGCAGATGAAAATGTTCCTCACGCGGATGGGCGAAGGCAGCCAGATGGCGATCACGGGCGACACCACGCAGTGCGATTTGCCGCGCGGTGTGCCAAGCGGGTTGAACGAGGCAGAACGGGTTTTGGCGGGTGTTCCGGGCGTTGGCATGACCAAGTTCACCGCCGAAGATGTGGTGCGCCATCCGATGGTGGCAAAGATCATCAAAGCCTATGACAAGCACGCAAAGAAGCCTGGTTAATGCCAGCCTCCATAGATGTATTGATCGAGGATGAACGCTGGGACAGCGTCAAGCTGACCCCGCTGTGTAATCGCGCGCTCAGCGCAGTGTTTGAGGACCAAGGGATCAGCGGGCAGGGTTTTGAAGTGTCTGTTTTGGCCTGCGATGATGCCCGCATTGCCGAGTTAAACGAGGAGTTTCGTGGCCGCACGCTTCCGACAAATGTTTTGTCTTGGCCTATGCATGAATTGGCGCCGCTAAACGCGGGGGATGCGCCTGCACCGCCGCCTGATATTACGTCGAACCCGATGGACAGCGAATTGGGCGATATCGCGATTTCTTATGACACCTGCAAACGCGAAGCAGAGGCTGGAAAAATCGCGTTCGAGGATCATCTTACGCATTTGTTAGTGCATTCTTGCCTGCATCTGCTTGGCTTTGACCATGAAACCGATGCAGATGCGGCACGGATGGAGGGTTTGGAGACAAATCTACTTGAATCTTTGGGCATTGCAGACCCATATTAGCATTGCGCCAATGATCGGCGCATTTTTTGGATAGGAGCCATGGGCGACACAATCGAAGGATCTTCTGGAGCGGCGCAAAGCGCGCAGCTTGAAGACAGCAGCCAAACGGGCAGTTTTTTTAAACGCATGTTTGGGGGCACAAAAGCACCAGCACCTATTGAGACACCAGATATTATGGAGCCGTCGCATCTGCCGACGGGCGATTTGGGTAATCTGAACAGTATGCGTTTGGAGGACGCCGCGATTCCGCGCGCCGATATCACAGCTGTCGCGCAGGCCACCAGCCTTGAAGCGCTTGTTGAGGTGTTCAAAGACAGCGGCTATTCGCGTTTGCCGGTTTTCTCGGACCAGTTGGACAATCCTGTTGGGTTTATTCACCTTAAGGATTTGGCGTTGAAATATGGATTCAACGGAAGCAACTCTAAGTTTTCGATGAAAGACACGATGCGCCCGTTGCTGTATGCGCCACCAAGCATGACGATTGGGGTTTTGCTGCAAAAGATGCAGGCGGATCGCATTCACATGGCGTTGGTGATTGATGAATACGGCGGCGTTGACGGATTGCTGACGATTGAGGATTTGGTCGAAACTGTGCTGGGTGAAATTGTAGACGAACACGACACCGAAGAGGACGCGATGTGGGTTGAGGAAAAACCCGGTGTGTTCTTGGCGCAATCGCGTGCGTCTTTAACAGAGTTCGAGGCTGCGTTTGGCATGGGATCACTTGCAGATACGGACGACGAAGAAGTCGATACGCTGGGTGGCTTGGTGTTTATGCTAACAGGCCGCGTGCCCGCCAAGGGCGAGATTGTTCCCCACCCAAGCGGCATTGAGTTTGAAATTGTGGATGCTGATCCAAGACGGATCAAGCGTCTGCGTGTGACGCGCGACCCTGTCAGTGGCTAATTCACGCCGCAAATGGTTGGGGCGATTTTTAACGATTATCGCGGGATTATTGTTGGCGTTGGGCCATGCGCCTGTTTCCATACCTGTCGGCGTTGTTTTGGGGTTGCCTGTTTTGGCCGCGCTGTTGGTGCGTGCGCCTTCGGCTTGGGCTGGGTTTCGCCTCGGTTGGTTGGCGGGATCGGCCTATTTTGCAGGCTCGATGTTTTGGATTGTAGAACCGTTTTTCGTTGAACCAGAGGTTTACGGCTGGATGGCGCCGTTTGCGTTGATTTTTCTGTCAGCTGGATTGGCGCTGTTTTGGGCAGTGGCATTTGGGTTTGCGGCGCGCGCGCAAGGCGTGACGCGGTTGGTTTCGCTGGTGGTTGCGCTGACCTTGGCAGAATTTGCACGGGCGCATATTTTCACAGGATTTCCTTGGGGGTTGCTGGCCTATGTTTGGTCTGAAACGCCTGTGTTTCAGCTGCTCGCGTGGGTTGGGCCGCATGGTTTGGGCATGATCACGGTGGCGCTGGGCGTGTTGCCGATGGTTTTTCCGTGGCGCGTTGCGCGTGGCGGAATGATGGCTGTCGGAATTGTCGGCATTTGGCTGGCAGGGCAGAATTTCGCGCCAACGCGCGATGCGCCTTTGCGTGATGTGACGGTGCGATTGGTTCAACCGAACGCGCCACAGCATTTAAAGTGGCATCCAGATCATATGGCGGTGTTTTTCCAGCGCGGGCTGGCGTTATCCAAAGGCGATGGCAGCGCGGTAGATGCGGTTATTTGGCCCGAAACTGCACTGCCGTTTCGGTGGGGCACAAATGAACGTGGGTTTGAATTGTTGCGCGACGCGGTGGGCGATGCACAGTTTATCGGCGGCGTTCAGCGATCTGTTGATGGTGCGATGTACAATTCGATGGTGCATTTTGATGCGACTGGCGCAGAGGTTGCGATTTACGACAAATCGCATTTGGTTCCGTTTGGGGAATACATTCCGTTTGCGAATATCGCCGCGCAGTTCGGGATTTTCGGCTTTGCGGATGTGAATCAAATGGGGTTTGCAGCGGGGACTGGGCCACGAATTGTCAAAGCCGATGGATTGCCTGCGTATCTTGCGATGATCTGCTACGAGGCGATTTTCCCTGGTTTGGCGCAGGTCAAAGGGGCGCGGCCAGAGTGGTTGCTGCACCTAACAAATGACGCGTGGTACGGCGAGTTTTCAGGGCCCTATCAACATTTGGTTCAGGCGCGCGCGCGGGCGATTGAACAGGGTTTACCCGTGGCGCGGGCTGCGAACACAGGTGTTTCGGGCATGATTGATCCTTACGGGCGCGTGATTGCATCTGTGCCGTTGAATACGGATGGGTTCTTGGATGTGGCCTTGCCCGAGCCTTTGCCCGCAACGTTTTATTCGAAAATGGGGGAGTTGCCGTGGTGGTACGGCGCGTTATTCTTAATCGCGATCGTCATTATGCAAGGCCATAGAGTTGCGACAAAAGAGGAACAGCTGTCAACCATTGACGGATTAAATGATTGACCCAATTGGGCCGCCCGACTAGACAAAATTGAACCTTCGCCCCAACGGCTTCCTGACGTGGCGATTTAACATAATTGGAGCGTTTTCATGTCTCGCCAAAACTACCTTTTTACTTCGGAATCCGTTTCTGAGGGCCACCCAGATAAAATTTGTGACCGTATTTCAGATGCAATTCTTGATGCATTCCTGACCGAAGAAGAAATGGCACGTGTTGCCTGCGAAACTTTTGCTACGACCAACCGTGTTGTGATTGGCGGCGAAGTTGGGCTTTCTACTCAAGAAAAACTGGGCACGTTTATGGAAGGTGTCGAGGATATCGTGCGCGAATGCGTGAAAGATATCGGTTATGAACAAGAAGGCTTTCACTGGAAATATATGTCCGTGGAAAACCACCTGCACCCACAATCTGCGCATATTGCGCAGGGTGTTGATAATGACGGTGCGGGTGATCAGGGTATTATGTTTGGTTATGCCTGTTCTGAAACTCCAGAATTGATGCCAGCGCCGATCCAGTATTCCCATGCGATCCTGCGCAATTTGGCCGAGGCCCGCCATGCTGGTGATTTGCCGCAACTTGGCCCAGATGCGAAATCGCAGTTGTCGGTGAAATATGAAGATGGCAAACCCGTTGGTGTGACGTCGATTGTTTTGTCCACACAGCATTTGGATGAAAACATGTCGTCCAAAGATGTGCAGGACGTTGTGGAACCCTACATTCGCAAGACCCTGCCTGATGGTTGGATTTCTGGCGAAACAGAATGGCACGTGAACCCGACTGGTAAGTTTGTGATTGGTGGCCCTGACGGGGATGCTGGTTTGACGGGTCGTAAAATTATCGTCGATACCTACGGCGGCGCGGCCCCACACGGTGGCGGTGCGTTTTCGGGCAAAGATCCGACCAAAGTTGACCGTTCTGCGGCCTATGCGGCGCGGTATTTGGCCAAGAACGTCGTTGCGGCTGGTTTGGCGAAACGCTGCACGATCCAGTTGTCTTATGCGATTGGTGTGGCCAAGCCGCTATCGATTTATTGCGACACGCATGGCACGGGCGAAGTGCACGAAAGCGCGATTGAACAAGCCGTTGCGCAAGCGATGGATTTGACCCCGCGCGGCATTATCGAGCACCTGCAATTGCGCCGCCCAGTTTATGCACGCACGGCGGCCTATGGCCACTTTGGCCGCGAAGCGACGGCAGATGGTGGGTTCAGCTGGGAGCAAACTGATCTGGTTGAGGCGCTGAAAAAAGCGGTTTGATCATGATCGCGGGCTGAAACCTGCACACCGAATATTAAAGGCTCTGGATTGTATCTGGAGCCTTTTTCAATTAGGGGCCTTCGCATGAGAGAAAAACACACATCGGGTGCGCCTTGGCGTAATTTTTATGGGCGGATCAAGGGCAAGGGTTTGCACCAATCCCATGAGCGCTATTTGGCGGAAGATTTGGATGGGTTGGCGCCCAAAGGCGTGACGTGGGATGAAAACCCTGATCGCACGCCGTTGGATTTGGCTGCGTTGTTTGGCGACAAGCCTGTTTGGTTGGAAATCGGGTTTGGTGGGGGTGAACATATCGTTCATCAGGCCGCGGAAAACCCAGATGTGGGTATCATTGGCTGTGAGCCGTATATCAATGGTGTGGCAACGTTGTTGGGGAAAATCCGCAAGGCGGGTGTGACGAACATGGCTGTGCATCCCGGTGATGCGCGCGACATGATGGATGTTTTGCCAGCGCGTTCGATTGATAAAGCGTTTTTGCTGTATCCTGATCCGTGGCCGAAATCGCGCCATCATCGCAGGCGTTTTGTGACGCCAGAACATTTGGAGCCGTTGGCCAAGTGTTTGAAGGTGGGGGCAGAGTTTCGGGTGGCGACGGATATCCCGGATTACGTGCGCCAAACGATGGAGCAGGTGCCAAATCACGGGTTTGAGTGGTTGGCAGAGCGGCCAAGCGATTGGCGTGAGCCGTGGAGTGATTGGATTTCCACGCGCTATGAGCAGAAGGCGTTTCGCGAAGGTCGCACGGCGCATTATATGACGTTTCGCAAGGTTTGAGAGCGTAGTTTTTGTGTATTTGAAGACAAAAGAAGCTGGGCGTGGCGTTCTTTTGTTAGGGCGGCTATAGCTGCGTGTAAGCAACATGAAGGTAAGTGTAATGTCTGGTCACGGTGATCCCATTCCAATGACGTCTCGTAAAGGCGGACCCTTGAAGGGGACAGCTGTTATTCCCGGTGATAAATCGGTTTCGCACCGTTCGTTTATTCTAGGCGCTTTGTCTGTTGGAGAGACGAAGATCACGGGATTGCTGGAAGGGCAGGATGTTCTGGATACCGGCAAGGCGATGGCGGCTTTTGGGGCCGAGGTCACGCGCACGGGAGAGCAGGCGTGGTCCGTTCACGGTGTGGGTGTTGGCGGATTTGCAGAACCTGAGGACGTGATTGATTGCGGGAATGCAGGCACGGGTGTGCGCCTGATTATGGGGGCGATGGCGACCTCGCCGATTACTGCGACCTTTACGGGGGATGCGAGTTTGCGCTCACGCCCGATGGGACGGATCACCGAGCCGCTGGCGCTGTTTGGCGCGAAATCTGTTGGGCGGACAAAGGGAATGTTGCCGTTAACGATGGTGGGCGCGGCTGATCCTGTGCCTGTGCGTTATACCAGCCCACATGCGTCGGCGCAGATTAAATCGGCAGTTTTACTGGCGGGGCTGAATGCACCGGGTGAAACGGTTTTGATCGAGCGCGAGGCGACGCGGGACCATTCAGAGCGCATGTTGCGCGGGTTTGGGGCGCAAGTTGAAACGATGAAAACCGCTGCAGGGTTTGAGATTACCTTGCAGGGACAGCCGGAGTTGGTTGCCCAGACAATCGCAGTGCCGCGTGATCCGTCATCGGCTGCGTTTCCTGTCTGCGCGGCGTTGATCGTTGAAGGGTCTGAAGTTGTGTTGCCCAACATCGGGTTGAACCCGACGCGGGCTGGACTGTTTGATACGTTGGTGGAAATGGGTGCGGATATCGCGTTTGAAAACCGTCGCGAAGAAGGCGGCGAACCCGTTGCGGATTTACGGGTTAAGGCCAGTTCTTTGAGCGGCGTCGAAGTGCCACCGAGCCGTGCGCCAAGCATGATTGATGAATACCCGATCCTGTCGGTTGTCGCGTCTTTTGCCAAAGGTAAAACTGTGATGCGCGGTGTTGCTGAACTGCGTGTGAAAGAATGTGACCGTATTGATGCGATGGTTGTCGGCTTGCGTGCGATGGGCGTTACGGTTGAAGATGGGCCAGATTACATGATCGTGCACGGGCGCGAGGGCGATGTTGAAGGCGGTGGCACCGCGAAAACCCATCTGGATCACCGCATTGCGATGTCCTTTTTGTGCATGGGGTTGGCAACAAAAAAACCTGTGTCCGTGGATGATGGCGGCGCGATTGTGACCAGCTTTCCGATCTTTAATGATCTGATGGGGAATTTGGGTGCGCAAATCAGCCGCGACAATCATTAAGCAGATTACGAATTCCCATTTGATGCTGGCTTGGGTAAAGTCTGCGCAGGGATCACATTTTAGCCGAAAGTTTGGCCAATGAGTTTTATAGTCGCGATAGATGGGCCTGCAGCAGCAGGTAAAGGCACCGTTTCAAAAGCCGTAGCGGACCGGTTTGGGTTTGCGCATTTGGACACGGGGTTGCTGTATCGTGTTGTTGGCCGCGTGGCGCTTGAAAAAATCGGACCGGCGTTGGATGAAGCAGCCGTAATTGCATTGGCGACGCAAGTGGATATTGCGGATTTGGAACGCGATGATCTGCGCACGGCAGCCGTGGCGCAAGCGGCGAGCAAAGTTGCGGTTATTCCAGAAGTACGTGAAGCGTTGGTCGTGTTTCAGCGCGAATTCGCTGCGCGTTCTGGCGGGGCTGTTTTGGATGGGCGCGATATTGGCACGGTGATTTGCCCGAATGCGGATGTGAAATTATTTGTAACAGCAAGTGCCGAAATCCGTGCGGAGCGGCGGTTCAAAGAATTGGCGGCGCGGGGCGAAGAAACAGATTTTGAGACAGTTCTGGAAGACGTAAAAGCCCGTGATGCACGCGACAGCGAACGCGATGTTGCGCCTTTGGCAGCGGCGTCAGATGCCGTTGTTTTGGACACGTCGGAAATGTCGATCGAGGCTGCAATTGCCGCCGCGATAGAGGCAGTGGATACGGCGCGCGCCTAATCACCTAAACTTCATTTTGGATTTGGCGGGGCTGGGGTAAGGTTGGGAGACTCCTTATCTGAAAGGTCTGATCATGCGTGTTTTCCTAATTTTAGTGGCAGTTCTTGCCAGTGTGGGGGCTGCCCAAGCACAAGACGTTGAACCGCCGATGACCATGGCGCGGATGGGCGAAATTTTGTTAACAATCGATCCCGATGCGCGCGCGTCACAAAATGCGATTGAAATGACGTTGGCTGGTATTCCTGTGATCGTGATCGCGGATTCTGCGGCGGATCGAATGCGGGCGATGGTGCCTATTCGGTCTGCAGAGGGCATGACGCAGGGCGAGTTGCTGCGGGTGCTGCAAGCCAATTTCGACAGTGCGCTAGATGCGCGTTACGCGGTGGCACAGGGGCGGTTGTGGGGTGTGTTTATTCATCCGTTATCGCCGCTGAAAAAGGATCAATTGCTGTCGGCGTTGGTGCAAACGATCAATGTGGCAAGGACCTATGGGCAGGCCTACTCAGGTGGCGCACAGGTATTTGGTGGCGGGGATAGCAACGGAATTTACCAAGAATTGTTTGAAGAATTGCGCAAGAAGGGGCAAGAATTGTAGCGAGGTATTCGGGCTCCGATACGAAAAACTTGCCATAAATGCGAAATTAATCAACACTACGGTTGCAAGTGGAACTTTCGCTCTACCAATGCTCGAGTTCCTCCGTGTCATCAAACAGGGAAAGGAACGAAATGTCGAATTCAGTCTTAGTAGCAGTAGATGGAAGCGAGGGAGGCAACCGCGCTTTGCAGTACGCAAGTGAGCGGGCCAAGTTAGGCGGTGCCAAACTGATTGTGACCTATGTGATCGAGTGGTCGCCCTATTCATTCAATACCCCCGAAGAAAACGCAGAACGCCATGTGCGCCGCGAGCAAGAAATTGAACGCGCGACATCCAGTGTGGTTGAACCTGCGGCCGCGTTGTTGAAGGCGGAAGGGATCGAATGTGAAACCGTAGTGCGCCATGGGCCACCTGCTGAAACGCTGATCAAGCTGGCGGAAAAGCATGGTGTCCAGCAGATCGTTATTGGGCGTCGTGGGCAATCTGGAATCAAATCCCTGCTGTTTGGCAGCGTTGCTGGCAACCTTGTCCAAACGTCACCTGTACCAGTTGTCGTTGTACCCTAAACGGTCTGGCCTGTGCCAAAGACCCAAAACTCAAACGAAAATGAGGGACTATTATGAATAGATTATTTGTAACTTTGATAGCGGTTTTTCTGTATTCCTTGCCTGCACATGCAGGATTTGATGACGCGATTAACCAAGCAACTGCGCCCATTGCCTCGGCTATTGGCAGTTTTGTATTCTTTAAAATTCCGCTCTTTGGAGCGCAGTTACCTGTTGTGGTGCTGTGGCTGGTGATCGGTGCGGTTTTCTTTACGTTCTACATGGGATTTGTGAACGTCAGCGGGTTTAAACACGCCATTCATTTGGTGCGTGGCGATTACGCTGATCCAGACAGCCCTGGCGAGGTTTCACACTTTCAGGCGCTGGCAACTGCGGTTTCTGGCACAGTTGGGATCGGTAACATCGGCGGTGTAGCTGTCGCGGTTACAATTGGCGGCGCGGGCGCAACCTTCTGGCTGATTGTCGCTGGGTTTCTGGGCATGTCGACCAAGTTTGTGGAATGTACGCTTGGTGTGAAATATCGCAACGAAAACCCTGATGGCTCCGTTTCGGGTGGGCCAATGTATTACATGAAAAAGGGCTTTGAGGAGCGCGGCATGGCTGGCTTTGGTAAGTTCATGGGCACGTTTTATGCCATTGGTATTTTCATTGGTGCGCTTGGCATCGGCAACATGTTCCAATCCAATCAAGCCTATGTGCAGCTGAACACAGTTGCAGGTGGTGCGCTGGATGGCTTGGGGTGGCTGGTTGGCTTGATACTGGCGATTGTTGTGTTTGCAGTGATCATCGGTGGGATCAAATCCATCGCGCGTGTGACCGAAAAGGTTGTTCCGTTCATGGCGATTTTCTACTGCCTGTTTGCGATCATCGTGATCTTGATGAACTACGCTTCTATTCCTGCCGCGATTGGCAACATCTTTTCGGGCGCGTTCACGGGTGCTGGTGTTCAAGGCGGTGCAATTGGCGCATTGATCATCGGCTTTCAACGGGCGGTGTTCTCAAACGAGGCGGGCATTGGTTCTGCATCAATCGCACACGCAGCGGTTCGCACACCTGAGCCGGTTACGGAAGGTTACGTTTCTTTGCTAGAGCCGTTCATTGATACCATCGTAATCTGTACGATTACGGCGTTGGTGATTGGAACAAGCCAAGTTGCGGATCCAAACTTTGCGGGCGATGCGACAGGTGTTGCGATGACCTCTGCAGCGTTTGAGCGCCAGATTAGCTGGTTCCCAGTGCCACTGGCCTTTGGGGCGCTGTTGTTTGCGTTCTCGACCATGATCTCTTGGTCATATTACGGGCTGAAGGGCTGGACCTATTTGTTTGGTGAAGCGCAGTTGGGACAGACGATTTATAAGCTGATCTTCTGTGCGTTTGTTGCCCTTGGGTGCATGGTGCAGCTTGGGCCAATCTTGGATATTTCGGATGCGTTGGTGTTCTTGATCTGTGTGCCAAATATTTTGGGATTGTATTTCCTAGCGCCAATCGTGCGCCGCGAAATGCTGAGCTATAAGGCGCGTTTGGCAAGTGGTGAGATTAAACGCTACGACCACTAAGCGTGTTGGAATAAGAAATGGAGCACCCCTTCTGGTCGGGGGGGCTTTTTTGTGGGTTACAGTTTGTTGCGTACCAAAAATGCAGTAAACATGTGCCAAGATCGCAATAAGGAATATCCAGAATGATTGCTTACGTCACTGTCGGTGCTGATGACATCGCGCGCGCGAAACGGTTTTATTCGGCGTTCTTGCCCGCGCTCGGTTATGGGCTGACGGAGGGGCCTGAGGGTCTGAGTTACGTGCTGCCTGTGCCCGATGGGCAGGCGCCTGTTTCACCCGATTTCTATGTTAAGCCGACCTTTGATGGTGGCCCAGCGTCGGCAGGGAACGGAGCCATGGTCGCATTTGAGGCGACCAGTCAAAGCCAAGTTCGCATGCTTCATGCTGCTGCCCTTGCTGCTGGCGGAGCGGACGAGGGCCAGCCCAATTTCCGTGCATCCTACGGGCCGCATTTTTATGTGAGTTATCTTCGCGACCCGCAGGGAAACAAGATCGCGTTGTTTTCGGCTGATCCAAAAGAACCGGGTCGGGACGGGTAACGGATTAACCTCATTTCTCTTGCCCTCCGGCGTGATTCCCCATATACGCGCGTCAATCGTGACAAGCGGTGGCGGGTATAACGCCGATGAGTTGAGCAGGGCTGGAAATCTCCGGCCCTTTGTGTGTTTGAGCGAAACTCATTTTGTTTGTCACGGGTAATGAAACCCAAAGACCCGTGGGACCAACCGCGCGGCCAGAAAAAACGACTGTAAGGATACAAATATGAGCGCTAACGCGACAATGGAAGACTTTGAAGCCCTCTTAGCTGAGAGCTTTGAAATTGACACACCGGACGAAGGTTCGGTTGTAAAAGGTTTGGTACTGGCGATTGAAGCCGGCCAAGCGATCATCGACATCGGCTACAAAATGGAAGGCCGTGTTGACCTTAAAGAATTTGCGGCCCCAGGCCAGCCACCAGAAATCGAAGTTGGCGACAACGTAGAGGTTTACCTCGAACGTGTTGAAAACGCGAAAGGTGAAGCGGTTATTTCACGCGACAAAGCACGTCGTGAAGAAGCTTGGGATCGTCTTGAGAAAGCATACGAAGCAGAAGAGCGCGTTGAAGGCGCAATCTTTGGTCGTGTTAAAGGTGGTTTCACTGTGGATCTGGGCGGCGCGGTTGCGTTCTTGCCAGGCTCCCAAGTGGACGTACGCCCTGTACGCGATGCGGGCCCATTGATGGGGATGGCACAGCCGTTCCAAGTTCTGAAAATGGACCGTCGTCGGGGCAACATCGTTGTTTCTCGTCGTGCTATCCTTGAAGAATCTCGTGCAGAACAGCGCGCAGAAATCGTTGGTAACCTGTCCGAGGGCGAAACAGTCGACGGTGTTGTTAAGAACATCACTGAATACGGCGCATTCGTCGATCTGGGCGGTGTAGACGGCCTGTTGCACGTGACTGACATGGCATGGCGTCGTGTGAACCACCCATCTGAAATCCTGACAATCGGTGAAACGATCAAAGTTCAGGTGATCAAGATCAACAAAGAAACCCACCGTATCTCCCTTGGCATGAAACAGCTGCAGGACGATCCTTGGGGCGATGTTGAAGCACGTTACCCACTTGAATCCGTTCACATGGGCCGCGTTACTAACATCACGGATTACGGCGCATTTGTTGAGCTGGAAGCCGGTGTTGAAGGTTTGGTTCACGTGTCTGAAATGTCTTGGACCAAGAAGAACGTACACCCAGGCAAGATCGTTTCTACTTCGCAAGAAGTTGAAGTTATGGTTCTGGAAATCGACAGCGTTAAGCGTCGTGTGTCCCTTGGCCTGAAACAAACGCAGGGCAACCCTTGGCAGAACTTCGAAACTGCATTCCCAATTGGCACAGAAGTTGAAGGTGAAGTTAAGAACATCACTGAATTCGGCCTGTTCGTTGGTTTGGACGGCGATATCGATGGTATGGTTCACTTGTCCGATCTGGACTGGGATCGTTCTGGCGAAGAAGCTATGGCTGACTATGCCAAAGGCGACATCGTTAAAGCGGTTGTGACTGACATTGATGCTGAAAAAGAGCGTATTTCCTTGTCCATCAAAGCGTTGGACGGCGATCCGTTCGCAGATGCAACAGCTGGCGTTAAGCGCGGCGCGGTTGTGACTGTGACAGTAACGTCCATCGAAGAAGGTGGCATCGAAGTTGAGCACGAAGGCATGAAATCATTCATCCGTCGTTCCGACTTGTCTCGTGACCGTGCAGAGCAGCGCCCAGAGCGTTTCTCGGTTGGTGACAGCATTGATGCGCGCGTAACCAACATTGATAAATCCACACGTCGCCTTGGTCTGTCGATCAAAGCACGTGAGATTGCAGAAGAGAAAGAAGCGGTACAACAGTACGGTTCCTCTGACTCTGGTGCGTCTTTGGGTGATATCCTCGGCGCGGCCCTCAAAGGTCAAGACGACGAGTAAAAATGAATTTGCGGGAAGGAGAGACCAATGGAAGCTCTTGAACGCGATTTCTATGAAGAGCGGCGCCGGAAATGGCGCCGCTCTGCGTTTTGGCGCGGTGTGTTTGTAACGCTGGGTGTGTTTGTTTTACTAGGCGTTATCGGCGCGTGGTTTGGCGGCGGACCACGGTTCGGAGATCACATTGCGCGTGTGGATTTAACGGGTGTCATTTATGATGATCCTGTGTTGGAGGCGACCTTGAAAAAGGTTGAGGAAAACGACAATGCCAAAGCCCTTATCCTGACCATTAGCAGCCCTGGTGGAACAACTGTTGGGTCCGAAGCGGTGTATGAACGTCTGCGTAAGATCGCAGAAAAGAAACCTGTGGTTTCGGTGCTAGGCGAAGTGGCCGCATCTGGTGGGTATATCGCGGCGATTGGCACGGATCATATTATTGCGCGGGGCAATACGATTACGGGCTCCATCGGTGTGATCATGGAATACCCTGATGTGTCTGATTTGCTGACCAAACTGGGCGTGACCATGCAGACAATCCGATCATCCGATATCAAGGGCGGACCATCGCCGTTTCGCAAGACATCGCCAGAGGCACGCGCTGCGGAACAGGCCTTGATTGACGAGAGTTTTATCTGGTTCCGCGATCTGGTGGAGGAACGCCGTGGATTGAGCGGTGCAAAGCTGGATAACGTGGCAAATGGCGGCGTTTTCACAGGGCGAATGGCGCTGAAACTAGGGCTGATTGATGCGATTGGCGGCTTTGATGTGGCGACACAATACCTCGATTCGCACGATTCGGTTGAAGAGGGGCTTCCTGTTGATCAATACGTTCTGGAGTATGAAGAGGGAGGGTTTTTGGGACCCGTTGGAAAATTTCTGCTCAAAAACGGCACCTTAGAGCGTATTTCAGGGAAATCAGGGCCACGGCTCTATTCCATCGCAAAGTAATTTCTGTAAACTCCTGTGTTAGCTGAGCCAGTATAAGGCCGCACCTTGGGAGGATATTAGTTTATGATACGTTCGGAACTCGTGGAAAAAATTGCCGAAGCAAACCCACATTTGTACCAGCGCGACGTAGAGCGCATTGTTTCTACAGTATTTAATGAAATTATCGAAGCATTGGCCGATGGCGACCGTGTTGAATTGCGCGGGTTTGGCGCATTTTCGGTCAAAAAACGCGATGCTAGGGTTGGCCGCAATCCACGTACGGGCGAATCTGTGCAGGTGGACGAAAAACATGTGCCATTCTTTAAAACCGGCAAATTGTTGCGTGATCGCTTAAACGGCAGCTAAGGCGGCGTGCGTCTTGCATCTGTGCAATTTGGCGTTACATGCAAGATGCAGATAGGACGAGGCTGATGATGCGTTACATACGATATTTGTTTTTAGCAGTGATCGGTCTTGGGCTGATCATCGTTGCGCTGGCGAACCGCGAAATGGTGACGCTGCGCCTGATGCCTGATGAATTGGCCGCGCCTTTTGGTCTGACAGGCAGTTTGACGATGCCGTTGTTTTTGGTGATCTTTTTGGGGATCGTTGCGGGGTTGTTGATCGGCTTTGTTTGGGAATGGATGCGCGAGTTTAAATACCGCCATGACCTGTCCAAAAAGGGCAAAGAAGTGCACCGTCTGGAACGCGAAGTGAAGGTTCTGAAGGCGAAATCTGGCGAGTCGACGGATGATGTGCTGGCGTTGATTGAGTAAACATTTAATTTTCCAGCGCGCCTGTTCGAATAGGACATAAACATGAAAGTTAAAATCTGCGGCTTGTCTACACCTGCAACGATTGATGCAGCTGTCGGGGCGGGAGCGGCCTATGTTGGGTTTGTTTTCTTTGAAAAATCCCCCCGAAATGTAGCGTTTCCCTTGGCGCGGGAATTAGCGTTGGGTGTGGCAGATGGCGTTTGCAAAGTAGCGTTAACGGTGAATGCAACGGATGCAGAGTTGGATGCGATTTTGGCGGAAGTTCCGATAGACATGTTGCAGCTGCATGGCGCGGAGTCGCCTGAACGTGTGGCGCAAGTTAAGGATCGTTTCGGGTTGCCTGTGATGAAGGCGGTGGGCGTTGCCGATGAAAGCGATTTGCCGAAGCTGACTGAATACGCGCGGGTGGCGGATCAGATTTTGGTGGATACTAAGGCGCCCAAAGGCGCAGATTTGCCGGGTGGCAATGGCGTGGCGTTTGACTGGCGTTTGATTGGCGGGCGTCGGTGGGCGGTTCCTTGGATGTTGGCGGGTGGTTTAACGGCCGAGAATGCTGCTGAAGCTGTGCGGATTACAGGCGCGCAGCAGCTGGATTTATCGAGCGCGGTTGAGAGTGCACCGGGTGTGAAAGATGCGGCGAAGATTGCTGCGTTCATGCAAGCGGTTCAATCGTGAGCATTACCTTTCGCGGAGCCACCGAGGCGGATGTGAAAGATTTTGTTGATTTGTTAAAAGATGATGAGATCGGCGCGGCGCGGGAAACGGCGGCGGCTGGAGTCTATGTGGATGTGTTTCGCCGTGTTGCTGCGGATCCGATGGCGGTGATTGTTGTCGGCGAAACAGACGGTCGCGTTGTGGCAGGGTATCAGCTGAATGCAATTGAGGGGCTGTCGCTAAATGGATTGCGGCGTGGGCAGATTGAAGATGTCCGTGTCGCAAGTGATTTGCGCGGGCAAGGTATTGGTAAGTTGCTGATCGAAGACGCGTTTGAGCGGGCGCGTGGTTTGGGCTGTCGCGCTGTGCAATTGGTGGCGCATAAAGATCGCGAAGCGACGGAGCGATTTTATCGTGGTGTCGGCTTTAGTGTGAGCCACAATGGGTTCAAATACAGTTTGGATTGAGCCGCGTTTGGGGAAATTGGGTTAGACCGTTTTGCCCAATGGAGCGGTATCTAGATAAATGTTCGTCTTTGACCCGTGTTGGGGTCTTTACCCCTTAGGGGAGGCGGGTTAGATCATGGACTGCACCCTTGGAGGCCATCTTATGAACGATATGCTCAATTCTTTTATGTCTGGACCCGATGAAAACGGGCGGTTTGGTGATTTTGGCGGACGGTTTGTCTCTGAAACACTGATGCCGCTGATCCTCGATCTGGAAGCAGAGTACGAGAAGGCCAAAGTTGATCCTGATTTTTGGGCCGAGATGGATCATCTGTGGAAGCACTATGTTGGGCGGCCAAGCCCGCTTTATTTTGCATCCCGCGTGACCGAGGAGTTGGGCGGCGCGAAGGTGTATTACAAGCGTGACGAGCTGAATCACACAGGCGCACATAAAATTAACAACGTGTTGGGGCAAATATTGCTGGCGCGGCGCATGGGTAAAACGCGGATTATTGCGGAAACGGGTGCAGGGCAACACGGTGTAGCCACGGCAACGGTTTGTGCGAAATTCGGGTTGAAGTGCATCGTTTACATGGGCGCGCATGACGTTAAGCGCCAAGCGCCGAACGTGTTTCGCATGAAACTGCTGGGCGCGGAAGTTGTGCCTGTGACCTCTGGTCGGGGCACGTTGAAAGACGCGATGAACGACGCGCTGCGTGATTGGGTAACCTATGTGGATGACACGTTTTACTGCATCGGTACGGTTGCTGGTCCGCACCCGTATCCTGCGATGGTGCGTGATTTCCAAAGCATTATCGGAAAAGAAGTGCGCGAACAAATGATGGAGGCCGAGGGCCGTTTACCCGATTCATTGGTGGCCTGCATCGGTGGCGGATCAAACGCGATGGGGCTGTTTTACCCGTTTTTGGACGACAAAGACGTGCGCATCATCGGCGTAGAGGCGGGCGGTAAGGGTGTGAATGATAAGATGGAACACTGCGCGTCGCTAACAGGTGGGAAGCCGGGTGTTTTGCACGGGAACCGCACGTATTTATTGCAAGATGATGCTGGTCAAATCTTGGAAGGCTATTCGATTTCTGCGGGTTTGGATTATCCGGGGATCGGGCCAGAGCATTCTTGGTTGCATGAATCTGGTCGTGCGGAGTACGTGAGCGTGACGGATGCAGAGGCGTTGGAGGCGTTTCAGTATAGCTGTCGCACTGAGGGCATTATTCCCGCGCTCGAACCATCCCACGCGCTGGCGCATGTGCGTAAATTGGCGCCAACATTGCCCGAGGATCATATCCTAGTGATGAACATGTGTGGGCGTGGGGATAAAGATATCTTTACTGTCGCCAAGCATTTGGGTTGGGACATGGACAGCGAGTAATCGCTATTTTGGAATGAGAGAGTGGGGCCTTTTAGCGGTCCCATTTTTTTACCATTTGATAAATTTACCATTTGATAAATAAAATAACCTGTGCAAGGGTCGAGTCTACCGATGTTGGACGAGGACTAGGCATGACGAATTCAGTGAATACCAATGGTGTAGTGGCGGGGCGTTTGGACGCTGACGCGCTGGCGGATAACTTTAGCGATTTGCATCCGCCGCTTGATGATCACGAGGCGTTGGTTGCTGCGGATCGGTGCTATTTCTGCCATGACGCGCCGTGCATGACGGCGTGCCCGACGACAATTGATATTCCTTTGTTCATCCGACAGATCGCGACGGGTACGGCAGAATCTGCGGCGAAGACCATTTTTGATCAGAACATTTTGGGCGGTATGTGTGCGCGGGTTTGCCCGACCGAAACCCTGTGTGAAGAGGTGTGTGTGCGCGAAGTGGCCGAGGGCAAGCCTGTGTTGATCGGGCAATTGCAGCGGTACGCGACGGATAAAGTAATGGACGCTGGCGTGCACCCGTTTGAGCGTGCCGGCGCGACGGGTAAAGCGGTAGCCGTTGTTGGTGCTGGGCCTGCCGGTTTGGCAGCGGCGCATCGGCTGGCGATGTTAGGCCATAGCGTCGTGATTTATGATGCGCGGCCCAAAGGTGGCGGGCTGAACGAATTTGGCATCGCGGCCTATAAATCCGTGGATGGATTTGCGCAGGATGAAGTTGATTGGTTGTTGCAGATCGGTGGCATCGAGATGCGATATGGTCAGGCGTTGGGCGATGGTTTGTCGCTCGATGGATTGAAAAGCGAATACGACGCGGTGTTCCTTGGCGTTGGGTTGGGCGGTGTAAATGCGTTGCGCGCTGAAGGTGAGGACAAAGACGGGGTGCGTGATGCGGTGGATTTCATTGCAGAGCTGCGACAGGCCGATGATTTAACGGCGTTGCCAGTTGGGCGACGTGTGGTTGTGATCGGCGGCGGGATGACCGCCATTGATGCGGCGGTGCAATCAAAGCTGCTAGGCGCGCAAGATGTAACGGTGGCCTATCGGCGCGATAAATCCGCGATGGGTGCATCAGAGTTTGAGCAGGTTTTGGCGACAAGTCACGGTGTGCGGATCGCGTTTAACGCGCAACCTGTTCGTGTGCTCGGGAATGGCAAAGCGACGGGTGTGGAGTTTGAACGCACCGACAGTTCGGGCGGCGAGTTGAAGCCAACGGGCGAGACGTTTGTGATCGAAGCGGATCAAGTGTTCAAAGCGATTGGCCAGACGCTGACGATGGATGCTGGGTTGGAGATTGAACGCGGCAAGATTGTTGTTACCAGCGACGGGCGAACATCTGCGGATGGTATCTGGGCAGGTGGTGACTGTGCGCTCGGTGGTGATGATCTGACCGTGACCGCCGTGGCCGAGGGCCGTGATGCGGCGATGGATATTCATGCGAAATTGATGGGTAAAGGAGCGTAACAATGGCTGATCTGAGAAGCGAATTTGTTGGTATTAAATCCCCGAACCCGTTTTGGCTGGCCTCTGCGCCGCCAACGGACAAAGAGTACAATGTGCGGCGTGCATTTGAGGCAGGCTGGGGCGGCGTTGTTTGGAAAACGCTGGGCGAAGAAGGGCCGCCTGTGGTGAATGTGAACGGGCCACGGTACGGCGCGATTTATGGTGCGGACCGGCGGTTGTTGGGGCTGAACAATATTGAGTTAATCACTGATCGTCCGCTGCAAACAAACCTGCGTGAAATTAAGGCCGTGAAGCGGGATTACCCCGATCGTGCGGTTGTTGTGTCGTTGATGGTCCCTTGCGAGGAAGCTGCGTGGAAGACGATCCTTCCGTTGGTTGAAGAAACTGGGGCCGATGGGGTCGAGCTGAATTTTGGCTGCCCACACGGAATGTCGGAACGGGGTATGGGATCGGCTGTTGGGCAGGTGCCAGAGTACATCGAAATGGTGACGCGGTGGTGCAAACAGTACACGCGCATGCCAGTTATTGTGAAGCTAACGCCGAATATTTCGGATATTCGCAAACCTGCTGAGGCCGCCCACGCGGGGGGGGCGGATGCGGTGAGTTTGATCAACACGATCAATTCGATCACAAGCGTGAATCTGGACCTGTTTGCGCCTGAACCGATGATCGACACAAAGGGTGCCCATGGTGGCTATTGTGGGCCTGCGGTGAAACCGATTGCGCTTTCGATGGTGTCTGAAATTGCGCGCAATCCCGTGACGGCGAACCTGCCGATTTCGGGGATTGGTGGTGTGACCACGTGGCGGGATGCGGCCGAGTTTATCGCGCTCGGGGCTGGCAATGTGCAGGTCTGTACCGCCGCGATGACCTATGGATTTAAGGTCGTGGAAGAAATGATTTCTGGGCTGGGTCAGTGGATGGACGAGAAGGGCCATGAAAGTGTGGCAAGTGTTGTTGGCCGCGCGGTTCCCAATTGTTCTGATTGGCAGAACCTGAACCTGAACTATGTGGCCAAGGCGCGGATCAACCAAGATGATTGTATCAAATGTGGACGCTGTTTTGCGGCCTGCGAAGATACTTCACATCAGGCAATTACCATGTCTGCGGATCGCACGTTTGAGGTGATCGACGATGAATGCGTGGCGTGTAATCTGTGTGTGAATGTGTGCCCTGTGGAAAATTGTATCACGATGGAACGGATTGAACCTGGGCAAATGGATGAGCGTACGGGTAAGGTTGTAGAGGCTGATTTTGCTGATTGGACGACGCATCCCAATAATCCTGGAACCTGCGCAGCAGAGTAAATTGGGTATTTTTTGAACATTGAAAAACTAGAGGGTCGTCTTGTTTGAGGCGGTTCTTTTTAGTGTAATGTTGCTGTTTTCGCCTAACCCATTTCGTAGGCTGGCGGCGATGACCAGCAGGCTGATGATGAGCCAGAGAATGCCCCACATAACGGTTGTGCCGCCAAATTCTTCAGCGAGCATTCTGGCATCTGAGCGCAGGGATGAACGCGCGATCGTGTCGCTGTAGATATCAAACGGGACGTAGATCATGCTGGAGAGGCCGATGATGCGCAGGATGAGGTCGCTGACGTTTGCTGGTAAAAAGCGGGCCGTGGCGAGCATTGCGACGCCTGCGATAATTGTGAAAGTTAGAGCGTAGATATCGCGGATATAGAGTGCGGCGATGGCCAAAAGGGTGGCGCCAAACAAAGCAAGCGCAATGCGATCCCAAGTGCTGCGGATTGCGATGATCAGAAACAGAACGCCGATGAGCAGGGAGCCGAGATAGCCTGCGGTGAGGCCTATAAAGCGACTGCCGCCGCGCGAGGTAACTTGGCCGCCCTCATTTGCATTGACGGTGAAAGATATGACCTCGCCGCATGTTAGAATGGTGGCGGCAGCATGGGACGCTTCGTGAAGGAATACGATCAAGACGCGGAGCGGTTGCAAGGGCGCGGTGCGCCAAAACGTGAAAATGATCGCGATGAGGATCAGCAATTGCCAGTGGTTTTTGAAAGCGTTCGTGAGTTTGCCCATTAAGGTTTTAAGGTCGCGCGGAACATGTGATCGAGGTGGGCGGCGGCATTTTCAAACCTATCGCTAGATTGTGGGCCTAACACTGCGTTCACTTGGACATCAAAGTCCGCGTAGTGCTGGGTTGTGGACCAGATCGAAAAGATGAGGTGATGTGGATCAAGGGGGGCGATTTTTCCTGCGGTAATCCACGATTGGATGAGCTCTGCTTTGTGCTGTGTTAACGCACGCAGGGGGCCAGTTAGATCGTCGATGATGTGGGGTGCGCCTTGCAGGATTTCATTGGCAAATAGGCGGCTTTCGCGCGGGAAATCGCGGGCCATTTCCAGTTTGCGGGTCACGTAGGCGCAGATTTCGGAAATGGGATCGTCGCTGTCTTGCATGTGTTCGAGGGGTTCAAGCCAAGATTCCAAAAGGCGGGCGAGAAGGACGCCGTGGATCGTGTCTTTGCCGTCAAAATAATAGAGGATGTTTGGTTTTGAGAGGCCCGCCTCAATGGCGATCTGATCAATCGTGGAGCCGCGAAACCCGTAGGTGGAAAAGACGTTGAGTGCGGCATTGAGGATTTGCTCGGTCTTTTCGCGTTGTATGCGGGTTTGACCTTTGGTGCCTGCTGCGCGTGCCATACTTAATCCATTACATGCGGATCAGGTTTTGACGCCGATCCCTTTGAGTATGATTTGTTTTACAGCAGTTTTTGCGGCCTGCCAATCATCGTCCGTTAAGGGCGTGCCTGTGTTCAAAGTTTGGATTTGGTGGCCAAAATCGGCGTAGTGTTGGGTGGAGGACCAAATCAGGTACAAAAGGTGGCGTGGGCTGACGGGATCCATCAGGCCCGCGGCGATCCATGTATTGATGACGTCGATGCGCCCGTTGGTCCATGCGACCAGTTTTGTCTCTAGGTAATCTTGGATGATGGGCGCGCCGTGCATGACTTCGGATGCCCAAACTTTGCTGCCTGCGGGGTGTGTGCGGCTGATTTCCATCTTGGCGTCGATGTAGGCACCGATTCCCTCGGCTGGGCCAGAGGCAGCCTCGAATGTACCTGCAGCGGCGAGCCAAACTTCGAAAATATTGGAGACAACTTGGCGGTAAAGTTCTTCTTTGGTGGAAAAATAGTAGTGAACATTTGCTTTGGGCAGGCCTGCAACATCGGCGATGAGTTGCATGGTGGCCCCGCCAAACCCCGCCTCGGCAAAGACTTTTTCGGCTGCCTGCAAAATAACCAATTCGTTTTCACGACGCTTATTTTGTTTGCGAATAGGGGTGACGTTTGAATTCAACCAACAGCTCCTCAGAAAATTCTTGACCGAATGGTCAGGAAGGCTCCATAGTCTTGACCATACGGTCAGGAATTGACTGTGGCAAGATTTTTGGCCAGCGACTTTGGGGAGAGAGATCATGGCAGCACCAGCAAGCAATATGCGGATCAACGCGGATCGGCTGTGGGACAGTTTGATGGAGATGGCCAAAATTGGCCCTGGTGTTGCGGGTGGCAACAATCGACAAACTCTAACCGATGATGATGCCAAAGGCCGCGCGCTGTTCCAAGACTGGTGCGAAGCGGCAGGCTGTACCATGGGCCTTGATACAATGGGAAATATGTTTGCGCGGTTTGAGGGCACGGACCCTGACGCGCTGCCAGTTTATGTGGGGTCGCATCTGGACACGCAGCCGACTGGCGGGAAATACGATGGGGTGCTTGGCGTGTTAGGCGGCCTTGAGATATTGCGCTCCCTCAATGATCTTGGTGTCAAAACCAAGCACCCCATCGTAGTGACCAATTGGACCAATGAAGAAGGCACGCGGTTCGCCCCTGCGATGTTGGCGTCTGGCGTTTTTGCTGGGATGCATACGGAAGAGTGGGCATATGCCCGTGAGGATGCCGAGGGTAAGACGTTTGGCGATGAGCTGGCGCGGATTGGTTGGCGCGGTGATGAACCCGTTGGCGAGCGCAAGATGCACGCGTTTTTCGAGCTGCACATCGAACAGGGTCCGATTTTGGAGGCAGAGAACATCGAGGTTGGTGTTGTCACCCACGGGCAGGGGTTGAATTGGACCCAAGTCACAATCACGGGGCGCGATGCGCACACGGGATCAACGCCGATGCCGATGCGCAAAAATGCGGGTCTGGGATTGGCGCGGATGTTGGAGTTGGTGGACGAAATTGCATGGAGCCATGCGCCCGATGCGGTGGGCGCAGCGGGGCATATCGACGTGTCGCCCAATTCGCGCAATGTAATCCCCGGTAAGGTGGTGTTTACCGTCGATTTCAGATCACCGCAGTTGGATGTGATCAACGACATGGTCGCGCGGTTTCGGGTCGGTGCGCAGAAAATTGCGGATGACATGGGGCTGGGCGTGGAGTTTGAAAAGGTCGGTGGGTTTGATCCTGTTGAGTTCGATGAGGGCTGTGTCACAGCCGTGCGCAATGCGGCGGAGCGGTTAGGATACACGCATCGGGATTTGGTGTCTGGCGCGGGGCATGATGCCTGCTGGATCAACCGCATGGCCCCGACGGCGATGGTGATGTGCCCTTGCGTGGATGGGTTATCGCATAACGAGGCGGAAGAGATTTCGAAGGACTGGGCTGCGGCTGGCGCGGATGTGCTGATGCATGCGGTGTTGGAAACGGCGGAGGTTGTGGGGTGAGTGCACTGGCTTTCGACTTAAGCCAACGTGTTGTTCTTTCGACGGTCGATGGAAGCACGTTGACTCCTAAAGGAACGTGTAAAGACGAAGACTATTGGAAACTGATTGGGTGTGAGGGTGAAGTATTAGATTTCGGGTCGGGCTTTCATGAAGGAAGAGTTTTGGTAGCATTCGACAAAGACCCAAAAGAACTTGACCTCGCTTGCCACAACCCCATCCCGAAGTCTTTGTGGATAAAAGTTACTGATCTAAGCAGATCGCAAAAGGGAGAAAACACATGACAACCAAAGTCATCAAAGGCGGGACGGTTTGCACGGCGGATCGGGCTTGGAAAGCGGATGTTTTGATCGAAGGGGAGACCATCAAGGAGATTGGTGAAGACCTGAAGGGCGACGAATATATTGATGCGGAGGGGGCCTATGTGATCCCCGGCGGGATTGATCCACACACGCATTTGGAAATGCCGTTCATGGGGACCACGGCGGCCGAAACGTTTGAGAGCGGCACGTGGGCAGCGGCCTGTGGCGGCACAACGATGCTGGTGGATTTCTGTCTACCGGGCGAAGACGGCTCGATTGTGAATGGCATAAATGAGTGGCATCGCAAGTCCGCGCCGCAGATTTGCAGCGATATTGGCTATCACATGGCGATCACCGGCTGGAACGAACAGATTCATACCGAGATGCAAACGGCGGTGGAAATGGGCGTGAATTCGTTCAAACACTTCATGGCGTACAAAGGCGCGTTGATGATCGAAGACGACGAAATGTTTGCGTCTTTTCAACGGTGTAAGGAGCTGGGCGCGTTGCCAATGGTGCATGCGGAAAACGGCGACTTGGTCGCGATCCTGCAAGAGAAATACATGAACGAAGGGATCACAGGGCCAGAGGGTCACGCCTATTCCCGCCCGCCCGAATTGGAAGGCGAAGCAGCCAACCGTGCGATCACCATTGCGGATGCGGCAGGGGTTCCGTTGTACATTGTGCACGTGTCGTGTGAGCAGGCGCATGAGGCGATCCGTCGTGCACGACAGAAAGGCATGCGTGTGTACGGAGAGCCGTTGGCGCAGTTTTTGACGTTGGATGAGAGCGAGTATTTCAACAAAGATTGGGACCACGCGGCACGCCGTGTTATGTCGCCGCCGTTCCGCAATAAATCCCATCAGGATAGCCTGTGGGCTGGCTTGCAGTCTGGGTCTTTGCAAGTGGTTGCAACGGATCACGCGGCGTTTAGTACGGAGCAAAAACGCGCTGGGCGTGATGATTTTCGAATCATTCCGAACGGCTCAAACGGGTTGGAAGAACGCATGCCCGTGTTGTGGACCGAAGGGGTTGAAAAAGGCCGCCTGACGCCAGAGGAGTTTGTTGCGGTGACGTCAACAAATGTGGCGAAAATCCTGAACATCTATCCCAAGAAGGGCGCGATTGTAGAGGGTGCGGATGCGGATATTGTGGTGTGGGATCCGAAGATTTCCAAAACGATTTCACCGAGCAATCATCATTCGGTGCTGGATTACAATGTGTTCGAAGGGTTCGAGGTGACGGCAAACGCGCGTTACACGCTGAGCCGTGGCGATGTGATTTGGGCGTGGGGCAAGAACTCGCAACCACAACCAGGTCGTGGGCGGTTTGTGCCGCGTCCTGCATTCCCATCTGCGCATACGGCGCTGAGCAAGTGGAAATCGTTGAATTCACCGCGCATGATAAAGCGCGATCCGATGAATATTCCTGCGGGTATCTAAGACAAAGGCCAGCCAGTGAGCGAGCAACCAGTGATAAAAGCAGATAATCTGAGCCTGACGTTTGAAACGAACGACGGGCCAGTGCAGGCGCTGAAAGACATCAACCTTGAGATCGGTAAGGGCGAGTTCGTGTCGTTTATCGGCCCGTCGGGCTGTGGGAAAACCACGTTTCTGCGGGTGATGGCGGATTTGGAAACGCCGACTGCTGGCTCGATAACGGTGAACGGTGTCAGTGCACGAGAGGCGCGGATGGCGCGGGCCTATGGGTACGTGTTTCAGGCGGCCGGCCTTTATCCTTGGCGCACGATTGGTGGGAATATCCGTCTGCCACTAGAGATTATGGGCTATTCAAAGGCCGATCAGACGGAGCGAGTGAAACAGGTTTTGGAGCTGGTCGAGCTCGATGGATTTGATCGCAAGTTTCCTTGGCAGTTGTCCGGCGGGATGCAGCAACGCGCCTCCATCGCGCGGGCCTTGGCGTTTGATGCGGATATCCTTTTGATGGATGAGCCTTTTGGTGCACTCGATGAAATTGTGCGCGACCATTTAAATGAACAACTTTTGGCGCTGTGGACACGCACGCAAAAAACCATTGGGTTTGTGACGCACTCGATCCCAGAGGCGGTGTATTTGAGCACAAAGATTGTGGTGATGTCACCACGGCCCGGGCGGATTGCGGATGTGATAGAAAGTACGCTCCCCAAAGAACGCCCACTGAGTATTCGCGATAGCCCTGCATTTATCGAGATCGCCAACCGTGTACGTGACGGCCTGCGTGAAGGACATGGCGATGGGTGAGCCTGTGCAGCATTGTAGCGGCTTTAGGGATGCACGACCTAGCTTTGCGCGCACCCCTGAAAGCGGTTCACTTTTGCCCTATAGGGAGGGTAAAGCGGCTTCAACGTTCACGGCCATCGGCTCCTCAGCCTGTACCGCAGAATCAGAATGCGCCTCTAATAGTTTCAATGTTCTTAAAATACCTAAAAACCTTTACTCAAAGTTTTCTGTGCCTCCGGCGGCGGTATTTGCTGGAACATTGAAAGGTGGAGGGCCTTATGCGTAATATCCTGCCCATCCTTACAGTTGTGTTTGGCCTGTTCGTCATCTGGTACGCGGGTGCGGTCTATCTGAATTCGAACTGGGCTTATGACAAAGCCAAGCGCGCGAATGTGGAGTTGTCTTTTGGGGCTATGGTGTCGGACACGATGGTTCAGGAAAAGCCGCGTTTGCCGCCGCCCCATCAAGTCGGGGCGGAGATTTGGAAGACCACGGGCGCGATGGTTCAGCGCGGCAAGGCGTTTAGCAAGCGGTCGTTGATTTATCATGGGTGGATTACGCTGAGTTCGACTGTTCTTGGGTTCGTGTTTGGCACTGGGCTGGGGATTTTACTTGCGGTGGCGATTGTGCATTCACGCGCGATGGATATGTCAGTGATGCCTTGGGTGATTGCCAGCCAGACCATTCCGATTTTGGCGATTGCGCCGATGATTGTGGTGGTATTGGCATCCGCGCAGGTGGATGATTTGATCGCGAAGGGGGTGATTTCGATGTATCTGTCGTTCTTCCCCGTGGTGGTTGGTATGGTCAAAGGATTGCGCTCACCTGATCACATGCAGATGGATCAGATGCGGACGTGGAATGCTTCAAAATCGCAGATGTTTTGGCGGTTGCGCCTTCCTGCCTCGACGCCATTTTTGTTTGCATCGCTAAAAGTGGGTATCGCGGCGAGTTTGATTGGTGCCGTGGTCGCGGAACTGTCGTTGTCGCAAGATGGGGGCCTTGGCGCGCGGATGCTGGTTGGCAGTTATTACGGGCAAACTATTCAGATTTGGAGCGCCTTGATCGCGGCGGCGACTTTAGCCGCGTTGATGGTTGCAGCGATTGGCGTATTTCAGAACGTGACATTGAAAAAGATGGGGATGGCATCATGATCTGGATTGTTGGTGTTCTGGTGTTTTGGGCTGTGGCTTGGGTGCTCAATCTACGTATGGCGCGGATGGAAGCGTCGCGTTTTACAGCGTTTGCGGTGCCTGCTTTGTTTGGCATTACGCTGTTGTTGTTGTGGGAAGGGATTGTGCGTGGGTTTGAAATTAGCCCCGTTCTATTGCCGCCGCCGTCGGCCATAGCAGTGACGTTTTCCCAAAACATTCCAACGCTTTGGGGCGACTTTGTGCAGACCTTTGTGAAGGGTGCCTTGTCTGGTTACATAATTGGCTGCAGTGCCGCCGTGTTAACCGCGATTGCAGTGGATCGTAGCCCGTTTTTGCAGCGAGGGTTGCTGCCTGTTGGGAATTTTGTGGCGGCATTGCCGATCATTGGGTTGGCGCCGATTATGGTGATGTGGTTCGGGTTTGATTGGCATTCAAAAGCTGCGGTCGTCGTGGCGATGGTGTTCTTTCCCGTTTTGGTGAACACGGTGCAAGGATTGCAAGCAAGTGACGCGATGCAGCGTGATTTGATGCGCACGTATGGTGCGAGTTATCCGCAGGCGTTGTTGCGGTTGCGCCTTCCTGCGGCGATGCCGTTTATTTTTAATGGGTTGAAGATTGCCACAACGCTTGCTTTGATTGGCGCGATCGTAGCGGAGTTTTTCGGATCGCCTATTCGCGGAATGGGATTTAGGATTTCCACAGAAGTTGGGCGGCTTTCGCTTGATATGGTGTGGGCAGAAATTACGGTGGCGGCCCTAGCGGGGTCGGCATTTTATGGGGGGGTTGCTTTGATCGAAAAGTCAGTGACCTTCTGGCATCCGTCACAACGGCGGGCGCGATGAGTACTTTGAGAAAACCAACTAGGAGAGAGATCATGAAAACACTATTCGCAGCAGCGCTCGCGGGCGCGATGGCCTTGGGGGGCACATTTGCAAGCGCAGATGGGCACGCAAATAAGGTAACGTTGCAGTTGAAATGGGTCACGCAGGCGCAATTCGCTGGCTATTATGTGGCGCAGGACAAAGGCTTTTATAAAGAAGAAGGCCTGACTGTAGATATCAAACCAGGCGGTCCAGATATCGCGCCAGCACAGGTTATTGCTGGTGGCGGTGCTGATGTTGTTCTTGATTGGATGCCATCCGCGCTTGCGTCACGTGAAAAGGGTTTGGACCTTGTGAACATCGCGCAGCCGTTCACGTCTTCGGGCATGATGCTGACCTGTCGCAAGGATGCTGGCATTGCGTCCCCTGCGGATTTCGCGGGTAAAACACTGGGTGTTTGGTTCTTTGGGAATGAATATCCGTTCCTCAGCTGGATGAGCAAACTTGGCTTGGCAACTGACGGCTCTGATGGCGGTGTTACTGTTCTCAAGCAGGGCTTTAACGTTGATCCGATCCTGCAAGGGCAAGCAGCCTGTGTTTCGACCATGACGTATAACGAATACTGGCAGGTCATTGATGCGGGTCTGTCCCCAGATGATTTGGTCGTGTTCAAATACGAGGATCAAGGCGTCGCGACATTGGAAGACGGCATGTATGTTTTGGGTGAAAACCTGAAAGACCCAGTGTTCAAAGAGAACATGGTGAAATTCGTGCGTGCGTCCATGAAGGGTTGGAAATATGCAGAAGCAAACCCAGATGAGGCGGCGATGATCGTTCTTGATAACGATTCCACAGGTGCGCAAACAGAAAAGCACCAAAAGCGTATGATGGGCGAAGTAGCGAAATTGACCGCTGGTTCGAACGGCGCGTTGGATGTTGCAGCGGCTGAACGCACAGTTCAAAGCCTGCTGACGGCTGGTTCTGATCCTGTGATCACCAAAGCGCCAACAGGTGCTTGGACATCCGAGATCACGGATGCTGCGCTGAACTAAGCCTAATCAGTTTAAAATTTAACCGCGCCGTGGGGAAACCTGCGGCGCGGTTTTTTTGTGCCAGTTGGTTGCGTGTGTTTGGCAATTGATTAGGGTCGGGGCGAGACAGTTTCGAGGTAGAAGATGAACGTTCTTTGGATCATGGCGGATCAACTGCGGTGGGATTACCTATCGTGTTACGGGCATCCCCATTTGCACACACCCAATATTGATAAGCTGGCCGCGCGGGGTGTGAAGTTCGATCGCGCCTACGTGCAATCCCCTGTCTGTGGGCCAAGCCGAATGAGTGCGTATACCGGTCGATACACGCGCAGTCATGGGTGTACATGGAACGGGTTTCCATTGCGTGTGGGGGAGCCGACCTTGGCGGATCATTTGCGCGATATTGGCGTGCGATCTGTGCTGGTTGGCAAAACACATATGGTGCCCGATCTGGAAGGGATGCAGCGGTTGGGCATTGATCCTGATAGTGAGGTTGGCCAGCGTGTGGCGCAATGCGGATTTGAGGCGTTTGATCGCGATGACGGTTTGCATCCCCCCGGGCAGTATGATCCCAATCCGCGCTATAATGACTGGTTAAAATCGCAGGGAATTACGGACGAAAATGGCTGGGAAGATCGCGCGAATGCAGCGATTGGGGCAGATGGCGAGCGGGTGTCAGGTTGGCTGTTGGAGACCAACCACTTGCCTGCCGATATTCCAGAGGAGATGTCTGAAACGCCCTACATGACGCGCCGTGCGATGGAGTTTATGGAAGGGGCGGGCAATCAGCCTTGGATGTGTCATCTGTCGTTTATCAAGCCCCATTGGCCCTACATTGTGCCAGCGCCCTATCACGATATGTACGGGCCCGAGCATATCATTCCAGCTGTACGATCCGAAGCGGAAAAGGACGATCCGCAGCCCGTGTTTGGCGCGTATATGGAAAGCCGTATTTGCCGAAGTTTCAGCCGTGACAAGGTGCGTGATCGGGTGATCCCCGCGTATATGGGGCTGATTAAGCAAATTGATGATCAGCTGGGTCTGTTGTTCGATTGGATGGAAGACCGCGGCATGATGGAGGATACGATGATTGTTATGTCGTCAGATCATGGGGATTATCTGGGAGATCATTGGATGGGTGAAAAAGACCTGTTCCATGATCAATCGGTGCGCGTGCCGTTGATCATTAGTGATCCACGGCCAGAGGCGAATGTGACGCGAGGTACGTCGAGTGATGCACTGGTTGAGATGATTGATCTGGCACCGACGTTTTTGAAGAGCTTTGGCGGGCCTGAATTGCCGCATATTTTGGAAGGGCGGGATTTGACGCCGTTGTTGTGGGGAGAGCCGACGCCGTGGCGTCAATATGCGATTTCTGAATATGACTACGGAACCCGAGAGGCGCGATTGATTTTGGGCAATCCTGAGCAGGACGCGCGGTTGGTGATGTGTTGTGATCAACGCTGGAAATATATGCAGGCCGAGGGGTATCGGCCCATGTTGTTTGACCTAGAAACAGACCCGCAGGAGTTGACTGATTTGGGTGCGAGTGATTTGAGCGAACACGTAGAGGTGCGCGCGCGAATGGAAGCCGCTATTTCAAACTGGGCGCGCCAACACCATACTCGCACAACAAAAACCAAGGACTGGATCGAAGCGGTCGCGGGTAAAGAGCCCCCTGGTGTGTTGATCGGGTTTTGGGATGAGAGCGAGTTCGAAGAGGTCTTTGGCAAACCGTTTGCAGAACGGCCCTGAGTATTTAAGGACAAAATAAAAAGGGTCTGCGGACCAAGCAACGGTTTGAGATTAAAGGAAGAGCAGTATGGAATTGAATGCGGAATTTTCGGAACGCGTTGTGGTTCATTCGGATCAGATTGATTGGGTGGCCTCGCCGATGGTGGGCGTGGATCGGCGTATGTTGGATCGTATTGGTGGCGAGGTCGCGCGGGCCACGACAATTGTGCGTTATGCACCAAACAGTGTATTTTCAGAGCATACGCATACCGGCGGCGAGGAGTTTATCGTTCTGGATGGGGTGTTTTCAGACGAGCACGGGGACTATCCAGTGGGATCGTATATTCGCAATCCGCCCACATCTGCCCATACGCCCGGATCAGAACCGGGGTGCAGCATTTTTGTGAAATTATGGCAGTTTGCGCCTGATGATCGCACGCAAGTGAAAATTGATATGAACAAGATGGAAGCGATTCCTGCGGCGGGGCGAGCGGGCGTTTGTGTAACGCCGTTGTTTCAAGATGCGCGGGAGACGGTTCGCACCGAGGTGTGGGATGCTGGCGCGGATGTGGCGTTGGAATTGCCCAAGGGTGGCGAGTTTTTGGTGCTGGATGGTGAGTTTGATGAAGGCGGCGATAGGCTCGGTAAAGGTGGATGGTTGCGGTTGCCGGAGGGTGGCACCTTAAATGCCAAGGCTGGGCCGAATGGCGCGCGGATATGGATGAAGCTGCATCATATCCCGCATGCAAAACCGCCTGCGGCGTAAGGCGTGATGCACACGGATGTTTTAATCGTTGGCGGGGGGCTGGCAGGGTTGTCTCTGGCGGATGCATTGCATCGCGCTGGCCGTGATTTTGTGCTGTTGGAGGCGCGGGATCGTTTGGGCGGGCGGATAAAGACCGCGCAATTGGGCGACAGCGTGTTTGATTTAGGGCCAGCGTGGTTTTGGGCTGGGCAACCGCGCATTTCTGCGTTGATTGAACGGCTTGGGATAGTGCGGTTTGATCAATTTTCGCAGGGCGATCTGGTTTTTGAAGATGAACGCGGACAGGTACAACAAGGGCGTGGTCATGCGCAGATGCAGGGTTCGTTTCGCCTTGATGGTGGGCTCAGTGCGTTGACAGATGCGTTGTTTGGTGTGTTGCCTGATGGCTGTGTGAAAACGGGGCAGGCGGTTCGAAAGGTGAAATTGAACGGCGATATTGTGAAGGTTCATACGAAAGCAGGCGATGAGTTTACGGCTAATCAACTGGTTTTCGCACTGCCGCCCCGTGTCGCAGCTCGGATTGCGTTTGAGCCTGCTTTGCCTGTGAGCGCGATGCAAAGCATGGATGATGTGCCAACTTGGATGGCGGGGCAAGCAAAAGCCGTTGCCGTGTATCCAACACCGTTTTGGCGCGACGAGGGCCTGTCTGGGGATGCGATGAGCCGCCATGGCCCGATGGTGGAAATTCACGATGCGTCGCCGATGGACGGTTTGAGCGGCGCATTGTTTGGGTTTATCGGTATGCCGCCGGCTGCGCGTTTGGATGAAGCAGGGCTTCGCGCGCATCTGTCGGCGCAATTCGAACGCTTGTTTGGGGAACGTGGTGCGCAGCCAAAGGCGTTGTTCGTTAAGGACTGGGGGTTTGATACGTTTACGTCGACAAAGGCCGACCACGAACCGATGTATGGGCATCCGCAGTATGGTATGCCGAAGGCGTTGGCGAATTTGTGGGACGGGCGGATTGTCTTTGGTGGAACTGAGGTTGCCCGCGAATTTGGTGGGTATCTTGAAGGGGCATTGGAAGCCGCAGAGGCTGCGTTTGAGCAGGTAAAACTACGCTGACGTCTCACGGCAGTATACGTCGATTTTTGCTTGCTGTTCTGGTGTGGTTCGCAGACCGAGTTTTGAGCGCCGCCAAAGGAAATCTTCGCCTGTTCGGACCCACTCATTTGCGATGGCCCAATCAAGTTCGCGCTGCGAAATTCCGTTGCCGAAATCTGCGCCAAGATCATCAACCGATTGCATGTTTGCGAAAATGACGCTGGTTTCGGTTCCGTATTGGCGGATGAGGCGTTTGATAGTTTTAGGGGGTAGGAACGGGAGTTGGGCTGCGAGTTTTTCGCGCAGATCGGCGACGCCTGTGACTGGGAAATTGCCGCCTGGCATTGGCACACCCGCCGTCCAGATTTTGGTTTGCTTTGTAAAGACGTCGTCGATTTTTGAAAGGGCTGCTTCGGCCAAGCGGCGGTAGGTTGTGATTTTGCCGCCAAAGACGTTTAGAACGGGCCCGCCAAGCGACGTATTTACGCGCAAAACGTATTCACGAGTGGCTGCGGTGGCCGAACTGGCGCCATCGTTGTAAAGGGGGCGAACGCCTGAATAGGTCCAGACTACATCGTCGAGCGAGATGTCTTTTTCTAAGTATTTATTCGCGAAATCAATGAGGTAAGCTATTTCGACGGGGGTGCAGGTGGGCTTCACGCTGGGGTCATCGTGATCGGCGTCAGTTGTACCGATTAGAGTGAAATCATCCTCGTAGGGGATTGCGAAAATGATGCGGCCGTCTTCACCTTGGAAGAAATAACATTTGTCATGATCGAAAAGACGTTTGGTGACGATGTGACTGCCGCGCACTAAACGCACCCCTTCGGTTGAATTTAGGCGAATGGTTTTGTGGATGATGTTTTCGACCCACGGGCCGCCTGCGTTTACGATCATTCTTGCGCGGTGAATCGTTTCAACGCCATCGGGATTTTCGGTGGTAATGTGCCACAGATCGTCGGAAAATTCGGCAGAGGTGACTTTGGTTTGCACCATGATTTCTGCACCGCGATTTTGCGCGTCGCGGGCGTTGAGCACAACAAGACGCGCATCTTCGACCCAGCAATCTGAATACTCAAATGCTTTTTCAAATCGAGTATCGAGCGGGCCGCCTTCGGGTGCGGTTTTCAGGTCCATTGTTGTAGTGGCAGGCAGGATTTTACGCCCACCGATATGGTCGTATAAGAATAGGCCAAAACGGATCATCCACGCAGGACGACGGCCCCTCATCCAAGGCATTAAAAGTGATAACAATCGGGATGCGGGGGTGTCGCTCTCAAACCGCATGTTGGCATGGTAAGGCAGCACAAATCGCATGGGCCAGCTGATATGAGGCATCGCGCGCAAAAGGGTTTCGCGCTCGATCAAAGCTTCGCGAACGAGGCGAAATTCAAAAAATTCTAGGTATCGCAATCCACCATGAAACAGCTTAGTGGAGGCCGAAGACGTGGCAGAGGCCAGATCGTTCATCTCGGCCAATTTGACAGAATAACCCCGCCCAACCGCATCGCGCGCGATGCCGCACCCGTTGATGCCGCCACCGATAACGAAAAGATCCACAGGTTTCGCGAGTTCAATCATTGGTACATTCTATCGAGAGGTTTGGCCCTGTTTTGACCAGTTCTAAAGATAGAGTCTAGAGCATTTGCCATTATCTAGCCCGTCAGGCGGATTGGACTAGTAGCCTTTGGAGGGATCAACGATGTTGAACAATTCCTTACTCGCTATCCAATGATCAAGATTGGCGAGAAATAGATCAAACGATGCATCCGCCCAACCGTCATAAACCGAGGAGCAATGGGGTGAGATGATCGCGTTTTCGCACCTCCACAATGGGCTGTCAGTAGGGAGCGGTTCTGTTTCAAAAACATCAAGAGCGGCACCCGCAACGGTACCGTTTTCCATTGCGTAAAGCAGTGCGTTTTGGTCGATCACACCGCCGCGTGATACATCTGCAAGTATCACGCCTGATTTCATGGCGTTGAATGCGACAGGCCCGAGCAGTCCGCGTGTTGCGGAAGTAAGGGGGGTTGCGACGGCGATGAAATCGGCTTGTGGTAATAATTTGTGCAGCGCCTCGGATGCGAAAACCTCATCGACGTGATCCATCGATCTCGGTGTCGCGCGCGTACCGATGACGCGCATCCCAAATGCCTTGGCGCGGGCCGCTATGGCGCGGCCTGTGTGGCCCAAGCCAAGGATGAGCAGTGTTTGGCCCTTGAGCGGCCTTACCGTGCGGGGTTGCCAAATTTTCTTTGCTTTGTCTGATTGGAGGCCTGCGACGTTGAGCGTAAAATGCAAAAAACTGCCCATCACATATTCGGCCATCATATCAGCGGCGACGCCTGCAGCATTGGTGACTGTGGCGCGGGATGTATCCCAAGTTCCAAAATGATCTGTGCCAGCACCGCCATTTGCGATCCAGCGAGGGCCCCCGTTTGCGAACAGGGCGTCGCGTGGGAAGTTTGGTGATCCTGCAAAGCGGACTGTATAGACAACATCTGGGCGAAACGATTTTATCTGGGCTGGGAGGTCGTCGTAGGTCGTGCACTCTGCCACGTCTGCGGAGGGATGGGCTGCACGCAGTTTTGATGCGTGTGCGGCAGTTTCACTGTTGTGGAGTAGGATGCGGAGGAGGTCAGGCATCTTGGGGCTCAGGGCTGGCTTGGATCAGTGAAAGCAGTTCGGAAAACTTGACATTTGGGTCGAGCAGTTGGCTTTGCATGCGCCATATTTTGTTTCTGCGCTTTGGCGCGAGCGGTGTTGCCATGATGTGAAACTTTGCTTCGATTTCGGCCATCGACATCGGAGATTCTGGCCCACCGCGTGCGTGGATATCGCCCGAGGCATGGGTAGTGCCATCGTGGGTGTACACCGTGACATCTGACCAACGCCCAGCGGGAAAACGCTCTGAATGGCGGTTGTCCTCGTGTACCCCGATCTTGTTCAGAGCATCTGCCACATGGGTGTCTGTTAAGCCTTGTGCCATGACATGCTCTGGCCCGATCCGTCCGTGAACAAGGCGCGTCGCGAGTGCGAAGGGGAGAGAATATTGCGCCTGAGATGTTGTTTTGGGCATGCCTGAATACAGCGCGGCCGCTTGCGCGAAAGTGCGGACTTCGATCTTGGCAACGTCTTTTTCTTGCAAGCCATTATCTTGCAGGACTTGGCCAAGCGCGTCGAGTGCAGCGTGTGCCCAGCGGCAAATTGGGTAAGGTTTGATGTAGTTGTCGAGGATCGTCCAGTGGGTGCCAAGATCGGACCAATGATGTGCGACTTCTGCGTGTTCAACCGTGATTGCGGGTGCGCCTTCGAACCCGTCTTGAGCCATCAATGCGGCCATCGCGCCGACCATTGCGCCCATGCCAGAGCCATCGTGTAGCATGGTCGGATTGGCAATTTCGCGCATCATTTGGCTGCGGGGGCCGTGGTATTCGGCAATGCCGAGGGCGTGGCGTAGGACTTCGGGTGAGAGGTTCAGTAGGCGCGCGCCGATTGCGGCAACTCCCAGCGCGTTCCAAGCGCCAGACGTGTGATAATCAGTGACCGTGGAATGGAGTGCGGTGGCCGCGCGTGCTGAGATTTCGTACGACATCGCCAGTGCCGCAAGCGCATCGCGACCGCTAAGGTTTGGGTGATGTTCAGCGAATGCACACAGGGCAGGGACGACGGCGCAGCCGATGTGACCTTTGGTGGGGTTGTAGCCATCATGTGCATCTAGATTGTCGATCTGCGTGGCAGCGGCAAAGGCGGCCCCTGTGATTGATGCTTTGCGCCCATCAAAAAGAAGTGTTGCGCCATCCTGTGGTGTGCCAGCGGATTGAAACCGCACGGCGTGATCGCGGGCAATTCGCCCTGATGCCATTTGCGCCGCGCCAGCTGCAACGCCGAGCGTGTCGATCAACAATGTGGCCGCCATCTGAAGCGCGTGCTCGGGCACATCGGGTGTGCCAAGAGTGAATTCAGCAATCTGTTCGAATTTCATCCTTTGATCCTTTCGAGGAGGTTGCCAAAGCCTTTTATGGGGTCCGTGATGTTCAATGCGCCAAGGGCTTCGAACATCATGGCTTGGTTGGAGCTGACAACGGGTTTTCCGAGCTTTTGTTCAAGACGATCAAGCGTTTCGACACCGCGCATTTCGGTGCATGAGAGCACAATGGCCTCTGCATCTGGGTGGTCGGCTTTGAGGCCAAGGGCGTAAACGGCATCTGGATCAAGTGCGCCCTGTTCGTGATTGCCAAGCGTGCCGTCTACCTCGGATCGAATGACGGTTTCGAAACCCGAGCTGGCCAAAAATTCCACGGCCAATTCGTTTATTGCAGCAACGTAAGGGGAGGCGAAACCGATGCGTTTTGCACCGAGCGAGTTCAGCGCGTGCACCAGCGCACCTGCGGCAGTTACAGTTTTTGCACCACTTGCGGCCTCGATCTGTTTGGCCAAGGCACGATCAAAGGCGGGCCCGTGGGTTAACGTGGCGGAGGTGCAGCCATAGATCACGACGTCGGGTTTCACACCCATCAAAAGGTGAATTGGGTCATCCAAGTTTGCGGCCCCGAGGCCCTGCATTTGGCTCTCGTCGGGGACCTCGTTTTCGTCATATCCGCCAAGGCGGGCGCTGTGGCAAGACACACCAGCGGGCTGCATCATCGCGAAATCTGGTTCTAGGTTTGAATTGGTGAAAGGCACCAATAGGCCGAGGCGTGCGCGTCCGCGTGATTGGATCATTTAGGTGTCTCCTGCATCCAGCGTTCAAGGTGTGCGATGGCTGTTTGGGTTTCGGGCTCTGGTCCGATGGTCATTCGTAGGGCATAGGGCAGGCCTGCGCCTTGTTGACGGCGTAGGAAAATACCGTGAGCGCGCAGGGCTGCATCGGCGGCTTTGGCCTTGGCTGTATTTGCGAATTGTATCAGCAGAAAATTGGTCACGCTGGGCAGCACATCGAACCCAGCCTCGGTTAGGGTGCGCATCGTTTGATCGCGCAGGGTCGTGGTGATCTGGCAGGTCTGTTGCATGTAGGGTTGATCGCGCACGGCTGCGAGCGCAGCTGTTTGCGCGGCAAGTGTGACGTTGTTGGGGTTCATGACTTTGCGCACCTCGCCCGCAATCCGGTCGGGGAAAAGCCCCCAGCCGATGCGAAAACCCGCCATGCTATAGGCCTTGGAAAAGGTGCGCAGAACGATGCAGTTGTCTGAGTTCAGCATGTCCCAGCAACGTTCGCCCAAGGGATCGCTAAATTCGCCGTAGGCTTCGTCGATTACAAGGATGATGTCCGGGCGAAGATTGCTGCGAAGGCGTTGCAGATCCGATTTTGGGATGCGCGTGCCTGTTGGGTTTGCAGGGTTAGCGACAAACACAATGGATGTGTCGGGTTTTACGGCAGTTAGCAGCGCATCTACGCAGACCGAGCCGTTGTTTTCAGGGGCGGTGTCGAAGCGGGCGTTGGCCATTTGTGCGGCGGTTTTGAAGAACGGATAGGCGTGTTCGGGGGCAAGAATGGAGCGTTCGGGGCCAGAGAATACACGGGCCAGGCAGCTGATTAAGTCGAGTGAGCCTGTTCCGCATAATATCTGATCCGATGGGATGTTGTGAAGACCTGACAGGGCGATGCGCAGATCTGTCCAATCTGAATCGGGGTATTGTGAGCTGTTCGAGAGGCTTTCTGTTGTGGCCTTGAGAACAGCTGGACTGGGTGGACGTAGGCTCTCATTTTGGGAGAGCGAGATTAAATCTATGCCCGATGGAGCCGTCATATCTGCGAGGGCGTAGGGCGACATTTTTTGGATGTGATCAAGCGCGTTTGTCATGGCTGTTTCCGATAGAGTTTATCTGCGGCCTGCGCGCTGACGAGATCAGCTTCGACATCGTTTTGCAATGCGTTTGGGTGGCGGTTTTGTGGTGCGCCAAAGCCGCCACCACCAGGGGTTTCGAAGATCAGGGTTTTGCCTGCTTTGATCCGAAATTCGCCTTTGCTGGGAAGGTCTGTACCGTCGTGTCCCATTCGAATGCGCCCGGTGGCACCGTCTAATCCGCCGTGTCGTCCTTTGGCAGGGTTGCCGACGCGTTCAACCGAAAGAAACAGCATGATATCTTCTTCGATCGCCGAGCTGACCTCGATGTGTTGACCAAGGCCGCCGCGATATTGACCTGCGCCACCTGAATCGCGGCGCAGTTCGCGGCTGTGGATTAGGATCGGGGCCGCGGCTTCGGTGGTTTCAACTTGGCTGCCCCAAACGCCGCTTGGGAATGCTGTAGCGGATAGTCCGTCAAGTGTTGGGCGCGCGCCCGTGCCGCCGCTAAAAACCAATTCCGTTGCAAACTTTTGATGGCCCAGATCTGCGGCTTCGGGGACGTGGCGCAGGGGCAAATCGTACATGCAGGATGCGCCCTCTGCGGGGACAATGTTGGGAAGAGCTTGCGATAGGCAGCCATAAACGAGGTCTGGTGTCATCTGGCCGAGCGTGTGGCGCATGGCGACGGGGACAGGGGGTTGGGCGTTTAGAATGCATCCCTTTGGTGCGGTGACGCGGAAGGGGGCGAGCGATCCTGCGTTATTGGGAATTTCAGGGCCAATGATGCAGCGAAGTGCAAAAACCGTGTAAGCCGTGGCGTAATTTAGCGGCACGTTGATGCCTTTGTTGGTGCAGCGTGCGGTGCCTGCGAAATCGATGAGCAGGTGATCGGTTGCGATGGTGAGGGCCGCGCGTAATTCGATTTCTGCATCGTATCCGTCTACGGTTAATGTGCTGTGCCAAGTGCCTTTGGGGAGGGCTGCGATTGCCTTGATCGTGGCGTTGCGCGAAGTTTCGATGATGTAATCTGACAGCGCGTTCAGATCGTTTATGGCGAACTCTTGCATCATTTGACTGAGGCTTGATGCGCCTGCTTCGCAGCACGCGATAAGGGCGTAAATATCGCCTTCATTGGCGACGGGTTCGCGCGAGTTTGCTTTGACGATGTCCATCAATAGCGCGTTAACCTCGCCTTTGCTACCCAACTTACAGGGTGGGATTAGCAAGCCTTCGTCGTAGATATCTGAGCCTTCGGGGCCCATGCCCAGCCCGCCAAGATCAACCAAATGCGAGGTGCAGGACGTGAAGCCGATAACGCGGTTTTTGAAGAAAACGGGCATTAGCAGGAGGAAATCGTTCAGATGCCCAGAAGCGATCCACGGGTCGTTGGTCATGTAGATGTCGCCGGGTTTCATATCTTGTACTGGAAAGCGGGCGCGTAGAGTGATGACGGCTTCGGCCATTGTGTTAATGTGGCCGGGCGTGCCTGTGACGGCTTGGGCCAACATGCGGCCCTGAAAATCGAATATGCCCGCAGATATGTCGCCGCATTCGCGCACGATTGGGCTGAATGCTGCGCGGATTAAGGCTTGGCCTTGTTCTTCGACAACGGCCAACAGACGGTTCCACATGACCTGAAGTTTTGTGTTTGATTGGGTCATTGGGGTGCCCCTTGTGTTGAGGTGAGCCAGATGTTGCCTTGCCCATCAATGTCGGCCCGAAAATCGGCGCTGACGAAAGTGGTGGTTTGGGGTTCAACGATGAGCGCGGGGCCGTCAAAGGTATCGCCTGATTGTAACTCTGCGCGGGTGAACATGGCGCCGTCGTGCCATGTGTCGGTGACGTTGCACCAGATGGAGCGTGTTGAGTTGGGTGCGATTTTGCGCTGTTTGGTTGGGGGTAGTTTTGCGGCCAAGGCAGGTTCTTGCGATGATAAAGACAACCCCCAATTCAAGATTTCGATGGTCATGCCTGGAACACGTCGGCCAAATTGGCGGGCATATTCTGTTTCGAAATCAGCGCTTAATCTGGTGATATCTGCAGGTGTTAGGGGCTGCGATCCGAGTTCGACTTCGATCTCGTGGCCTTGGCCTTTGTAGCGCATGAAGGCGACACGCCGTTGTTTTAGGGTGCCTTGCGGGGCGCCTGCGCGGACAACCTGTTCTGCTTCTTGAAACATGCTTTGGAATAAAGTGTTCAGCGCATCGAGGTTCGCCGTGAGCAGGGTGGTGTAATAGGAGCGGATGATTTCAAACGAGACGGGCGCGAAAAGGAAGCCGACAGCTGAGCCGACGCCGGGGTCTTGTGGTATCAAAATGCGATGGATGCCGGCGCGCCGTGCGACCCGCGTTGCATGTAAAGGGCCGTTGCCGCCAAAGGCGATCATCAGTCGGTTGGACAGGTCTTTGCCTGATTCAACGCCATGCATGCGTGCGGCACTGGCCATTGCTTCGTCAACTATTTCACTCACGGCTGTTGCGGCGGCGGTGGCATTTAAACCTAGCCGTGCGCCGATCCCTGATTGCAGGGCGTGTTCGGCGGCTGGGCGGTCGATCTTTAATCGCCCTTCGGCGAAATGTTTTGGGTCAATGTAGCCCAAGGCGATGTCAGCGTCTGTCACTGTGGCTTTTGTTCCGCCTTTGCCAAAGCCAACAGGGCCAGGGACGGACCCCGCGCTTTGCGGGCCAACTGCCACGCGGCCAAGGGTATCGACGGATGCGATGGAGCCGCCGCCCGCGCCAATTTCGATCATCTCGATCACGGGGATGCGCACGGGCATTCCTGATCCTTTGACAAAGCGTGCGGCGCGAGAAATTTCGAATTTGCGCGACATTTGCGGGCGGAAATCGTCGATCAAGGACAGCTTGGCTGTTGTTCCGCCCATATCGAAGGAAAGCACCTCTGGTTCATTCGTTTCGGCGGCGAGTCGTGCAGCCAAGATAGCGCCCCCTGCCGGGCCAGATTCGACCAATCGGATCGGGAGTCGTGCGGCGGTTTCTAGGGTTGTCATGCCCCCAGCTGCGGTCATCATTAGGACAGGGCAGGTTAGGCCCTTCGCGCTGAACCGTCGTTGAATATCGGCAAGATATCCCGACATAAGGGGTTGGATGTAGGCGTTTGCAATGGTCGTGCAAAGCCGGTCGAATTCGCGTGCTTCGGGACTGACTTCGTGGCTGAGTGATACGATAAGGTCAGGAAGATGTTCGTTAAGAAGGGTGCGCAATCGCAGTTCGTGGGATGGATTGACGTAAGAATGCAGCAGACAGATCGACACCGCCTCTATCGCGTTATCCGCCAAAACAGCCGCGAGTGCGCCGCTGCTTTCCTCGTCAAGTGGTGTTAATTCTTGCCCTTGTGCATTCATACGACCTGCGATGGTAAAGGCATATTTGCGGGGCACGATTAGGTCGGGCTTTTCGATGTTAATGGCGTATTGGCTGTATCTGCGTTCATAGGCGATTTCTAGGATGTCGCGAAATCCAGCTGATGTAATGGTTGCGACTTTTGCACCGCGTCTTTCAATTAGGGCGTTTGTTGCAAGGGTGGTCCCGTGAATGAAAGTTGTGATTTGCTCCCAAGACACGTTGGCTTGGTTCAAGACGCTGGACGCGCCCTCGATCGCGGCAAGGGCGGGGGCGTCAGGTGTTGTTGGGGTTTTGGTGGAGGCCAGAATTTGGTTGGCGTTATCAATAAGAACCGTGTCAGTAAAAGTGCCGCCAATATCAATGGCCAGCTGGAATCCATTTGTAGATGTCATTGAGAGTGCCAAATTCAGAAAGTCGAAAGGTCAGAGGTATCGCGCCGCGTAGACGGAAAATATGCCTTGTTAGGTAACCAGATCACATCCAGTTTCACGGCGCTGCATCGGATTGCAAATTTCGATTTTCATGACTCGTTCGATCTTTGGCTTGTGTGGAGTAATTTGTTCCACACAAGATCGCTTTGAGTCAATGAAGAAGACAGTAAAGATTTGACCTAGCTCGCCTCGAATGCGCGTCTTGCCATTATTTGCCTGAAAACGATTGGCGACATTGCGACCAGTCCAATCAGCAAGGTTGTTAGGCCGGGTGCGATGAATAAGAAGGACGTCAAGGCAACCCACCAGCGTTCCCACTTTGCCAAGGGGCGAAACAGGAAGCCGCTTAAAGCGACGCCAAGTGATGCAATCCCGAGCATGGCGCCGATCAGCGTGATCGTGAATAAATACCAGGTGAAGCCATCGGCGACGAGCAACAGGGCGGGAGAATAGACAAAGACGAAAGGAACCAACGCCTTTGCGATTCCAAGTCGGAAAGCGGTGTTGCCTGTTTTGAAGGGGTTTGAGCCCGCGATCCCTGCGGCGGCGTAAGCGGCAAGCGCGACTGGAGGCGTGATGTCGGCTAGCACGCCGTAATAAAAGACAAAGAAGTGGGACACCAACGGTTCGATTTGCAACTGTGCAAGGGCAGGGGCCGCGACGGCCACCAAAATAATGTAGGTAGCTGTTGTTGGAATGCCTGCGCCCATGATGATGCAGGAAATCGCGATCAGGATGAGCGACACAAACAGCGCCCATTGGGTCACTGTGAAATACGACAACACTGGCACTGTGCTGAGGAAACCGCCGATATCGGTGGCTGTTTGAACAACAACATAGCCCAATCGAAAGCCAACGCCTGTCAAAGTTACGACGCCGACGACGACGCCGACAGTGGCCGCAGCGGCCCCCACAGCGAGCGTGTTCTTGGCACCTGCCGCAAGTGAATCCCAAAGATCAGGGATCGTCAGGCGGTGGTTGGGATTGAGGAAGCCGACAACGACGCAGGCAATGATGCCATAGACGGCTGCATAATCTGGCGTTTTGCCTGACAGGATTAGGTAGACCAAAATGACAAGCGGAATGATGGACAGCCAGTGATCTTTGAGCACCAAGCCGACCTTTGGTAATTCTTCGGCACGGAGGCCGCGCAGGCCCAGTTTTTTGGCTTCGAGGTGGACCATGATGAAAATGCCAAAATAATGGAGGAGCGCAGGAAATAGGGCCGCTGCCAAGATATCGCGCAGGGGTATTTCGAGGTATTCAACCATGATAAAGGCAGCTGCGCCCAAGATTGGTGGGGTGATTTGGCCACCCGTTGATGCGGTTGCTTCAACTGCGCCAGCGAAATGGGCGGGATAGCCGACCTTTTTCATCGCGGGAATTGTTAGCGCGCCAGTGGTGACAGTGTTCGCGATCGAGGAGCCAGAGATTGTGCCCATGAATGCAGAGGAGAAAATCGCGACCTTTGCGGGCCCGCCTGAATAGCGCCCTGCAATGACCATCGCTAGGTCGATGAACAACTGCCCTAAGCCAATTCGTGTCGCCAAAACGCCGAACAGAATGAACAGGAAAACGTATTGCGCCATCACGCCGATGGCGATCCCATAGATGCCTTGGTTGGTCATATAAAGGTGGTTAATAATACCAAGCCAGCTGGCACCCCCGTGTTTTAGGGCACCGGGCATCCAAGGGCCAAAATAGGCAAATACAATGAACAGCATCGCGATGATTGGCAGGGTTGGACCGACGGATCGGCGGGTTGCCTCTAGCGTTAGGATCAACAAAGCTGAGCCCATGAACACATCAAATTGTGACGGATTACCGACGCGCTCAGATACGATTTCAGGGGGCAGAAGGGGCAAATACATCGCCGCACCAACAACCAAAACAGCCAGAACAATATCGATCAGGGGAACGCCGTCAAAACAGTACCACGCTTTTGAAACGCCACTTTCGTAGTCAGCTTTGCGCAAGCCGAACAGCAAAAATACAAGCCCGAGAACAAAGGAAAGGTGGATGCCTCGGTGTAAAAGTTCGCGGATTAGGCCAAAGCCAGAGGCGTAGAAATGATAGGCTGACATGGCCACCAAAACCGCCGCAATGAAATATCCCAACATGCGCCCCGTTGGACGAAACGCCGTTTCGGGATCGTACTTACGCTCGATCTCGGCGAGTTGCTCTGGGGTAAGTTCGGGCATTGTGTCAGCGGTCATCGGGAATATCCGTCAGTAAAACGATGTATAAAATAAGGCCCGAGCGCGAATTGCGTTCGGGCCAAATTGCAAAGCGATTGGCTTATTTAATCAAGCCTGCTTCTTTGTAGAAACGCTCGGCACCTGCGTGCAACGGCACACCAACACCGTTCAGAGCAGAACCTGTCGTGATGGTTTTGCCTTTGGCGTGACCAACATCCAACAACTTGCGGGACTGTTCGTTCCACAATGCCTTTGTGATGTTGTAGATCAGCTCTTCGTCCTCATTTGCGGACGTGAACCACTGTGCGCCAACAGCGACAGTTGCCGTTGTTTCGACACCTTCGTAAGCGCCCGCTGGAATGTCGGAGGCTGCGAAGAAACCATACTTGCTGGTCAGGGCTTCTGCGCCTGCGCCATCAATTGGCACCAATTTGATGTCCACAGCAGAGGCCAGCTCTACCAAGGCACCTGTCGGATAACCCGTTACAACGAAAAATGCGTCGATTTTGCCGTTGCGCAATGCTTCTGATGCGGCATTCCCTTTTAGGGCTTCTGGAGTTACGTCGCCTACCGCCAATCCATTGGCTTCGAGGATCAGGTTCGCGTCAACATACGTACCAGAACCCGGCTCGTCCAAAGACACGCGTTTGCCTTTGAGATCAGCTACGGAATTGATACCGCTGTCTTTCAAAGCCACCAAATGGATGTGCTCTTCGAACAAAGCTGCAATTGTGCGCAGATCTTTGGCTGGCTCTTTGCCTTCCATCGTGCCGGTGCCTGTAAAGGCCCAGTAGGCAACATCAGATTGCGCGAAACCAGAGTTACGCAAACCAGAAATAATAGCGTTCACGTTGTCCACAGAACCGCGTGAGGACACGGCGGATGCGATTAGACCTTCTACGCCACAAGACCCGCCTGCATCGCATTCGCGAGAGCCGGGCGGTTTGGAAATTGCGTTCGCGATTACGCCGCCAACTGGGTAGTAGGTATAGGCGGTGCCGCCTGTGCCGATGGTGAAAAACTTGAGGTCTTGAGCCGCCGCAGATGTGGCTAGGCCTGCTACCAAAACTGCGCCAACGGCGGCAGCTTTTAGGCCTCTAATTGAAAAAGTCATAGATATCTCCCGTTTAATGCTTCGGCTAAGATGGCATCTGAAGTGCACAAAGCCGTTTCTGGATTCGGAACATTTTTCTGAATCGCTACAAGAGTTTAGGCATTTTACCGCAGAGGTGTAAACCGTGATACCTGACATCCAGAGTTGCGAGGTTATCAGAATGACCTGCATTTTCTGCAGATCACGCGCATTCATTTCGGGCAGGCTTTCGTCCGCGGTTCGGTTACTTTTTATATTGTGAAAAGTTACTCCTGTTTCGACGTGCGATATGCTCCCCCGCAGTGATTTTTTCATACTGCTGTTCGCCAGACCCAAAGTCTGACGGATCAATAATTGTCTGACTGGTGGGGTCGCAAAAGATTGGGATCGAATAGCGCGCGGACTTATTTCGGTTGATCACACGGTGCTTGGTTGAGACAAATTTACCATTCGTCCATCGCTCCAACAAATCGCCAATATTGCAAACAAAACTGTTCTCAATTGGCGGTGCTTCGATCCAGTCGCCAGATTGATTTTGGACTTGCAGGCCGCCCTGCATGTCTTGCAACAACATGGTCAAAACGCCGAAATCAGTGTGGGCTGCTGCACCAAAGCGTTGTTCTTGCTCATCGTTTGGGTTCATTGGTGGATAGTAAACCAATTGACCACGGCCCAATGGTTTTGAATATGCTTCTTCAAAAAAATCCCGTGGCTTTCCGAGCCCAAAAGCAAGCGCCGCCAGCACCTTTCGGCTAAGCGAAATGACAGCCTGATAATACGGCAGTAAATCACGGCGCAGGAACGGTGCGGCATCGTCAGGCCATTGATTTGGGGATACCAACGGAACGCCTGCAAGGACATCTGGATCATCAACAGCGACGTCCCATCCCCAAAAGAACACTTCTTTGGCATCGTGGGTTTTTGAACCCTCTAACTTCGCCATGCCTTGGCCCATCCAGCCGCGTTGGTTTGTATCGACCCCAACAGTTGCTTTTTGATCCGTGGGCAATTCAAAGAACCGGACGGATGCAGCAAAGGCGGCTTCGATAATTTCTGGAGCGATATTATGGCCCGTCAGATAGAAAAAACCGATGTCTTTCGCCTTTTGAACCAGCTGTTCTGCAATCTGTGCAAAGCCTTCGTCCGTGTCGATTTTAGAAACATCAACAACGGGGATTTCATTGAAATCGGTAGTTTTTGCTGTGGCGAAATTTGATGTGGTCACTTGGGTGTTCCTCAAAGAAAACGGGGATTTACCGCGTTTGGCAGTTGAGCCTCAATGGCGGTAAGAATGTCAAATATTTCCAGGTTTTTGATGGGTCTTAACGCCGTTTTATACGGGGGCAGGTTGGTGCATTCTAACAAAATTGCGTCCACTGTATTCGGGATTTCCTGATGGATCACAGCGCAAACATCTGCTGCCGCTTTTTCAATGTCGAGGACAGTTTTGTCATTTGAAATGACATCACGCAGATGGCTGCCCTTCGTTAATCCTGCAATTGAACAGGCATAATCGGCGCAGTTTTTTGGTAAATGCGCAGCGCCTAATTTTTCTGCATCAAAGGTAATGATCCCGAGTTGTGAGGGGGGAAATCGCGATGTCAATTCGGGTAATTGGCACAGCGCAGAAGCTAGAAATGGCGCGTCACACGCCTGAGCTAATCGCGGCTGATGCGGGGCCAAAAAACCGCAGGAAGTTGTGATTAAATCCCCAGTGGCAGATGCGATTGCATCCTCAAAAGGGCGTAAATCAATTTCATGTGGGCGCGCAGTAACAATCTTGGCGACGGTTGCGGTGGGGACGCGGATTATCTCCAGTTCGCATTGAAACGTTTCCGCGCATCCTACATCGCCAGGAATGCGCGGAAATTCTGTGTCCAATTGCAGCAAACTTATCCGTGCCACAACGCTAGTTCCGCTGGCGGATATTTTCAGGCAACCACGTGGCCAATTCAGGGAAGATCACAAGGATAACAACCATCAACAGCATCAACCCAACCATCGGAATTGCGGTTTTTGCGATGTAGCCAATCTCGTGTTTCGTCATGCCTTGCAGCACGAAAAGATTGAAGCCAATCGGCGGCGTCACTTGCGCGGTTTCGATAACCACGACCAAGAAAATCCCAAACCAGATCACATCAATGCCTGCTGCGCGGATCATCGGTTCCACAATTGCCATCGTTAATACGACAGATGACAAGCCATCCATGAACATGCCCAAGATCAAGTAGAACACGGTCAGCACCGCGATCAATGCGATGGGCGACAGGTTGTAGCCCTCGATCAATTCAGCCATTGCGCGGGGCAATCCAGTAAAGCCCATCGATAGCGACAAGAAGGCCGCGCCCATCAGGATTAGAGCGATCATCGCGGATGTGCGGGTCGCGCCCATCAGGCTTTTGGAGAAGGTTTCCCAGGTCAGCGATCCCTGTGCGCCGGACAAGATAAGCGCGCCCATCACGCCCACGGCGGCAGCTTCGGTTGCGGTGGCATAACCGAGGTACATTGACCCGATTACCACAAACACCAAACCCATGACGGGCAGCAAAAACATGCTTTCACTCATCATTTTGCCAAACGGCATAGCGGGTTCTGGCTCGGGCCGTTCGCCTTTGCCAAAGTAGTGCCAGAAGATGATGTAGGACATGAACAGACCAGCCAAAACCAATCCCGGAAACACGCCTGCCATGAACAGTTTGGTGATGCTTTCGTTGATCGTAACGCCGTACACGATCAACGTCAGTGACGGCGGTATCATCAGGCCAAGCGTGGCCGCACCTGCCAGTGTGCCGATGATCATGTGTTCAGGATATCCGCGCGAACGCAGTTCAGGAATGGACATTTTGCCCACCATGTTAAGGGTCGCCGCGGATGAACCTGAAACGGCGGCAAAAATGGTGCAGCCAGCGATATTGGTGTGCAACAGGCCACCCGGTAAGAACCGCATCCACGGGGCCAATCCACGGAACATATCCTCGGACAATCGCGTTCGAAATAGGATTTCACCCATCCAGATAAACAACGGCAGCGCGGTCAACGTCCAACTGCTCGCACCTGTCCAAATGGTGGTGATCATGGCGTCACCTGCTGGGCGAACGGTGAACAACTCCATTCCGACCCAAGCAACCCCCATCAGCGCGAGGCCAACCCAAACAGAGCTGCCAAGCAGCAGGAACAGCACAAACAGGAAGATTATGATTGCATAGACTTCGGTCATTCTACGGACTCCCGTACGATTTGGGTTTCACGCATGATCAGCAATCGAAACAGATGATCCCACACGGCAATGGCCAATAAAATTGCGCCAGCAGACATTGCCAGCTGCGGCAACCAAACGGGTGTGAACACCATCTCTGAACTGGTTTTGGACCATGTTTCGCCCCAATTCCACGGCCACTGGCCCATCATCGCAAAGATAGACAACAGCCATTCAGGAACCTTGTCCAAACCTTGCGTGCGATCATTCAACATTTCGGAAACGAAGTTTGTTTTCACGGCATAGCGCGCGAAATACGTGGCGGTGATTGCCGATATCAACATGGCAAATGCATCAAGCCAGAACTTCAGAAAATCATTCATATTCAGAAAGATCGAAACGCGAATATGCGCGCCATGCGTTAGCGTGTATGCCAGCGCGAAGAACGATGTGCAGGCCATCGCATAGCCCGCGAACTCTGTCCCGCCTGGGAAAATTGTGTCAGTCCAACGCGCGATCATCTGCCCGACAATCAACGCCAGAATAAGCACCATGAAGCCAGCGGCGATAACGCCAGAGGCCTGATACACACGATCAAGGACGCGCCAAACTGGGGTCAACAAACGTCGTGCGGAAGGGCCGAAAAATAAACAGTAAATTGCAAATGCAGTTGGAAGGACGAACAGCCAAAACCACAAAGGTAACCCAAGGATTGCTTGCCAATCTCTCATGGGGGGACTCCTGAATAGGGAAAGGCCCCGCGTTTCCGCGGGGCCCTGTTTTTAAATTAGTTAGCGTTATATGCGTCGAGGATTGCCTGACCATCGGCGCCAGCGGTTGTCAGCCAATCCGCTGTCATTTTCGTGCCAATCGCTTCCAACTCGGCTAGAAACTCTGGGCCAGCGTCTGCAACCGTCATGCCGTTGGCTTCTAGCTGTTCGAAATACCAACCTGCCAGTTCAGCGGATTTTGCAGAACAAGCAGCGCCTGTTTCATCAGCCGCTTTTTGAACACCTGCTTGAACTTCAGCGCTCAGGCCTTCCCAAACACCTTTGTTCACCATCACATAGTTGCGCGGCAACCATGCGTTCACTTTGTAATAGTGTGTCAGGTGCTCCCAAACTTTGCGGTCATACCCGGTTGACCCAGATGAGATGAAGGATTCCGCAACACCAGTTGCCAGTGCTTGTGACAATTCTGCGGCTTCAACTTGTACAGGAACCATGCCCAATTCTTCGGCAAATGTTGCTGTCGCAGAGTTATAGGAACGGAACTTGATGCCTTGTGTATCTGCCGATGAGCCCACTTCTTTTTTGAAATAGAACCCCTGACCCGGCCACGGACATGTGTACAATGCAACAAGGTTCAGATCGGAGAGTTGTGCGTTCACTTTGTCTTTTGCAGCGGCCCAAAGCTTGTCGTTTGCTTCATAAGTTGTTGCGATAAATGGCAGGTTGTCCCAACCCAGCAGCGGTGCCTCGTTTGCGTGCGCGGACATGAAACGTTCGCCGATTGGCGCTTGGCCAGTTTGAACGGCACGTTTGATTTCGCCACCTTTAAACAGGGAGCCACCAGCATGCACAGTGATGTTAATAGCTCCATCTGTGTATTCTTTTACTTTTTCGGCAAATTCCACACCCTTTTCAGAGTGAAAGTTCGTCGCTGCATATGCCATTGGCATATCCCAATTTTGTGCGTGGCCGTCTGCCATTGCACCAGATGCCATTGCGCTACCTAGAACGGCACCAATGAGCGTTTTTGTTGTCATTTTCATTTCAATCTTCTCCCTTTTTATAGCCGCGCACAGCTTACGCATACTGGTTCGGATCGAACGCTTCCAAAGGAATGTTTGGTGTATGGTGGCCGAGCAGACCTGCGAGGATACGACCCGTTTTGGCCCCACCTGTCAAGCCTACGTGCTGATGGCCAAACCCAACTAAGACATTGTCGTATTTATTTAATCGCCCGATGAGTGGCAGGCTGTTGGCGGTAGTTGGTCGATGCCCAAGCCATTCGTCAATGCGCTCATAGCTTAGGTCTGGAAACAGATCGCGCGCGTTTCGTTTCAGCAGTTCGATGGGTGCTTTGCTCGGGCCAGCATCTAGGCCACCAAATTCCACGACCCCTGCCAAGCGAATGCGTCCATTCATCGGCGTAACCACAAATTTACCCGAGGCAACCATGATTGGTTCGGCGGGCATCTGTGATGGGTTGACCAATTCGATGTGATAGCCCCGCTCGCTCTCAAACGGGATCGATAACCCCAGCTTCTTCGCCAGTCCACCCGACCATGGCCCAAGCGTGAACACAACATGCTCGCCCAGTAGGGGCCCTTGACTGGTTTCCAGCCCCGTTATTGTGCTACCGTTTTTGATCAATCCGTTTACGTCGGTTTGCAAAAACGCACCGCCATTTTCTGTGAAATGCCATGCAAGGTGTTTGATATAGGCTCCGGGATCGCTAATCCTGCCGTGGTTTTTATTGGCAACGACGACTTTGAAGCGATCGCGGTACAACGGATCAACTTTGTCCAAATCGGCCCCTTTGAGAACCTCAAAAACATGGCCGTTCTTTTTGCGAATTTCCCACGCAAAAGCATCGCCCTCAAAGGCTGCATCAGAGTCATATCCAAACAGATAATCGTCGTTTGAAATGTATTGTTCTGCGCCCGTACCAGCGGCCAATGCACGGTGTTGTTCGACGGTATCGTACAAGAGACCTGTCATCGTTCGTGCATAATGTTTGACATGATCCATGCGCGAATGACGCAAATACTTTGCGAGAAACGGAATTACTTTGGGCAGATAGCTGTAACGCAAAAAGAGCGGCGCATTCGGGTTCATCAGCATTTTTGGCGCTTTGCCAATCAAGCCAGGTGTTGTGACAGGAATAACAGATCCCGCAGCCAACACACCCGCATTGCCATAGGATGTGCCTGCAGCTGGCGCGTCGCGATCAACCAAAACAACATCGAAACCTGCGCGTTGTAACCAAATGGCAGTTGAAACGCCGACGATACCTGCGCCTGCAACAATTACTTTCTGTTTCAAATCGGTCCCTCTTTGTTGACTGACCTTAAACGTAGCACTGTCGAGGTGCTATTTCGACGCTTTAATCCTAGGTTCGGCGTGCGTGCGGCAAATCAATGGCTTAATGCGCGAACGCATTCAAGAAAGCAGATCCGGTAAATTACCGATATCATTGAAACTTTTGGTTTCACAAATCCTGTCTCGATTGACGAACACCGTAGCATTCTCGCAGGTCATGGTCGCGTAGAAGGTGCCAAGCTGCTCGGGAAAACCGAGGTACCGTGTGCAGTTAAAAAACATGACGGAAGATCAAAAACGAGCCTATGTCCTTGCCGATAACAAACTGGCACCGAATGCGGGCTGGGACGATGATTTGCTCGCAGTGGAGCTTGGCATTTTGATGTCTTCTGATCTCGACTTCGATGTTGGAATCACTGGGTTCTCCATTCCTGAGATCAACAGTTTGATCGAGACGGTTGAACCCGAAGAGCCGTGTGATCCAGCGGATGATGTTGTCCAAGAGAATGATCCAGCGCGAGTGCCGCTTGGCAACGTTTGGCAGTTAGGGCCGCACCGATTGGTGTGTGGTGACGCGTTGGAGGCTGAAACGGTCAATACGTTAATGGATGGCTCAAGCGCCCAAATGATCACTACGGACCCATCCTATAACGTGCCGATTGATGGGCATGTTGACAACTCTGGCAAAAACCCGCACCGAGAATTCGTTATGGCGTCTGGGGAGATGAC
>JABBAP010000026.1 GCA_018607905.1 Paracoccaceae bacterium | reverse complement strand
GGTTAACCTCGTAGTTTTCAAGCCCGCGACGACGCAACTCTTCTACTTGGGCGATGGCGGCCAGTTCGATATGGTCCAGCGTTTTTGCTTTTGTTTCTGGCTGGGTGGCCTGCCCGCGCGCGATGCCTTCTTCTTCAAGTTTAAGGTCTTTGGCGATGCGTTTCATGTCGATGTTTGGGAACACCGACGCGCTTGGGATAAATTCATCTGAGCGAAATAGATTTTTTAATTTTTCAAGCAAATTCTGGCCTCTAATGAAACGGTGGATGTTCAACACGATGACTGGGCTCCACCATCAACCCAAAGCAGGCAGAGATGCAACGTGATTCAAATTGAAATGATGAATCGCAGGTGAATTGCAATTTGTGGTCAGTTCGTTGGGGACGTAGAGTTTGGGGAAATATTGTGGATTGGAATTCATTCGCCGTGGTATAAAATTTCAGATAGCAGCACCTTGGAACAGACATGACACACCCAAAACCCCGCGCCCGTGACCTTGGCCTGCCGTTTCGTGGCACACCTGGCCCCAATAATGCGATCACCGATGTGGCGGGTGTTCATGTGGGTTTCACGACGCTTACGGATGCAGAAAAAGGCATACGGACGGGTGTAACGGCGATCATTCCGCGTGGTGGTAAAATTGAGCCAAAACCAGTTTGGGCGGGGCAGTATGCGCTGAATGGCAACGGGGAAATGACGGGCACGCATTGGATCAATGACGCGGGGTATTTTGTTGGTCCGATTTGCATCACCAACACGCATTCCGTGGGCATGGTTCATCACGGTGCGACCCGTTGGATGATCGACACATACGCCGATTATTTTCGCGATGAGCATGCTTGGGCGATGCCCGTTGTTGCCGAAACCTATGACGGGGTTTTGAATGATATCAATGGCCAGCACGTGACTGCCGATCACGCGATAAAGGCGCTGAATACTGCCAAATCAGGGCCCGTGGACGAGGGATCCAGCGGTGGCGGGAACGGAATGATCTGTTACGAATTCAAAGGCGGCACGGGCACCGCATCACGGGAGGTGAAACTGGGCGGTGAAACCTACACCGTGGGCGCGCTGGTTCAGGCCAATCACGGCATCCGACCTTGGTTGAACATTTTGGGTAAACCTGTCGGAGAGGTGTTGAATGAGGGGCGATTGCTGGGCCAAGAAACCGGGTCAATCATCGTAATCCTTGGCACGGATGCGCCGCTGTCTGCGTTGTCTTTGCGCCAAGTTGCAAAACGTGCCGCCCTTGGTGTGGGGCGCGGTGGCAGCCCGGGAGGCAATAATTCCGGCGATATTTTTCTGGCCTTTTCAACCGCCAATGATCGCCCGATGCCACAACAGGATGACGCGGTGATTGTTCGCCAAGAATTGAACGCCGATCTGCTGGATCCGTTTTATTTGGCAGCGGTGGAAGCGGTTGAAGAAGCCGTCGTGAACGCGATTGTTGCAGGGGAAGATGTGCAAACCTTTAAGCCGAAGGGGCAGACCTGCAAAGGCATCGACACGGCTGCGCTTTCGCACCTATTTGCGTAACCCCTGCGCCCTTTTGATGAGGAAATGCGGATTCGAACTTGGCTTTTTGAATTTTTTGTCCTTCATTGCGTGATCAGATTTAGGAAGAACGCGATGCCAGTTGAAAAGATAAATACCCTTGTTGTTGGCGCTGGTCAGGCTGGCGTGGCGATGAGCGAGCATTTGAGCAATAATGGAACCTCGCACATTGTGCTGGAGCGGGATCGGATTGCGGAGCGGTGGCGCACCGCGCGCTGGGACAGTTTGGTGGCAAACGGCCCTGCGTGGCACGACCGCTTTCCTGGCTTGGAGTTCACGGAGTGTGGGCCAGAGGGATTTCCGGGCAAAGAAGAAGTGGCCGATTATTTTGTCGATTACGCGGCGAAGATGAACGCGCCCATTCGCTGTGGTGTAGAAGTTTTAAAGGCGCAACGGCGCGAAAACAGTTCTGGATTTCGGGTGGAAACATCCCAAGGTGTGATCGAGGCACAGAATATTGTGGCCGCGACGGGCCCGTTTCAAAAACCAGTGTTTCCGAAAATAATCCCTGCGGATACGGATGTGGTACAAATGCATTCCAACACTTATCGCAATCCCGTTCAGATGCCAGAGGGCGGTGTATTGGTGGTTGGCGCGGGGTCCTCTGGCGCGCAAATCGCTGAGGAATTGATGAATTCTGGGCGCAAGGTTTTCTTGTCTGTTGGTCCCCATGATCGCCCGCCGCGCAGCTATCGCAACCGCGACTTTGTTTGGTGGCTGGGTGTTCTCGGCAAATGGGATATGCAAACGCCGCCGCTCGGCGCGGAGCATGTGACGATTGCGGTAAGTGGCGCAAATGGCGGGACGACCGTTGATTTCCGCCGTTTTGCGGATTCTGGAATGCAGTTGGTTGGGCGTACAGAACAGTTCAGTGATGGTGTTCTGCAGTTTGCATCTGATCTGGTTGACAATGTGGCCAATGGGGATGTGAATTATCTGTCTGTTTTGGATGAGGCGGATGAATACATCGCGTTAAATGGTTTGGATTTACCGCTGGAACCAGAGGCGCGAAAACAGTGGCCACAGCCTGCGTGCCTGTCCGATCCTATTCGCCAAATTGATCTAAAGGCAGAGGGGATCACATCTGTGATCTGGGCCACGGGGTTTGTGCAGGAATATGATTGGCTGGACGCGGATGTGTTTGATGAAACCGGCAAGCCTGTTCACAAACGCGGAGTTTCAGATCAACAGGGCGTTTATTTCCTCGGCTTGCCTTGGCAATCGCGGCGCGGATCATCGTTTATCTGGGGCGTTTGGCATGATGCGAAATTCGTGGCGGACCATATTTCGACGCAGCAAACATACCTAGATTACGCGCCAGCGACGGATACCTAGATTTAGGCGTTCGATTCGATAGAACACCTCATCGAGGCGGTCTGCGACGACATTGTAACGGCGTTTCCGTTTGGATCACTGGGCGCGAAAGCTGGTGCTCGCCAGCCGAAATCGCAGATGGGTGAGCCATGAAGTATGGCGAGTTTCTGTGGGTTGATGTGACGCTAAGAGGTTTTGTTAGGGGATAAAAGGATTAGGATTTTTGATTGTCTAAGGGTAGTTTTGACGAATGGATAATTCAAACAAAGGTGCGCGTGATGATCGGCAATGTGTTTAACCTAAAACAGCTAGAGGCGCTTGTTTGGGTTGCGGATCTGGGCACGTTTCGCAAAGCGGCGGCGCATTTGAACACGACGCAGCCCAATATCTCATCGCGGATTGCGGGGCTGGAATCTAGCCTTGGTGTGGTGTTGATGCAGCGTGATGCAGGGTCGGTTCGAATGACAGCAAAGGGCGCGGATATTCTGGCAGAGGCGCGTAAAATATTGCGGCAATCCGAGGGGCTTTTGCAGGTGGCACAACGGCCCGATTTGATTGAAGATCGGCTGCGGTTGGGTGTGACAGAGCTGGTCGCGTCTACTTGGCTGCATACCTATTTGCGACGGTTGAAAGATGCCTATCCAGCGGTGAGTGTGGAGCTAACGGTTGATCTGTCGCGCCAGTTGGATCGGGAGTTATCCGCACGGACGTTGGATTTGACGATCCAAACAGCACCGTTTGCCAGCAAAGCCAGTGGCATTATCGAATTGGGTAAATTCGAATATGTTTGGGTTGGAACCTCCGAGAGTTTGAGCGGTTTGGCGGGACACGTGAGTGTCGCAGAGTTGATCCCGCGTTCGATCCTGACCCACGCGCGCAACACGCAAGCCTACGGCGAATTGGTGGAATATGCCGAGGCGCGATCCTTGCCGACCACGCGCTTCGTGCCAAGCAACAGTATGGCGGCCTGCGTGCAGATGGCGATCAATGGATTGGGAATTGCGCTGTTGCCCCGTTCGTTGGTGACAACGGATTTGGCGGCGGGGCGATTGCAAGAGGTTCAGGTAGATTGGACCCCAGCGCCATTGCGGTTTGCGGCGCGGTATCAGGCGGAACGTGTCGCAGGGTTTGTGGCACATTCCGCGCAGCTGGCAGCAGACGTTTTGGCGGACGTATAGGATAAATAATATTTATCACATACATCGGAATAAATAATTTGCGGCGATCTGGCGTAGCCTTCAAAATGGGCGGAATCATAAAGAGGTGAGTTTGATGAAAACGAGTTCTGTTCGGTTGGGTGTAGATATCGGTGGCACCTTCACGGATGTGGTGCTGGAACACGGCAGCGAGAGTTTTTCGACCAAGGTTTTGACCACCTACATCGCGCCAGAAAACGCGATTATTGACGGGATGCATCAGGTTTTGGCCAAGGCCAATGTCGCGGCCTCCGACATTGGACAGATCATTCACGGGACAACGCTGGCGACCAATGCGTTGATTGAACGGCGCGGTGCCAAGACCGCGTTGATCACCACAAACGGGTTTCGCGATGTGATCGAAATGCGCACCGAGAGCCGTTTTGAACAATATGATTTGAACCTGAATTTACCCGAACCATTATTGGCACGGCAAATGCGTTACACGGTGACAGAACGTGTAGATGCGACAGGTTCTGTCCTGATCCCGTTGGATCGGAGTGAGGTTGAAGCGGTTGTAGACCGTGTGGCGGCGGCTGGATATGAAAGCGTTGCGATTGGGTTGATGCATTCGTATTTGAACGATGCCCATGAACAGATGGTGGCCGAGGTTGTGGCCGAGAAAATGCCTGATGCGATGATCTCAATATCCAGCGAAGTGTCGCCGCAGATGCGCGAGTACGAGCGGTTTAATACCGTAGTGGCGAATGCCTATATCAAGCCGTTGATGAAATCGTATTTGGGGCGCCTTGAAGGGCGACTGCGGGATGAGGGTGTGGATTGTAACATCTTTCTGATGCATTCTGGTGGCGGGATTATTTCCATCGAAAATGCAGCGAATTTTCCTGTGCGTTTGGTGGAATCCGGGCCAGCAGGCGGTGCGGTTTTTGCAGCCCACATCGCGGCGCGCTACGGGCTGGATAAGGTGCTGTCGTTTGATATGGGCGGCACCACTGCAAAGATTTGTTTGATCAAAAACCAGACGCCAAAAACCAGCCGAGTGTTCGAAGTGGCGCGAACCTATCGGTTTAAAAAAGGCTCGGGGATGCCGATTTCGATTCCTGTGATCGACATGGTGGAGATTGGTGCGGGGGGCGGGTCGCTGGCGCATGTGGATAGTATGCGCCAGATCAGGGTCGGGCCTGAAAGTGCGGGATCGGAGCCGGGGCCAGCGTGTTATGGGCGCGGCGGTGATAAGCCTGCGGTGACGGATGCGGATCTGGTTCTGGGGAAACTGGACGGTGATAATTTCGCGGGTGGATCGATCAAGCTGCATCAGGATCAATCGACGGCAGCGTTGGAAACTGTTCTTGGTGCGCCGTTGGATATGGATGCGCACACGGCCGCGTTTGGGTTGGCCGAAGTTGTGGACGAAAACATGGCGAATGCGGCGCGGGTTCATGCGGTGGAAAACGGCGAGGACTTGTCCGAATACACGATGATCGCGTTTGGCGGTGCGGCACCGCTGCACGCTGGGCGGTTGTGCGAAAAGCTGGGTGTGGATCGGTTGTTGGTGCCAGAGGGTGCGGGCGTTGGGTCGGCCATTGGTTTCTTACGCGCGCCGTTTTCGTTTGAAGCGAACCGTTCAGTTTACATGAAGCTGTCGGATTTTGACGGCACCCGCATTCAGGATTTACTGTCTGATTTACAAGCCGAGGCGACTGGTTTTGTGCGCAACTGCGACGGGGACGCAGAGATATTGTCGGAGTTCAAAGTTTACATGCGGTATACGGGGCAGGGTTGGGAAATCCCGATTGTGTTGAGTGCAGAACAGGCGATGAACCCGCAGGCAGAGACGTTCGAGCGGTTGTTCGAGGAAGATTACGCCAAATTGTTTGGGCGCACTGTTACGGGGCTCGATATTGAAATTACGGTTTGGTCCGTGAACGCGACGACGCCGCCAGAACAGGTGGCGCAAGTAGCGCAGCATGACGCTGGCACGACGGCGGTGATGAATGGAAAGCGTTCGTTCTTTGATCCTGCGAAAGAAGAATTTGTGCACTGTTACAAATATGATCGCACGCGACTGGAGGTTGGGGGCTTTATCGAAGGGCCAGGTGTGATTTTTGAAGATGAAACGACGATCATCATTCCAAGTAGTCGAAATGCGATCCGCCAGCCCGATGGATGTATCGACATAAACGTGAAAGCGGAGGGGTAAGTCATGGCTCAGAAAAAATCAGCAGTCGCATATCAGGTGATGTGGAACCGTTTGATTTCGGTGGTCGAAGAGCAGGCGCAGGCCTTGGTGCGCACGGCGTTTTCCACGTCCGTTCGTGAAGCTGGCGATTTGTCGGCGGGGGTCTATGACACGCACGGTAGAATGCTGGCACAGGCGGTGACGGGAACGCCCGGCCATGTGAATGCGATGGCCGATGCAGTGGCGCATTTCATTCGCCGTATTGGACGGCAAAACATCATGGATGGAGACGTGTACATCACCAATGATCCGTGGGAGGGCACGGGCCATTTGCATGATATTACGATGGTGACACCGTCGTTTCATAAGGGTGTTTTGGTTGGATTTTTTGCCTGTACTGCCCATGTCGTGGATATCGGTGGGCGCGGGTTTGGGGCGGATGCGGCAAGTGTCTACGAAGAGGGATTATACATTCCAATCATGAAGTTCGCGGTAGGCGGTGAAGTGGATCAGACGCTGGTGCGGATCATTCGTGGCAACGTGCGTGAGCCTGATCAGTTGATTGGGGATATTTTCGCGCTGACCAGCTGCAATGAGATCGGGCATCGTCGGTTGATCGACATGATGACGGAGTTTGATCTGGATGATTTGGACGGGATTGCGACCTTCATACTGGATAATTCACGCCGTGCCACGTTGGAGCGGATTGCAGCCTTGCCGCGTACTTCGGCCACGGGTGAAATGACGGTCGATGGGTTTGATAAACCGATCACGTTGAAGGTGAAAGTGAGTGTACATGAAGATCGGATTGTGTCCGATTTCACGGGCACGTCTGGGGTGGATAAGAAGGGGATTAACTGCCCGCTGGTCTATGCCAAAGCATACGCTTGTTACGCGCTAAAGGTTGCGATTGCGCCTGAAATTCCGAACAATGCGGCGTCCCTTGCGCCGTTTGAAATAAAAGCACCAGAGGGCACGATTGTGAATGCTGTGCATCCCGCGCCCGTGGCATTGCGCCATATCGTTGGGCATTTTGTGCCAGATGCGGTGTACAATGCGTTTGATAAAATTGTGCCCGGATTGGTACCAGCAGAGGGCGCCGGGTGTTTGTGCAATTTCCAAGTATCCCTGCGGCCACGCACCGATGCGCCAGCGCCTGCGGATGCCGTGCGATCCGAGGTTTTGACGTTCAATTCTGGTGGGTCGGGCGCGCGACCAGAACATGACGGGCTGAACGCCACGGCGTTTCCATCTGGTGTGATGACCATGCCGGTGGAGGCCACGGAACATGCTGGACCCGTGATTATTTGGCGCAAAGAGTTGCGCCCAGATAGCGGCGGCGCAGGGCAGCGCCGTGGTGGTTTGGGGCAGTTCATGGAAGTGGGCGCGCGCGAGGGGCACGAGTTTGATATTCAGGCGATGTTTGATCGGGTCGATCATGCTGCGCGTGGGCGACGCGGCGGCGGCGAAGGGGCCTCGACGACGATTGTGCAAGATGACGGTGCCAAGATGAACGGTAAGGGCAAACAGTTTGTGGCCCACGGGCGCAAGGTGATGATGGCGTTTCCGGGTGGCGCGGGATACGGCGCGGCGGCGGATCGTGACCCTGCCTCGGTGAAACGAGATTTGGCGCGGGGATATATTTCTGCGCAAGTTGCGGCACGGGACTACGGGTTGTCAGCTGCGGAAATCAAAGCGGTTGAAACTGCAATTGCATCTGGGGAGGACGTGTGATGGCAGGCCAAACGCAAGCGCCAAAGCAATCACGCTACGACGTGGTTATCGTCGGAGGTGCGATCATGGGATCGTCCACCGCTTGGTTTCTAAGCAACAACGCGGATTTCAACGGGTCGGTTTTGGTGGTGGACCGCGACCTGACGTTCGAGGCCTGTTCCACGGCGCATACGAACAGCTGTATGCGCCAACAATTTTCATCAGAATTGAACGTACGGATCAGCCAGTTTGCAGCGGATTTCGTGAAGAACATTCGCACCTACATGGGTGGGGATGAGCGGGTCCCTGAACTGGGTATTCGCAATTTTGGCTATATGTATTTTGCCGATAACGAAGGCTTTGCAGATGTTCTGCGCGAGAGCCAGAAAGTGCAGTTGGCAGCAGGGGCGGCGACCGAAGTTTTGACGCCTGCACAGATTAAGGAGCGCTATCCGTTTTACAATGTGGATGACATTGTGGCGGGGTCGATCAACACGGTGGATGAAGGCTATTGGGATGGTTTGGCCGTGTTTGATTGGTGGAAACGCCAAGCCCGTGAAAAGGGTGTTGAGTATGCTGAAAACGAAGTTGTTTCGATAGCAAAGAACGGCGCGGGGACGCGGGTTGAGAGTATTACTTTGAAATCGGGAGAGGTGATTTCTTGTGGCCAGCTGGTGAATGCATCAGGGCCGCGCGGGGTGGAAACGGCAAAGATGGCGGGGATTGAATTGCCGGTGGAACCGCGCAAACGGTTCACTTGGATATTCAAGGCGGATCAGCCGTTGGATCGGGATTTACCGCTGACGATTGATCCATCTGGCATCCACGTTCGTGAAAATGGTGGCGGCACGTATGAGGCGGGTGGTTATGATCACGACGTGCCTGATGTGGCGGTCGGGTACGATGATTATACGATGGATTTTTCGCTTTGGGAGAACCAGATTTGGCCTGTTTTGGCGACCCGAATTCCGCAGTTCGAAGCGGTTAAGGTGACGTCGGAATGGGGTGGGCATTACGCGATGAACACGTTCGATCACAACGCGATCATGGGCCCGCATACCGTGGTTGAGAATTTCATCAGCCTGAATGGGTTTTCGGGGCACGGGTTGCAGCAATCCCCTGCGATGGGGCGTGCGACGGCGGAGTGGTTAACCTATGGCGAATATCGCAGCTTGGACCTGACACCGTTCAATTATGCGCGTATTCCTGAAAATCGACCGATCATTGAAAAGGCGATCATCTGATGGAATTGGAAAAAAACACGTTTGAAGCGGCGATCAAGGCTGGAGAAAAACAACTGGGGCTGTGGATTAGCCTGTGCAGCGGGTTTGGCGCAGAGGTGACGGCGCCGTCTGGATTTGACTGGGCGTTGATTGATATGGAGCATTCGCCGAATGATTATCATTCGGTTTTGGCACAGTTGCAGGTGTTTGCTGGCTATGGGACCACTGCGATTGTGCGGCCTGATTGGAACGATACGGTTGTTGTGAAACGGCTGATGGATTTAGGTGTGCAGGGATTGCTGTTCCCGATGATCCAAAGCGTTGAAGAGGCGAAAAAAGCGGTGGCTGCAACGCGATATCCGCCACATGGCGTGCGGGGTGTTTCTGGCAATACACGGGCGAATAAGTTTGGGCGTGTGTCTGATTATGTGGCACGAGTAGATGATGAAACCACGGTGATTCTGCAATTGGAAACGGTGAGTGCTGTGGCGCAGGCTGAAGCGATTGGCACCGTTGATGGTGTGTCTGGCGTGTTCTTTGGCCCTGCGGATATTGCGGCGGATATGGGCAAAGTCGGCAAGCTGATGGACCCAGAGGTTTGGGACTTGATCAAGGAAGCCGCGAAAAAGTTGATGGCCAAGGGCGTGCCTGTGGGGACGTTGGTGATGGACCCTGATTTTGCGGCGGATTTGTTGAACGAAGGATTTACGTTTGTGGCCTGCGGGTCGGATACGGGTTTGCTGGCAAAGGCATCGGATGCTTTGTTGGCGACAGTGAAAAGTAAGTTGGCGTAGGGCCAGAAACCAAAAGGATAAAACGATGAAAAAGATTGTACTAACAGGGGCGGCTGGTCGTTTGGGATCGTATTTGCGCGAACCACTGAGCAAGATGTGTGATGAGTTGGTGTCTACGGATATCAAGGACGACATCGGTAAAACCTATGATGGTGAGACGTATGTTCAGGGCGATTTGGCCAGCATGGACGATATGGTCAGGGTGATGGACGGGGCAGAAATGGTCGTTCACATGGGTGCATTTGTGGATGAAGGGCCGTTTGAACAACTGCTGGGGCCGAACTTTGTTGGATCATACAATGTGTGGGAGGCAGGGTATAAAGCGGGCGTGCGCCGTGTGGTTTATGCGTCGTCTATCCATGCGGTCGGCATGTATCCAAAGAACGAATTTATTGGCGTAGACGTGCCCCATCGCCCTGATACGTTTTACGGATTGGCCAAATGCTTTACCGAGGATTTGGGTCGGATGTATTGGGAAAAACGCGGGATGGAGAGCGTTCATATGCGTATTCTGTCTTGTGCGCAACCAAACAATGCGCGCGCTTTGGGGTCGTATCTATCGTACGATGATTTAATCCAATTGGTGACGCGCTGCTTGGATACGCCTGTGACTGGATTTTCTGTTATTTATGGTGTTTCGAACAATGATCGCACACCTGTGGACAATGCAAAGGCGTCTTTCCTAGGGTATCGTCCAAAGGACAATGCTGAGGATGTGGCGGCAGAAGTTTTGGCCAATGAACCGCAAAATGATCCGCAAGATGCGGGCCACATGTGTCACGGCGGGCCGTTTGCATCGGTTGCGTTGGGCAACAGTGGGTTGGCTGGCATGAATGTTATTCAAGATGCGAAAGAGACTGAATAAGGTTCTTTACAAGTCATATTTGTAAGGTCTTAATCCCTTTCAAAGCATGTGTTTTTGGGAGGGGTTTTCATGTCTAGCGATCCACTTTTGCAGCCGTATCAGCTGAAGCATTTGACGTTGAAAAATCGGATTATGACCACGGCGCATGAACCCGCGTACCCCGTGGATGGGATGCCAACAGATCGCTATATCGCGTATCATGCAGAGCGAGCCAAGGCAGGTGTGGCGCTGGCGATGACGGCTGGGTCGGCGGCGGTAAGCCGTGACAGCCCGCCCGTGTTTAACAACGTGTTGGTTTATGATGATCGGGTTGTGCCGTGGATTCAAAAGCTGACGGATGCGTGTCACGAACATGGCTGTGCCACGATGATCCAACTGACCCATTTGGGACGCCGCACGAATTGGAACAAGGGCGAATGGTTACCGTCTGTGTCGTCATCGAAACACCGCGAGCCTGCCCATCGTTCGTTCCCAAAATTGATCGAAGACTGGGACATTGATCGCATCATCACAGATTTTGCCGATGGGGCAGAACGGATGAAAGCAGGTGGCATGGATGGGATCGAATTGCAGGTATATGGCCATCTGCTCGATCAATTTTGGTCTCCGTTGACCAATGATTTGGTGGGGCCATATGGAGCCGATACGCTGGAAAACCGGATGCGGTTTCCGATGGATGTGTTGTCTGCAATCCGCAAACGAGTTGGGTCCGAATTTATCGTCGGATTTCGATACACAGCGGATGAAGCGCAGAAAGGCGGAATCACGCCCGAAGAAGGCTTGGAAATTTCGAAAAAGCTGGCGGATTCGGGTCAGTTGGATTTCCTGAACGTGATTAAAGGGCGCGTCCATTCTGACCCTGCAATGACAGATGTGATCCCCGTCCAAGGGATGAAATCCGCACCGCATTTGGATTTTGCGGGATCGGTAAAGGCGGCTACTGGAATGCCGACATTTCATGCGGCGCGCATCCCTGATGTAGCGACGGCGCGACATGCTGTGGCAAGCGGTTTGCTTGATATGGTTGGGATGACGCGGGCGCATATGGCGGACCCGCATGTGGTGAAAAAGATCGTTGAAGGGCGCGAGGATGACATTCGCCCGTGTGTTGGGGCGACCTATTGTTTGGATCGGATTTATCAATCTGGTGAAGCGCTGTGTATTCACAACGCGGCCACAGGGCGTGAACTTAGTATGCCCCACGAGATTACGCAGGCAGAGACACTCAAGAAGGTTGTGGTGATTGGCGCCGGTCCCGCAGGGCTGGAAGCAGCGCGGGTTGCAGCGGAACGCGGGCACAGTGTTGTCGTGTTCGAAGCGCAGGCTGATGCAGGAGGGCAGGTGCGTTTGACAGCCTTAAACAAACGCCGCGCCGAGATGATTTCGATCATTGATTGGCGCATGGCGCAATGTGCGGCGCGCGATGTGGAATTTCGGTTTAACACTTGGGCTGAAACGGATGAAATCACGGCGTTAAATCCTGATGTTGTGATTGTGGCAACAGGCGGTTTGCCGAATATGGAATTGTACGAAACCGGCGTTGATGTGCCCCATGTGATCAGTGCGTGGGACATTATTTCAGGGGATGTAAAACCCGCGGACCATGTACTGATCTATGACGAAAGCGGCGATCATCCTGCGCTGATGGCGGCCGAAACCGCATCCGAGGCAGGTGCAAAGGTGGAAATAATGACACCAGATCGCACGTTTTCACCCGAAGTAATGGCGATGAATTTGGTGCCGTATATGCGCAGCCTTCAGGACAAAGATGTGACCTTTACCGTGACGCGCCGTTTGGTCGGAGTAGAAAAGACGGGCAATAAACTGACCGCGCTTGTCGGCACAGATTACAGCGATTTTGTGAAACGGCAGGAGTATGATCAGATCGTAGTGAATTACGGGACGATGCCAAATGCAGATTTGTATTTCGATCTGGTTCCACACAGCCGTAATTTGGGTGAAGTGGATTATGATGCGTTGATTGCAGGACGACCGCAGGATGTGACGCGAAATCCTGACGGTGGTTTTCAGCTATTTCGGATTGGTGATGCGGTTTCAGCGCGCAACACGCACGCTGCCATTTACGATGGTTTACGGTATCTTAAGGACGTTTAATCGACGGCCTCTACCGGCCCGTCTGCTTTGACCCATGCTCCAAATCCGCCTTCGATATGGGCGACAGGTTTTAGACCCATGTCCTGTGCAAGTTGTGCGGACAACGCAGAACGCCAAGCGCTGGCGCAGTAAAACACGTATTTTTTGTCCTGATTGAAAATGTCTTTGTGATAGGGGCTGGCGGGATCAATCCAAAACTCCAGCATGCCACGTGGGCAGGAAAACGCGCCAGGGATTTTGCCACCGCGTTTTAACTCGCGCGGGTCGCGCAGATCGACGATGACGTGATCCTCATTGCCAACCAGATTGATCGCATCCGCTGTTGGGATGGTTTCAATTTGTGTGTTGGCCTGCGCGACCATATCTTTGACGTGTTTGGTGATGGTTTGTGCCAATGGGGATCTCCTTTAGGTACGTTGTGATTTGGCCAATTTCCGCTCTCTCCACATTGTGAAAAGCCCTGCAGATAGGATGACCAGCATGCCGATAATGGTCCACATATCGGGGATATCACCAAAGACGAACCAGCCCAGTGCGATGGCCCAGATCATTACGGTGTAGCGAAACGAAGAGACGATCGCAACGTCGCCAACACGCATGGTCGCGACCGAGCAGTAGTAACCAATCATGAGGAAAACTGCGGATAGTCCAAGGATCGAAAGTTCAAACGGTGTCGGTGTTTGCCAGGTTTCGGTGACAATGATGCCGACGCCGCCTGTTAGCATGATCGCGACAGAGGCGACGAATGCGACCAGTAAAGTTGGGACTTTCGGGCTGAGTTGGCGTGCGGTTAGATCGCGTAAAGTGACAAAGGCAACTGCGACCAATCCAAGGAGTGCGTAGGCGTTGAACCCATCAAGTCCGGGGCGGACGATGATCATTACGCCGATAAATCCGACAACAATTGCGGCGATGCGTTTGCGTCCAATTGGCTCGCTTAAAAAAATGGCCGCGGCGAGGGCGATGGAAAGCGGTGTTGCCTGTAAAAGTGCGGTGATGTTGGCGAGTGGGAGATTGAAAAGTGCCGTGAGAAACGCAAGCGTTGCGCCTATTTCTGCGAATGATCTGATGCCGATTAAGCGGATATCTTTGGCTTTGGGGAGGTTAGAAAAGGCACCAAACGCATAGGCGAAGATGCCCATAAAACAGGCCGCGAAAATACCGCGAACAAAAATGGCAGGGAATAATCCCAGATCAGCGCCACCGTATTTTAGGGCGGTATCGTTCAGCGCAAAGCCTGCCATAGAGGCAGACATCAAAGCCGCGCCGCGCATATTTGGGGAAAGCGTCATTTTTAGCCAAGCATTTTGGTATTAATCTTACCGAGACTTAGCATCGAAATGTAGGTGGCGTCTAATACTCAATCATTAGGTGAGCTATGGAGTTGGACATTTCCGTGCATAGATTGTGACACGGCGGTTCAACGCATTTTCGGGTTCAATCCCTTGAATTGTATTGGTTTCGCCGTCTGAGATTACATCTTGAATACGGGACGTATCGGCAAGTTTTGGGCGCAGATATTGTGCAACCACGTTGGCTCGTTTCAATCCCATTTCTGCGTTTAGGTTTGCAGGGTCAGACGCATCGGAATGACCGACCAGCCGAAGACAGGCTGAATTTAGAACACTGGTGTTTAGAATTTGACCAAGAGTATCCAGTTTTTGAATGGCCTGGGTATCTAGTTTATCGCCGCCTTTACGAAAGAAGATGTTGTTTTCATTCAGTTCTTGCTGAGTTTGCGACAAAAGCGCGGGTGCGGCAGATGCGACTTTTACGACAGCTTCGTCTTTTGGTTTTTCGTAAACATCATCTTGTGGATCACAGCCTTCGGGGGCGATTCCATATTGTGCAAGGATATCTGCACAGACCTGCATTGCAGCACTAGACTGGGCCCGAGCCACCGTAACAGGTGCGACAAATGCCGCAGTGTAAACAACAAATGTAACCGCAAAAAACGCTATCCGCATGATGGGCCTCCTGCGTTGGTGAATACGCCAAGCCTCCTAACAAACCATGAACATTTATTTGGGCAGCAGCAGATTTTTTTTGTCGCGTTTACCAATTTTTCTGATTCTTCACGGCATGTTGATCGTACTGAAGGCGGAGAAGCAGGTTTTGCACACAACAGATTCGAAAACAGATACTGCTATAGTTTCTGGGAGGCTCGTTTGGTTAGACAGCCTGCGGCTGATTGCGGGCGTTTCCATGGTTGGGCTGCATGCAACATCTGATGCGATGGGGCAACCGTTTGCCCAATTTGATCAAGCGGATCGCATTTTGCCAATGCTGGTTCGTGCCGTTATTTACACCGCCCGCACTGAGTTATTTCTTATTATTTCGGTTTTCTTGCTTTTGATGGCCTTGGATAATCGGCCCAAAACATATCGGGCCACGATTGCTGTGCAGGCGCGACGATTGTTGATCCCTTTTGTATTTTGGACGGTATTTTATGCGTTTTACAACCTCATCAAAGCGAGTGCATTTGGGTACGAAGACGCGATTTGGTCCGCGCTTGCTTCGCCGTTTGAATGGGTGAGTTTCGCCCTGCTTGGATCAGTGAAGTATCACATGCATTTCATCCCGACGCTGTTTGGGTTGCTGTTGATGTACCCCCTGTTTGTACTGGCCAAACGGTATCCAGTGATGGGTCTGTTCGTGCTTGTGTGCCTGCTGGTGAAACGTGATTTAGACGGGTTTGCGTTTTCACATTTCTGGGGTACGGATGCGCTGCCGTTTTTGGTGCGCGGGGTTAAGATTGTCACCTATGCTGGCTATGGGATGATTGCAGGCGCGTTT
>JABBAP010000037.1 GCA_018607905.1 Paracoccaceae bacterium | reverse complement strand
TTGGTGTCATGGCAACATGCAGCACCTTCGCGTGATGTGGAGCAGTGGCTTGCACCCAGTCTCGCGATTTCATTTGGGCCAGAACGCGCTGACCTATCTAATGTCACCCCTTTGGTTCGCACTGGTTCTGATCGGTTCTATGTTTGGAACGACTTCCAACGATGGCGTTCTGTCGCTTCTCATTGGACAGCCCGCATCGGATTTTATCAATTTTTCAGTCTTCCAAGCAAACGGGCTTTGGTTGCTTGCTGCGGTTTATCTTATGTTAATAGCGCCAAAAATTGCAGGTGCAGCCAGCGTGGTATCGAACATTACAGCAGTTAGTTCGTTCAAAGGGCGGATTACATTCCTGCTTGGGGTTGCAGCCGAATTACTTGGGTCAATGAGCGTTGCTCCGATCTTAATGGTCCAGCAAACCAAAGCAATCAGTGGAACAGTAATTGGTCGTCGCGAAGAATGGGGCCCACAGAAACGATATGGCGCACATTACAATCTTTTTACGATGCTCAGATTTCATGCGGTAGAAACCATAATTGGATTGGTCTTGTTGTTCGGTATCGTTTCCGGCGTGGTTTCGTTATGGCTGGTTCCGATCACAGTGAGCTTGGTAGGCGCAACGCTGTTATCGTTTGTAAGTGGTTTGGGTATAAGAAAAGAACAAACCAATCTGTTTGCCACACCCCATGAAACTGATGTTCCGCCCATACTAAAATTGGCGCAAAAACACCAATTTTTGATTGCTGAAAGTGGAACATACCCAGCCGAATTGCAGCTGGCCGCTGAATAACTACGGTGCGACGCAGCTTGAAATTTCGTCCGCAAGGTCGCTAAGAATCTCGCCAAACAATTCTGGCCCAAGCTCAAGGGCCCCGCCAAGCGGATCGAGCGAAGCCGTCTTGACGGTTGTCCCCTCGATCACAACATCGACTAATCCCGAATTGAACTGTGCTTCGGTAAAGACACAGGCGACTTTTTCGTCGTGCAGCTTGGCCTTAACCTCTGAAAGGCGCGCTGGGCTCGGTTGACTCGCATCGTTCAAAACAATGGTACCAACTGTCTTAAGGTCAAAGAACTTCTCGAAGTATTGAAAGGCATCATGATAGACGATGATGTTTTCCTTGCCCGCAATTTCCAATTGTGCCTTCAATCGGGGAACGAGGTTTGCAATTCGGTTTTTCGCCGCTTGGGCATTTCCTTGATAGATATTTGCATTCTCCACATCATGCTGGGACAGCTGATCCGCGATCACTTGCAGCCATAAATTCGCATTATCTGGATTGAGCCAGGCGTGGGGATCGAGCCCCTCATGACCATGATCATGATCATCGTGGTGATCTTGATGCTCCGTGGTTTCTGCATCTTCTGTAAACTCATCTGGGACCCGAAACTCGAGAGTATTAGTTCCCTTGGTGTGCAGCAAAGCTGTAACAGTCGCATCGTTAGCGAGTGTGCCCAGTGATGTTTCAAGCCAAGGTGTCAATTCAGGGCCAACCAAAAATACGAGATCGGCCGAAGCAAGGGAAGCGGCTTGGGACGGACGCATCGAATATCCATGCGGTGATGTATTGCCAGAAATAAGCACGCTTGGGGTTCCTAAGCCTTGCATGACCTGTGCCACGAGCGAATGTATCGGCGGAATATCGGTAACGACGCTGGGAACATCTGCGACACACGCAGATATTGAGGTGCACCAAATTGCAAACGCAGCAGCGAAACGTCTCGGAGGTGATGTGTGATAATATAACATATTGGCTTGATAGCTGTTACTTTATAACATATCAAGCATCAAACTTCCTAATCAAAGAAAATTTAATGGACACAATTGGTTTCGAAACGCACGATCACTCTGCTTGTATGCAAGACAATATCGCAAAGGTAGGCGCACAATGTGAAAAATCGGGCCTACAACTTACACCTGTGCGCAGGCGGGTTCTTGAATTACTGTTACAAGGTCACCGCGCGCTGGGTGCGTATGATATTCTGGATGTTTTACGAGAAGAGGGATTAGGTTCACAGCCACCCGTGGTGTATCGGGCGTTAGATTTTTTGGTAAGCAATGGATTTGCTCATAAAATTGAGCGTCTTAATGCATTCGTGGCTTGTACCGATCCTTGCTCTGACCACGCGCCGACATTTTTGATTTGTAGAACCTGCACATCAGTTGCCGAAACGCACACAGAGCTTGAAACAGGAGCATTGGCTCGCACGGCGCTTGCGGCAGGATTCAAAATCGAGCGAACTGTTGTCGAGGCGGAAGGACTTTGTCCAAACTGCCAGGTTGATGCAGAATGAGCCTGGTTGAAGCAAAGCACTTGTCCGTTTCACTTGCTGGTGCAGAGGTGTTGCACGGGGTTGATCTTACGTTAACCGCGGGTGAAATCGTGACTGTTGTGGGCCCAAATGGGTCGGGTAAATCGACGTTATTGCGAAGCATTATTGGGGCCGTCCCACTTAGCCATGGCACAATATCGACGAAGCCGGGATTGCGCATTGGTTACGTGCCGCAGAAATTGCATATTGATCCGACTTTGCCGATTACGGTTACAAGGTTTTTAGGGCTGCCAAAGCCATCAGCGCCATCGGATATCGAAGCGGCCCTAGATCGTGCGGGCGTGCCTGATCTGAAGGAGCGTCAAATGGCGCGTTTGTCTGGGGGGCAGTTTCAGCGGGTTCTGCTTGCACGCGCTTTGTTGTCCAATCCAGAATTATTGATTTTGGATGAGGCAACTCAAGGGCTGGATCAGACTGGGTCAGCGGCTTTTTACGCCCAAATTGAAGCGATACGAACTGAACTTGGGTGTGCAATCCTGATGGTTAGCCATGAGCTGCATGTTGTCATGGCAGCATCTGATCGCGTGATCTGCTTAAATGGGCATGTCTGCTGCGAAGGGGCTCCGGAACAAGTCGCCTCTGCGCCAGAATATCGCGCTTTGTTCGGGTCTGGTACGCAAGGTGCCTTGGCCCTATATCGCCACGAACATAATCATAGCCATGATCATGGTGAAAATCGCGACCACGGAGCACCGAAATGACAATTTTTGATAGCTTTCTGATCCGCGCTGCCTTAGCTGGCCTCGGCGTAGCAATTGCAGCGGCGCCACTGGGATGTTTCGTTGTCTGGAGGCGCATGGCGTATTTCGGTGATGCGACCGCACATGCGGCAATTTTGGGCGTCGCGCTTGCCCTAGCGCTCAACATTTCAGTTATGCTGGGTGTTCTTACGGTTGTGCTTTTGGCAGCTACATTGGTTTCGACGCTGAGCAATCAAGGTTTCGCGATGGACACCTTGCTCGGTGTAATGGCGCATTCAGCTCTCGCAATCGGTCTTGTTGCGGTTTCCTTTCTATCTGGCGTGCGCGTCGATCTGATGGCCTATTTGTTTGGTGATATTCTTGCAGTCGGTAAAATTGATCTTGCTGTTATTTGGGTGGGGGCGATATTCGTTCTGGCATTGGTTGGGTGGCGATGGTCTGCATTGCTCACGGCGACCCTGAACACTGATTTGGCGCATGCATCGGGTATCGATCCCAAACGAGAGCAGCTGATTTTGACAATTGCGCTTGCTATCGTTATCGCGGTGGCGATCAAAGTTGTTGGCGTTTTGTTGATCGCATCGCTTTTGGTTATTCCTGCCGCTGCTGCTCGTCCTTTTTCAACAACGCCTGAACGTATGGCCGTTCTTGCGATGGCTGTTGGGGCGTTTTCTGCGCTCGGCGGGCTTTACCTTGCCTTTCAGTTTGATACCCCGACTGGCCCTACGATCGTTTGCGTTGCGGCTGCGTGTTTCGCGTTGGCAAGCCTGTTTGGTTCAATCTACTCAAAGACTCGATGAAATTTGTAAGGAAGCAATCATGGCACATATTTGGGTCCGCGCAGAGCAGCGCGGTTTTGAACAGCGTGTAGGTTTGACGCCACTAGGTGCAGCCAAATTGCTTGCGACAGGGCATAAAATTACAGTAGAAAACAGCAATTCACGCGCAATCAAACTTGAAGGTTACAGCGATGTTGGTTGCTCAATTGAACCAGAAAACGCTTGGATGGATGCGCCAAGCGATGCGATAATTTTTGGGTTGAAAGAGCTCAACGAAGACGGCCCAGATTTACGCCATCGCCACATTATGTTTGGTCATGCTTACAAAGGGCAAGCTGACGGCCCAGAGTTGTTAAATCGTTTCAAACGGGGCGGAGGTACGCTTTATGATTTGGAATATTTGACTGAACCTAACGGGCGACGTGTTGCGGCATTCGGGTATTGGGCAGGTTTTGCGGGCGCTGCTGTCGGTGTTATGGCGCGGGTTGCACAACTGGAAACTACATCCCTAGGAGAAGTCGGTGTTTATTCATCCAAAGACGTACTTTTGGATGAATTGGCCGCCAGCCTTCGCTCAATAGGTGCAAAAGAAACGGGCAAGCTGACGGCGATCATTATTGGTGCCAAAGGGCGCGTCGGAACGGGTGCAACCGATTTGTTTAACGCGATCGGAATTCAAACCACGCTTTGGGATATTGATGAAACCAAACACGGTGGGCCATTCCCAGAAATTTTGGAACACAGCCTGTTTGTGAATTGCATCCTTGCAGGGCCCAATGTTCCAGTTTTTGTCCCAAAATCTGCTATCGCAAGCACGCGAAAGCTAAGGGTTATTGCAGATGTTTCTTGTGATCCGAACAGTGCGTATAATCCGATCCCGATCTATGATCACAGCACAACATTCGCATCGCCGCTGGTTCGTGTTGCAGACGAACCTAACGCTTTGGACGTGATGGCCATTGATAATCTACCTTCGATGTTGCCAGTCGAAAGCAGTGAAGATTATGCCAATCAGCTGCTGCCCTATTTGCTGCAGATTGATGAGATTGACGCAGGGGTTTGGGGCCGAGCCGAGCAAACCTTCACGCGCCATATAAATCAACTTTAGGCGCGTAATACACCCTAGATTCTAGCTATACACTCAGATTACACTCGCGGAATTGAACTCATATTTCGAAGGTCCAAATGCGCAATCTAGAACGTCCTGGTCGCTCTCCTGTTCACGCTCCAAATGGAATGGCGGCAACGTCCCATCCGTTGTCGAGCCAAGTCGCGATCGATGTGCTTAAGGCGGGGGGCAATGCAATGGATGGGGCTGTCGCAGCTTGCGCTGTGCAGTGTGTGGTTGAGCCGGGATCAACGGGGATCGGGGGCGATAACTTTTGCCTTTATGCTCCGAACGGTACGGATCAAGTCGTTGGGTTTAATGGATCTGGCAAAGCCCCCGCCGACGCAACCATTGATCATTTCGAGGCTGCAGGCATAATCAAATTTGATCGTCGTTCGCCCCATTCCGTGACCATTCCAGGAGCTGTTGATGCATGGTCGCAGCTGCTGAATGATCATGGACGGATGTCGTTACAAGAATTGCTGCAGCCCGCGATTGCCTATGCGCGCGATGGATACCCGATATCTTCTCGTGTGCATACAGATTGGACGGCGAACAAAGCGCTTATTGCCGCCGAGGAAAGCACGGCGCACATATTCCTTCCGAATGGAGAGGTTCCAAAGGTTGGCCATATCCACCACCAAAAGGCGCTTGCAGCTACGTTGCAATCGATTGCCGACAACGGGCGTGATGCTTTTTATTATGGTGATGTGGCCACAGATATTGTGGATTACCTCCAATCCAAAGGCGGCCTTCATACGTTAGATGATTTTGCCAAAACGAAGGGCGAATACGTCACTCCGATTACAACGCAATATCAAGGTCACACAGTGCATGAATGCCCGCCAAATGGGCAGGGTTTGATTGCGTTGCTTTTGCTGAATGTCATGGGTGGGTTTGATGCCGGATCTGAAGGACCAATTACGACAAAACGGCTGCACCAAGAGCTTGAAGCGTGTCGATTGGCATACCGTGCGCGAAACACATATCTCGCTGATCCAGCATTTGCTGACGTACCGATTGCACACATCTTATCTGAGGAATACGCTACACGGATGCGGGATCAAATAAATGAAAACAAAGCAACTATTCCGCCTGCTGACATTCCGCTGACCCGACATGAGGACACGGTTTACATTACTGTGGTAGACAAAGATCGCAACGCAGTCAGCTTCATTAATACTTTGTTCCATGGCTGGGGTTCTGGCCTGACGGCTCCAAAATCAGGCGTTGTCCTTCAAAATCGTGGACACGGTTTTTCCCTTGAGCGCGGGCATCCCAATTGCATTGATGGTGGCAAGCGCCCGCTTCACACGATTATCCCTGGAATGTTGACCAAGAATGGAAAAGTCGTGATGCCATTTGGAGTTATGGGTGGTGAATATCAGTCGTTTGGCCACATGCAATTTCTTAGCCGTTACTTCGAGTATGGAATGGATATTCAGCAGGCAATGGACCTACCGCGCATGATGGTTGACCCAGATACAGGTCAGGTCGAGATTGAAGGAATTGTGCCAGAAGTTATCCGAAATGAATTGGCGGCTTTGGGGCATGAAATTGTAAATCCCGCCCGCCCAATCGGTGGGTCTCAAGCCATTTGGATTGACTGGGATCAAGGCGTTTTGACAGGTGGATCGGACTCTAGAAAAGATGGCTGCGCAATCGGATACTGATCCATAGAATATTATTGTGGATTCTATCGTAAATTCGAACTTAAACTCACAGGTAAATTCTGATACCTAATCCTTAATTGGGCACTGCTGCGGTGTCCTATAACTTCTAACAAAATGACAGGAAATTCTAATGGACGGATCACCCATCGAAGGCGGCAAATGCCCCGTTATGCATGGCACTCAAAACGCAACTGGTAGCACGGCAAACCAACATTGGTGGCCAAATGCGCTTAATCTTAAGCCTTTGCACCAAAATTCGGAAAAATCTGATCCACTTGCCCCAGATTTTAACTATGGTGAAGCATTCGCAACGCTCGATCTGGAAGCATTGCGCAGAGATTTAACCGATCTGATGACGGACAGCCAACCTTGGTGGCCCGCTGATTACGGCCACTACGGCCCGTTCTTTATTCGCATGGCCTGGCATTCTGCTGGTACGTACCGTGTTGGCGATGGTCGCGGTGGCGCAGGCACTGGGTCGCAGCGTTTTGCGCCGCTCAACAGCTGGCCCGATAATGTCAATTTGGACAAGGCGCGTCTTCTTTTATGGCCAATTAAAAAGAAATACGGCCAGGCAATTTCTTGGGCTGACCTTTTAATCCTAACGGGGAATGTCGCGCTAGAATCTATGGGTTTCAAAACTGTTGGTTTCGCAGGCGGGCGTGCAGATATTTGGGAGCCCGAAGAAGACATCTACTGGGGCCCAGAAGGTGTTTGGCTTGAAGATGAACGTTATTCAGGCGAGCGCGAACTTGAGGGTAACCTTGGTGCCGTTCAAATGGGCCTGATTTATGTAAATCCAGAGGGTCCAAATGGTAACCCTGATCCAGCCGCATCTGCATTTGATATTCGCGACACGTTTGGCCGTATGGCAATGAATGACGAAGAGACCGTGGCATTGGTTGCGGGTGGTCACACATTCGGCAAAGCGCACGGAGCAGGTGATCCTGACAAATATGTAGGTCCCGAACCCGAAGGCGCGGATATCACTGCGCAAGGTATGGGGTGGCAGTCCACATTTGGCCCAGGCCACGGGGAACACACAATTTCATCCGGTGTCGAGGGCGCTTGGTCGCAAACGCCAACAACTTGGGACAATAACTTTTTTGACGTTCTGTTCGGGTTTGAGTGGGAGTTGACCAAGTCTCCAGCGGGTGCGCAGCAATGGACACCAAAAGGTGGGGCTGGCGCTGGAACTGTCCCAGATGCTCATAATGCTGACAAAAGTTGGGCGCCGATGATGACGACAGCAGACATGGCGTTGCGTGTTGATCCCGCTTACGAGAAAATCTCTCGTCGCTTCCATGAAAATCCTGAGCAGTTTGCAGAAGCATTTGCAAAGGCTTGGTATAAGTTGACGCATCGCGATATGGGCCCAAAGGCCCGTTATCTTGGCCCACTTGTTCCTGCAACAGAGGAGCTTTGGCAGGATCCAGTTCCAGCTTCCACCGGAGCGCCCTCAGACGTAGATATCACAAATGCGAAAACAGCAATCGCGGCGTCTGGTCTTTCCGTGTCCCAACTTGTGTCCACCGCTTGGGCGTCTGCTGCATCTTATCGTGGATCAGACATGCGTGGCGGTGCAAACGGTGCGCGTGTTCGTTTGAACCCAGCCAAAAACTGGGACGTGAACAACCCTGCCGCGCTGGCAACTGTGCTTGATGTGTTGGAACGCGTAGCAGCTAAATCGAATTTGTCGGTTGCAGACACAATCGTGTTGGCTGGTAATGTTGGCGTTGAAATGGCTGCAAAAAATGCAGGTGTTTCTGCTAATGTTGCGTTCACTGGTGGCCGTTCAGACGCGACACAGGATCAGACAGATGTGGTGAGTTATGCTCACTTGGAGCCAAAAGCAGACGGGTTCCGCAACTTTTTCTCTGGCCGATCCTTTGGCAAGCCGGCAGAAATGCTGATCGACAAAGCACAATTGATGACGCTTACTGCGCCAGAAATGACAGTACTTGTCGGCGGTTTGCGGATGCTTGGAACCAACACGGACGGGTCTAATCATGGTGTTTTCACCAAACAAACAGACACGCTTAGCAATGACTTTTTTGTCAATCTGCTGGATTTGATGACAGAATGGAAACCAGTGGATGGCGCCGACGATGTGTTTGAGGGGCGTGATCGCACCTCAAGTGATCTAAAGTGGACAGCCACTTCGGTGGACCTCATTTTTGGATCAAACTCCCAATTGCGTGCTTTGGCAGAGGTTTACGCCTCTGATGATGCGAAAGAGATTTTTGTAAATGACTTTGTCGCTGCGTGGGTCAAAGTTATGAACAACGATCGTTTCGATCTGGCCTAAAGTTCAAAACCAAAGGCGCCTTATGAAAGTAGGGCGCCTTTAGCTCGGCGACCCTATGAAGCCGCGATGCTTGTCAAGAAATCGCAAGCCGTGCAGTTTCTTTAAAAAACATTTTGGCGCAAAAGCTAGCGCAATGTATTGGAGCGACCGTGGAAAAAATTGAAACTCGAAAACGATCAGGTGGGCGACGCGCACGCGCTGCCAACACAAAACCGGCACGAGCGCCAAATTATCGCCAGCTTCGCCATCCATTCACACCGCAAACTGTCTTTTCTGATGATGAGATAGATGGAATCCACAACATAGCATTACGTGTTCTCGAGGAGTTGGGGATAAAGGTTTTGCTGCCTGAAGCGCGTGAAATTTACGCAGGCGCGGGTGCAAAGATCGTGAATGATATGGTCTATATCGGCAAAGATATAGTGGAAGAGGCGCTAAAAACCGCGCCAAAATCGATCCATTTGCGCGGAATTAACCCGCTTCGCGATCAAATTTACGAAGACGGCGCAATGATCTTTCAAGCTGGGGCAGGGTGCCCGAATGTAAGTGACAAAAAGCGTGGTCGCCGCCCCGGGGATTTGAATGCTTATGTCGAAACGATAAAGCTCCAACAGCACTTTGACATCATTCATTTACTAGGCCCGTCTGCGGAACCCCAAGATGTGCCCGCAAATTTGCGCCACTATGCTATGATTGAAACGCAGATGACCTGGGCTGATAAACCTATAAATGTTTACGCCCGTGGACAGACGCAAACGGAACAGAGCTTTGAGATGATCCGCCTTGGGTTTGATCTGTCTGATGATGAATTTGAAAATGGAGTTTGGGGGATCACGGTCATAAACTCCAACTCGCCACGGATGTTAGATATTCCTATGGCGCAGGGTCTTATCGATTTTGCGCGGCACAATCAGATGTCCGTCATCACGCCGTTTTGTCTTGCGGGTGCGATGGCGCCGATCACGATCGCGGGGGCATTGGCGCTCCAGCATGCCGAAGCGATTGCTGCAATTGTTTTGGTGCAGATGACCCGTGCAGGTGCGCCGATCAGTTACGGCGGTTTTGCATCGAATGTTGATATGAAATCTGGCTCTCCCGCATTTGGCACGCCGGAACACTTGAAACTACAAATTGGGGCAGGGCAGTTAGCCCGTCATATTGACCTGCCTTGGCGTTCTGCTGCAGGGGCCGCTTCCAATCTAGCAGACGCGCAAGGAGCATCGGAAACCGCTAATGCTTTGTGGGGGGGGATGATGGCCAATGCGACGTTGAATTTACATGCTGCGGGTTGGCTCGAAGGCGGTTTAACATTTGGATATGAGAAGTTCATCAACGATATCGAAATTCTGCAAACCTTAGCAGAAATGTGTGTCAAACCTGATGGGTCGCAAGCGGAGATTGGCTTTGATGCTTTGGCCGAGGTAGAGCCAGGTGGTCATTTCTTTGCGACGCAACATACAATGGATCGGTATGAAACCGCATTTTATGCGCCCATTGTCGCTGATTTGTCTAATTTTGGCAGTTGGACAGAAAATGGCGCACTTACATCAGAAGACCGTGCAGTCCCTGTTTGGGAACAGGCTTTGAACGGCTATCAACAGCCCAAAACTGGCGCTCAGGTCCCAGAAATACTGGCACAATATATTGAGCGCGGAACTAATGCTGGCGGCGCATTTCCACAGGAATAATCTCTCGCAGCGCCAAATCCGTGGGTCAAACCTCGAAGCCTAAGTCGTTTCGGCTGAGACCACGCCATCAATTAGATTTAGGTTTTGCAGCTTCTCCGCCAGCGTGGCGCGTGGTGTGCTGAACTGGGCTAGGGCATCGTTTTTAAGAGATTGATATTCTCGGGCAGATTCAACTGCTTTTTGCGCGCTAAGAGCGCGAAAACGAATGGCCTCTCCTGCACGAAGTTGCGCCATTCGATCAACATCGCCCGATATTACGGTCGCGATCTTTGGATATCCGCCTGTTGTTTGGTGATCCGCTAGCAAAACCGTTGGAATGCCGTCCCCCGATACTTGAACAGAGCCTCGAACAATTGGTTCTGAAGGGATCGATAGGGCATTTTTTAAAACGAGTGTTGGACCGTCCAAACGAACGCCCATCCGATCAAATGCATCCGTTATTTGAAAGGATTGGGTGCAAAAAATATCCACGGACTGCGGTTCAAAGTGTTGGTCTTGTGGGCCAACGACAACACGTACATCGTGCAGCGGGCTGGCTATTTTTGGGCAAGCATAATCGCCAATACGGGTTTCACGCGCCTCTGCATCGCTAACTTCGAACTCCAAACCTGTTGTCAGTGCGCCGCCACCAAAACCCGACATGGAATGGGTCGCTGAAGCACCGAGCCATTCATCGACCAGAAGGCGACCTGCGAACGCCAAATACGCCCAGCTGCCCCAAGCACCTGCCCGGATTGCTAATTTGTCGCCTTGGTGTACGGTCTGCGCGACCCAACCTTCGCTCGCTTGGTCTGCGCAGTTCAGGCTGAAAGAGCCGCCAGCCAAAGCAATGGTCGTTTCACCGGAAACACACTCCAAAACAACGCCACCCAGTGACACCTCAATGCCTGTATTTGTCGCTGTATTCCCCACCATTAAGTTTGCCGCCGCATGGGAAAATCGATCCATCGGCCCCGACGCAGAAACCCCAAACCGCAAATGACCGACGCGACCAGAATCTTGAAAAGACACTAGCGGCCCGGCAAAAATTACTCTGAACCGTGCTGTGTTCATGGCATTTGCATTTCTGCTGGCAGATCTTGGCGGCGGACACGATCAAACGCAACGGTGTCACCCACGTTGAACAAGAACGGATTATCGGGATCATCTTGAATAACTTTGAGCGCAGTGCGCCCAATGATCGACCAACCGGTTGGCATAACAACTGTGGTAACCAAACACTGTGGGCCAGCGATCATAACCTGCCCTGTTGGGATGCCGCGCGTTGCGGATGGTTTTCGAGGCACTTGGATGGTTTTAGGAATACCAGATAAATAGGCAAAGCCAGGCGCAAATCCATACATCGAAACGCGCAATTCTGATGCCGCATGCTCTGCGATCACGGCTTCAATTGATAACCCAACGGTTTTTGCAACAACGGCTAAGTCGGGACACAGCTCTGTATCGTAACAAATTGGAACACGGTGAACTTTCGCGTCTGCTTCCTCCGCTTCTTTGAGTGGAAATAAGTCGCGAACAGCCGTTTCAAGATCTTTGTGCGTCGTCTTTACTGGATCAAACACAATCAAAAGATTCACGAGAGCAGGGACCAATTCCACAACGCCAATGATTTTTGCTTGTGAAATGGTCTTATCCAAAGCCACAACGCGCCGATTCAATGCATCATCTACCTGTGTGCCAAATTCTATCAATAGCGCGTGATCTGCTACGGGTTTGAAGGTTGGAAACTGCATCAATCGCTCATAAAACTGCGGATCGAAATTCCTGCATTGTTCAACTCGGAGCGTATTTCTTGCGCCATTGCCACCGCACTCGCGCTGTCTCCGTGTACACAAATGGAATGTGCCGTCAGTGGGATTGGGTCGCCGTCGATCACGGGCATCAATCCTGTTTCTAACATTTGCAAAAGCCTGTTTGCCGCCTCGGCTGGGTCATGGATCATTGCGCCCGCTTGTCCGCGTGGCACCAGTTGGCCTGAGGATAAATATCCACGATCCGCAAATATTTCGGAATAAACACGCATCGACGCTGCATTGGCTGCGTGTTCAACTTGAGTTCCAGAAATGGCGAGGATTGTCAGGTTGTCGTCCAAACGTTTGATCGCCTGAACCATCGCTTTGGCCACATCGGCGTCACGTGCGGCTAAATTTGCCAAAGCGCCGTGCGCCTTAACATACGACACCTGCGTTCCTGCTAGTTTGGCCATCGCGTGTAACGATCCAATTTGCGCAACAACCATTCGCCCAATTTCGTCAGGGAACATCGGGATAACGCGCCGTCCGAACCCCTCGCGATCATTGTAACCTGGATGGGCGCCTACGATGACATCATTTTTTTTCGCCAAAGTCAGTGTCTCAAACATTGTTTCTGGGTCGCTCGCATGACCACCGCAAGCGATGTTCGCACTGGTGACAAGCGACAACATCGTTGGATCATCGCCCATCCGCCAAGGGCCAAACCCCTCTCCAAGGTCTGAATTCAAATCAATTTTCTTGGTGGGTTGCGTCATTGTCTATCATTCCTGTTGGCGCAGCGTTTAATTTACACAGCTCTTGTCATAACTTGCTTCCCTTTGTGGAAGATGGATCACATATTGCCAAGCCTGAAACCCAAAAACTTGCGGACAACGATCCTTGTCGAAAACGAGTCGATCTGCCTAGATGCAATCAAAACCTGCGAAAGAATTGATATGGAAACTGACTATTCTGATCTGCGTGATGCAGTAGCAAAACTTTGCGCGAAATACCCAGGCAAATACTGGCGGGCTTTGGATCGGGATATGACCTATCCCACCGCATTCGTAGAAGAGTTGACCAAAGCTGGGTGGCTGTCTGTCCTGATCCCAGAAGAATTTGGCGGTGCTGGTCTTCCTTTGTCCGGCGCCGCTGCAATTTTGGAAGAAATGCAGGCACAAGGGTGTAACGGTGGTGCATGTCATGCACAAATGTACACAATGGGCACATTGTTACGTCATGGATCAGACGCACAAAAACAAGAATACTTACCTCAAATTGCGAATGGCGATTTGCGCCTTCAAGCGTTTGGCGTAACTGAACCAACCTCAGGAACTGACACGGGTGCGCTAAAAACTACTGCATTGCGTGACGGTGATGATTTCATAATCAACGGGCAAAAAATTTGGACCAGCCGCGCGGAACACTCTGATTTGATGCTCTTGATAGCACGCACGACACCGCTTTTTGATGGAATGAAAAAGACGTCTGGCTTGTCGGTTATCCTTGTTGATATGCGCCAGGCGCTTGGGAACGGTCTTACCATTCGCCCCATTCGCACGATGATGAACCATGCCACCACAGAGGTTTTCTTTGATAATCTTCGGGTCCCGGCATCCAATTTGATAGGAGAGGAGGGTAAGGGGTTTAAATACATACTGACGGGGATGAACGCCGAACGGATATTGATTGCAGCTGAATGTGTGGGCGACGCCAAATGGTTCATCGATAAAGCCAGCGTTTATGCCAAAGATCGCGAAGTATTTGGCCGCCCAATTGGGCAGAACCAAGGCATCCAATTTCCAATCGCTAAAGCCTATGCCAACATGCGGGCAGCAGAACTGATGGTTCATGAAGCGATCCGTCTTTACGAGTTGGGCGAGAACCCAGGTGCAGAGGCGAATATGGCAAAAATGCTTGCGGCGGATGCGTCCTTTGAAGCCGCAAATATGTGCGTTCAAACGCATGGTGGTTTTGGTTTTGCCGAAGAATACGACATCGAGCGGAAGTTTCGCGAAACGCGTTTGTATCAAACAGCGCCGATATCAACGAACTTGATTTTGTCATATTTGGCTGAACATACCCTCGGTCTACCACGGTCGTATTAATTACTTTAGTGAAAAAGTCAGAAATAATAACTTATTATTTCACTCAGGTATTGTGGCGCTAAAATTTGTCTGCTATCCGATTCCTATCGTGATCAAAGGAGCAACCTATCATGTATCGTAATATTTTTGCGGCCGCCTGTGCAGCCTCCGTGCTTGGTACCACCGTCCAAGCAGATGAAATCAATGTATATTCTTACCGCCAACCAGAGTTGATAAAACCGTTGTTTGACGCTTTCACAGCTGAAACCAGCGTTGATGTAAACGTATCTTTTCTAAACAAAGGGTTGGTAGAACGGCTACAAACCGAGGGTGATCGTAGCCCTGCCGATGTTATTGTTACGGTTGATATTTCCCGTTTGAACGCTGTTGTTGAAGCGGGTGTTACTCAGCCTGTGACATCGGCTGTTATTAACGCAAACATCCCTTCGGAATTTCGCGACCCCGAAGGGCAATGGTTCGGCCTAACGTCGCGTGCACGTATTATCTATGCATCTAAAGATCGGGTCGCAGACGGCGAGATCACAACCTACGAAGACCTTGCGTCTGATAAATGGAAGGGCCGGATTTGCATTCGTTCTGGTACAAACGCTTACAACCTCGCCCTTACATCTGCGGTCATCGCGCACCACGGTGAAGAGGTTGCGAAAGACTGGCTGAAGGGGATTAAATCAAATCTTGCCCGCAAACCATCTGGCAATGACCGCAGTCAAGTCAAAGCGATCCATGCTGGTGAATGTGATATCTCGCTCGGTAACACATATTACATGAAAAAGATGCTTGAAAACGAAGAGCAGGTTGCTTGGGCAGATAGCGTACGCATTGTGTTTCCAAAATTTGCCAATGGCGGTACGCACGTGAATTTATCTGGAATGGCGTTGACGAAAGCGTCTCCGAATAAAGAAAATGCGATCAAGCTGATGGAATGGCTTACTGGCGATACCGCTCAACAAATCTATGCTGAACAAAATGGTGAATACCCGCTGAAAACGGGTGCCAAGGCTTCCGCGCTTGTGGCAAGTTGGGGTGAGTTGATTTCTGATAGTAAGCCTTTGATTGAAATTGCGAAATTAAGGCCCGCATCGCTGAAAATCACCGAAGAAGTTGGATTTGACGAATAGGTGAAAAAATTAAAAGCCCATGGGAGTATTTCTTGTGGGCCTTTTTGACTAATTTCTGCTCGGACGCCACATTTTTTGGATGGAAATTTCAGTGCATTTTGGCTTTTTGTACTGCTCGAAATTACATTTGCGTCGCAAACTAAGAGACTGCTAACATCTTCCACGGCGGCCCTGAGATTCTGGGGGCGATCACAACGTC
>JABBAP010000024.1:165074-200999 GCA_018607905.1 Paracoccaceae bacterium | reverse complement strand
CATCACGTCTTCTAACGGTGCTTCAACTGCGTCTTCAACTTCTGTTTTCTTCGTTACCACTGGGCTGCCCTATCTGATGTGATTGGATAAAATGAATGTTCTCGCTACGGAAACAGTCGCACCCCTAAGCTGCGATTGTCTTAATTATCCGAAAAAAAAAGAAGCCGCCACAACCACTAAATGGGTTGCGGCGGCTTTTCGTTAACCTGTGAAGGGGTTAATGCGCGACCGCAGCCGCACCACCACCACCCGCAGTTGCGAGCGCCGCAGCAGCCGCTTCTTCGGCAGCTTCGTCCCAATCAATTGCAACAGGCTTGGATGTCAGTGCGTGATGCAAAACTTCTTGCACGGTGCTGACAGGAATGATTTCCAAGCCTTCTTTCACGTTGTCCGGAATTTCCGGCAGGTCTTTTTCGTTGTCCTTGGGGATCAGCACGGTTTTGATACCACCACGCAGGGCCGCAAGCATCTTTTCCTTCAGGCCACCGATTGGCAGAACATTCCCGCGCAACGTCACCTCGCCCGTCATGGCGATGTCCTTGCGCACAGGAATACCTGTCAGAACAGACACAATCGACGTCACCATGCCAACACCGGCAGACGGGCCATCTTTTGGCGTCGCCCCTTCGGGAACGTGCACGTGAATGTCGATCTTTTCAAAGTTCGGCGGCTTAAACCCGATGTCTGGGCTGATTGAACGCACGTACGAGCTGGCCGCATCAATGCTTTCTTTCATCACATCACCGAGTTTCCCTGTGGTTTTCATCCGCCCCTTACCGGGCAGTTTCAACGCCTCGATTGACAGCAACTCACCGCCAACGGAGGTCCACGCCAAGCCCGTGACAACACCGACTTGATCCTCGTCCTCGGCCAAACCGTATTTGAACCGCTTCACACCAAGGAAATCATCCAAGTTATCCGCAGTCACCTTAACAGCCTTTTCGACGCCTTTAACGATTTTGGTCAGCGCCTTACGACACAGTTTCGCCAATTCACGTTCCAGCCCACGAACACCTGCTTCACGGGTATAAGTGCGCACAATTTCCAAAACAGCGCCGTCTTCAATCTCGAACTCGCCTTTGCGAAGGCCGTGATTTTTGATCTGCTTGGCGATCAAATGCTGTTTGGCGATCTCGGTCTTTTCGTCCTCGGTATAACCAGACAGCGGAATAATCTCCATCCGATCGAGCAGCGGCCCGGGCATATTATAGGTGTTCGCCGTTGTCAGGAACATCACGTTGGACAGGTCATATTCGACCTCCATGTAGTGATCCGTAAACGTCGCGTTTTGCTCTGGGTCCAGAACCTCCAGCATCGCGCTGGCTGGGTCGCCACGGAAATCCTGCCCCATCTTGTCGATTTCATCGAGCAAGATCAGCGGGTTATTCGTTTTGGCCTTTTTCATCGCTTGGATGATTTTGCCGGGCATAGACCCGATATAAGTCCGGCGGTGACCGCGGATTTCGCTCTCATCCCGCACGCCACCAAGGGAAATACGGATAAATTCGCGCCCAGTCGCCTTGGCCACAGATTTCCCAAGCGAGGTTTTACCCACACCAGGAGGACCAACGAGACACAGGATCGGGCCTTTCAATTTGGCACTGCGCTGTTGCACGGCCAAATATTCGACGATCCGTTCCTTAACCTTTTCAAGACCATAGTGATCCTTATCCAGAACCTCTTGCGCCTTGTTCAGGTCTTTCTTCACGCGCGATTTTTTATTCCAGGGAATGGACAACATCCAATCCAGATAATTGCGCACAACCGTAGCTTCGGCAGACATCGGTGACATCTGTTTCAGCTTCTTCAATTCACCTTCGGCTTTTTCTTGCGCCTCAGCGGACAGCTTGGTTTCCGCGATTTTGCTTTCCAACTCGGCCAGTTCATCGCCGCCGCCCTGCTCGCCGTCACCCAACTCCTGTTGGATCGCTTTCATCTGTTCATTCAGATAATATTCGCGCTGCGTGCGTTCCATCTGGTTTTTCACACGGCTTTTGATCTTTTTCTCGACCTTCAGAACCGACATTTCGCCCTGCATCAGGCCAAACACCTTTTCCATCCGATCAGACAGGTCCAACTCCTCGAGCAGTTCCTGCTTTTGATCAACGCGCACATTCAAATGGCCCGCAACCGTATCCACCAATTTCGCAGGGCTGTCGCTTTCGGCAACCGCGCTTAGGGCTTCTTCGGGAACATTTTTGTTCAGCTTGGCATAGCGTTCAAACTCTTTGGCAACCGCACGGCTCAACGCCTCGATTGCTTCTGGGTCTTTGGCTGTTTCATCCAAAATATCGGCATTTGCTTCGAAATAGTCATCGTTTTGCAGATATTCGGTGATTTTCACCCGCTCACGGCCCTCAACCAGCACCTTTACAGTACCATCGGGCAGTTTTAGCAGTTGCAAAACAGACGCCAAAACGCCTGTCTCGTAAATGGTTTCTTCTGTTGGCTCGTCTTCGGACGGGTCAATTTGGGATGATAACAAAATCTCTTTGTTGTCCGCCATCACGGCTTCTAGTGCGCGCACAGATTTCTCGCGCCCAACAAAAAGCGGCACAATCATATGTGGGAACACGACGATGTCGCGCAATGGCAATACTGGATATGAAACGCTGCTCGCGTCTGTCATAGTCTTTTCCTTTTTCTAGCAAGAAGCATCAGGTCCCGAATTCTCAGCAACACACCGCTTCTTCTGTTCTCGGTCTTTTATAAGTGGGTTCAGATGAATAGATCGTCAACCACGAGCCGAATTTATGCACATCATACTGACGTGATGTAGATGTGAGAGCAAGGGCGGTTTTGCGAAATAATCCGTTTCCAGATGGCTCTAAACCGGCTCGATATCGCCCTGCGCCCGCACGGCATGAAAATCAGCCACAAATGCGTCCAGCGAACCCGCGCTAATCGCACCGCGCAATCCTTGCATCAATTCCTGATAATAATGCAGGTTATGCCATGTCAGCAGCATCGAACCGATGATTTCTTGCGACTTGATCACGTGGTGCAGATACGCCCGTGAGTAATTCGAACAGGCAGGGCAGCTGCACGCAGCGTCCAGCGGTCGCGGGTCATCTTTGTGGCGCGCATTGCGCATGTTAACCGCGCCCATCCGCGTTTGCGCCTGCCCTGTGCGCCCAGAACGGCTTGGTAAAACGCAATCAAACATATCAACACCGCGCTGAACGGCGCCAACGATATCATCAGGCTTGCCAACACCCATCAAATACCGCGGCTTATCCTGCGGCAATTGTTCTGGCGCGAAATCAAGGCAGCCAAACATCGCCTCTTGGCCTTCGCCCACAGCCAAACCACCGATGGCATAGCCGTCAAATTCAATGGCCCGCAACGCCTCGGCACTGCGTCCACGCAAATCCTTTTCCAGCCCGCCCTGCTGAATCCCAAACAGCGCATAGCCAGGTCGATCCCCAAATGCATCGCGGGATCGCTGCGCCCACCGCATCGACATTTCCATGCTTTCGGTGATCCGCTTGCGATCCGCAGGCAACGCAGGGCATTCATCAAAACACATCACAATGTCAGACCCGAGCAGCTTTTGAATCTCCATCGAGCGTTCAGGCGTTAGATGATGTTCTGACCCATCAATATGGCTGCGAAACTTCACGCCTTCTTCAGTCAATTTACGCAATTCCGTCAGGCTCATCACCTGAAACCCGCCGCTATCCGTTAAAATCGGGCGATCCCAGTTCATAAACTTGTGCAATCCACCCAGATTGTGAATCCGCTCTGCACCAGGGCGCAACATCAGATGATAGGTGTTGCCGAGCAAGATATCCGCACCCGTCGCACGTACATTTTCAGGCATCATCGCCTTAACAGTGGCCGCCGTGCCCACAGGCATAAACGCAGGCGTAGCAATATCGCCCTTGGGTGTTGAGACAACACCCGTGCGCGCGCGCCCTTGGGTCGCAGAGATCGAAAATGAAAATCGTTTTGACATGCCGCTCGTCTATCGACGCCGCCATAAAAATCAAGCCCAGTTTAGCGACAAAGCCGCCTTTGCGCCTGAAAATCAATTTAATTCAAACCTTAACCAACTCTCCTTGAAATCTGGACACCCACTTTTATATTCCATATAAGAAGACTCAAGAATAACAAACGCAGGCCCGTTATGAACGCTGTAAACCCGCCGATCCAAGGCGAACCTCTGATCAAACCATCCTCCACAGATCACCCGCTCCACGAGGCGATCTGCGAGGCATGCCGCACCGTGCATGACCCTGAAATCCCAGTGAATATCTTTGATCTGGGGCTGATCTACACGATCGAAATCGACGATGAAAACGTCGTGAATATCCTGATGTCCCTCACCGCGCCGGGCTGTCCTGTTGCGGGTGAAATGCCAGGCTGGGTCGAAGACGCGGTTATGGCGGTTCCGGGCGTGCAAACTGTTGCTGCCCACCTGATTTGGGAACCCCAATGGGGCATGGACATGATGTCCGACGAGGCCCGCCTAGAACTAGGATTTATGTAATGTTTGGCATTCCAGGCAAGCAAGCCGTTTCCATCACCGACAAGGCCGCAGGCCAAATTGTCAAATTGATGGGGCAAGGCGACAAGAAAGGCCTGCGCATCGGCGTGAAAAAAGGCGGCTGTGCGGGCATGGAATACACGATGGAATATGTGGATGCCGTTGATCCACATGATGAAACCGTCGAACACAATGGCGCGCGCGTCATGATCGCCCCAATGGCACAAATGTTCCTGTTTGGCACTGAGATCGACTACGAAGTGTCGTTGTTGGAAGCTGGATTTAAGTTCAACAATCCAAACGTATCCGAATCTTGTGGCTGCGGTGAATCCATCAAATTCGAAGGCATGTAATGGCGGTATCTAATGAAGATATCGAATTTGCCACCGACCTGTTTTCACGCCTTGGATCCATCACCTCTCGAAAAATGATGGGCGGTGCCAGCATTTATTGTGACGGCCAAATCTTTGCCATTCTAAAATCTGACGGCGCTTTGATGATCAAAGCCAAAGGTGCCCTCGCTGACGAACTCGCCGCCGAGGGGTGCACAAAATTCACCATGGAAGGCAAAACTGGCAAGATCAAATCCATGGGCTACTGGACCCTGCCCGAATCCGCGCTTGATGACCCAGACGAGGCCTGCCAATGGGCCACCAAGTCCTTGAAAGAGAATAGCTAAATGCCCAAAAAACTCGCCGCTGGAAACTGGAAAATGAACGGCCTGCGCGAGGCCTTGGGCGAAGTAAAAGCACTTTACGCCGCCTGCCCGACCCCTAGCTGCGATGTGCTCATCTGCCCCCCCGCAACGCTCATTCGCTCCATGTCCAAAGTCTGCGATGGCATCCAAATCGACGTGGGCGGCCAAGATTGCCACGAAAACACATCTGGCGCGCACACAGGCGACATTTCCGCCCCGATGCTGGCCGATACAGGCGCAACTTATGTGATTGTCGGCCATTCTGAGCGCCGCGCAACCTACGGCGAAACAGACGCGCAAATTCACGCTAAAACCGCTGCCGCTTGGGCAGCAAACCTCACCGCAATCGTTTGCATCGGTGAAACACTGGATGAACGCGAGGCAGACAAAACGCTGCACATCGTCGGCGGCCAATTGGCCAAATCCGTGCCCGATGCTGCGACACCAACCAACCTCGTCATCGCCTACGAACCCGTTTGGGCCATCGGCACAGGCAAAACCCCGACACTTGCTGAAATCGAAGCCGTGCACACCTTTATTCGCACCCGCCTTGTTGAACGGTTCGGGCCACAGGGCCACGAAATGCGCATTCTTTACGGCGGCTCGATGAACCCGAAAAACGCCACCGATATCGCCGCCGTCCCAAATGTAGACGGCGGATTGGTCGGTGGTGCATCGCTCAAAGCATCAGATTTTATCACTATTGTTCAGGCGCTTAACGCCTAAAGCTCACCCAATTTTGCGCGAATCTGGCTGGTAATCCGTGTCGTAGTGCAACCGCAACCGTTGCAAGGCGATCCGCAGCACAATCTTGCCTGATCGTGCCGACCAGCCCATGCGTTTTTCCGCAGTTTCCAACCCTTCCAAGAAACAGCAACACCGCATCGCGATATCGCCTAATCCTGGCCCAAGCGCAGATAACGCGGCCTGCAATCTGTCTTGCGCGGCACTTGATCCGCCCTCGGTCGATCCGAAATTGCCCGTCTGACCGCCCGTCAAAAACCGTTCCCAGTTTTGCCCAACGCGCGGCCCCATTTGCGACAATTCGAAATCTTCGCGCAGCCGATCCCCCGCTTCGATCAAATCACTGCCCAAAAATGCGCGCCCGTCTTTATCTTTCTTTCGCGCCAACGTGGTCAGCGGGCTTTCTCGCAAATTCACCCGTTTTTTGCGCGTGACCCCATCATCTTCACGAACGGCCCGCTCGCCCCAATCTTTGTGCTGCTCTGAAAACACCGTCGGTGCCTCGGAAAATCCGGTTGGCGCGCGTCCTTTGATCGTGTCCTCAGCAATCGCACGTTTGAGCGCCGAACGCCCCGCCTCGGTGATTTCGTACAACGAAATATTGCCCGCTTTGGTGCACCTCAGCCAATCATTGATCACGCCAGTGCCCGCAAGATGGGCGTTCACCACCGCAGTGCGCGTGCGTTGTCCATCGCGGTTGGTGCGCATTACAACAGCCTTCTTTAGCCCCTTTGACACCACCAAAATGGCCCCTGTTTCAGACATCCGACGCAGTATAACCTTGTCTTCCTCAAGGATCTTTTCCGTGCCTATCCCCACAAGGCCACCTTTGCCCCCGCCCCCCAAACGGTTCCCTGTCTTAGAGGCCGCAGTCAGGTATTGATCCAACGCCGGATCATCGCGCAGCCCTTCGATTTTTCGAATGCGCCGCATAATCGTTGATGGATGAACATCCGATTTCTGTGCGATGGATCGAATACTCTTTCCATCGACAACATGCTCTAAATAGCTGGTCGCTGCCTCTTGCAGTGCGCCGCGTTTTGCTGGTTCTTGGTTGCCGTAATCTTGCTCTGTCATGGTGTTTTGTTCCGTCACTTAACTTACCCCAAAATAGCGAGTGTCATAACTACTTATGGTTGATTGTTAAAAAAACTGTTAAAGTTATCCACAAATTGTCCACATTGTTTCTAAATCATAAACAATTGGTTATTACCGTTCTGTGGATAGATTTTTGGCGCAACGGTTGTGTGAACTGGCTTATCAAAGCGATGAAAGGAACTTCAAATGATTAACACACACAATCTTAAGTAATCTAAAGCGCCCCAAGATCCTCATCAGCGCGGCGCGGTTGGGCATGGCAAATTATGATCGCGACGCCGATCTGCGGTTCATTGTGAAAACCCAAAACACCCCCAACCACGAGGCGGCAATCGAAACGCTGTTATCGCGCGAAGAGGAGTTGGAAGTGAAACGGAAGGACGAGCAAACAAGTTACAGCGTTCACGAGCATATTCGCGTTCTCACCGCCCTGCTCGCCGAGGTGCGGTTCCCAAGTTTTGCACGCAAACAGATCGCGCCTTAACTCACTCCAGCGTCACCATTTCAGAGCGTTGATGAAGGATTTTATCGCTGCGCAAAACCTCCACTGACAAGGTGTAAGTCCCGCGCGGCCAGCCCCCAACGGGCGCACGTTTCCCCGCAAACCCAAACCACTGCGCCTTTCGCTTTTCCAGCGAGGGGCGCTTGCTGTTAACAATGGTGCCATTGGGCCCATTAAGCCGCAAAACCATCTCATCCCCCGCCTTACCGTTCACCGCCAGCCCATAAACCACCAGTGGCGCGTCAGATTTCAGCGCAAATTCGATCCAGCGGCCATCCATCACATCCGCCAAAGACGGCCCCGTATCCGCCATCCCGATCTGCGCAATTTTTGTGGGTTGATACACAAACGCACTGGCAAAATCATCGCTCCACAACGAATTTGCAGCGCCAAAACCGCAGGTCGTGCCATCAAATTCTGGCGCAAACGGATCAACAGGTTTGCCATCTTTGCGCACTGAAAGATGCAGGTGCGCGAATTGCGTGCGCCCTGACAGGCCGACCTGCCCAATCACATCGCCAGCCTTCACCCGCGCACCTTTTTTCCCGATCACACTACCCTGTTTCATGTGGCAATATTGGGTTTCCCAGCCATCTTCGTGACGCAAAACAACCCCGTTGCCGCATTCCTTACCCGCAACAGCATCATTTTGTGCATGCGTTTCCGCACGCTGATCCGCCATGCCGTCGCGCGACCCCAGGATCACCCCGTCGGCGGCGGCCAAAACATCCACACCTTTGCGCATATCCTCAACACTCACACGAAAATCCGTGCCTTTATGCCCATCATAACTCGCCCCATCACAGCTGAAATCCTGCACGCCGTCTGTCGCATCGTGATCCATAAATTGCTGGATCAAACAGGTTTCGCTAAGGGTACAGTCCAATGGTTGGCGCAATTCCAACTCCGCCCAGGCAGGCAGCGCCAGAAATACGCCAACACCACACACAAACCACCGCCATAAATCCATTTACACTCTTTCAATTGCGCTTTTCATCTGCCCCAAAACAGTGTGTAACTTTTATCAACAACAGTCACTCTTCGGAAGGTCGCATCATGTCACTTGATCAAGTTCTCGCCCATATCGACGCGGATCAGGACGCCGCGCTCGATCGTTTAATGGAACTTCTGCGCATTCAATCCATTTCCACGGACAGCGCCTATGCCCAACATTGCGATGCCGCCGCCGATTGGTTGATCGCCGATCTAAACAGCTTGGGCTTTGATGCCAGCAAACGCGAAACACCGGGGCACCCGATGGTTGTCGCCCACGCGCAAGGCACAGGAACACACGCGCTGTTTTACGGCCACTACGATGTGCAACCCATTGATCCGATTGAGCTTTGGGACAATCCACCGTTTGAACCCGCCGTTGAAACAACCCCCAACGGCAAGGTCATCCGGGGTCGCGGCTCATCTGATGACAAAGGCCAGTTGATGACCTTCCTAGAGGCCTGCCGCGCGTGGAAAACGGTCACAGGCAGCCTGCCAACCAAGGTTTCGATCCTGTTTGAAGGCGAAGAAGAATCAGGTTCACCGTCCCTAATCCCCTTCATGGAAGCCAACAAAGACGAACTGAAATCAGATATCACGCTTATCTGCGACACAGGCATGGTCACGCCAACAACCCCTAGCATCGTCACCATGTTGCGTGGCCTTGTGGGCCAACAAGTCACCATCACTGGCCCCTCCAAAGACCTGCATTCTGGCATGTTCGGCGGCCTTGCCCGCAATCCGATCCGCGTGCTGAACGCCGCACTTGCCGCCCTGCACGATGACACAGGCGCGGTCACGCTCAACGGATTTTACGACGGCGTGCCCGAGCTGCCCGAACAGGTCGCCAAGCAGTGGGAAAACCTCGATTGGTCCGCCGACAGCTTCCTCGGCGATGTAAACTTATCCGTCCCAGCGGGCGAACAGGGCCGTTCCGGGCTTGAGCAAATCTGGTCTCGACCGACCTGCGATGTGAACGGCATTTGGGGCGGCTACACAGGCGAAGGCTCCAAAACCGTGATCCCATCCCAAGCCCACGCCAAAATCAGCTTTCGCCTTGTGGGCACCCAAGATCCGCAAAAAATCCGCGAAGCATTTCAACAACACATCCGCGATCACCTGCCCGCCGATTGCACCGCCGAATTTGTCGATTACGGCGCAGGCCCAGCCTCATCCATGGAAATCGACCACCCCGCATTCGAGGCCGCACGCGGCGCATTATCGGATGAATGGGAAACGGAGGGCGTTTACGTCGGCTGCGGCGGTTCAATCCCCATCGCAGGGCATTTTCAAAACATCATCGGCACACAATCCATGCTGATCGGATTTGGCCAAGACGACGATCAAATCCACTCCCCGAACGAAAAATACGACCTAACCTCGTTCCACAAAGGCATCCGCAGCTGGGCCCGTATCCTAGACGCACTCGCCGATTGATCAAAAAAGGCCACGCCGTTTTCACCGCGTGGCCTAAATTCTTGCGAAATGAAACGCCCTATTCGCCCGCTGTGCGCGCGCGTCCCCCACGGCGCACTGCCGGCCTGTTGGCTTTCTGCAATCCTTCGCGCAACACATCCGTCATGGCGTGATGAACGCCCTCAACTTCGTATTCCGCCAACAGCGTTTCCAGCATCGCGCGCATATCCGCGCCCAATTGCGTCCCCAGCGCCCAATCCAGAAAAATGCTGCGGCATTCCTGATCGCCGATATCCATGCGATAGGCTTCATAAATTAGCCCACGCGGATCAATATCCAAATTTCCCTTAAAAACCATAACAGTCTCCCTTTGCGATGGCTTTCGCACAGCCAATACGCCAACACAATTCCAGACCCGTCACTTGATCGCCAAAATACGCTCTATTTGCGCATTTGCCGCCTGAGTTTCGCGCAAAATCGCATTTTGCAGCGCCTCAACACTGTCAAAACCAGACATCGTCATGACAAAACGCATTCCATCCAAGCCCAGCTGATCTGGATCAAACCGTCCGTCCATCACCAACCGCTGCGCCTGTTGAACACGGCACAACATCGCATGCGTATCGGCCAATGTGCGGGTGTCTGGGTCACCCGACAGCGCCAATTGTGCACGCGGATCACGCACATCGCTGCCCGCCAAAAGCGCGATCATTTGCGCAACCAGCTCCACATCCAAAATGCCCCCAGCCAAATCTTTTACGTCCCAGGGCGTCGCCTGATTGCCCTTGGCCTCCATCAATCGCGCCCGCATATCCGCCACATCTTGCGCCACTTGCGCGGCTTCCCTCGGCAGCGCCAGAACCGCACCGCGAACCGCCTCAACAGCGCTCGCGGCACCCGCAATCACCCGCCCACGGGTCAGCGCCAAATGCTCCCAAGTCCAGGCTTTTTCGTTCTGATACGCCGCAAATCCCGCCACGGAGGTCGCCACTGGCCCCTGCCGCCCAGACGGACGTAACCGCATATCAACCTCGTATAATTCACCTTCTGACATCGGCGAAGACAGCGCCGTAATCAACGTCTGCGTCAAACGCGCAAAATACTGACTGGTAGACAAAGATTTTCGCCCATCCGACGCATCGCCGTCCGCCGCATACAGCACAATCAGATCGAGATCGCTGGTCGCTGTCATTTGGCGCGACCCCAATTTCCCCAGCGCCAAAACGCTCACATCTTGGTGCACAAACCGCCCGTAGCGACGTGCCACATCCTGTTCCACCCACGGCAAAACGCCCTGAATAACCGCGCAGGCCAAATCCGAATAGGCCGCCTCAACTTCTTGTAATCCCGCCAGTTTGCGCAGCATCAAAACGCCGATGCGAAAATGCTGTTCTTTCTGCCACCGCCGCGCCTCGTTCAGCGCATCCTCGTAATCGCCAACCTCTGATAACGCGCCGTTCAGCATTGCCAAATACCCCGCACCATCTGGCAAAGGCTCAAAAAATCGCCCGCTGATAACCGCATCCAAAACGCTGGTATTACGCGACAAATACTGCGCCAACGCAGGGGCTGTTGCGCAAATATCCATCATTAAATCAAGGATTTGCGGGTTCGCCTCGAACATCGAAAACAACTGCACCCCCGCAGGCAGTTTGCGCATAAATCCATCGAGCTGTGCTAACGCGAACTCTGGTTTACTGGCCCGCACCAAACGCTGTTCTATCTCAGGGCGCAAGCGTTCAAAAATCTTGACCGAGCGATCAGAGCGCAGCGCAGGCAAGCCAGACCAACTGTCCATAACTTCGCGCAACGCAGGGTCCAGAACGACCAAATCCGCATCCCGCTTTTCCCCCTCAGGCTCAAAAAACCCCTCAATACGATCATGTACGCTCTGCAACCGCGCCCGCTGATCCTCAAGAAACCCGTCCACATCCGCCCAGCCCGATAAATGCGCCAATTGCCCGACCGCATCATCCCCTGTCGGTACAATCTGCGTTTGCGTATCGCGCAGCATCTGAATGCGATGTTCGGTTGTGCGATGCGCCACATAAGCCGCACTTAATTCCGCCACCACATCGCTCGGAATCCAGTCTTTATCCCGCAACGCCGCCAATGCACCCAGCGTCGTTTCAGCGCGCAAATCCTTGTCGCGCCCCCCCGCGATCAGCTGCTGAGTTTGTGCAAAAAACTCGATCTCTCGAATGCCGCCGCGCCCCAGTTTCATGTCGTGGCCGCGCACCACAATCGGCCCGCCCAACCCTTTATGCTCGCGGATCAACAACCGCATATCGTGTGCATCTTGAATGGCCGCAAAATCCAGATGTTTGCGCCAGATAAACGGCATAATCCGATCCAGAAAGGCCCGCCCTGATTTCACATCCCCTGCACAAGCCCGCGCCTTGATAAACGCCGCCCGCTCCCACGTTCGCCCCTCGCTCTCGTAATACCGCTCCGCCGCATCCATCGGCACACACACAGGCGTCACAGACGGGTTTGGTCGAAGGCGTAAATCCGTGCGAAACACGTACCCATCTGGCCCAACATCCGACAAAACCTTGGCCATATTGCGGGTCGCCCGTTGCAACGACATGCGTGCATCGTCATATCCATCGCCTGCGTGGCGATCCCCATCAAACAAAACAATCAGATCAATATCGGACGAATAATTCAGCTCGCGCGCGCCCATCTTTCCCATCGCGATCACTGCAACGCCGGCACAATCCGCAAGGTCGTCAGGCCCGCAATTTGGCAATTTATTACGCGTGATCAACGTCTCAATCTCGCCGCGCAGCGCCATATCCACCGCCACATCCGCAAACCGCGTGAGCCGCGCAGTGACCTCCATCAAAGACCAAATTCCACCCAGATCACCAGCTGCCAACAATAACGCAACCCGCCGCTTTGCTTGCCGCAATCCCGTCACCAAAGGCGCTTCAATGTTCTTTAAAATACCTTCAAATGTCGCATCTGGATCGCGGCCTAAAATGCTCTCAAACCAATCCGCTTCTTTGGCCAGCAAACCACGCAAATAACTGCTGCTGCCCGCCATTCCTGCAACCAATTCACGCACACCTTGCGGGGCCGCTGCGAACCGTTCAACGGCCTCTGTCCCCAGCGCAGGATCATACGCCAACGGCGCCATGTTAAGCTGATTTTGTAACGTCATTCCAATAAGATGGGCGTTGATCCTGCTTGCGTCAAGCACCCATTCGCGCCACAATTCCCGCATGAGCAAAAGCCTGAAACGCGTTATTCGCACAGCCCAAACCCTAGGCCTCAACATCGAGGTCGTGGAAACAACAATCGACACTCACACCGCTGAACAAGCGGCGCAATCCCAAAACTGCCAGGTCGATCAAATCGCCAAGTCCATCATTTTTCGCGGCGAAATCAGCGGCGCGGCGCTGCTGTTCCTAACGGCTGGGGGCAACCGCGTCGACGCGGCCAAAGCCTCGGCGCTTGCCGCTGAACCCTTGGGCAAAGCCGACGCCGCACTGATCCGCGCCCAAACAGGGTTCGCCATCGGCGGCGTGTCCCCCATCGGGCATTTGAACCCGATCAAAACCTTCATTGACCCACGTTTGCTGGAATTTGATCTGCTTTGGGCCGCCGCTGGCACACCGCGCCACGTCTTTGCAATTGCGCCCCAAACCCTTGTCGATGTAACGGGCGCAACAGTCGCAGATTTCGCAACTTAACGCGCCATAAACGCCATCACCGATTTCGCCGCGCGAAGGCCCGGGTCTTCACCACCCCGCCCCAGCGCATCAATCGTTTGTGCACAGGCCGCGCGCTGTTCAGCGTGCGCCGCCTCATCCGTTAGCAGGGACAGCAATGCAGGGCCAATCTTTTCAACCGTGCAGTTTTCAAACAAATACTCAGGGATCACACGGGTGTCCGTCACGATATTGATCAGGTTTACCGTATCAATTTGCGCCAGCTTTTTCACCATCCGCGTGGTCAGGTAATTCGCTTTGTATCCCACAATCATCGGGCAATCCGCCGCAGCCAATTCCAGCGAAACAGTCCCGCTTGCCGCCAAAGCAACCGTGCTCAGATGAAACGCCGTGCGTTTTCGGTGTTCAGCCTCAGCCGTCGAAAATCCAGTTGGATCAAGGATGTAGGTGCGCAGCGGCCAAGGCTCGACCATCTTTTTCACTTGGTCCACAACCGCACCAGCAGCTGGCAACAGAATTTGCACCCCTGCAACAGTTTGCGCAGTTTTCGTGATTGACCAGCGCAAAACAGGCCCCATTCGCGCCACTTCGCCCTTGCGTGATCCAGGCAGTAAACACACAATCGGCAGGTCGCGGCGCAATCCCAGCTCTTCGGCCAACGCGTCCATCTCGGCCTCGGTCGGTACAGGTTCGGCAACCAACGGATGCCCGACAAAATCACAGCTCATCCCAACAGCCGTCATGTAAGGCGGCTCAAACGGCAGCAACGCCAGCACGTGATCCACAGATTTCGCCATCTTTTGCGCCCGTTCTGGCCGCCATCCCCAAACGCTGGGCGCGACGTAATGCACGACCTTCAAATTCGGGTTCGTTTCTTTCAGTTTGCTGGCAACACGCAGGCAAAAATCCGGGCTATCAATTGTGATCAGCACATCGGGCGCAAACGCCTCTGCCGCAGCAACAGTCTGTTTGATCCGTCGCAATATTTTCGGAATACGGGGCAAAACCTCAAGCAGACCCATCACCGTCAGATCGGTCATATCGAACACGGATTTCAGCCCCTGTTCCTGCATGGATCCACCGCCAACACCTTGAAATTCCACGGGCCCAAGCGATGACAGCCCCGCCATCAAAGCGCCACCGAGTTTATCGCCAGAGGGCTCGCCTGCTATAATAAATACCTTCATTTCGCTATCTCGTCATCGCGCGCTACACCTACCAGAAACAAACCCAGCTCATCTGCTTTGGCAATCGTTTCGTCCAGTCCCAGCACCAAAACACCGCCCGCTTGCACAGCAACACCTGCCAATCCAGCCTTCCACGCCTCAACCATCGTGGCCGCTCCGATACTTGGTAAATCAACGCGCCAATCTTGGCCGGGTTTTGGCACCTTGCACAAAACCCCTTTCGCGCCCTTTGCATCGAGCCGAAATGGCATCCGCGTTTCAGCTACAAAACCCAGCATCGCATCGGTGCCCTGAATGCTCTCGACACCCAAACAAATGCCCTGCGCCACAACCGCGCCCTGCCCCACGTCCATCCGACCAGAGGCTTGCGCGATATCCAAACCTTTTTTGATATCCACCCAATCGGCTTTGCTCAACTTTGCAATCGTTTGAATGCCCGCAGGTGCCAGCAAGCTTTCGAGCACATCATGCGCGCCAATAATTTGCATGCCCTCAGACTCGAACATTGCCGTGATTGTTCGCAACGTAACATCATCACCCGACTTCATCGCAGGCAGCAATTTGGGCGCAAGACGCCAGAATTTCAGATCAAATTTCAGCCAACTTAGTTGCGGGCGTTGCATCGCGCCCGCAAAAGTGATGTTTTGAAAGCCGCCTTTTTTCAAGGCCTTGAACAACCGCGCAGGTTTTTCAAATTCAGCAAAAATCACCGCGCGATCTCCAACCCAATCTGGGGAGAACCCTGCAAACAACACCACAACATGCTTGCGCCCAGTGCGTGTGCATTCCTCGGCCAGCAGCTTTGGTAAATCCCCATCACCAGCAACAATCGCCAGCGGGTCCGTTCCCAAAACCGCGCCCATGCCGAATTAGCTCCCTTTCGGGGTGGTAAGATGACGACTGCTGTCCGCGAGGATGAAATCAGTCACATCTTGAACCAGCGCATTCGACGCATATTCCATCTGCATGCTGGCCGCACGTTCACGCAAGGAACCCGTGCCGTTAAACAACAACTTAAACGCAGAGCGCAGGCCGTTGATCTCGTTCTTTTCGGTGCCACGTCGTTTCAACCCAACAAGATTCAACCCCTCAAGGCTGGCACGTTCCCCCAAAACCGTCCCGTAGGGAATGACATCGGCAACCACAGCGGTCAAACCGCCAATCATCGCGCCGCGCCCGATACGACAGAACTGATGCACACCAGAGAGCGCGCCGAGAATGACATGATCTTCGATAACGCAATGCCCGCCAACGCTGACGTTATTGGCCAAAATAACGCGATCACCAACGATGCAGTCATGCCCAATATGCGAGCTCATCATGTACAATCCGTCGTCGCCAACTTTCGTCAACCCGCCGCCACCCTCGGTGCCGGGGTTCATCGTGACGTGTTCGCGGATACTGTTTCGCTTGCCGATCTCCAGCTTGGTGCGTTCGCCGCCAAACTTCAGATCTTGAGGCGCATGACCAATGCTCGCAAACGGGAAAATGACCGTTCCATCGCCCACAGTTGTCCAGCCCGCCACGGCAACATGAGATTTCAACTCAACGCCGTCCCCCAAGGTTACCTCGGGGCCAACAACACTGAACGCACCGATTTTACAGTTCGCCCCAATAACCGCACCGTCTTCGACAATGGCCAAGCGGTGAATTTCAGCAGTTTCATGCACAGACATATTACTGATCCTCTGGTGGAACCATCATGGCCGTAAACTCGGCTTCGGCGACAACTTTGCCGTCAACAATGCCTTCGCCCGAGAACCGCCACAACTTACCACGCCCCCGGATCACCTTCACGTGCAGCTCCAGTTGATCACCCGGTGTCACGGGATGGCGAAACTTACATTTGTCGATGGACAGAAAATAAACCACCATATCATTGTCGATCATATCAAGCGTCATCACCACCAAAACGGCGGCAGTTTGCGCCATCGCTTCGACGATGGTCACGCCAGGCATAATCGGGTGTTCTGGAAAATGGCCCTGAAAATGCGGCTCGTTGATCGTCACATTTTTGATGCCAACGGCGCTTTTGTTCAGGTCAATTTCACGGACACGGTCAATCAAAAGAAAGGGGTAACGGTGCGGGATCATCCGTTTGATTTCTTGGATATCCGCGCTCTTTAATGCACCGTCAATTTCAGCCTCTGCCATAATACGTCCCTAGTCTTTGATTAGTCATTCAAACGTGCCTACCAACCCGTTGGCTTTCGTTCAAGTCAGGACTTTACCAGAGCGCTTTATTCCAGCGCCAACTGCCCCGACGCATAAGCAGCATCCAGCCGTTCAATGACAAGATTTGTAACATCTCCGCCTCGGCTCAGCCAAACCGCGCCTTCATCCAGCACAAACACGATGCCGTTGTCTTGCATCAACTGGCCGATCAACCGTTCCGCCTGTCGGAAAAACCGAAATCGCGCGGCCTCTAGGGATTTGGCCAGCGCCACGGTTTTTTCGTCCTGAACGCGCCGCACTTCTTTGACTTTCACATCAAAAGCTTCGGCCAAGGGTCCAAACTCTTCTGCCGAAAGCGTTTTGCGCAATTCCGTCAGTTCCAGCTCTTCGCGCTCCAGGTCTTTTGCGAATGTCTCGTTTTCCAGAACCAAGGCAGATTGCTGTTCTGACAGCGAATTTATCAACGCTTTGCCAAACTCCGATCCTTGGATCAAACCTTCACGATTCACGCTCACAACCAACGGCGTGTCTTTGAAAACAGGGTATTTTTCAATCGCTTGCGCGTTCAAAGATGACGCTGCGCACGCCATCCCGATCAAAGCCCCCAAAACAATGCGAGCACCCTGTTTCATCGGCTTAAAAACGTGTGTCGATGGTAAAGTTGAACGTCTCGGTTGCGTCGGTCAATTTGTTGTACTGCAAAGGTTTGGCAAAGTTGAACCGAAGTGGCCCAAGTGCCGTGTCCCAAAACAGCGAAACACCAACCGAAGAGCGAACATCAAAATTAGCCGAGCTTGCGTTCACCGTGTTAGCACCAATGGTTGCTGTTGTGCGATCCAAGCCCCACACCGAGCCTACATCAAAGAACAACCCACCGAAAACGCCGTATTCTTCTGGCAGACCGATCGGGAAACTTGCTTCAAATCGGGCCAAGGCATAAAAATTACCGCCCAATGCTTCGTCATAGTTTTTACCCGGGTTTGCAGGGTCAGGATCAACAACACGCGGGCCGATCCCGAAGGATTTGAAACCACGCAAGGTGTTTCCGCCCAATTGGAACCGGTCGATAATACTGGTCGTTCCGCCACCAAAACTTTGCAGAAAGCCGCCTTCAAACTCTGCCGAAAGAACAACTTCTTCGTTGAAAAGACTGCGGTACCCTTTGGCGTTTGCGACCGCTTTGTAATATTTGTTGTCGCCAGCCAATCCAGCAAGGGTTTGATCAAAATTAAAGATGAAGCCAGCCGTTGGATCAATCGGAGAGTTCCGACGGTCATACACATAGCCCAAGCCAATCCCGACAGTTGTGCGCGTACCATTTTCCGCTTTGGTCAAGGGCGAGGAAAGCGCGTCTGCAACAACTTCATCGCTCGCCAGCACCAAAGACGTGCGCAACCGCGATGATTCACCGATTGGGAAGGTCAAACTTGGCAGAAACGCAACACGCGTCGTGTTGAACCGCGTCTGGCTGTTGTCGCTGGTGCGGTAGCTAAAATCTAGTCCCAGTGCGAGGTCACGATCAAACAGCTTTGGCTCGATAAAGTTAAGCGACACCTCTCGGTTGTCCGACGTGGTGCTCAGCGTGATGCCAACTGTTTGTCCCCGACCCAAAAAGTTATTCTCGGTCAGTGTGACGTTGCCAGAAAGCCCGCTATCGGTCCCAAAACCCAGACCAAAGCCCAAAGTACCCGTTGGCTGCTCTTCGACATTTACGTCGATCACAACTTGATCAGGGCCAGAGCCTTCGCGGGTTTGCACATCTACATTGGCAAACAAATCTAGCGCACGGATACGATCCGCCGCCTGCTGCACTTTACGCGCATTGAACGGGTCGCCTTCGATGCTCTCGAACTCGCGGCGAATAACCCGATCAAGCGTGTCACTATTGCCCTCGATGTCGATGCGCTCAATGAACAGCTTGCGGCCACGGATCAATTCAAACTCTATATCCAAAGTGCGCGTATCATCATTACGGGTCACACGGGGTTGCGCTTGTACAAACGGCAGGCCTTCGTTTGCGGCAATAACGTCCATCCGCTCCAAAGTTGTGTTCACCAATTCAGGGTTATAAACCCGCCCCGATTTAATTTTCAGCGCCTTGTTGTAATTGTCCACATTCACTTCAGCTTCTGGGCTCGAAATCGACAGCTCCCCAAAGGTGTATTGCTGGCCTTCTTGCACTTGGAAATTCACGCCGAATGAATTGCGTTCCCGCGCGAAATCAGCAGAACCTGACAGAACATTTGCGTCAATGTAGCCGCGTTTAAGATAGAAATTCCGCAGTTTCTCTTTGTCGAATTCCAACCGCTCAGGAATGAACGTATCGCGGCGCACCAGCGCACGGAACAGGCCCGCTTGCTTAGACTCAATTGTGCGGCGCAAACGACGATCCGAATACTTGCGGTTGCCCGTAAAGCTGATGCGGTTCACTTCAACCACACGGCCTTCGCGCACTTCAAATACCAGATCGACGCGATTGTCGGATCGACGAATAATTTTTGGCTCAACCCGCGCGGCCAAACGACCCGCAGCCGCATAGGCGTTTGTGATCGCCAGCGTATCTGCTTCGGCTTGCAACGGGGAGTAGGCACGCCGTGGAACAGATCCAACAAGGCTCACAAGATCCTCGTCTTTCAGGCGTTTGTTGCCCTCAATCGAGATTTCATTGATCGTCGGGTATTCCGCAACCTCGATCACGAGGCGGCCACGTTCGGGGCGCACATCAACAGATTCGAACAAACCGGAATCAGACAGATTCTGTACAGCGTTGTTGATTTGGCCAGGTGTGACCCGCGTTCCTGCCGAAATTCCAGCAATTGCGCGGACCGTATCAGATGCAATGCGCTGATTTCCCGAAACATCAACACGGCTAAAGCGCGCGGTTGCTTGGGCATAAGCGGCTGAATTCTCTAGGAAAATAACACTCGAAACAGGTGAGAGTATCGCTGCAAAAGCAACAACAGCACAGCTTTGTCCAAGTTTACGGAGAACACGCAAGACAGTTTGCGGAGTATTCATTGTGACCTAGCCCCCCAGGCATCAATTATATTAACGTTTATGGTTGGGCTCTTTCTAATGGAACCCGTAGCGGATTCAAAGACGCATAATCCATATTTGTTTAGTAAACTGTCTACCCAGTTAATCGGATGCCATCATAGAACGTGGCATAGAGCATTAACGAGATCAAAAGACAGAATCCTGCAAGCATAACATAGCCCAAAAATTTCTCGTTCGGAGGGCGTTTAAACACCGCTTGATAGGCGTAAATCACCAAATGCCCGCCATCCAGAATTGGGATCGGCAACAAGTTCATCAGGCCAATCGCGGTCGAAATATAGGCGACAAACTCGATCAACTCCAACACGCCTTTTGATGCGGTATCGCCAGACGCCACTGCGATCCCCAGCGGCCCGTTCAGATTTTTGGGTGAAATCGCGCCGCTAACCAGCTTGGAAATTGTCTGCCAGGTAATCTCAGCAATCCCCCAAACCGCACGTCCCGCGATCTGAACGGCCTCAAAGAGGCCAACGCTGCGCAATTCAGGTTCAAACGCGCCATAAGACCAAACACCGATCTGCACTTTTTCTTTCAGCTCGCCGCTTTTATCGCGGTAAACCGATTTTCTAGGGCGAATTGTCAGTTCAACTTGCGCGTCGCCACGCTGCACCAGCAACGGCACACGTTCCTCGGATGCGGCAACAATCAGGTCACGCAATTGCGTGAACGAACTGATCGGCGCACCGCCAACGCTCAAAAGAATATCGCCCTCTTTAACTCCGGCACGCGCCGCAGGGGATGCCGCGGTCACACCGCCAACAGCGGCCAAATACGGATAAGGCCCCTGCACTTCAATGCGTTGCCCGTCCCGCTCAACCAAATATGTGCTTTGCAGGCCGGTATCTTCGCGCACTTGCAACTTTTTGTAATCGTCATTTGTGACAATCGCGATCCCGTCAATGGAAACCAATCGATCCCCCTCTTGCAGATCATTGGTCACGCCTGTCAGCTGGTTCACTTTGCCAACAACCTGATCACCCGTCGGCACACCTGAATACAGCATAATGCCCGTGTAAATCACCAGTGACGCCAGAAAGTTAATCCCAGGCCCTGCAAAAACGGTCAACGCGCGTTTCCAAAGCGGTGCTTTTTCCAACGTGCGCGCGCGCAATTCTTCGGGCATGGCCGCAATTGCTTCGTGATCCGCGCCGCCACTAGATGCGTTCGCATCGCCCAAAAACTTTACATAGCCGCCAAGGGGCAGCAGCGAAATCTGCCAAACCGTGCCGCGTTTATCGACCCAAGATTTGATAACGGGGCCAAACCCCATCGAAAACGCTTCGGCGTGAATGCCACACCAACGCCCAACGATGTAATGGCCGTATTCGTGGATAAAAATCACGATGCTCAGCACAATGACGAACGGGACGATAAACGTCAGCGGTCCGCCGATGTACGGAATATAGGCCAAAAAGTCGAACATTTAGGAAAACCCTTCTTTCGCGGCTTGCGCCGAAATCTTGCGTGCTGTCGCGTCCATAGCAATCACAGCGTCCAGTGTCACATCACCATTTTTTGCAGCGTCAATTTGGCCAAGAACCGCGCGAACCACCCGCGCCATATCCAAAAACCCAATGTCACGCGCCAGAAACAAATCCAGTGCCGCCTCTTTTGCGCCGTTAAACGCAGCGCCCGCCAAACCGCCCATTTCCATCGTTTGCTGGGCCAGTGCCAGCGATGGAAATTGATCTAAGTTTGGCTGCTGAAACGTCAAACCGCCGAGCGTGGTAAAATCCAGCCGTTCGACGGGTAAATCAGCCCTTTCTGGCCAATTTAAGGCAAAGCCAATCGGCGCGCGCATATCAGGTGGCCCAAGGTGCGCCATGATCGCCCCGTCCACAAATCCGACCATAGAATGGATGATGGATTGGGGGTGCACAATCACCTCAATCTGGTCTGGCGTCACGTCAAAAAGCACGTGCGTTTCCAGCACTTCCATGGCTTTGTTAAACATCGACGCGCTGTCGATCGAAATGCGCTGCCCCATATCCCAGTTCGGGTGCGCAACCGCTTGTTCTGGCGTCGCGTTTTCCATTGTTTTCATCGACGCGTTCAAAAACGGCCCGCCCGATGCTGTCAGGATAATCCGCTCCACCGCTTTGTCCGCACCACCAATACACTGAAAAATCGCGGAATGTTCGCTGTCCACAGGCAGCAACACCGCACCCGATTTAGCACAGGCACGTTGCACCAACGCACCACCACAGACCAAACTTTCTTTGTTTGCCAACGCCAGGGTTTTGGACACTTGCGCAATCGCTAGGCTGATTTCCAAGCCAGCAAAACCAACAACCGCCGACATGGCCCAATCCACAGGCATCATCGCGGCGTCCAGCAACGCAGATCGCCCAGCCGCGGCCTTTACATCGGAACCCGCCAACGCATCTTGCAAATCAGTCAGCAACGCATCTTGCGCCACAACGGCAATTTCTGCACGCAACGCAATGGCCTGCTGCGCCAACAACGCCACATTGCCGCCGCCACTTAACGCTATAACTTGAAAATCATCGGGGCGGCGTGCAATCAAATCTATCGTGTTTTGCCCCACCGATCCCGTGGATCCAAACACCGAGACCCGCCGCATTACACCATTCCCAGAACGCCAGCTCCGCCCAGCGCAAGAACAAGGCCCAGCGCGACACCCGCCCCCATCATCCCGTCAAAACGATCCAACAAACCGCCATGCCCTGGGATCAAATTACTGCTGTCTTTGACACCCGCTTTGCGTTTCATCAGGCTTTCCAGCAGGTCACCGATCTGTGCGGCAATCGCCATCAAAACCGACAGCACAATCAACCCATACCCACCAAGACCCATCTGCACCGCGATAAATCCAACCACACCAGCCAAGGCCCAGCCGCCAAGCGTGCCCGACCATGTTTTCTTGGGACTAATCGCAGGCAATATCTTTGGCCCGCCAATCATCTTACCCGCGAAATATCCGCCGATATCACTGGCGGCCACAACCACAACCAGCCAAAGCGTCCAGCCGAAACCAAACTGATTGCGCAGGAAAAACAATGTGGTACAGGCCAGAATGATCGCCACAGTCGCGTAAATCACAGGCGCGCGCGTGTGATGCCCCATAAATGCGGCGCCAATTGCAATCGCCACCAAAACACCCGACCAAAACGCGCTTAAAAACATCGCCGATAAAACCACGGCGGCAATCACCAACCCATAGGCATAATGCACGATCAACGCATCCGAGTGCATTCGGCTGGTTTCCCATGCCATGAGGCCCGCCGCAACAATCAGCAACACGCCAAACGCATCGCCGCCAACCCACATGCACCCAAGCCCAAGCAAAACCAGCACAACCGCAGACAAAATGCGCGGCATCAGATCAGAGAAATCCGCGCCTTTACTCATTGCGACGCAACCGCGCCAAAGCGGCGATCCCGCTCACGAAACTGCGTCAGGATTTTCACCAGTTCAGGCACCGTGAAATCTGGCCAAGCGGTATCGGTAAACACATATTCCGCGTAACACGCCTGCCACGGCAGGAAGTTCGATGTGCGGTATTCACCCGAGGTGCGAATAATCAGATCAGGATCAGGCAAATCTGCCGTGTCCAAAAAGTTACCGATCATGTGTTCGCTGATATCTTCAGGCTTGATCATGCCCATGTTCGCGGCTTTGGTGATCCGAGCCACAGCGCGGGTAATCTCATCGCGCCCCCCGTAATTCAGCGCAATCGTCAGCTTTAGGCCGGTGTTCTTCACCGTCAGCACTTCCAACTCGGACATCAGCGAGTTTAGCTTTTTATCCAGCGGCGTGCGATCCCCGATAAAACGAACCCGCACGTTGTCCTCGTCCAATGTGGCCGCTTCACCGCGAATGTAGCGTTTGAACAGGTTCATCAACCCGGTCACTTCGCGTTCTGTGCGTTTCCAGTTTTCCGTGGAAAACGCGAATACCGTCAGGCAATCAACGCCAAAATCAGGCGCGGCGCGAATTACATCGCGCACACGGTCCACACCTTTGACATGGCCTTTCAGCCGCTCCAACCCGCGCGAGGTCGCCCAGCGCCCGTTGCCATCCATGATGATCGCAACGTGGTCTGCATTTGCTTGTTCTAGTTTCTGCGCCATTTGCCTGTTTTCTACCCTACTCAACAGTGCCGGTTAATCCGACTTATACCTGCATGATTTCTTCTTGCTTTGCCTCTACCGACTTATCAACATTTGCGATTGCAGCGTCTGTCATGGTTTGAATTTCATCAGACCAGATTTTCTGATCGTCTTCGCCCATCCCAGCGGCTTTCGCCTTTTTAATCTGGTCCATGCCGTCTCTGCGCACATTGCGCACCGCAACACGCGCATTTTCAGCATAGCCACCAGCCACTTTCGCAAGATCTTGGCGGCGTTCTTCGTTCAGTTCGGGAATAGGCAGGCGAATGGTCATGCCATCCCCCACAGGATTGATCCCAAGCCCAGAATTGCGGATCGCTTTGTCCACAGCGCCGATCAAATCTTTGTCCCACACCGTGACGGTAATCATGCGCGGCTCTGGCACGTTTACCGTGCCACATTGGTTCAACGGCATTTTGCTGCCGTAAGCATCCACCATAACCGTGTCCAAAATGGACGCAGAGGCGCGGCCCGTGCGCAAAGACGCAAAATCAGTTCGCAAAGACGCCAGCGCGCCGTCCATACGACGTTGCAGATCATCTACATCAATTTCTAAATCGTCAGCCATGTTCTCAACTCCCTCGGGGCAGGTTTCCCACCCTCAGTTATTCCTAAATAGGGTTTACCCTACCTTAGTATAAGTCCCCTCGCCGCGCAAAATTCCTGCAAAGCCGCCTGGCTCGTCTAGGGAAAACACAACAATCGGTTTGTTATTGTCACGGGCCAAGGCGATCGCACTGGCATCCATAACCTTCAAATTCTTCTGCAACACTTCGTCGTAGGACACCGTATCATAGCGCACCGCGTCATCGTGGGCGTTCGGGTCTTTGTCGTAAATTCCGTCAACCTGCGTGCCTTTAAAGATCGCCTCGCAAGACATCTCATTGGCGCGCAACGTCGCCGCAGTATCGGTGGTGAAATACGGATTGCCCGTACCCGCCGCAAAAATACACACCCGTTTCTTTTCTAGGTGGCGCACCGCGCGACGGCGAATATAGGGCTCACATACTTGATCCATCGGAATGGCAGAAATAACCCGCGTGTGGATTTTCAGGCTTTCCAGCGCACCCTGCATCGCCAGCGCGTTCATCACTGTGGCCAGCATCCCCATGTAATCCGCAGTGGTGCGTTCCATGCCCTGCGCGCTGCCTTGCAAGCCGCGAAAGATGTTGCCGCCGCCAATAACGAGGCAAATCTCAACACCCAAATCGTGTACTGTTTTGATTTCAGCCGCAATGCGCTCGACAGTGGGGGGATGTAATCCGAACCCTTGATCGCCCATCAACGCTTCGCCAGAAATCTTCAACATGACCCGTTTATAGGCCGGTTTCAAAGCGTCTTGGCCGTCAGTGGACATGCGCGATTCCTTAAAATGATTGCTTCGCGGCAAACTGTCGGAAATCCCGCTCCGTTTCAATGGCAAATTACGCCGCTTGCCCTTAACAAACCCTCCCGCAGCAGATAATCACAGACCAAATGACACAAAACACTTCACCAATCCTAATTGCTGGCCCCACCGCGTCGGGCAAATCTGCACTGGCTTTGCGGTTGGCACACCAATTTGACGGCTGTATTATCAACGCGGATGCCCTGCAAGTGTATGATTGCTGGTCTGTGCTGTCCGCCTGCCCTGACAGCGAGGAACAGGCCCAAGCGCCACATCATCTGTATGCGCACATAGGCAAACACACGCCCTATTCGGCAGGTCACTGGTTGCGCGACGTACAATCAGTTTTGCGAACTACCGATAAACGCCCCATCATCATCGGCGGCACGGGCCTTTACTTCACCGCACTAACCAAAGGCTTGGCCGCGATCCCTGAAATCCCCGCCGATATCCGCGCACAAGGCGATGACATTCGCCTCAACATCGGCAAAGACGGCTTTATAACCGACCTTCAAACCGACGATCCAGAAACCCTTGCCACGCTCGATCAAAACAACCCCGCCCGTCTGCAACGCGCTTGGGAGGTGTTGCGCGCCACTGGCAAGGGCCTCAGCACTTGGCACGCCGAAACACCGCCACCGCTTGTTGATCCAGCAACCTGCGCCAAAATCGTGCTCAACTCAGATCGCGACTGGCTCGCCGAACGCATTGAACGCCGCTTTGATTTAATGATGGATCACGGCGCACTCGATGAAGTCCGCAATTACATCACAGACGGCTGGGATGCGACGCTCCCCTCAGCCCAAGCCATCGGCGCTCGCGAATTGGTCGCCTATCTTAACAACGAGTTAGACCTCGATACCGCCATCACCAACGCCAAGGCCCAAACCCGCCAATACGCCAAACGCCAGCGCACGTGGTTCCGCTCAAAAATGGCAAATTGGCAACAAATCGACCCCGCAAAAGACGTCTCAGAACGCGACCTTCTTAAAATAGCCTCAACCTTTTCTTGAAAACGCCGCCAATTTGATCTTTAGTAGGCGCTTACTGCCAAAGACCTTTCACTCTGCGCTGCGCATAAGGAAACCCAAATGGATGATGCAATCGAGCCGTTGACCCCTTCGTTGATCCCAGATTCCGAACAACGGGTCTATGTCGGCTCCTTGGCGGGGACCCTGCGCTCCAGCCATCCTGAACTGCGCCTCGACAGCTGTAACGGATTGAACAAATTCTTCTGGGTGTCCAAAGGCAACGGGCGTTGCATGATCAACGGTGTCACCCGTTCTTTTGGGCCAAACACCGTCATTTTCATCCCCCACGACGTGCCACACCAGCTTGAATTGTCGTCAAACGTGTTTGGCGTTGTGGTCACGCTCGATCCTGATGTGCCCATCGCCCTGCCGACGCAAAATGTGTTCTTGCCGATCCTGAATTTGATGGATCAAAAACAGATCGCGCTGCGCTTTGATCGGGTGTTTGCAGAGTTTAACACCACCAGCATCGGGCGCAATCTGTCGGTAGAATACCTTGTTGGTTTGCTGGCGATCAACGTCGCGCGCATGGCGCATAAACATTTCAAAGAACCCAAAACATCGGCCGCCCAGCGCCTGATGGAGAGCTTTGTGAATATTCTCGAAAAGGAATATCGCACGGGGCGTACGCTCGCGGAATACGCCAAGGAACTGGGCGTGACCCCCACGCATCTGACCCGTGTTTGCCAACAGGTGAACGGCAAATCCGCGTCTCGTTTGATCCAAGAACGTGTGCTCGCCGAGGCCCGCATGATGCTGTCCAACACGGACCATAAAATCCTCGAAATCAGCAGCCACCTCGGGTTTTCCTCGGCTGCGTATTTCACCCGTTTGTTTTCGGCCAAACAGGGCCAAACGCCCAAAGAATTTCGCCAAACGGTTCAAAAGTGACGCGAAACCTATTGGTTTTTCGTCGTTTTTGTCCCCTGCAGTGCCGCAATATTCTGACGTTTACGTGAACTCAACTCACCTAAACCCGACTTCTTAATATACACCCTGTCGCAAAAACGACAGTATATGTCGCTAACGTTCAGCCAATGTCAGCGCATCCAACGCCTTCTAGTAAGGCACAGAAAAACGGGTGAACAAATCATCCAAACCATAAAAATGTGCCAGTGAACACAATGGGCCGCTCTGGCCCAAGGGGTTGCAAGCCAGACCGCGCTATGTTCATCTGAATACGATTTTTGGTCTTTCAGGGAGAAAAGTATGACCACGACACCAACCAACACGCATCCAGCGGCAGAAATGTACGCCAAGGAACACGCATCGGGTGAATTGTCCCGCCGCGAGTTTTTGGCACGCACAACGGCACTGGGCCTAACATCTACTGCTGCTTACGCGCTTATCGGCGCGACCAAAGCAGACGCAGCAGCGCACGCCAAAATGGGCGGCACGATCCGTATGCAAATGGAAGTGCGCTCACTCAAAGATCCGCGCACCTACGACTGGACACAAATCGCGACATTCACAGCGGGTTGGCTGGAGTATCTCGTCGAATACAACTCCGATGGTTCGTTTGAGCCAATGTTGCTGGAGTCATGGGAAGCCAACGAGGACGCGACAGAATATACTCTGCACGTTCGTAAAGGCGTAAAGTGGAACAATGGCGACGATTTCACTGCCGAAGATGTTGCACGCAACATCACAGGCTGGTGTGAAAAAGACGTTGAAGGTAACTCCATGGCGGGCCGTATGGCAGCGATGATTAACCCAGAAACAAACACCGCACTCGACGGCGCAATCACAGTTGTGGACAGCCACACAGTGAAGCTGAAATTGCCAGCACCGGATATCACTATCATCCCAGGCATGGCTGATTACCCAGCCGCGATCGTTCACTCCTCTCACAACCCAGAAGACATGCTCGGTACCGCCGTTGGTACAGGCTACATGCTTCCAGATGGTTTGGAAGTTGGCGTGAAAGCTGCGATCAAACGCAACGAAGGTTTTGAATGGTGGGGTTATGCTGCTGGCAAAGGCGGTTACGCTGACCGGATCGAATTCGTTGACTACGGCACAGATGCAGCTGCATTTGTTGCGGCATTCGACGCTGACGAAATCGATGCAAACTGGGAGTCTGTTGGCGAGTTCATCGACATCATGACAGGTCTCGGCCTGACACAGTCCGATGTTGTTTCTGGCGCGACAGTTGTTGTACGCCCGAACCAAACACACGAAGCCTACAAAGACAAACGCATGCGTCAGGCCATCGCGATGGCTGTAGACAACGCTGTTGTTCTTGAACTTGGTGTGAACGGTCAGGGCATCCCTGCGGACAACTGCCACGTTGGCCCTGTCCACCCAGAGCATGATCCAAACGTAACACGTCTGCCATACGACCCTGCTAAAGCAAAAGCATTGGCCGAAGAAGCGGGCATGTTGGATTACGAGCACGAGCTGCACTCCATCGATGATGACTGGCGCAAAGCGACAACTGACTCCGTGGCTGCACAAATGCGCGCCGCTGGCATGAAAGTTAAGCGGACCGTTCTGCCTGGCTCAACCTTCTGGAATGACTGGGTAAAATACCCGTTCTCCTCCACAAACTGGAACCACCGCCCACTTGGCACACAGGTTTTGGCTTTGGCTTACCGCTCTGGTGAAGCATGGAACGAATCTGGTTTTGCAAACGCTGAATTTGACAGCCTGCTCTCAGAAGCGAACTCTATCGCTGATGCGGACAAACGTCGTGCAGTGATGACCAAAATTCAGGGCATCATGATCGAAGAAGGCGTTACCATTCAGCCATATTGGCGCACAGTGACGCGCCACCATAAACCAGACATGGTTGGCATTGATATGCACATCGCGTATCTGCCACAGGTTTATAAATGGGCATGGAAAGCCTAATTAACGAATAAAAAAAGGGCCGCACCATCAGGTGCGGCCCTTTTTGTCTAAACTCTAGGCATTTGCCGCTGCTGGCAAACTCGCTGCAAAATGAACAGATCGCCTAATAGGTCTGTCGCAAAACAACGGGAACCCCATGGGACTATTTCTTCTTCGCCGCCTCGGCGTGATGCTGCTCACAGCATTATGCCTCACATTTGTCGTTTTCTTTCTGACAAACCTGTATCCAAACCTCGAAAAGCTGGCCAAGACGCAGGGCAACTTCCGCATGTCGGACAGAGACGTTTCCTCGTGGCTTACCAGTCGCGGTTACACACGGCCAATGTTGGTAAAATACGGCGAATGGCTCGGGGTGGTTCCTGGATATGTCATTGACGGCGCTGATGGTACGACGCGCGCGCGGTGCGCCACAGGTGGCACACCTGTTGCAGATGCGCCTAAGTTTTGTGGCGTTTTGCAAGGGAAATGGGGCTTTTCAACCCGCGCAAAAGAGGATGCAGGCGTTATTATGTGGCGCGGCCTCACTCTGACGGGGTTCCTCATGATGTGGGCTTTGATCCTTACTATTCCAACCGCGCTGTTGATCGGCGTGCTTGCAGGGATGCGCGAGGGATCGAAAACCGATCGTACCTTATCCACCTTCTCGATTGTCACCTCGGCAACGCCTGAATACGTTTCTGGTGTTGTCCTAATCGCAATTTTCGCCTCCTCGGCTGTGAACCTCAAATGGCTCAAAGGATCCGCGACCTCGGCAATGAATGATGCAAGTCTTGAAAACTTCCTCCTTCCTGTCCTAACAATCGCACTGTTTTCCATCGGCTATATCGCCCGCATGACACGGGCCTCTATGACCGAGGTGATGACGGCGCAATACATTCGAACGGCGCGCCTAAAGGGGGTGTCATTCAAAAACATCGTGATGAAACACGCATTGCGAAATGCGCTGATTGCCCCTTTCACGGTTATCATTCTGCAAATCCCCTACTTGCTGACGGGCGTGGTCATAACCGAGACTTTGTTTAACTACAAAGGCTTTGGCTGGCTCCTTGTTCAATCCGCAAGTAACAACGACATTGATGTGCTTTTAGGTGTCTCTGTCATTTCCGTTGTGATCGTTCTGTTGACCCAACTGATATCTGATATCGGCTATGTCTACTTGAACCCTCGCATCCGTATTTCTTAAGGGGGATCAGACATGGAACCGCTAACAACTCTTGAAATTTTGGGTCGCATCTTCACCCAATTCCTTCCTGTTTGGATCACGATGGCGCTGACCTTTGGTCTGTCCATCACCTTCAAACGTAACCTTGGCCTCTATGGTCGTATCTTTGATTCCACCGTGGGCATGATCGGCTTTGCGCTGGTCACCTTTTGGGTGTTCACCGCACTTTATGCAGGTGTGTTCGATCTGATCGCGACACATGACCCGCTGGTCCAAGTCTCTGGTATGAAAAACAAAGTACCGGGCACTGCACTGCGCGCACCCGAGGAAGGCCAATACGCCTATTACCTGCTTGGTGGAGACACACTGGCACGCGATGTGTTCTCTCAGGCGGTTTATGGCTCGGCCGTTGTTCTTGCCATCGCCCCGCTTGCCACGTTGTTTGGCTATGTGGTCGGTATCACGCTCGGCCTGCCAGCGGGATACTTCGGTGGTCGCTTGGATACGATCTTGTCCTTCTTGGCCAACCTCATCCTCGCCTTCCCTGTGATCTTGCTGTTCTACCTGCTGGTTACACCGGAAATTGTCGCAACGGGTATTCCCGCGTATATGGCAGCCGTGTTCTTCATCTTCCCACTGGTGTTCCTCACCGTGCTGCTGAACTCGCGCTATCACGTTTTGCCACACATCCGCACACCGCTTATCGTTGGTGTTCTGGGTGTGGGTGGCCTGCTCTACTTCTCTCTGATCTCAGAGCAAGGACGCGGCACATTCGTTGATTTTTGGCCAGCCTCACTCGATCTGTTCAACATACCGGGCGGCGTGCTTGTGGTGTTTGTCTCTGTGGTGTTTGTGAACTCCCCCACCATTTTCCGTATTATGCGCGGCCTAACGATGGACGTGAAATCACGCGACTATGTGTCTGCGGCGCAAACACGCGGCGAAAGCGCTTGGTACATCATGCTTTGGGAAATCTTGCCAAACGTGCGTGGCCCGCTGATCGTGGATTTCTGTCTACGCATTGGTTACGCCACGATCCTTCTTGGTACTTTGGGTTTCTTCGGCCTTGGCCTCCCACCTGAAAGCCCGGATTGGGGCACGACGATTAACACAGGGCGTAAGCTGCTGTCCGTCTACCTCCACCCTGCCCTGACACCGGCGTTCTCGCTGTTGTCACTGGTGCTTGGCTTGAACCTGCTGGCCGATGGCCTGCGCGAAGAATCCCTGAAAGACTAAGGAGAGATATGATGACAAAATTGGACTACGATGGACCAATCCTTGAAATCGAAAACCTCTCGATTTCTTTCTTCACCCGCGCGGGCGAAATCCCTGCCGTGATGGATTTCACCACAACCGTTATGCCAGGCGAAGCCGTCGGCTTGGTGGGTGAATCTGGTTGCGGTAAATCCACAGTGGCGCTTGGCGTTATGCAGGATTTGGGCGTAAACGGATCAATTGTTGGGGGCACGATCAAATTCAAAGGTCGCGACCTTGCAACCTATTCGGCTGATGAATTGCGCGCCTTGCGCGGTTCTGAAATCGCGATGATCTATCAAGAGCCCATGGCCTCCCTCAATCCTGCCATGAAAATCGGCCTACAATTGATGGAAGTGCCGATGATCCACGAGGGTGCTTCCAAGGAGGCAGCCTATCAACTGGCGCTTGATGTGGTGACGGACGTGAAAATGCCCGATCCCAAGCGCATCTTGGATAGCTATCCGCACCAACTCTCAGGTGGGCAGCAACAGCGCATCGTGATCGCGATGGCGCTGATGTCTAAACCCTCCCTGCTGATCCTCGACGAACCAACAACCGCGCTTGATGTGACGGTTGAGGCAGGCATCGTTGATATGGTCAAAGGCTTGGGCGAAAAATACGGCACCTCGATGCTGTTCATCTCCCACAACCTCGGTCTGATCCTAGATACCTGTGATCGTCTTTGCGTGATGTATTCAGGTGAAGCGGTTGAAACAGGTTCCATTGCGGATGTGTTCGACAAAATGCAGCACCCCTACACACAGGCTCTGTTCCGTTCGATCCCTCTGCCAGGTGCCGATAAAAACGACAGCCCGCTGGTGGCAATTCCGGGCAACTTCCCGCTGCCCCACGAACGTCCACAGGGATGTAATTTTGGCCCGCGCTGCGATTATTTCGCAGAAGGGCGCTGTAATTCAGGCGTCATTCCGATGGAGGACGTCACAGGGGGCGGGCGAGATCGCCACGAAAGCCGGTGTCTACGCATTGCAGAAATCGACTGGAACGCCAAAGTGGCGGGCGGTGACAACACCAAAAAAACCAAACCCGGCAAAGTTGTGCTTAAGGTCGACAACCTTAAAAAATACTACGAAGTCGCGGCAAACGCGCTGTTTGGCGGCGGTGATGTGCGGGTGGTCAAAGCCAATGAAACCATCAGCTTTGAAGCTCGCGAAAGCGAAACTCTCGCGATTGTTGGGGAATCTGGTTGTGGTAAATCTACCCTAGCCAAGGTTCTGATGGGGCTAGAGGTCGCAACCGACGGCACCGTGGAACTCAACACCCACGAAATCCAAGACATCCCAATCAACGAGCGGGGCACAAAAACCGTCTCCTCGATCCAGATGGTCTTTCAAAACCCGTTTGATACGCTGAACCCGTCCATGACGGTCGGCACCCAAATCATCCGCGCCTTGGAAATCTTTAAGGTGGGTGAAACAGCTGCTGAACGGCGTCACCGCATGCTCGAACTCCTCGATCTTGTGAAACTGCCGCGTGCCTTTGCGGATCGCATGCCGCGCCAGCTTTCTGGTGGGCAAAAACAGCGTGTCGGCATCGCGCGCGCCTTTGCAGGCAATGCGCAGATCGTTGTGGCGGATGAACCCGTTTCCGCGCTCGACGTGTCCGTTCAGGCCGCCGTGACCGATCTTCTGATGGAAATTCAGCGCAATGAAAAAACAACGCTGCTGTTCATCTCCCACGATCTGTCGATTGTTCGCTATCTGTCGGATCGCGTTATGGTGATGTACCTCGGCCATGTGGTTGAAATGGGCACAACAGAGGAAGTTTTCTCGCCGCCCTATCACCCCTACACCGAGGCGTTGTTGTCGGCCGTTCCAATCGCAGACACCAGCATTGTGAAAAAGCGGATCGTGCTAGAAGGCGACATCCCGTCCGCGATGAACCCGCCGTCAGGCTGCCCGTTCCAAACCCGCTGTTTGCACAAATCAAACGTGCCAAACAACCTGTGCGACACCGAAGTGCCGCCGATGCGTGATCTTGCTGGCACCCAGCAGATCAAATGCCACTTGGCGCAAGAATGGCTCGATCAGATGGAACCGGTTATCAAAATCGCTGCGGAATAAACGCGCAATCATCAGCTTGCAGACAGCCGTGCCTCACCCGCGCGGCTGTCTCACTTTGGCGGGTTGCAAACCGCGCCACAGACACTTACCAATTTAGCCATGAAACATTTTTTACCCGCTTTCGCGCTCCTCGCCTGCGTTGCCTGTGAACCAACAGACCCGACACCTGCAAAACCCACTGCTCCTGCAGTTCCCGATGTTTGCAATGCAAATGAACTCCAAGGGCTTGTCGGGCAAAAACGATCTGCAATCGACAAATCGAAATTTAAAACCTCCGCCGTGCGTTACATGTTCCCAGACACGGCCGTGACGCTGGATCACAACGAAAACCGCCTGAACATTGTGATGAGCAAAGACGGCACAATCCTGCGGGTCATCTGCGCATGAGCCGGTTCGCGCCCCTTCCCGCTGATCTGCCCTATTACGCGGTGATCTTCACCGCTCAACTGAGCGATGACACGACGGGCTACGGCCAAATGTCGGCCAAAATGGTTGAACTGGCCGCACAACAACCTGGCTACGTCGGCGTAGAATCCACCCGCGACGGCGAAGGCCTTGGCATCACCGTCAGCTACTGGGCCGATGAGGCCGCGTTGATGGGCTGGAAACAAGTATCCGAGCATCTGTACGCGCAAAACATGGGTAAACAGAAATGGTACGAACACTACACGCTACGCGTCGCCAAAGTTGAACGCCACTACGACGGACCAGAGGGCCGCTAGCGCCCCCAACCCCGAACAACCGCGCCCATTCCAGCAGCCATGCGCGCGCCCGCTTTGTTGTCAGCAGCGGAGCGAATAATCACATTTTGCGAAATCGCGACCCCCAAACAAATCTCGGCGTGGGCCGTTACATCAAAATCTGAGGGCAAGTTGCCCTTTTGCTGCGCCGCCGTTAGCGCGCCACAAAATCCACCGCGCACCATGTCGTAAAACCGCTCGGCCCGTGTGTTCACATCTGCGTTATTCCCGCTAAACTCGATAATCGAATTCAGCATCAAACACCCAAAACACGCGACCTCGGGAAACATCACAGGCGCAGTTCGTGCATCAAACCACTTCGCGATCGTGTCCAACTCCCCGTCGCGCATATCGGGCACGCCGTGCGCCGTGAACGCCTCAAGGTATCCATCCAAAGCCTTTAAAAACAAGGCCATCTTGCCACCATAGGAGGTTTGCAAGCTGAACCGCGTGATACCGGTTTCCTCTTCCAACTGGCGTGTCCCCAGCCCGCCATAGCCATGCTGCCAGAACAACGCCATCGCCGCAGGAACGGCCATTTCAGGATCAATTTTTCGCGCGCGCGCCATCAGTTTCCTCTGGTCTTGACAATTCTATCCAGTTGGATAGTTTTGTATTCACTCCATGTGGATAGAATACCCTCTTTCCACGAACTTACAACGCCACGCAACAAAACAACAGGATCAGTCATGTCATTCATCACCGCAATCACCCTCATGGGCCTTCTCACACTTATGATGGTCGGCTTTGAAATCATGTTCACCTACGTGACCCAAGGATTTGCCTACGGGTTTTCGTCAAATCGCCCCGCAATTGAAAAATCCCCCCTCGGGCTGCGGGTTCAACGGGCCTATGAAAACCAAGTGCAGTCCACGGCTTACATTATCCCGATCCTTGCAGCAGGCGCATTTACTGGCCTTACAGGCGCGGGCGTTGAACTCGCCGCATTGCTGATCGTACTTGGGCGCACCGCATTCGCCCTGCTGTATTACACAGGCATTTCCTTCATCCGCGTACCAGCATTTGTGCTCGGAACATTCCCCAGCCTTTACATCGCCTACGTGCTTTTGACGGGCGTATAATCAGCCAAAGATAAGCGCACCGCTAGCCCCGTTTGCCAAAATACCGCGCCAATGGGGCGGCGCTCATCCCGTGCAAAATAACCGACGCGAACACCGTCATCACCACACAGGCCTGTAACTCCGCTTCAAACGGGATGTCGTATTCATCCACCACAATCAGCGCA